>NZ_JBHMBS010000196.1:0-519 GCF_042428775.1 Streptosporangium vulgare | reverse complement strand
GCTGGCGAGTACGCACCACAACCTCCACCGCAATAGCCGGACCGTGGTCAGAATGGCAAGCCGGACGAGTCGATGCCTCCAAACCCGTGGTGTCGGAGATCTCGGCCTACCCAGGCCAGCAGACATCGGGATTGTGGACACTGCCCTCCGCCCAGCCCACCTTCTCCGCCTACGGCAGCGACCCCGAGTCACGACCACTACGCCTGGAAGCACAAGTCGAACACGACCCCTCGGTCAGCGCACAGGGCTCAGGGCTGATCTGGTCGGGCAGCGGTGACCTGTCCAGTGGCGGGTGTCACACGACGACCAAGTGCTGGCTGGAAACCCCCACCGTGACAGCGGGCAGGCTGAAGGACGGCTGGCTGATCCGCTGGCGGGTGCGGGTGTCCACCTCCACCGGAGTGGCCAGCCAATGGTCGGAGTGGCAGGCGGCCACGGTCGCGGTGAGCGGGACCGCCGGCAACGGCCTGGGCGCGGTGCCGGCCACCCGCGGCACCGACTCCTGGACACTGGCCTCGG
>NZ_JBHMBS010000195.1:0-525 GCF_042428775.1 Streptosporangium vulgare | reverse complement strand
GCTCTCACTCATTCCAGCACGACCCGCCGGGGTCGAAGCGTCTGCAATGCCGCCTTTATTCGGTGCAATTTCCATAATTTCTCGCTCAATATTTTGTAGGGCTTATTATTTTTTTCCGAGCCGCATCAAGGCGATATGCGGTCTACGTTTTTGCAGGCGAGTTATTAGAATAAAGAAATGATACGCGCGAGGTCAGAGAAAATCTTCACAATCAAGACTTTGAAATAACGGAGATGGATAAGAATTTTCTACTAAATTAATCGCAGGAGAATATTCATTCTCTATTTGCGGCAGATCACAAAAAAAAGGTGCACATTTGTGCACCCAAGGATGAAAGCTGACAGCAATGTCAGCCGCAGACCACTTTAATGGCCAGTCCTCCGCGTGATGTTTCGCGGTATTTATCGTTCATATCTTTGCCGGTTTCATACATCGTCTCGATCACTTTATCGAGTGAAACACGCGGTGCCGAGGTGCGGCGCATCGCCATCCGCGCGGCGTTTACTGCTTTCACGGCATTAATGG
>NZ_JBHMBS010000194.1:0-526 GCF_042428775.1 Streptosporangium vulgare | reverse complement strand
AGGCGGTAGATGCGCGTCTGGCGCAGATGCAAATCCCTGCCGATGATTACTTCATCTGGATAACCGGCGAAGGTAAAGTCGTTAAGAATTTAAGCCGCCGCTTTGAAGCGGAACAGTATGACCCACAGCGGGTACGTGCAGCGGCTTACTGGCACGCAAAGTAACTGATATATAAAAAGAAAAAGGCTGACGATTTCTCGTCAGCCTTTGCTATATCTGGTGGCCCCTGCTGGACTTGAACCAGCGACCAAGCGATTATGAGTCGCCTCCTCTAACCCCTGAGCTAAGGGGCCATGGTAGCGGATTATAAAGTAACTCCGTGTCGCAATCCAGCCATTACCGCGCGCCTGCTGTTTTTATAAACAATGTATTTTCAATCCGTTATACTTTTCCTGGTGATGTTAGAAAGGAGTAAATATGGTTGAGGATATTTTGGCTCCAGGGTTACGGGGCGTGTTTTGCGGTATCAACCCTGGGCTTTCATCCGCCGGGACTGGTTTTCCCTTTGCTCATCCGGCAAATCGCT
>NZ_JBHMBS010000193.1:0-526 GCF_042428775.1 Streptosporangium vulgare | reverse complement strand
ACAAAGATGCTCGCGTCCACTATGCAAATCTCAAACAACAAACAGCGACCAAACCCACCCCACCACCAACACCCACCACCCCCACACAAGCATGCGCATGAGATGTGAGCTGGTCTGACAGGAGGCCGGTCCCGCACGAGGCCAAACAGACACCCACCCCGAACCCGAGGCAGGCACCAGGGCCACCACCAACCGGCAGCAGCCCCGAACCAAGGTCCGTTTCCTCAGGACCCAACAGTGTGTTCAACCAGTCCGATGTACGCGAGGCCCCGTTCCCACTCCCTCCGAGGAGGGCGGTACTAGCGGTCCCGGCCAACACGATCCGGTTGAGTAGCCAGTGCTCCACTAATGAGCGTGCCGAGCGTGAGACGTTCGCTCACGAACACGACGTAGACCCTTCCCACCCAGCCGAAGCTGTGATCAGAAAGAGCCGGTGCTCCTTAGAAAGGAGGTGATCCAGCCGCACCTTCCGGTACGGCTACCTTGTTACGACTTCGTCCCAATCGCCAGCCCCACCTTCGACCGC
>NZ_JBHMBS010000192.1:0-530 GCF_042428775.1 Streptosporangium vulgare | reverse complement strand
AAAGCACCGCCACTGCCGAGCGGGAACCACTGCCAGGGCAACTCACCGGAGAGCGAGTGCGAAGAAGGAAGGCAAAAGTACCACAACAACCAGCCGGTTATGGTGCCGACCAGCAGGCCATAACGGGCAAAACGTTGCGGCAGGAAGATAAACATCCCCAGTACCAGGCACACCACCGCCACCGAGAGCGCGAACGGCGGTAACTGAATTTTAAAATTCGGGTCGGCTATGCCAAACGGCAGCCCGAGCATACCTTTGAAAAAGATAGTGGTCAGCTGCGCGCCCAGCATCAACATAAACAAGACCATCCCCGACGGCGTAAATAACCGTGCCAGGCGATGGCCTAATCCGCTAAAACCAATCAACATCGTCAGCACGCCGGAGAGTGCAATCCCCACTGCCAGGCTGGTGGCGATATCGTTGATCGGTGTCCCGCGCGATGCTTCACCAAGGGTGATAGTAAGGATGGTTCCCCACCACAGGCCACCTGGCCCTTCCATAATAGCGCGACGATGACCGCAAAACGCCTG
>NZ_JBHMBS010000191.1:0-532 GCF_042428775.1 Streptosporangium vulgare | reverse complement strand
TTATTTCATATTCAGGGAAGTGAGTCCTCATGACCTCTTTTAACCCTGCTTGCATAACAGGTATTTTACTGATAACAATTCCATTTTTGCAGCATCCTGGCAACATATTTCCTCCACATCCACTGTCTAAAAATTATGATGGTTTATTCAGGATATTCATTCCTTAAATGTTTCCAGCAAATTAATAGATTAAGCGAATAAATTATCCTTAGCATTCACTTTCATATCAGCATACTCCTGCTGCACAACAACTCCACTGCATGTGTCAGAAGGTTAGCATCAAATGATAACCTGGTGAAATAGCCTGGAGACATTTAAAATATCTACATTAAGTTGTTAGGAATACTTAATGAAAAACAGAAATCACATTCATTTAATTTATAATTAAATGATATCCCTTCCCGCAGAATGCAAAATCACACAACCAATATTTATTCAATGAAATCTGATGGTATCAGCTTGTTAACATTAAAAAACGTGCCCGGTTAACTATTATCCTGATTCGTAAAGGCCAAACAATAAATTCATTATG
>NZ_JBHMBS010000190.1:0-533 GCF_042428775.1 Streptosporangium vulgare | reverse complement strand
TCATCCCCACCGCCAGTTTGCGCCCCCAGCTATAGCGCGTCGCCCACAGCCACTGTTCGTTATCACGCCAGGCCAGACATTGCTGATGAGAAGGTAAAAAAGGCAGGAATCGCTGTAATGCACTGGCATCCGGGGTGATCGCGCTCACATGAACACGCAACCTTTCTGCCAGAGTAAGCAGCGTTGCCAGCTCTTTGCTTTGCGCGGCAGTCACGTTATAGGCGGGACTGAGTGAGTCTTCGCTGTAATCGAAGCGCAGGGAGTCCGGATCCATATCCAGCTCGCGGGCCATCGTCCCTGACAGCCAGGCCGTTTGCTCCCGCTCACCAAGGGACATCGACGGGCGCGGAAAAGACCGCTGTAATGTGCGACTGGCGGGAAACGCCAACATAATGTGATGACGCTGCGGCAGTTCGCGCCTCCACGGTAACAACGTTTTAGCCAGCTGCTGCGCATCAACAATCCGCCCATCTTTGATAATGTCGTTCTCCAGCGGCAACCGCCACCAGCGTTGCAAAAAGCATTCTTTTGCG
>NZ_JBHMBS010000189.1:0-534 GCF_042428775.1 Streptosporangium vulgare | reverse complement strand
CCCGTATTCCTCGAAGTAGTGGATGAAAGCTATCGTCACAATGTCCCAGCCGGCTCTGAAAGCCATTTTAAAGTTGTGCTGGTCAGCGATCGTTTTACGGGTGAACGTTTTCTGAATCGTCATCGAATGATTTACAGTACTTTAGCGGAGGAACTCTCTACTACCGTTCATGCGCTGGCTCTGCATACTTACACTATTAAGGAGTGGGAAGGGTTGCAGGACACCGTCTTTGCCTCTCCTCCCTGTCGTGGAGCAGGAAGCATCGCGTAAAAACGCATTTGCAACTGTCGGCGCTTTTCCAGTATGTTGCTAAAGATTTTATGAAAAACGGCCTGCGGGCCGTTTTGTTTTGTCTGGATTTTGCGCTTTTTGCCCAGCATTCAGACGAAAATTGCCCGGGAATTGTGAAAAAATACGCGACAGCGCGCAATAACCGTTCTCGACTCATAAAAGTGATGCCGCTATAATGCCGCGTCCTATTTGAATGCTTTCGGGATGATTCTGGTAACAGGGAATGTGATTGATTATAAGAAC
>NZ_JBHMBS010000020.1:0-171732 GCF_042428775.1 Streptosporangium vulgare | reverse complement strand
CCGTGACAGCGGGCAAGCTCAAGGACGGCTGGCTGATCCGCTGGCGAGTACGCACCACAACCTCCACCGCAATAGCCGGACCGTGGTCAGAATGGCAGGCGGCCACGGTCGCGGTGAGCGGGACCGCCGGCAACGGCCTGGGCGCGGTGCCGGCCACCCGCGGCACCGACTCCTGGACACTGGCCTCGGCCACACCATGGCTGTATGCCAAGGTGACCGACGCCGGCGGATCAAAGCTGGTGCTGGGCGCGGAAATCGAACACGACCCGGCCACACCCGCACAGGGCACCGGACTGATCTGGTCCGGCAAGGGCACCACCTCCTACACCTCCGGCGGCAACGCCTGGGTACAGGTACCGGCAGCGAAACTCACCGACGGCATGAAGATCCGCTGGCGAGTACGCGGCGTCACCACCGCAGGCGTCGAAGGCCAATGGTCCCCCTGGCAAAACGCCACCGTGGACCTCCACAAGCCGAGCATTGACGGCTTGGGGATGAGTCCGGCGATTCGCGGCACGACGTCGTGGACGGCAGAGTCGTTGACGCCGTGGATGTACGCCAAGGTGACCGACCCGGAAAACCGGCCCAGCAAGCTCAATGTCGAGATGGAGCACGACCCGGCCACCGGTGACGAGGGCACGGGCCTGATCTGGTCGGGCACCTCTGACAAGGAATACGCGTCCGGGACCAACGCCTGGGCGGTCGTACCGGCCGAGAAGCTGACCGACGGCTGGCACATCCGCTGGCGAGCACGGGCCACGACCACCTCCGGAGTGTCGGGCCCGTGGTCGGGTTGGGTGTACGCGACCGTGGCGGCGCTGCCGTTCGAGTCGTTCTCCCCGGCGCACAACAGCCAGGTGGACACCCTGACGCCGGTGCTGTCGGCGAATGCGCGGCCCTTCAACAAGGGCGAGGTCAAGTACTGGTTCCAGCTCTGCGCGGGCACCGCACCGAACTGGCGCTGGTGCAAGGACTCCGCGGAGACGACCGAAGAGTGGACCAAAGAAGGCACCTGGCAGGTCAACGACAAGCGGTTGAAGTGGGGTGAGACGTATTCGTGGATGGCCAAGGCGGCCACGACCTACACCACGGTGACCTCCTCGTGGCGAACCTTCACCCCCGCACCGGAGCAGGGCAACATCAACGGGCTGCTGGCCGCCGGCACGCAGGGCCGCGAGTTCAATCACACCTCGGGCAACTTCGCGCACTCCGCCACCGACGCCTCAGTGGCGGTGGTAGGACCGCCACTGTCGGTGAGCCGTACCTACAACAGCCTGGACCCGCGAACCGACGGCATGTTCGGTGCCGGGTGGACGACCCGCTGGGACATGCGGATCGAGACGGAGCCGACCGGCAGCCTGCTGGTGACCTACCCGGGCGGCGAGCAGATGCGGTTCGCGCCGACGGGCAATGGAACCTTCGCACCCCCGCAGGGAACATTCGCGACGCTGGCCGCCGAGCAAGCGGGTGGCTGGCGATTGATGGACAAGTCGGCCACTTCCTACTGGTTCGATGCTTCCGGCCTCCTCACGAAGATCACAGATCATCGGGGACGCGCGCAGGAGCTGACCCGCGGCACCGATGGCAAGCTGACCAAGGTGACCGCCACGGGCGGCCGCTCGCTGTCATTCACCTGGGCGGGGAACCACGTGACGAGCGTGTCCACCAACCCGGTGGACGGCAACCCACTGACCTGGACCTACACCTACGAGGGTGATCAGCTGGTCAAGGTGTGCCCGCCTACTTCGGCGACCGCCTGCAACGGTTACACCTACGGCGCAAGCTCGCGGTACAAGAGTGTGATCACCGATTCGCGGCCAGAGTACTACTACCGGCTGAACGAAGCAGAGACCCGTACCGGCGCCACCGTCGCGAGCGCGGCGGGCTGGAACATCACCGAGGAGCAGGCCAAGCTGAACGGGACCACCCCGGCCGACCTCGGCGCCCAGGTGCCGGGTGCGCCGGCCGGGTCGCCGGACACCGCGATGCGCTTCAAGGGAGCGACGACCTCGACCTTCGTGCAGCTGCCGCGGAACGCCGTGAGCGGCCAGGGCGGGGAACTGGCGGTCGAGGCGTGGTTCAAGACCACCGTCTCCGGCACGGTCATCGGCATGCAGAACACCGCCGACAACACGCCGTCGGCGTCCGCGCCGGTGGTGTACGTCGGCACCGACGGCAAGCTACGTGGCCAGTTCTTCACCGGCCTCTCCACCGTCGCGCAAAGCCCGATCACCTCCACCGGGGCGGTGAACGACGGAGCCTGGCACCATGTGGTGCTGTCTGCGGTGGAGACCAAGCCTGCCACCGACTCGACGCCGGCGGAGCATACCCAGACGCTCTACCTGGACGGTGTCGCGGCGGGCACGTTGGCCGGGGAGATCCAGCACGGTGACATGGTGGAGACCCGGATCGGCTCCGGCTACGGCTCCTCGGCCTGGCCGTTCACGACCGGCACGGCCGCGGTCTTCCCGTTCAACGGCGACATCGACGAGGTGGCGGTGTACGGCAAGCCGCTCGGTGTAGCAGCGGTGGCGCGGCACTTCGCGGCCGGGAAGCCGCAGCCGCAGCTGACGCGGGTGACGTTGCCGTCCGGCCGAGCCTGGGTGGTCAACACCTACAACCCCGACGGGGGCCGGTTGGCCACGCAGGTCGACGCCAACGGCGGCAAGTGGACCCTCGCGGAGCCGGTGTATGAGAAGCAGACGACGCTGTCGACGTTCATGACGGTGAAGGTGACCGACCCGCACAACGGCGTGGTCACCTATGTGGACGACGCACAGCGCGGCTACCGGCCGGTGTCGCATACCGACCAGGCCAGCGCGACCACCAAGTGGGCGTATGACGTAGGCGGGTACCCGGCCAAGGTGATCGACGCCAACGGCAACGTGGTGGAATCGGCGTTCAACGAGCGCGGGAACCTGCTGTCGAAGAAGACGTGCCGTACCGCGGACAAGTGCCACACGGAGTACTACTCCTATTTCGTCAACGTGGACAAGCCGTTCGACCCGGGCAACGACGCGAAGGTCGCCCAACGCGACGCCCGGTCAGGCTCGGCCGCGGATGAGACCTACAAGACCTCGTGGGCATACAACGCCTTCGGCGAAGAGATAAAGGTCACCACCCCGGCCACGGAGGATTTCCCGACCGGTCGCAGCACGAGCAAGATTTACACCGACGGTACCGAGCCCGCGACCGGCGGCGGCACCATGCCCGCGGGCTTGGTGAAGTCAGCCAAGGACTTCAAGGGCAACGAGACCACGTACGCGTACAGCGCCGCCGGTGACCTGGTCAGCGAGATTCTGCCGTCCGGTTTGGTGAGGAAGCACACTCACGACGCGTTCGGCCGGGTGATCGCCACGACGGAGATCTCCAAGGCGCACCCCGAGGGTGTGACCAGCACGTTCACCTACGACGGCCTGGGCAAGGCGCTGACCAGGACCGAGTTCGGGATCAAGAACGAGCTCACCGGCAAGACCCACACGCCGAAGTGGTCTGCCACCTACGACGCCGACGGCCTGCTGTTGACCGAAACCAGCGCGGATGCGACGGGTGGAGACGCGGCGCGGACTACGACCTACACCTACGACGCCTACGGACGGCAGGAGACGATCACCGGCTCCGAGGGCGCGGTCACCAGGTTCGGCTACGACCCCAAGGGCCAGAAGGTTAGTTCCACCGACCCGCGCGGCGCCACTCTGGCCTACACCTACACGCCGCGTGGCCAGCTGGCCACAACGGTGCTGAAGGGATGGACGGGCAGTCCGCTCGCCCCCCAGCAGGCCACCGACGTGGTGATGGAGTCGATCGCCTACGATCCGGCGGGCCGGGTGGCGTCCAAGACCGACGCGATGGGCCGCACCACCGCCTACACCTACTACGCCGACAACCTGCCGTTCGAGCAGATCGCCAAAGGCGCCGCGCTGAACGGCTCCGGCACCGGCCGCGACGTTGTGCTGGACTCGCGGGTCTATGACGCGGCCGGGCTCCTGACCAGGCAGACCACCGGTGGCGGCACGCTGCGCATCGACGCCGCCTACGACGCCGCCGGACGGACCACTTCGCAGGTGGCGGCCCCAGAGACACTGGCACGCAAAACCAGCTTCGCCTACGACGCAAACGGCAACGTGACCAAGATGACGCGCACTGGCGCGGCCACCAGCCGGAGCGAGGTGTCCGAGTTCGAATACGACGTACTCGACCAGCCGATCCGGCAGACCGTCCGCAACGACGGCGCCGACCTGGTCACCACGCTCACCGTGGATGATCGCGGTCTGGTGACCGCGATGACCGACCCACGTGGCAACGCCACGGGGGCCAACGCGGCCGACTTCACCACCAATGTGACCTACAACGCGGCCGGGCTGCCGGTGCTGCTGCAACTGCCCGCCGTCCAGGTGGAGCGTAACGGCGGCGCCGCCGTCAGTGACCGGCCTACTTCCAAGCTGGGCTACAACACCTTCGGCGAGCGCACCCATCAGGTCGACCCCGAAGGCCGCAACACCACGGTGACCTACGATCGGGCTGGGCGCGCTACCGCTCAGACCCTGCCTGTCTACACCCCGCCCGGCGGGCAGCCGATCACCCCGACCGCAACCTCGGAATACGATGCCGCCGGCCAGTTGATCAAGGCAACCGACCAGCGCGGTCAGACCACGACGGCCCTCTACGATGCGCTGGGTCGCAAGGTCAAGGTCACCGACCCACCCGCCAACGGAGCCGCGGCCGGGGCGTGGACATTCGGTTACAACCTGCTCGGTGAGGCGTCATGGACGGTGGACCCCACAGGAGCGCGGTCGGAGGCCACCTACGACGACCTCGGGCGGCAGATCACGCTCACCACGATCGAGCGCAGGCCGACACCCGGCATCTACGTCACCAAGCTGGAATACGACGACGCCGACAGGCTGACCAAGACCACCCGTCCCACCGGCGATGCCTCCACCCGCGCATACGACGCGGCCGGCGCGCTCATCAAGCACACCGATGCGCTCGACAACGCCACCACCTTCGGCTATGACCTGGCTGGCCGCGCCACCACGACCACCAACGCACTCAGGCTCACCTCCCAGACCCTTTACGACCTGGCCGGCCGCAAGATCGAGACCCGCGAGCTGGACGCCAACGGCACCGTGCTGCGTACCCGGAAGACGGGCTACGACCTGGCCGGTAACCCGATCAGCAACACCTCGGGGGCGGGGCACACCGTCACCCGCTCCTTCGACGCGGCCAACCGCATCACCCAGTTGGTCGAGCCGGTCTCCGAGAGCGAGCAGATCACCAGCACCTTCGGCTACGACGCGGCCAGCGCGCAGACCCGCGCGACCAACGGACGCGGCCACTCCACCTACACCACCTACAACAGCCTCGGCCTCGTGGAGACGGCGATCGAGCCGGCCACCGCGCAGCACCCGGACCCGAAGGACCGCACCTGGACCGCCACCTACGACGCGGGCGGCAACCCCACCGTCACGCTGGCCCCCGGCGGAGTGCGCGTCGAGCGCACCTTCGACGAGCTCAACCGGCTCACCAAGCAGACCGGGACGGGCGCCGAGGCCGAGACCGAGGCCAAGACGTTCGGCTACGACCAGGCCGGACGCCTGATCACCGCGAACGATCTGACCTTCAGCCTCGACGACCGCGGCCAGTTGCTCAAATCCAGCAGCGCCGTCGCCGGTGACCTCAACGTCTACGCCTACGACGCCAACAACCGGCTCACGCAACGCGTCGACGGCACCGGCACCTCTACCTTCAGCTGGGACAACGGCGACCGGCTCACCCGATCGGTGGACCCGGTCTCCGGCACCACCCTTGACTACAGCTACGACAAGGCCAACCGCCTGACCGGCATGGCCTATGGCGCGGGCGGTGCCCGCCGCACCTACAGCTACGACGATTTGAACCGGCTCACCAAGGACACGCTGACCACCTCAGCCGCGGCACCGATCGCGTCCATCGAGTACGGCTACGATCCGGACGACAACATGACGTCCAAGACCACCGCCGGAACCGCTGGTGCGGGGAAGAACACCTACACCTATGATTGGGCCAACCGGCTCACCTCCTGGACGGGGCCCGGCGGGGGCAAGACCGATTACGGCTGGGATGCGGCCGGCAATCGGATCAGGGTGGGCGACAAGACCTATGACTACGACGAACGCAACAGGCTGACCGCAGGCGATGGGCGTACGTACACCTACACCGCTCGCGGGACCCTCGCCGAAGAAGGCGGCGGCATGGTCCGCATCACCAAGTTCGACGCCTTCGAGCGCATGGTCAGTGACGGCGACGTGCAGTACGACTACGACGCCCTCGACCGGGTCGAAACCCGCGTCCAAGGCGGCAAGACCCAGCGCATGACCTACGACGGCATCACCAACAATCTCGTCACCGTCGCGGACGGCGCCACCGGTACCAAGACCGCGATGTTCGGCCGGGACGCCCTTGGCCGCACCCTCGGCCTGTCGGACGGCGCCGGCGCCCAGCTCGCATTCTGTGACCTGCGCGGCGACCTCATCGGGACCTTTGCCGCCACCGGCACCTCACTGGTCGACTCGGTCGCCTACAACCCCTTCGGGGAGGTCATCACGCGCACCGGGGCGACCCACACCCTCGGATATCAGGGCGGCTACACCGACCCCAGCTCGGGCAAGGTCAACATGGCCGCCCGGTGGTACCAGCCCAACACCGGCAGCTTCGTCAGCCGCGACACCCTTACCCAGAGCCCCGACCCCTCGGTCCAGCTCAACCGCTACGCCTACGCCAACGACAACCCCCTCACCAACACCGACCCGGACGGGCACAAGGCCAAGGCGAAAGCGAAGGCGGCGAAGACAGTGAAGACGGCGGCAGCAAAGAAAGTGACATGTCCTGCAGGCTCAAAAAAGGGCAAGGGCGCCATATGTGGCGATGCGGCAGTCGAATATAACGATTGCCGTGATGCCGGCAACAAGAAGAAGCAGTGTCAGGGCATGAAGACCGACTATGTTGAATGCCGTAACGAGAAGAAGACAGGGAAAGCCCTGTGTTCTGATTATGCCAATGACTACATTGGCTGCCGTGTCGGCAGTAACGGTAATCACCCCGCGACACCGCAAGGTCACAACACCTGTTCAGGTGCCAACAAGGAAGAGCGCCGGTGCTCCCTGGAACGGGATCGCAACAGTGGATACGGCGCCAGCAACGGCGACTGTGAGATCGCTCGACAGGACTACGTCTCCTGTAGGGGCGACAAGAAGAACCGCGATGACCACAGGATATGTAGCGAATATGCCGAGTTGAACTATAAGTGCAGAAGGCATGACGCCAGCATCTGCGGCAACAACCTGGACAACATGCTTACGTGCTACGCGAGAGGGCTGTCGGAGAACGAATGCGCCTTCGGCGCCAACGCAAACTATCACTGCCGGGGCAGCGTAAAGGCCGGCGACCTTAAAAATGCGAGCGCCTGTAAAGACACATGGGACACATTCCTTGAAGAATGCGTGGGCAAAGCGGGACTGGAGAAGTCCGGCTGCACAAAGGGCAGGGATTGGCAGGATGTTTCCTACACCATCTGCGATAAGCTGGCAAATAATTACAACTGTGTCGGCTACATCAGCAGTAAGGACGCAGCCGCCATTCTGGAGAACAAAGAGAACGTGGACCTGCTTGTTTTCGCAGCTGGCATGGATCTCTGTGCGGCAGTAGTGGGCCCTGGAAACCCCTGGGTTGGCGGTGGCTGTGGAGTGGCTAAAGTCCTCGCCGATTCGGTTGCCAAGGTGATCGACGGGATCAAGAAGGATTCTGTTTCCACGGCTCTGGGCGGCAGCGCCAAGCACGGCGAGGCGGGCGGGATTCAGCTTGTCATGAACATGAGTATTTGCACTACGGTCGCATATGAAGGAGCAGTGGAAGCTTATTGCGATCCCAAAAACCCATACGCCAAGAAAACGACGTACAAGCCCCTGTGACAGCGAGGTGAACCAATACCAAGGAGAACGACCAACAGCTTCGCGGGAGAGACGACTCTCTGTGGCCCTCTCATCCTCTCGCAAGCCGTCATCACCGGTATTCTGTGGCACAGCGACATCGGCAAGCAGTGGGAGATGGGTGTACCGCCATGACCGGCCGTCTTAGCGTGAAACGCCTTGTCATCATCGGCCTGGCCGTGCTGGGTGTCATAGCGATGGTCGGCTCGTTGCTGGTCTACCTGCGGCGGGAAGCCTTCGTGAATGAGCGGACCCTTCTAGCTCGCTCTCTCGCCCTCCAGGCGAGCGAATTGAGGGATGTGGATCCATACACATCCCTCAGGCTCGGCGTGGCTGCGGTACATATCAGCCCGGACGCCACAAACCGCAGGGCATTGATTGAAAGCCTCTTGGTGCTACGGCGCGAAGATCTTTTCTCGCTGAATCCAAGGGGTGCCCGCAGTGTGGCGTTGAGCCAGGACGGCCACGTGGCGCTCATCAAAGACGCAGACGAGATCGGCGTCTGGGACCTGAGCGGAGTGCTCGAACCGAATATGGAAGGTGCGGTCGAAAAGCAAGCCAAATTGGACGGTGATTACGAAGATGTGGACGCCCTCGCACTCTCCGCCGACGGTCGGACCGCGTTGGTCGGCCAAGATGACGGCACCGCGGTGCTATGGGATCTGAACAACCTCGCAAAGCCCACTCGCTTAGGAGCTGTCGACGCGAGTGCTGAAAATGAGGCCGATCGCCGGATAGGGGCGCTCGCATTGTCACGTGACGGTCGCACGGCGTGCATCGGTGACCTCGACGGCAATTTTTCCATCTGGTCCCTCGGTGTAAAAAAGAAACCGATCAGGCGCTCGCATGTTCGGCCACCGAGTGGCCGTGTCAGCAGCATTTCCCTTGACGCCGATGCCCGCCTTGCCGCTATCCTGACAAAGGATAAGGACGTGGCCATCTGGGATCTCGGCCGCCACGACAACCCAATCCAACGCAGCAGGCTGGCTCTGCCGTTCAAGACTGCAGAGCCGATATATCTTACCGCAGACGGAGGCGAAATCCTCGTCGGGAGCTCACACCGGGCGGATATATGGTCGCTGGCAGACCCTGCCAAGCCGATTCACACTGCCACTCTGGATATGCCCAACAAGGATCTTTACGGTATCGCCCTCTCCGACTCCGGGAAGATCGCACTTTTTGCGGGAGACGGCGGCAGTGTGCCGCTCTGGGATCTGTCGATTCAATCTCGGCCGGCAAACGTCTCCTCCCTGAAGAATTACTCCCAAGAAGTCAGCCGCATCGCCGTCAGTGCCAACGGAGAGGTGGCGCTGACCGCTGGCCCCGACCGTGGAGTGACGATGTGGGACCTGAGGGACATGCCGGAGATACTGGAGGATCCCGTGGATGTCGCTTGTAATGCTCCAGACAGTCTGAAGATTACTCGCGAAGAGTGGGCTCGATACGCCGGCGACGCTGATTGGACGCGATACGGTGGCGGCCTCTTGGGTGAAGACACCTTGGCAGCGTGCTCGATCGACTGGGCGCTGGGCCTGAACCCACGGCGTGAATCTCAGAGCAAAGTCGGAAAAGCATGAAAGGCGCCCTCTGAGCTGGGAGGATGGGCCTTCGCCACGCTGCCGTCGGACCATTCGAAAGGACACCTCGCACTGAGGCTTTTCCAGCCCGAGCGACGGGCTCTCCTTGGTGCATGGGCCGGGAAGGTGCGCCCCTGGGGGCCCTGATAACGCCAAGGGTCAGCCCGTGGCCGCCCGCCGCAGGTCGAACAGGTCCGACGGGGAGATCGGCATCTTGTCGATCCGGATCCCCTCCGCGTCCTCGATCGCCGAGGCGATCACCGCCGAGACCGGGATCACCCCCGCCTCCCCCGCGCCCTTGATGCCCAGGGGATTCAGCGGGGACGGGGTCTCCAGGTGGGCGGTCTCGATGAGGGGCACCTCGGTGGCGTACGGCATCAGGAAGTCCATGAACGAGGCGTTCAGCAGCTGGCCGTGACCGTCGTAGACCATCTTCTCGTACAGGGCCCCGCCGACGCCCTGGGCGACCCCGCCGTGGATCTGGCCCTCGACGATCATCGGGTTGATCAGTTTGCCGCAGTCGTGGACGACGGCGTAGCGCAGGATGCGGATCTCGGCGGTGAGCGGGTCGGTCTCGACGACGGCCGCGTGCATGCCGGAGGCGAAGGTCGAGCGGATCGGCGAGTAGTAGTCGCGTCCCTCCAGTCCCGGCTCCTCCCCCTCGGCCACCGGCGGCCGGTCGTAGGACGCGGCGCCCGCGAACTGGGTGGCCCTCGCGGCCTCCTCGTCGAAGGCGTAGCGCAGCGGGTTGGACAGCACCGCCACGGTCGCCAGCGGGATCGAGGCGCCGGGAATGCCCGCCACCCGCACCTCGCCGTCGACGATCTCCAGGTCGCGGGGGTCGGCCTCCAGCGCGTCGGCGGCGATCCGCAGCGCCTTCTCCCGCACCTTCCTGCAGGCGAGCGCGATCGCGTTGCCGCTCATCACCGCGGCGCGCGAGGCGAACGTGCCGACCGCGTAGCCGAACCTGCGGGTGTCGCCGGTGACGACCGAGACCCGTTCCATCGGCACGCCCAGCTCGGACGCGGCGATCTGCGCGAACACCGTCTCGTGGCCCTGGCCCTGCGAGGTGAGGCCGGTGGAGACGTGCACCCGGCCGTCGGAGGTGATCTGGACGTGCCCGCCCTCGTACGGGCCGACGCCGGTGCCCTCGACGTAGCAGCCGACGCCGATCCCGATCGTGCGGCCCTCCTCGGCCGCGCGGGCCTTGCGCGCCGGGAAGTCGTCCCAGCCGATCAGCTCCTTGAGCATCCGCAGCGACTCGGGGTAGTCGCCGCTGTCGTAGATGAGCGGGCGGCCGTCCTGGAAGATCAGGCCCTGGTCGTAGGGGAACTCGTCGGGCTGGATGAAGTTGATCGCGCGCACCGCCGTGCGGTCGGCCCCGAGATATTCGGCGATGTGGTCCATCGTCCGTTCCATGCAGAAGACCCCCTGGGGGCGGCCCGCGCCCCGGTACGGGGTGACCTGCACGGTGTTGGTGTAGATCGAGGAGAACTCGACCCGGTAGGCGCCGATCCGGTAGGGGCCGAGCAGCTGGGTGGAGGTGATGATCGGCACGATGATCCCGTACGGCGTGTAGGCGCCGTGGTCGTGCAGGATCTCGACGTCCAGGCCGAGCACCCGGCCCTCGTCGTCGAAGCCGACCCGGACCGACTGCACCTGGGCCCGCTCGTGCGCGGAGGAGACGAAGTGCTCGCGCCGGTCCTCGGTCCACTTGACCTCGTGGCCGAGCGTCATCGCCGCCCACGGGACGAGGATCTCCTCCGGCCACGGGTGGACGATCTTCACGCCGAAGCCGCCTCCCACGTCGGGGGCGATCACCTCGACCTTCGGCAGCGGCAGGCCGAGCTTGGCCGCGATGGCCATCCGGACGCTGGTGGAGGTCTGGGTGCTGGAGTGGACGCGCAGGGAGCGGTCGTCGGCGTCCCAGCGGGCGTGCACGCCGCGTCCCTCCAGCGGCATGGACGCGCTGCGCTCGATGTCGAGCCGGAACGACAGCGTGTGCGGCGCGGCGTCGATCGCCTCTCGCGCGCCGAGCCCGTCGGCCGAGGGCACCTCCTGGACGAGGTGCGCGCCGACGTTGCCGGGCACGCCCTCGTGGACGAGCTGGGCCGACTGCGCGGCCTCCTCCACGCCGACCACCGGCTTGAGGATCTCGTAGTCGACCCGGATGAGCGCGCAGGCGTCCTCGGCGAGGTAGCGGTCGCGGGCGACGACCATCACCACGGGCTCGCCGACGTGCCTGACGATCTCGCGGGCCAGCGGGTACGCGGTGCGGCCGTGGGTGAGCGCCGGGTGCGGGATGAGCAGCGGCAGCGGCTGGGCGAGCGCGCCGGGCAGGTCCTCCCAGGTGTAGATCGCCACCAGCCCGTCCACCTCGATGGCGGCCGAGACGTCGATGTCGCGGATCCTGGCGTGGGCGTGCGGGGAGCGGACGAACGCCGCCTCCAGCGACCCGGATCCCAGGTCGTCGAGGTAGAGGCCCTTCCCGGTCAGCAGCCGGGGGTCCTCGCGCCGGACGACCGGCTCGCCGAACAGTTTCGTGGTCATGATCGCCTCACCTGACGTCCCGCCGGGACGTGCCCGCCGCCTCGGCCGCCCGGGAGCCCCCTGAGCCCGCGCGGGAATCCCCCGCGCCCGCCCATGAGGTGCCCGCTCACGGCTCCTCCGCCATGATCTCGGCCGCGCGGTGGACGGACTTGACGATGTTCTGGTAGCCCGTGCACCGGCACAGGTTGCCGGAGATGCCCTCCAGCACCTCCTCGTCGGTCGGCGCCGGGTTGTCGCGCAGCAGCGCGGTCACCGTGCACAGGAAACCCGGGGTGCAGAAGCCGCACTGCAGGCCGTGGCACTCGGCGAAGGCCCGCTGGACCGGCGAGAGCGTGCCGTCCTCCTCGGCGAGCCCCTCGACGGTGGTGATGTCGCGCCCGTCCACGGTGACCGCGAACGTCAGGCAGGAGCGGACGGGCTCGCCGTCCAGCAGCACCGTGCAGCACCCGCAGACCCCGTGCTCGCACCCGACGTGCGTGCCGGTCAGCCCGAGGTCGTGCCGCAGGCAGTCGGACAGCAGCCGCCGCGCCGGGACCTCGGCCTGCCGGAGCACCCCGTTGACGGTCAGCGTGATCTCATGCATCCGCGGCCTCCCTGGCGGCGTCACGGAGTGCCTGCTCGGCGAGGACTCCGGCGAGGTGCCGCCGGTAGGCGGCGGTCGCGTGGATGTCGGTCTCGGGATCGACCCGTTCCCGTACGAGCCGGGAGGCCGAGGCCCAGTCGGCCGAGGCGGCCGGGCGGTGGCCGACGGCCTCGGTGACGTCGACGAGCAGCGGGACGAGGGCGAGGCTCACGCACGCCACCGTGGCCGAGGTGATCCTCAGGTCGTCGTCCAGCACGACCAGCGCCGCGATCCCGGCCAGGGCGTAGTCGCCGTGCCGCCGGGCGACCTCGCGGAACGCGGTGCCCGAGCGCGGGGGCGGCGCGGGGAAGAACGCGGAGACGGCCAGCTCTCCCGGGGCGACCGCCGACTCCAGCGGTCCGGTGAAGAAGTCCCCCGCGGGGACGTCCCTGACCGCGCCGGGCCGCGCCAGCCGTACCGAACCCCGCAGCAGGGTGAGGACGGCGGGCAGCTCGGCGGCGGGGTCGGCGTGGGCGAGGCTGCCGACGACGGTTCCCCGGTTGCGGATCACCGGGTGGGCCACCAGCCGGAGCGCCTGGCGCAGCAGCGGCTGGGCCGCGGCGGCCGGTTCGTGCCGTTCCACCTGGGCGTGCCTGGCCAGGGCGCCGACCCGGACGCCCTCCGGCGCGACGTCGACGAACGCCAGCTCCGGCAACCGGTTGATGTCGACCAGGTGGCCGGGGGCGGCGAGCCGCATGTTCAGCAGCGGGATCAGGCTCTGCCCCCCGGCGAGCACCTTGCCGTGCTCCCCGGCCCCGGCGAGGGCGTCGAGCGCCTCGCCGAGGGAGCGGGGGGCGTGGTATTCGAACGGGGGTGGCTTCACCCGGCGGCCTCTCGTTGCGGCTCGGACACCTTCGGACCGGCGCCGCCGCCGGTGCCGCCCCGCCCGTCGATGACCCGGAGCAGGTGGTATCCGGCCACCACCACGATGGTGCCGAGGGCGATGCCCTCCAGCGTGAAGTCCGAACTGATCATATGCTTGACCGGGCCGATGGCGAGGATGATCCCGGCCCCGATCGGGACGAGGTTGACGGGGTCCGCGAAGTCGACCCGGTTCTCGATCCAGATCTTCGCGCCGAGCAGGCCGATCATGCCGTACAGGATGACGGTGATGCCGCCGAGCACGCCGCCCGGCGTGGCCGCGACCAGCGCCCCGAACTTCGGGCACAGGCCGAACAGGATCGCGATGACGGCGGCGATGTAGTAGGCGGCCGTCGAGTAGACGCGAGTGGCGGCCATCACGCCGATGTTCTCGGCGTAGGTGGTGGTCGGGGAGCCGCCGAAGGCGCTGGCGACGACGGTGGCGGCTCCGTCGGCGGCGACCGCCCGGCCCATGTACGGGTCGACGTCGGTCCCGGTCATCTCGCCGACGGCCTTGACGTGGCCGACGTTCTCGGCGACCAGCGCGATCACGGCCGGGAGGACCAGCAGCACGGCGGAGAACTTGAAGTCGGGGAAGTGCATGCTCGGCAGGCCGATCCAGTCGGCCGACGCCACCGCGTCGAAGTTCACCCTGGGGTGCGTGTCGACCGCGCCGGTGCCCGCGTTGAAGGCGGTGATGTTCCCGAAGACCTTGTCGGCCCCCCAGGAGAGCACGAAGCCGATGATCAGGCCGAGCAGGATGCCGATCCTGCCGACGAAGCCCTTGAAGAGCACGATGATGACGAAGGTGACGGTCATCGTGATCAGGGCGATCCACTGGTCCTGCGGCCAGTAGATGTCAGCGACGACGTACGCCAGGCCGAAGCCGATCAGCATCACGACGGCGCCGGTGACGACCGGCGGGAAGACGCGGTTGATGATCTGCACACCGAGGAAGTGGATGGCCACGCCCACGAGCGCAAGGACGAGCCCGGCGACGAGGATGGCGCCGGTGACGATCGCGTCGGTGGCGGGCGTGTCACCGCCCATGAGCGCCCGGATCGCGAGCACTCCGCCCACGAACGAGGCGCTGGTCCCGAGGTAGCTGGGGATCCTCCCCTTCACGATGAGCAGGAACATGATCGTCCCGACGCCCGAGAACATGATGGCGACGTTGGGGTCGAGTCCCATCACCAGGGGGAAGACGAAGGTGGCGCCGAACATCGCGACCACGTGCTGCGCCCCGAACCCGACCATCCGCGGCCACGACAGCCGCTCGCCGGGTCTGACCACCTCTCCCGGGGCGAGTGTCCTGCCGTCGCCGTGTTTCGTCCAACCTGCAACCATCGAGCCCCACCTTTCACCGGGCCGTCGGTCGGTGACCACCCCGCGGGCTTCCCTCCGGCGAATCCCCTTACAGCTGTTGCGGGCACGTTAGGACGGAAAGCATGCCCTTACACCGTCATGATCTGCCAAATCTGAGCGGCCGACCAGTGGACACCTCGCGCACGGCCTATCTATCCGCCCGGTGAGATGGGTGAGGATCGCGTACGCCGCACCCGTGTGCCCGGCGAGGGGCACGCGGGAGCACTCTCCGGTCCAGCGAAGGGCACGCGGGCGCGCTCTCCGGCCCGGCGAGGGGCACGCACGACACACCCGCCGACCTGGCGAGGGTTCACGCGCACGGCAGTCCCGCCGCCCCGCCGAGGGTCACGTGTGACGCGCACGTCGATTCGCGACCACGTGGATCTCGAAGCCGTCGCCGGTCACCACCTGGCCGTCGCGGATCTTGCAGGTCTTGCGGAGCTCGACCTCGCCGTCCACCAGCACGTTGCCGTCGGCGATGAAGTGCTTGGCCTGGCCGCCCGTCTCGGTGACGCCGCAGTATTTGAGCAGGTCGCACAGCGGGATGTACTCGGTGTCCAGCTCGAAGGTCTCGTTCACGCCGAACAGCTTAGATCCCGCGTACGCGCCGGATCCCCCGTCGCGTCCCGGCGCGGGCCGCGGCCGTCAGATCCCGCGCATCCGCAGGACGTGCAGGGCGAGGGTGAGGTTCAGGCGCAGGTGGGCGTCCTCGGTGAAGCCGCCGAGCATGCGCTCCAGCTTGCCGATCCGGTAGCGCAGCGTGTTGTAGTGGAAGTGCAGCCTGCGCGCCGTCTCGGCCACGTTGAGGTTGGTCTCCAGCAGCACCTGCAGCGTACGGCGCAGGTCGGCGTTCTCCACGTCGTCGTCGGAGGCGAGCGGCCCGAGGGTCTCGCGGACGAAGGCGTGCAACTCCGCGGTGTCGTTGACCAGGGAGAGCAGGCGGTAGACGCCGAGCTGGTCGAAGTGCGCGACCGCGCCGTTGCCGTGGAGCTGGCGGCCCACCCGCGCGGCCTTCAGCGCCTGGCCGTACGCCTCGGGCAACGCCTCGGCCCCGACGGCGGTGCGGCTGGCGCCGGTGGAGAAGGTGGCGGGCAGGGACTCGGCGAAGGCCGCGGCGGCGTCCTTGGCGAGGCGGCCCGCGTCGACGGACGCGTCCACGACGGTGACGACCTCGTGGGAGAACCCGGCCACCGCGCCGCGCGCGTCGTGGCGGCGCATCGCCGCGGTCCAGCAGGTGACCAGGCGGTCCTGGGCGGCGCGCTCGTCACCTTCGGGGTCGAGCTCGGCCACCAGCACGGTGACCGGGCGCTGCAGGTCCCAGCCGAAGGCCCTGGCCCGGGAGGCGACCCGCTCGGAGCCCCCGGCCCTGCCGGTGAGCACGTCGCGCAGGAAGTCGGCGCGGTACTTGCTCTCGACGGCGTTCACCGCCTCCTGCCGGGTCACCACCAGCGCGGCGACCGTAGCGGCACGTTCCAGAATGCCGACGTCGCCGTCACCGATGGACCCGACCGGGCCGCAGGCGACGATCCTGCCGTGGTGGTGGCCGCCCGCCACGACCGGCACCGAGGTGTGGCGCCCCTCGGGTGCCCCGGGGGCCTCGCGCAGCGTGGCCACGTGCTCGACGGGCCCGGCCGCGGCGAGCACGTGGCCCGCCCCGTCCAGCACGGCCACCCCCACGCCCAGCAGCCCGGCGACCTCGGCCGTCACCTCGCGCAGCCCGCCCCCGGCGAGCACGACCTGGACCAGCGCCCGGTGCGCCTCCTCGGCCCTGGCCAGCACGGCGGCCTGGCGGTTGAGGATGTCGGTCAGGACCTGGTTGAGGATGTCGTCGAAGCCGACGTTGTCGGGAAGCTGGATCAGCGGGAAGCCCAGCCGGTCGGCCTGCTCCACCATCTCCTCGGGCAGCTCGTCGAGATAGCGTCCGAGCTTGATGGCGAGCGCGGCCAGGCCGCGCTCGTCGAGGTCGGCCACCAGCCTGCCGAGCGACTGGGGGGTGTTGCGCAGCGGGTAGCCGGTGGTGAGCAGCAGCTCGTGCGGCTTGACCCAGGCCAGGACGTCGGGCACCTCCATCACGTTGAGGCGCTGCACGACGCGGTCCAGGCCCCGCTCCCCCGCGATCAGCCGGGCCCCCGCGAGTGTCGAGACGCCGAGGACCTCGCCGACGGCGACGCCATGGATGATCGTTCCGGTGCTCGCCGGGCGCACGGGGGGTTCCATTAGGCGATTGTGACTGATGGACCCGTCTGTCAGGAAGAGCCAACCTTTGGACAGACTGTTGGCAGCTTTCTCCGTACGGCCTGTGTCCACGCCCGTTCTACCGTCGGCTCAATGGATGGGGGGTCCGTGAGCGAGCGAACCGCTGGAGAGAGCACCTTCACACCCACGGGGCCGGCCGAGGAGCGCTCATGAGCATCAAGACGCGCCCGAGGGCGCAGCGCGTGCACGTACGGACGCACCGGACCGGCGCGGCCAGCACGGCCCTGCGCCAGATGCTGGAGGCGCCCCGCCGCCCGGCGCGGGTGCTGGCGGCCTTCCCCGCCGGCGTCTACCTTGAGGTACGCACCGAGCTGGAACCGCAGGTCATCGCGGTGTTGACCGGCGAGGCCACCCGCCTGCCCAACGCCATGGTGGTCACCGACCCGATGCCCCTGGTCGCGGTGGGCGACGAGGCGTCCGTCGGCGACGGCTCGATCGACGTCGGGCGGCTCAGCCTGCGGGCCCACCGCTGGTGGAACCCGGCCCCGCCGCTCGGCGCCGTGGACGCCGCGCGGCTGGCCCGCTCGCTGCCCGCGATGGCGGAGCTGTGCGAGCGGTCGCCGAGGCGTCCCGGGCTGGAGGGCAACGGCGCGGCCGGACTGCTGGCCCAGGGCTGCGCCGAGGGTTCGCTGCTGAAGAGCGTGATGGCCGCCGAGCAACTGGTCGGCCTGGGTCCCGGGCTCACGCCGAGCGGTGACGACGTGCTCGCGGGACTGCTGGTCGCGCTGCGCCACCTGGGCGGGGCGACGGGGGCGGGCCGGGCCGTCTGGCTGGCCGACTGGCTGGCCGCGGCGGTCACCTTCGACGTACGCGGCAGGACCACCCCCATCTCGGCGGCGCTGCTGCACTGCGCCGCCCGGGGCGAGGCCAGCGGCGAGGTGCTGGCCGTGCTGCGGGGCATGGCGGGACGGCAGTCCCTGGAGCCGGCGCTGCACCGCCTTCTGCAGCTGGGCCACACCTCCGGGGCGGACCTGGCGTGGGGGCTGCGGATCGGGCTCGCGGCGGTGATCGATCTGGAAGGCGGGGGCGATGGCGAGTACTGATGTGGTCCGGACGCGTACGGGGGTCTACCACGACTCCGTGAGCCTGATGCGGGTGAGCCGCGCGGCGTCCGCGCTGCCCGGCGTGGAGGTCGCGGTGGTGGCGATGGCCACCGAGCTCAACCTCGGGATCGCCGCCGAGCTGGGCTTCGGCCTTCCCCCGGCGGATCCCGCCGACCTGCTGATCGCGCTGCGCGGCGAGGCGGACGCCCTGGAGGCCGCGTCCGCGGAACTCGACGGGCTGCTCGCCGCGCTGTCGGCCCCGTCCACGAGCGGTGGCGGCACCGAACGCCCTCCGCGCACCGTCCGCGCGGCGGCCCGCGAGCGCGCCGCCGCCCTCGCCCTGGTCTCGGTGCCGGGCCCGTACGCGTTCGCCGAGGCGCTGGACGCGGTCGAGGCGGGCCTGTCCGTGATGATCTTCAGTGACAACGTGCCCGTCGAGCAGGAGGTGCTGCTCAAGAGGCGCGCCGCCGAGCGCGGCGTGCTGGTCATGGGTCCCGACTGCGGCACCGCGGTGGTCGGCGGGGCGGGTCTCGGCTTCGCGAACGTCCTGCGACCGGGCCCGGTCGGGGTGGTGGCCGCCTCGGGGACCGGCGCGCAGCAGGTGACCTGCCTGCTCGACCTGGCGGGGGTGGGGGTCTCCCACGTGCTGGGCGTGGGCGGTCGCGACCTGTCCGCGGACGTGGGCGGGCTGTCCACCCTGCGCGCCCTGGAGGCCCTCGACGCCGACCCCGCCACCGAGCTGATCGTCCTGATCTCCAAGCCCCCGGCCCCCGAGGTCGCGCGGGCCGTCGAGGAGGCCGTCGCGAAACTCCGCACGCCGGTCGTGACCGCGCTGCTCGGCCCCGGCCGGGACGACCTGACCTCGGTGACCGAGGCCGCCCTGCGCGCCCTCGGCGTCCCGGTCCCCACCTGGCCCTCCTGGCCCGCTCCCGGGACGAGTGGCGCGGGAGCCGGGCTCTCTGGGCTCTCCGGGTCGAGCGACGCGGGAGCCGGGAAGGCCGGGAGGAACGTGCGGGGGATCTACTCGGGCGGGACGCTGTGCGTGGAGGCGCGGCTGATCGCCGGGACCGGCGAGTTCACCGACTTCGGAGACGACGCCTACACGGTCGGCAGGGCCCACCCGATGATCGACCCGACGCTGCGCCTGGAGGCCCTGGCGGAGGTGCCGTCCGGCGACGTCGTCCTGCTCGACGTGGTGCTCGGTCACGGCGCCGACCCCGACCCCTCGGCCAGGCTCGCGCCCGCGATCGCCGAGGCCGTCGCGAGAGGCGTCACGGCGGTGGTCGCGCTGGTCGGCTCCGAGGGCGACCCGCAGGGGCTGGCCGCGCAGGCCGGGGCCCTGAACGCGGCGGGGGCCGCGGTGTTCACGTCCAACGCCGGGGCCGCCGGGTACGCCGCGCGAGCGGCCTCCGGGACCACCACGGACGCTCGTTGACCGCTCGTTGACCGCTCGCCGGAAGGCGGAGGTCTCCGGGCTCGTCTCAGGCCGGGTCTCATGCCCCGGTCCGGGGTCGGGCTCGGGGTCGGGTTCCAGGACCCGGCCGCAGGCTCGGGTTCGAGTTCCAGACCCGGCCACGGGCTCGGGGTCCGGGGCCGGGCTCCGGCCGCGGACTCGGCTCGGGTTCCAGAACCCGGCCGCGGGTTCGGGGTTCAGGTTCGGGTCGCGGGCTCCGGTTTCGGGCTCGGGGTTCAGGTTCGGGCTTCACGCCCGGGTCTCAGGTTCAGGGAGAAGTGATGACGCTGTCCATGCTTTCCGGCGAGCCGGAAGTGATCACGGTGGGGGCCGACCTGCTCGGTGAGGCGCTGGACGCGCAGGCCGTCCCGCGCGTCCGGGTGGACTGGCGCCCGCCGATGCCCGGCACCGAGGCGGACCTGGCCAGGGTGCTGGCCGACCCGCGCAGGGTCCGCGCCAACGAGACGGCCGTGGGCCGCCTGGTCTCGGCGCGGCCGCAGCTCGTCGGGGTGCGGCCCGCGCACGAGGTGCTCGACCTGCCGAAGGGGACGTTCCTGCACGCGGGGCCGCCGATCGAGTGGGAACGGGCGTCGGGCCCGATGCGGGGCGCGCTCATCGGGGCGATGCTGCTGGAGGGCCTCGCCTCCGACGCCGGGGAGGCCGAGGAACTGCTGGCCGCCGGACGGGCCCGGCTGGACTCCTGCCACCACCACCGGACCGTCGGGCCGATGGCGGGCGTGGTCACCCCGTCGATGTGGATGTTCGAGGTCCGCGACGCCGAGCACGGCGGCACCGCCTACTGCTCGCTCAACGAGGGCCTGGGCAAGGTGCTGCGCTACGGCGCGTACGGCCCCGAGGTGCTGGAGCGGCTGCGCTGGATGGGCGAGGTGCTCGGCCCGGTGCTCCAGGCCACCCTGGAACGGAGCGGGCCGCTCGACCTCAGGTCGCTGGCCGCGCAGGCCCTGCAGATGGGCGACGAGCTGCACAACCGCAACCGCGCCGCCACCTCGCTGCTGGTGCGCGAGCTCGCCCCCGACGTGGTGGAGGCCGCTCCCGGCCACGCCGCCGAGGTCCTGCGCTTCGTCAACGGCAACGACCACTTCTTCCTCAACGCGGGCATGGCCGCGTGCAAGGTCAGCACGGACGCCGCGCGGGACATCCCCGGCTCCACGATGGTCGTCGCGATGGCCCGCAACGGCACCGACTTCGGGGTCCAGGTCTCCGGGCTGGGCGACCGGTGGTTCACCGGCCCCGCGGGAGTGCCGGACGGCCTCTATCTGGGCGCGTACGGCCCGGACGACGCCAACCCCGACATCGGCGACTCGACGATCACCGAGACGGCGGGGCTGGGCGGCTTCGCGATGGCCGCGGCCCCGGCGATCGTGCGGTTCGTCGGCGGCGACGTGTCGGACGCGATGGCGGCGACCCGGTCCATGTACGAGATCACCCTGGCCGAGCATCCCGCGTACCAGATCCCGGGGCTGGACTTCCGGGGCACGCCGGTCGGCGTCGACGTCACGCTGGTCGCCAGGACGGGCCTGCTGCCCACCGTGAACACCGGTATCGCCGGACGGGTCGCCGGGACCGGACAGGTCGGCGCGGGCCTGGTCAGCCCGCCCTCCTCGGCCTTCACCTCGGCGCTGGCCGCGCTGGCCGAGGCCGCCGATCGTGAACATCGGACGACTGAGTGATCTTTCATCTATTAAGATTGGGTAAAGCTGACATTTTGTCCATCCGCCGGTAGCATTCGGCGACGTCGGAGCGCGGACGCAGGCTCAGTGATCCGAAGAACACCGATCCTGACAAATACCGTCACGTGCTTTCTCAGCATGCAAACTTCCATGACCAAATGCCATCTCGCTATCGTGTCCACCTCACGAAAGCGCTGGTTATGGGGAACGGGGAACGATGACCGATCGCTTGCTCGGGAGAAACCCCCAGGGGCCTGAGGGCGGCGATTCCGGCGGCGGAACACCGGAGGGCCAGGGCAGGCTGGTGGGCAGGCGCTACCGCCTGGTGTCACCGGTGGGCCGTGGCGGCATGGGCATGGTGTGGCACGCGCACGACGTCCTGCTCGACCGGGACGTCGCGGTCAAGGAGCTGATCCTCCCCTACGGACTCGACCACGCGGGCACCCAGGGAGCCCACCGGCGGATGCTGCGCGAGGCCCGTTCGGCGGCCCGGCTCAGCCACCCCGGCATCGTCACCGTTCACGACGTCGTCGAGGAGGACGGCCGCCCCTGGATCGTGATGGAGCTGGTCCGCGCCTGGTCGCTGGAGCAGGCCGTGCGGCAGAGCGGCCCGCTGCCGGTGGTCCAGGCCGCCGAGATCGGCGTCCGGGTGCTCGACGCGCTCCGCCACGCCCACGCCGCCGGGATCATGCACCGCGACGTCAAGCCCGGCAACGTGCTGCTCACCTCCGACCGGGTGGTCCTCACCGACTTCGGCATCGCCGCCATAGAGGGCGACGTCGCGATCACCCAGACCGGCCTGCTGATGGGCTCGCCCGCCTACATCCCGCCGGAGCGGCTGTCGGGCCAGCCGGTCACGCAGTCCTCCGACCTGTGGTCCTTCGGCGCCACCCTGTACGCGGCGGTCGAGGGGCGGCCCCCCTACGAGGGGCCGGACGCGGTGGCCGTGCTCGGCGCGATCCTCACCCAGGAGCCCAGCCGCCCCCAGCGGGCCGGTGCCCTGATCACCGTCATCGAGGGCCTGCTCCGCAAGAACCCCGCCGACCGGATGAGCGCCTCGCAGGTGTCCGACCTGCTCGACAGGGTGCTGCGCAGCCACGGCTCCAGCACCCCGAACCGCGCGCCCACCCCGGCGCCCTCGTCGATGCCGGTCCCCGGCGACTCCATGCCGATCCACCTGATGCCCCCGCTGGACATACCGTCGGGGCCGATGCCCTCCCGGATCATCGAGACGCCCTCCGGCCCGATCCGGGTGCCGTACGGCTCGGGCAACGACTCCTCCGGCGGCCACCCGCTCCCCTACGACGCGCTCGCCGGCCCGTCGGGGTCCCACCGCGCGGACCTGCTGTCCTTCCCCGGTCCCACTTCCGGCGGATTCCCTCGGGCGGGCGGACCGCAGGCCGACGCGGCCACCGGCCTGACCGGCGGGCACCAGCGCGGGTACGACGCGCTGCGCATCCCGGCGACCGGACCAGACGGCAACTCGTTCGACCCGCTGACCAGCTTCTCGGGCGACCTGCCCGCCGCGCCGTCCACTCAGTCCGCACCGCTGTCCGCGCCACCGGCCGCGCCGCGGCGCGGCGGGCAGAGCGAGGCCTCCCGAGCCCGCGAGGCGGCGCTCTGGCCCACCCCCTCCTCGCAGGAGTCGTCCTCCCGCGCCGCCGTACGGGACTCGCAGCTGACCTCCCCCGGCCGGACCGGATCGCGCGGGACCTCGCGCCGCGCGCCGGGAAACGACGGCGGCGGCCCCGACCTCCGCCTGCTGATGCTCGGCGGGGGCGGCGTGCTGGCCATCGTGGTCGCCGGCCTGCTCGTCTTCCTGCCCGGCGGGAACTCCGATCCCGCGACCCCCGCGACCCCGTCCACGGCGATCTCCACGGCGGCCGAGCCGCTGACGCCCGCGGGGCCGAGCGAGGTCCCCGAGGGCTTCAAGCTGGTGGACGCCGCCGGTGTCTCCGGCGCGGTGCCCGACGACTGGACGGTGAAGGAGAGCGCAGGCGCGGTGGCCACCTTCTCCGGGCCGAAGGGGGGCGGGCAGAACATCGTCGTCGCCAAGGTGCCGGTCGCCGAGCCGGTGCTGGCGCTGAGCAGGGCGAGCAAGAAGGGCCTGGACGAGTACACCGAGGTCGGCGTGACGACCGTGAGCTATCGCGCGTGGAAGGCCGCGGACTGGGAGTACACCTACGTCCAGCCCAACGGCGTCCCGATGCACGGGCTGACGCGCTACGTCGCCGTCAACGGCCTGACCGCCTACCAGATCACGTTCAGGGTCCAGGATCTGGACTGGGAGAAGAACGCGGAGATCCTCCAGACGTTCTTCGCCACCTTCGTACCGGTCGACTGATCCCGCCGGTCGTCCCCTCACCCCGCCGGTGAGACGACCGCGTGGTGCGGTCATGGGTAATAACCTCGTGGCGCGGTCATGAGTGATGACAGACTTCGCTAGTGACCGCGAACCCCACCAATACCGCGAATCCCGACGGCTTCCCTGACGGCTCTCCCGGCGGATCCTCCGGCGGCTCCCCCGGTGAGGAACGGATCGCCGCCGTGCGGCGGCGGACGCTCACCGTCCTGTCCGCGGCCCAGATCAGCGGCGGGATCGGTGTCGCCGTGGGACTCACCTTCAGCTCGGTGACCATGGAGGAGCTCTCCGGCTCCACCGCGCTCAGCGGGCTGGCCGGGACCGCGGTCGTGCTGGGCGCCGCGCTGCTGGCGCTGCCCACCGCGAGATCGTCCGGCAGGGGAGGACGGCGGGCCGGGCTCGCCCTGGCCTACGGGTGCGCCCTGCTCGGCTGCCTGCTCTCGCTGCTCGCCGTCGGCCTGGGATCGTGGCCGCTGCTGCTGGCCGGGCTGGTGCTGTTCGGCGCGGCCAGCGCGGGCGGCCTGGCCTCACGCTACGCCGCGACCGACCTGTCCCCGCCGGGGCACGCGGCCCGGCACCTGTCGCTGGTGGTGTGGGCCACCACCATCGGATCGGTCGCCGGGCCGAACCTCGCCGAGCCCGCCGAACGGTTCAGCGCCGGGCTCGGGTTGTCGGCGGGCAGCGGTCCCTTCGCCCTCGCCCTGCTGGGCTTCGCGATCGCCCTCGGCATCATCGTGATCGCCCTGCGTCCCGATCCGCTGCTCCTGGCCCGCGCCACGCTCCCGGCCCCGGACGTGTCTCCCGCTTCCGGCACCCCCGAGTCCGGCCCGGCCGACCCCTCGGGGAAGGGCGGGGGCACCTTCCGTACCGCCTGGCGGGTGCTGCGCGGGACGCCCCTGGCGGGCCGCGCCCTGGCCGCGATCGCGGTCAGCCACACCGCGATGGTCTCGGTCATGTCCATGACGCCGATCCACCTCGACCACGGCGGCTCGACGTACACGGTCATCGGCGTCGTGATCAGCCTGCACATCGCGGGGATGTACGTCCTGTCACCCGTGATCGGCTGGCTCGCCGACCGGGTCGGCAGGATCCCGGTGCTGGTGCTGGGGATGGGCCTGCTGCTGGCCGCCACCGTCCTCGCGGGCGGCGCCGGGGCGCACGACGTCCCGCGGGTGACCATCGGCCTCGTCCTGCTCGGCCTCGGCTGGTCGTGCGGGCTGATCTCCGGCTCGGCGATGCTCAGCGAGGCCGTGCCACTGGAACACCGCACCCCCGTGCAGGGCCTCTCGGACCTGCTGATGAACGTCTGCGGCGCGACCGGCACCGTGATCGCCGGAGTGATCGTCGGCAGCCTGTCGTACGGCGTGCTCGGCGCGTCCGTCGCGGTCATGGTGGCGGTCACCGGCACCTGGCTCGCCCTGGCCCGCACCCGAGCCTGAGCCTGAGCCGCGACCACCCCCGCCCCGGCCACGTCGGCCCGTACCCGGTTCTCACCGTCACCGCCAGGGAACCCCCGGGACCGCACGAGGCCGGAGCCGGGAGCGGGACCGAGGCCGGGAGCGGGACCGGGACCGACGGCAGGAAACGGGAGCGGGAGGGAAAGCGGGCCCGGGACTGACAGCCGGGAACGGGAGCGGGCTTGGGGCGGCGGCCGGGACCAGGAGGTGCGGCCGGGAGTGTGGGCAGGGCCCCGGGCGTCATTTGGCGTCGGCGTAGCACCTGACCGGGACGGCCTGCATGGGGAAGCGCACCGGGGTCGACCCGAACAGCAGCCGGGTCGCCTCCTCCGCCGCCTTGCCGACCGCCGCGACGACCTCGCCGGCCTGCTCGGCCGGGCAGTGCACCATCACCTCGTCGTGCTGGAAGAACACCAGCCTGGCCGGGTCGGGCAGCAGGCCGCGCAGCACGGCCATCAGCGCGAGCGCCCACTCGGCCGCGGTCGCCTGGACGACGAAGTTACGGGTGAACCGGCCGCGGTCGCGGGCCGCGCGGCCTCCCTCCGGGCCGGAGACCAGCTCCCGCCACCTGGCGGAGGGCGGGGGCGAGGTGCGGCCCAGCCAGGAGCGGACCACCTTGCCCTCCTCCCCGGCGCGGGCGGCGTCTTCCACGAACCGGTGGGCGAGGGGGAAGCGCCGGCGCATCACGGCGAGCAGCCTGGACGCGTCTCCGCTGGTGCCCCCGTACATCGCCGACAGCATGGCGAGCTTGGCGTTGTCGCGCTCGCCGCCGAACGCCTTCGCCAGCGCCTGGTAGAGGTCGGCCTCCCCGGCCGCCCTCGCCAGGCCGCCGTCTCCCGCCATGGCGGCGAGCACCCGCGGCTCCAGCTGGGCCGCGTCGGCGACGACGAGCGTCCAGCCCTCGTCGGCCACGATGACCTTGCGCATCAGCTTGTGGATCTGCAGGGCCCCGCCGCCGTTGGTGGCCCAGCGGCCCGTCACCACGCCGCCCACCACGTATTCGGGCCGGAAGCGGTGGTCGCGCACCCACTGGTCGGCCCAGGCCCAGCCGTGGAAGCTGTAGAACCTGGCCATCTCCTTGTAGGCGAGCAGGGGCGCGACCCCCGGGTGCTCGACCTGCTTGATGTCGTGGGCCCGGGTGGAGGCGACCGGCACGCCCGCCGCCTTGAACGCCCTGACGATCTGCTGCGGGGAGTCGGGGTTGAACGGCGTGCCGAAGGCGGCGGCCACCTGGTCGGCCAGCGCCTGGAGCTTGGCGGGCCGCATGCCGTGCACCGGGCGCGGGCCGAGCATGCCGGTGAGCAGCTCGTCGTGCACGTCCTCCCGCCAGGGCATGCCCTCCTGGGCCATCTCCGCGGCGATCAGCGCCCCGGCCGACTCGGCGGCGACCAGCAGCCGGAACCGCCGCGGGTCGGCGGTGGCCTCGACGCGGCGCAGCTGGTCGGCGTACACCTCGGCGACCAGGTTCGCGTCCGGCGGGGGCGCCTCCTCCTCGAAGAGGGTGGCCTGCCGCGCCTGGGAACCATGGTGGTCGTCGGGCACGGGGAGGCCGTGCAGCCGGGCGTAGGCGGCGGGGACGGACCTCGGCTCGCCGAACCGCCCCTCGTGGGCGAGCAGCAGCCCCTCGGTGAGCACCAGGTCGTGGCAGCGCGCCAGCCGCACCCCGGCGGCGAGCAGCGCGGGGTAGACCTCCCGCGTGTCGGCCCAGACCCAGCGCGGGTCGCGGGCCTCCAGCTCGCGGGCGGCCGAGGCCAGGTCGGCGACGGCCCCGGCGGGCTCGCCGTCCACACGCAGCACACCCCCGCCCCCGGGAGCCACCGCGACCGACACGTGCATACCCCAACCCTGCCACGCCGGTACGACATTCTCGATCAGACGAGCGGGATGGCGATCTCGTCCTCGAGCGGGGGTTCGATCTCCTGCGGCAGGCAGCCGGTGGCGGCGAAGCAGCGGATCCTCAGCGTCTCGGGGGTCACCGAGATGTGCAGGAAGCTCTTGAAGAACGGCGGGGTGTCCCAGTCGGACAGCTCAGACAGGTAGCGGTGGAAGGTCCTGCCCACGGGCAATCGCAGCGGCATCGGCCACCCGCCGAGGATCCGGGCCGCCCACCTCATCCGCCGGGTGATCGGCACGGGCGGGATGTCCCGTACCGGGGTGTTGCCGATCCGGCGGGACATCAGCGCCGCGCTCTCGTCGGGGGTGAGATAGAGCCAGCGCATGCGCAGCCGGTCGCTGTAGAGCCTGCTGTAGAACGACAGCGAGTCGCCGCGCAGCGGGTAGCAGCGGTAGTCGTCCTCGTCCAGGCCGCCGACGGTGACCCTCGGGATGGTGTGGGTGGCGTGCATGAAGGCACCGGAGCCGCCCGCCACGAGATACTGGATGGTCCGCTCCCCGACCTTGATCGGGAAGCGCTGGTAGTTGTGCACGTCGCCACCGATCGCCGCGACGTAGTTGTGCGCGGGATCGGTGACGATGTCGTCGACGGTGCCGCCGCCGGCCAGCTTCGACGGCTTGTAGTCGTTGCGGGTGTAGATGGGCTTGCCGGTGATCAGCACCTTGGGCCGGGGGTCGCGGGAGACCGTGCGCAGCCAGTCGGCCTGCTCCCTGTCGATGTCGCCGCGGATCCCGGTGTCCACGCCGACGATGAGCAGCCCCGGGGTCTCCATCGCCCAGTAGGGGGCGGGCTGCACGGCCCGCTGCTCGGGCCTCGCCCGCCGCTCGCGCGCCCTGGCCAGCCGGGCCTCGTCGATCTTCTCCGGCTTGCGCCAGAGCAGGCCGCGCAGCCCCGAGGGCGACAGCTTGAACCCCTCGTCCTCGGCCGCCAGCGCCGGGGCGTCGCAGAAGACGCGCATGAAGCCGCCGAGCCCGTCGTACCAGTCGTGGTTGCCGGGGATCGCGTAGATCGGCGCCCGGTAGTCCTGGTAGGGGCGGAAGAACTTGTCCTCGTACTCGTTGCCCGAACCGGTGGGGTAGATCACGTCACTGGCGACGACCGCGAAGGAGGTGCCCTCGCCGATCTTGAGCATGCCCGGCACGACGGCGTACTGCGAGGCGTCGCCCTCCCCCGTGTCGCCGAGGACCAGGAAGGAGAACTCGGGGCCGACGTCCATCGGGATGCGGAAGGAGGGGTCGACGCCCCGGTCCCGCTGGGAGCCCACCCAGCGCGCCCGCACCTGGCCCGAGGGGTCTCCGAACAGGATCGCGAGGACCTCGTTCCGCGACCGCCAGATGGTGCGCGGGTTCAGCCAGGAGAAGGTCTCCTTGCCGGGCAGCAGGTCCGTGAAGGTGCCCGTCTGGGCGCAGGACCAGCCGGCACCCTCCTTCGACACCCGGGAGGAGGCCTCACGCCCGCGCTCCGCCGCCTGTCCTATGTCAACCATGCCCCATATCTTGGCAATGATCTTAAAGGGCCGCACACCCTCTTCCACTATCAGGACCGGCCTGTCCGGAACTCGCCCCGGCTCCCCGGAGCGGCCACCCTCTGGAATATGGTTCTACCGTGTACGCCTACTGGGAGACGGTTCCGACCAGGTGGAAGGACAACGACGTCTACGGCCACGTCAACAACGCCGTCCACTACTCGATGATGGACACGGTGATCAACACCTGGCTGATCAGGACCGCCGGCCTGGACATCCACGATGGCGACGCCATCGGCCTGTGCGTCGAGTCGCACTGCGTCTACCGGGCCTCGGTGTCCTTCCCCGAGGCCGTCAGGGTCGGGCTGCGGGTCGGCCACCTGGGCCGCTCCAGCGTCCGGTACGAGCTGGGACTGTTCCGCGAGGACGGCGAGACGGTCGTGGCGGAGGGCCACTTCGTCCACGTGTTCGTCGACCGGGAGACACGCAGGCCCGCCGGGATCCCCGGGCCGCTCCGCGAGGCCATGGAGAAGCTCGTGGTCGCCGGTTGACCACCCCCGCCCGGGCAACGGGCCGGACCCGGCGCAGTTCCCGGCCCTCCCGGTCCCCCCGGCCGGACCCGGTCGCGCCCCCGCCCGGACCTCCCCAGCCGAACCCGGCCGACCTCCCCCTGCCCGAACCCCCGGCCCTGCCCGAACCCCCGGCCCTGCCCGAACCCCCGGCCTTGGCCGAACCCCCGGCCTTGGCCGACCTCCCCCGGCCCTGCCCGCGCTCCCCGGCGCCGGCCGAACTCCCCTGCCGCACCTCTCCGTGCGCGTCACCTCTCCGTGCGCGTCACCTCTCCGTGCGCGTCACCTCTCCGTGCGCGTCACCTCTCCGCGGGAACGAGAACGCCTGGGTTGAGGACGCCCTCGGGGTCGAGCCGGTCCTTGATCCCGCGCAGGATCTCCACGCCCAGGTCGCCGATCTCGGTCGCGTAGGCCTCCCGGTGGTCGCGGCCGACGCCGTGGTGGTGCGAGACGGTGCCCCCGGCGGCGACGATCGCCTCGGTGACCGACCGTTTGGCCGCCTCCCACTGCCCGACGGGGTCCTCGTCCTGTGCCGTGACGACCGTGAAGTACAGGGAGGCGCCGGTGCCGTACACGTGGGAGATGTGGCACATGACCAGCGGCGAGCCGAGCGAGGCGTGCAGCGAGAGCCGTACGGCGTCGTAGAGGCGGGGCAGGTTGGACCAGAAACCGGCCGTCTCCAGCGTCTCGACGGTCGCCCCCGCGGCGAGCAGCGAGTCGCGCAGGTAGGGCGCGGAGTAGCGCCCGTGGGCCCACGACTCCCCCGGCTCCGTGCCGAGGGGGACGCCGCCGAGGCCGGACAGCGCGGCGGCGACCCGCTCCCGCAGGGCGGGCACCTCGGAGAAGCCCTCGTACCCGGCGATCGCCAGGCAGCCCGCGCCGGTCGGCGAGGCGCCGATCTCGCCGGGGCGGGCCAGGCCGACCATCGTCTCGGTCTCGTCGGACAGGCGCAGCACGGTGGGCACGACGCCCTCCTGGACGAGGTGGCGCAGCGCGGCCGACCCCTCCGCGAAAGACGCGAACCGCCACCCCTCGTAGACCCGCTCGGCGGGCGCGCGCCGGACGCGGAGCCGCAGGGAGGTGATCACCCCGAAGGCGCCCTCGGAGCCGAGGATCACCTGGCGCAGGTCGGGCCCGGCCGCCGACTTGGGCGCCCTGCCGAGTTCCAGGGTGCCGCGCGGGGTGGCCACGGTCATGCCGACGACCATGTCGTCGAAGCGCCCGTACCCGGCCGAGGCCTGGCCGCTGGAGCGGGCGGCGGCGAAGCCTCCTAGCGTGGCGTACTCGAACGACTGCGGGAAGTGACCTAGGGTGAGTCCGTGCCCGGCCAGAAGCCGCTCGGCCTCCGGGGCCCGCAGTCCCGGCTCCATCTCGGCGACCATCGACTCCGCGTCGACGGCGACCAGCCGGTCCAGTCTGGCCAGGTCCAGCGCGACGACACCGGCGAAGCCCCGCCGGGTCGCGACCAGGCCGCCGACCACGGAGGTTCCGCCGCCGAACGGGACCACCGCGACCCGGTGCGCGGCGCAGGCCGCCAGCACCTCCAGCACCTCGCGGTGCGAACCGGGCAGCACCACGGCGTCGGGGGCGTCGGAGCCGTCTCCGGCGCGCATGCGCATCAGGTCGGGGGTGGACTTGCCCCGGGTGTGCCGGACGCGGGACTCGTCGTCGGCGCGCACGTGGCCGGCGCCGACGATGCCGCGCAGCTCCGCCAGCGCGGGCGGGGGGAGGGGCGCGGCGGGCAGCCGCACCTCGCCGAGCTCGGCGGCCCGGTCCTGTCGCGGGCGCACGCCCAGCACGTCCTGGAGAAGTTTTCTGACCGGTTCCGGCAGGTCGGCGGCCTTGCCGGGGTCGCCCCAGCCGGACCAGAGCATGGGATCCGCAGCGCTTGTCGGGTTTTCCACCCTTACACTGTGACACATGACGTCTATTCGTCACAACGCAGACATGGAGAACACCGACCGGGTCCTGGACGCCGCCCGCGCGGCGGTCCTCGCGGTGGGGGTGCGTCGCACCACGCTCACCGACGTGGCACGCAGGGCCGGGCTCTCCCGCATGACGATCTACCGCCACTGGCCCGACGTGCGCACCCTCGTCGCCGACCTGATGACCCGCGAGTGGGTACGCGTCGCGGACCGGTTCGCGACCGGGGACCCGGTCACCTCGGCGGTGGCGGTGGTAGGGGCACTGCGCGGCCACCCGCTCTGGCGGAAGATCGTCGAGGTCGACCCGGAGCTGCTCCTGCCCTACCTGCTGGACCGCAGGGGCGCCAGCCACGAGGCCATGCTCGCTCTCGTCGAGGCCGCGATCGTCCGAGGTCAGGAGGAGGGCACCGTGCGCCCCGGTGACCCGGCGAGGCTGTCCAGGGCCGTGCTGCTGACCGCCCAGTCGTTCCTGCTCTCCGGTCCGACCATGCTCGACCCTGCCGGTCCGGAGACCCCGGCCGACCCGGCCGGTCTTGACGACCCGGCCTCCCCGGTCCCCCCGGTCGGACTGGACGACCTGGACGCCGAGCTCGCCACGCTCCTGGAAAGGTACCTGCGACCGTGAACTCCTCTCTCAACGCCGCCCGCCGCGAACGCGAGCTGGCCGAGGTACGCGACCTCGTGGTGGACGTGCTGGTGGTGGGCCTGGGCGCCACCGGCGCCGGGGCCGCGCTCGACGCGGCCTCCCGGGGCCTCTCCGTGGCCGCGATCGACGCCCACGACATGGCCTTCGGGACCTCCCGGTGGAGTTCCAAGATGATCCACGGCGGGCTCCGCTACCTGGCCAAGGGGCAGGTCGGGGTGGCGTACGAGAGCGCGGTGGAGCGCGGCCTCCTGCTCGGGCGCACCGCGCCGCACCTGGTCAGGGCCCACCCCTACCTGCTGCCGCTGGTCCCGGAGGTCTCCCGCCGTCACGCGGCGCTGGTGATGACCGGGTACCGCGTCGGAGAGGGGCTGCGCATCGCCACGCGCACGCCTCGCCACCTCCTGCCGGGCCCCTCGCGGATCTCCGCCGCGCAGACCCTCGCCCTCGCCTCGCCGCTGACCTCGCGAGGGCTGCGCGGCGCCCTGCTGTCGTGGGACGGGCGGCTGGTCGACGACGCCCGCCTGGTGGTCACCGTGGCCAGGACGGCCGCCGCCCTGGGGGCGAGGATACTGACGCGCTGCCGGGCGCTGGAGCTGTCCGGCGACGGCGCGCTGGTCCGCGACGAGCTCGACGGGGACACCTTCACGATCCGGGCCAGGACGGCGGTCAACGCCACCGGCGTCTGGGCCGCCGGGCTGCACCCGGGCATCCGGTTACGCCCCTCGCGCGGCACCCACCTGGTGCTGCGGCCCGAGACGCTGCCGGGGCTGGCCGCGGGACTGCACGTGCCGATCCCCGGGGAGAGCAACCGCTTCGCCCTGGTCCTCCCCCAGCCCGACGGGCGGGTCCACGTCGGCCTCACCGACGAACCGGTGGACGGCCCCGTCCCGGACGTCCCGCCGGTGCCCGAGGAGGACGTGATCTTCCTGCTCGCCGTCCTGAACTCCGTGCTGGAGGAGCCGATCCGGCGCGAGGACGTCGCCGGGACCTACGCGGGGCTGCGGCCACTGATCGCCGCCGACGGCCGCACCGCCGACCTGTCCAGGAGGCACGCGCTGCTGACCACGCCGGACGGGATGGTGACGATCGTGGGCGGCAAGCTCACCACGTACCGGCGGATGGCCGAGGACGCGGTCGACCGGGCCGTGTCGCTGGGCCGGCTCGACGCGGGGCGGAGCCGCACGGCCGAGATCCCCCTCGTCGGGGCCGTCCCGGCGAACGGCCCCGAAAGCCCCGACGGCGCGCGCAACGGGAACGACAGAAACGGCAGGAACGGTGGAAATAGCGGAAATGGCACGAACGGCGAGGGGGACCAGGAGGTGGACCGGCTGCGGGAGCGGTACGGGAGCGAGGCGGACGCCGTACGGGCCCTGATGGCGGAGGACCCCTGGCTGGCCGAACCCGGGCCGACCGGGGTCACCGGGGCCGATCTCGTCTGGGCCGTCAGGCACGAGGGCGCCCTGGACGTGGACGACCTCCTCGACCGGCGGACCAGGATCGGCCTCGTCCCGCAGGACCGCGCCGCGGCCCTTCCCCTGGCACGCGCCGCACTGGCCTACTGACCCCATCCACACCCGCGCCCGTCCGCCGGGAGCCCCGGACCGGGAAACCGCCGAAACCACCGAACCTCTCCGGCACGCGTCGCACCGGCCCACCGGCCCCGTCCGGCCTCGCCCCGTCCACCGGTAGGCGCGAGCAGCAAGCCGGGGCCGCGGACCGGGGGCCGCGAACCGGGGGAGCCGTCACGTCACCGGATCCCTCTCGCGGGCGCGTCGCCTTCACACGCCTATGATCGTTTCACTCTCGCCCCTTCGGTTCACCTGTTAGGTTAGTCTTACCTAACAGGAGGACCGAGGAGAGAGCGTGAGCACGGGAAGCGTCGCGAGCGGGGCGGGCACGGCACCCAAGGGGTGCGCGCACCCGCCGGGCTGCCACACCGGCGAGCTGCCGGTCTACGCCAGCGCGACCGTCGGAGCCCGCTTCTGGCTGCTCATCGAGCACTCCGGCCCCTGGGCCTCGCACCTGGAGGACTGCAGCCTCCCCGAGGATGTTCACATCCTTATCAAACGCGCCACCCGGCTCGGCATCCGGCCCCAGCTGATCCGTCGCCCCGGACGCAGGAACCCCGAGGAAACCGGCATTCACGTCATGATCGCCGACTCCGGTTCCGCCCGGCCATGGATCGCCGAAGGCGTCATCGCAGGTCCGGACGATCTTAACCTTGACAGCGTGGTGGCCGGAGTGGTCCCGGAGTCCTGCATACTTGTGAGTGAGCCGGTTTTTCTGGTCTGCACGCATGCCAAGCGCAACGCGTGCTGCGCCCGCATTGGACTACCCCTAGCTCGGTCCTTGGCAAAAACATTGCCGGACACAGTATGGGAAACATCACATGTTGGCGGCGATCGATACGCCGCCAACCTCGTGTGCTTGCCACACGGGCTTTACTACGGCAGCATGTCTCAGGCTGCTGCGATCGCGGCAGCCGACGCGTACCGGTCCGGCGAGGTCATCCTCGACCGTTTCCGGGGACGCGCAGGCATCCCTGAGCCACTGCAGGCCGCTGAGCATTTCATCCGCATTCATACGGGTGATCTCTCGGTTGGCGGAGTGGCCGTGGAGTCCTCCAGGTTGGACGGCGCCGTCACCGAGGCATTTCTGCGCGGTAGTGGCGCTCGTTTTCGGGTAGTGGTTGAACCCATGACGCTGACAACGCCATGCGGTACGGCTTGCGCCGATACGATCACTACCTACCGGCTGGTCACGCTGGACAGGCTCACCCCTGTGCGGTACGCCACGTCCGCCCTGATCTGACCTGAGGGAACATCACGGCCAATCCAGGCGTTGGACCCAGGGACGTCACAAGCGTCCAATGCGGCATTAACCAGAAATACCTCTCACTATAAGGTGGTTTTCTCATGTCTCAGGTACGTCGGCAGACCGCCCGGCCTCGGCCCAGCTGGGGCTGGCAGGATGACGCCGCGTGCCGGGGCGAGGACCTCGTGCTCTTCTTCGGCCCCGACGGCGAGCGCCAGCCCGAGCGTGACATCCGCGAGCGCAAGGCCAAGGCGATCTGCGCCCAGTGCCCTGTTCGCGCAGAGTGCCTGGACTACGCGCTTTCCCGGCCGGAGAAGTACGGCACCTGGGGCGGTCTGAACGAGGACGAGCGCGCCTCCGAGCGTCGTCGTCGTATGCGCCGCGCCGCCAGCGCCGGCATCAGTGCCGTCGCCTGAGCAGTACCTCCACCCGGCTTCCCCCGCACGTGTGATCTCGCGCACCCCCTGCGAGATCACACGTTGTCGTGTCGGGCCCCGCTCGTGCGGCGCCCGGGGCGGGCGACCGCACGGCGGGCTTTCCCCGAGGGTCAGGGCCTGTTGCGGCCCGTCTTCCGCATCTCCTTGGTGATGCTCTTCCACTTGCCCTGAAGCTCCTTGCGGAGCCGCGCGTCACTCCTGGACGCCATCCACGCGGCCTCCCTCTGGAGCTTGTGCCAGCTTTCCAGCCGCCGCTCGGGGAGCGTGCCGTCCTCGATCGCGGCGATCACGGCGCAGCCCGGCTCGCTGTCGTGGCGGCAGTCACCGAACCGGCACCGCTCGGCGAGCTCCTCCAGGTCCGAGAAGACCATGTCCACGCCCTCGCCCATGTCGTACAGGCCGACGCGGCGGATGCCCGGCGTGTCGATGACGAGGCCGCCTCCCGCCAGCGGGATGAGCTCGCGGTGCACGGTGGTGTGGCGGCCCCGGCCGTCTCCGGCCCTGACCTGCTGGGTCTCCATGACCCCCTCCCCCGCCAGGGCGTTGACGAGCGTCGACTTGCCCGCACCCGAGGCACCGAGCACCACCGCGGTGCCCGTGCCCTGGAGGTATCCGCGGACGATGTCGACCCCCTCGCCCGTGAGGGAGCAGACCGGGTGCACGTCCACACCCGGTGCCGCCGAGGCGACCTCGTCCATCAGGAAACCGAGGCCCTCGCCGATCAGGTCGGACTTGGTGACGAGCACCACGGGACGGCCCCCGCTCTCCCAGGCGAGCGCGAGCAGCCGCTCGATCCTGCCCAGGTCGGCGGTGTCGGTGGCGTGCAGGGCGGGTTCGGCGACGAAGACGACGTCGACGTTGGCGGCGAGCACCTGCCCCTTGGAGTCTCCGGAGAGCCCGCCCCTGGAGACCCTGGCGACGCCGCCGCGCACGAACGCGGTGCGCCGGGGCAGCAGCGCCTCCAGCTCGAAACGGCCCTCGGCCAGGCGGCGGAGCCCAGCCCAGTCGCCGACGCAGGGCAGGGCCACGGGGTCGGCGGCGGCGTCGCGCCGCACCCTGGCGCCGTAGTCGGCCCGGAGATGACCGGAGGCCGTGAGCACCTCGGCGGCCCCCCGATCGACGCGGGAGACCCGGGCCGGGGTCAGGCCCGCGGGAAGCTCGGCGGCGAAGGAGTCGTTCCAGCCGAGCGCGGTGAGAACGGATGAGGAAGAGACGATTGACGAAGACAACGTAAGCACCCTTGTGGAAGGCCGGGTGCCCTGTCGCGAATCGGCTAGGCGGGCACCCGGAGGTTGACGGACGGCAGGCTCACCAGAAAGACCCGCATAGTCCCCACCTCCTGTCGCCTCGTGGCCGTGCGTCTCCCGGACGGCGTCTCGGGGAGAACTCTAGCGCAGCGCCTCCCGTCCGGCGCAAACACATTTACGGTGTTTCCCGGGCCCGGCCCGGAGGGTTCCGGCCCGCCGGGACACGCCGGACACCGCCGTCGCCCGGCGTGTCCCGGCCCCTCGTGCCGAGGCTCCGGCCCTGCCCCTCGCTCCAGCCCTGGCTCCGGCTCCGAGGTGGATCTCCCGGCCGCCGCGACACCCGGCCACGCGAGAACGCCCGGCCGGGAGATCCCGGCCGGGCGTTCTCGTCCTGCTCTGTACAGTCGATCAGCGCGTCACGGCGCCCCGGAGACCTCCCTGCCCCGGGGACCCGCGGCCCCCGCGAAGGTCACGCGAGGGGCGAGCCCGCCGCGAGGGGCACGGTCACAGGCCGGGGGCGGGGAAGTGGGAGGTGAGCTCCCTGACCTCGCCGTGGACCCGGGTGATCACGTGCTTGGCCTCTTCCTCGTCCTTGGCGAGGGCGGTGACGACCTGGTCGATCCAGGCGCCGATCTGCCGCATCTCCGCGACGCCCATGCCCCTGCTGGTCACGCCCGCGGTGCCGATGCGGATGCCCGAGGGGTCGAACGGCTTGCGGGTGTCGAAGGGCACGCTGTTGTAGTTGGTCTCCAGCCCGGCCCTGTCGAGGGCCTGGGCGGCGGGCTTGCCGCCGATGCCCTTGGGGGTGAGGTCGAACAGGATGAGGTGGTTGTCGGTGCCGCCGGAGACCAGGTCGAAGCCCCGGCCCAGCAGCTCCTCGGCCAGCGCCTGCGCGTTCAGGACGACCTGGCGGGCGTAGTCCTTGAAGTCGTCGGTCGACGCCTCCTTGAGCGCCACCGCGATGGCCGCGGTGGTGTGGTTGTGCGGCCCGCCCTGCAGGCCGGGGAAGACGGCCTTGTTGAGGGCGGTGGCGTGCTCGTCGGAGGTGGCCATGAGCATCGCGCCCCGGGGACCGCGCAGGGTCTTGTGGGTGGTGGTGGAGATGACGTCCGCGTGGCCGACCGGCGACGGGTGGGCGCCACCGGCCACCAGGCCCGCGATGTGCGCGATGTCGGCGGCGAGCACGGCCCCGACCTCGCGCGCGATCTCGGCGAAGGCCGGGAAGTCGATCGTGCGCGGGACCGCGGTGCCACCGCAGAAGATCAGCTTGGGACGCTCTCGGAGGGCGATCTCGCGCACCTCGTCCATGTCGACGCGGCCGGTGTCCTGCCGCACGCCGTAGCGGACCGGGTTGAACCACTTGCCGGTGGCCGAGACCGACCAGCCGTGGGTCAGGTGGCCTCCGAACGGCAGGCCCATGCCCATCACCGTCTCGCCCGGCTTCAGGAAGGCCAGGTAGATGGCGAGGTTGGCGGGCGAGCCCGAGTAGGGCTGCACGTTGGCGTGGTTCACGCCGAACAGGGCCTTGGCCCTGTCGATGGCGAGGGTCTCGATCTGGTCGATGACCTGCTGGCCCTCGTAGTAACGCTTGCCGGCGTAGCCCTCGGAGTATTTGTTGGTCAGGACGGTGCCCGTGGCCTCGAGGACGGCCTTGGAGACGTAGTTCTCCGAGGCGATCAGCTTGACGGTGTCGGACTGCCGCCGCTCCTCGGCCTTGATGAGCTCTGCGATCTGCGGATCCACGCTGGAAAGAGCGCTCATGCGCCTTCACTCCCCTGTCATCGTCGACATCGCGCGAAGACCCAGGCGCTCGGCCTCCTCGCCCTTCCGCTCCCCGGTGGTCTCTCCCACCTTATGCGCCAGTCGCGGCTTAGACGATAGCGGACTGGGCCCCGCGCCCGGCGCGACCTGCGCCCTCGACGGGCCAGAGCCGGTCGACCTCGGCGTTGAGCGTGGCGCCGATGAGCACCGCCAGCGCGGTGATGTAGAGCCACAGCAGCACGGCGATGGGGGCGGCGAGCGAGCCGTAGATCGAGACCGGCGAGAACCAGGCGGCGAGGACCGCGCGCAGCACGGCGGCGCAGACGATCCAGATGACGAGCGCGAGCACCGCTCCCGGCAGCTCGCGCCACCAGCGCGTGCGTACGGGCACGCTCACGTGGTAGAGCAGGGTGAGGAAGATCACCGAGCCGATGACGACCACCGGCCAGTAGAGGATGTCGACCAGCACGGCGTAGTCGGCCGGCAGCGCCCCGCGCAGCGCGGCCGGGCCGAGGACGAGCACCGGCATCACCACCAGCCCGATCAGCAGGCCCGCGAGGTAGAACCCGAAGGACATCAGGCGGGTGCGGATGATGCCGCGCTCCTCGCCGAGGCCGTAGGCGACCGAGATCAGGTCGACGTAGACGAACAACGCCCGCGAGCCCGACCAGAGCGCGAGCAGGAAGCCCAGGGAGATCAGCGAGACCTGGTTCTCGGGTTTCAGCACGTCCTCGATGAGGGGGGTGACGACGGTGTCGACGGCGTTGTCGGTGAAGAGCAGGTGGGCCTGCTGGTCGATCCAGTCGCTGACGTTCTTGACCGTCTCCGGGCCGAACACCCGGGTCAGCTGGCCGAGCACGCCGATCAGGCCGAGCATGAACGGCGGCAGCGACAGCAGCGCGAAGAAGGCCGCCTCACCCGCCAGGCCGGTGACGCGGTAGGTGACGCCCGCGTTCGTGGTGGCGACGACCAGGGTCCACACGTCGGTGCCGCGGATCCACGAGAGCAGCGCCCGCAGCCTGGCCCAGACGTCCGTACCGCGGATCCACGCGATCCCGGCGCGCAACCGCGTCCCGGGCCCGCGCGGAGGGCGCCGCTCGGGCCCGGGCCGATGGGCCGGGGCATCAGTGGACGTCATGCCACACAACGGTATTCCTAGCCGCGCTTGATCACGAGTCGGGCGGGCAACGATCGAATCTCGCCCACCTGCCCGCACCCCCCGCGGCGAAACCTACCTGCGGTAGAACGCCTCGACGTCGCCGGTGTCGACGATGCGCGCGCCCAAGGGCAGCAGGGAGACCGGGATCAGCTTGAGGTTGGCCAGGCCCAGCGGGATGCCGATGATCGACAGGAAGAGCGGGATCGAGGTGAGCAGGTGCCCGATCGCGAGCCAGATCCCGGCCACGACGAACCAGATCACGTTGCCGATGGCCGACAGCGCCCCCGCGTCGGGGTCGCGCACCACGGTCCGGCCGAAGGGCCACAGCGCGTAGGCGGCGATCCGGAACGACGCGATGCCGAACGGGATCGTGATGATCAGGACACAGCACACGATCCCCGCGAGAACGTAGCCCATCGCCAGCCAGATTCCCGCGAAGACCAGCCAGATGACGTTCAACAGGGTCCGCATATTTCCGAGCATGTCAGGCAGAAGGAGGCCGGTTCCATCCGGTGTCCCCCTGAGACGACCCTGATCGGACCCCCGGCCCGAGCGGGGCCCGTTCCCCGCCCGGCGGCCCGGCGAAGGCCTGGGCGATCGCGGTCCACGTCCGGGCGGTCTCGCCGCGCACCCGCAGGGACGTGTCGGCGAGGTGGCGGCGCCGGACCACCAGGAGGCAGAAGTCGATCATGGAGCCGCGGACCACGTCGGCGGCGTCCGGGGGTCCCGCTTCCCAGGGCGACCCGTCGGGCATGGTCAGCTCCACCCGAACCGGGCGCGACGGCGGCTCCAGGCCGCGCACCGCGAAGCCGTACGGCATGGCGCGCACCCCGAGCGTCGCCACGTGCCTGAGCCTCGCGGTCGGCACGCGCGTGACGCCGAGCGCGTCCGCCACGTCCTGCCCGTGGGCCCAGGTCTCCATCAGGCGCGCGGTGACGAAGGACGCGGCCGACATCTCGGGTCCGTACCAGGGCAGCCTGGCACCGGCGTCCAGCCGGGCGAAGGACTCCAGGCCGCGGGCCCTCGCCTCACGGAACCACTCGTGGAGCTGGGCGGCGGTCAGGCCGCGCGAGGCGGCGGCGAGCTCGTCCACCGCGGAGTCCCCGCGGGCGAGGAACGCGGGCAGGGCGGCGCGGAACGCCTCGGGATCGTCGGCGGAGACGGTGGCGGCGTCGTCGAACCAGGCGAGATGACCGACCTGGTCCCGGACCGCCCAGCCCTCGGCCGGGGTGGGCAGCTCCCACTCCTTGGGGCCGAGCCCCTCGATCATGGCGTCGAACTCGGCCGTCTCGGCGCGCAGATCCGCCAGCAGCTCGCCCATCAGCCCCATGACGCCTCCCTGTCGCGGCCCAGACAAGGGTAACCGAGTGATGTTCTAGAGGGAACGGAGCAGAATGGACCCATGATCTGCGAGGACTGCAAGGAGCGGCGGCACGAGAAGTGCCGGGGAGGCTCGTGGTGCGACTGCCAGCACCAGCCCGCCCCGAAGCCCAAGGAGACGGCGCTGGACTGGCCGCGTCAGGGGTGACCCGGCTCCCGCTCCGCCGGGGATGACCCGGATCCCGCCCCCGGCCCCTCCGGCGCCCCGGCGCGGGCCCGGACTCCCACGCCCGTGTCCCCCTGTCCTCATGTCCCCTTGGCCCCGTGGCCTCATGTCCCCTTGGCCCTGGGTCCCCGTGTCCTCACCCGGGTCCGCCGTCCGGGTCCGCGCCCAGTCCAGATAGTGGACCTGGCGTTGGACATCCACGAGGCCCGGGGTATCGTCGTAGACATGCCAGCGGACCCGTTGCTCGTCGTGCGACGCCACGTCGACCTTCTGCGTGTCCGCAGTGCCATCTGTTGTGACGTCCGTTAACCGTCGCCCCCTGCTGATTTCATCCAGCTCGGCCGCGTAACAGGCGTCCTCCTCTGAGTAATCAACCCCCGCACTCAACGACGAGGCGGGAGGTGCCGCCGTGCGCGTCCGGAAATCATTCCATCGAGCCACAAAAAGGACGCGCACATGACGACCCCAGCCCGGTCGGCGAATCGACATCACAAGCGCCCGCGCGGCGAAGGTCAGTGGGCTCTCGGCTACCGCGAGCCCCTGAACAAGAACGAGGAGAACAAGAAGAACGACGACGGCCTCAACGTCCGTCAGCGGATCATCGACGTCTACTCCAAGCGCGGCTTCGACTCCATCGACCCCGCCGACCTGCGCGGCCGGATGCGCTGGTTCGGGCTCTACACCCAGCGCAAGCCCGGGATCGACGGCGGCAAGACCGCGATCCTGGAGCCGGAGGAGCTCGACGACCGCTACTTCATGCTCCGCGTCAGGATCGACGGCGGCCGCCTCAACCTGGCCCAGCTGCGCGTCATCGCCGACATCTCCAACCTCTACGGCCGGGGCACCGCCGACGTCACCGACCGGCAGAACATCCAGCTGCACTGGATCGAGATCGAGGCCGTCCCCGACATCTGGGAGCGCCTGGAGTCGGTGGGCCTGTCCACCACCGAGGCCTGCGGCGACACCCCGCGCGTCATCCTGGGCTGCCCGCTGGCCGGGATCGACACCGACGAGGTCATCGACGGCTCCGCGCTGGTCCAGGAGATCCACGACACCTACATCGGCGACCCGGCCTTCTCCAACCTGCCGCGCAAGTTCAAGGCCGCGGTGAGCGGGTGCCCGGCGCACTGCACCGTGCACGAGATCAACGACGTGGCGTTCGTGGGCGTGGTGAACGAGAACGGCGAGCGCGGCTTCGACCTGTGGGTGGGCGGCGGCCTGTCGACCAACCCGATGCTGGCCAAGCGGCTGGGCGTCTTCCTCACCCCGGAGCAGGTCGCCCCCGCCTACGGCGGCGTGATCGGCATCTTCCGCGACTACGGCTACCGCCGCCTGCGCCACCGGGCCAGGATCAAGTTCCTGATCAACGACTGGGGCGTCGAGAAGTTCCGCGACGTCCTGGAGAAGGAGTACCTGGGGTACGTCCTGCCCGACGGCCCCGCCCCCGAGCAGCCGCGCGGCGGCCGCCGGGACCACGTGGGCGTCTTCCCGCAGAAGGACGGCAACTTCTACGTCGGCTTCGCCCCGAAGGTCGGCCGCCTCGACGGCGACAAGCTGCACCTCATCGCCGACATCGCCGAGCGGCACGGCTCCGACCGGGTGCACACCACGGTCGAGCAGAAGATGGTCATCCTCGACGTGGCGCCCGACAGGGTCGACAGCCTCGTCGCCGAGCTGGAGGCGAGCGACCTGCGGGTCAACCCCTCCACCTTCCGCCGCCAGACCATGGCGTGCACCGGGATCGAGTTCTGCAAGCTGGCCATCGTCGAGACCAAGGTCACCGCGGCCGACCTGATCGACGAGCTGGAGCAGCGGCTGCCCGACTTCAAGAGCCCGCTCACCATCAACGTCAACGGCTGCCCCAACTCCTGTGCCCGCATCCAGGTCGCCGACATCGGCCTCAAGGGCCAGCTCGTCGTCAACGACAAGGGCGAGCAGGTCGAGGGCTTCCAGATCCACCTGGGCGGCTCGCTGGGCGTCAACCCCGGCTTCGGCCGCAAGGTCCGCGGCCTGAAGACCACCTCCGAGGAGCTTCCCGACTACGTGGAGCGCGTGCTCCGCAACTTCGAGAAGCAGAAGGACGAGGACGAGACCTTCTCCGACTGGGTGCAGCGCGCCGACGACGCGGACCTGAAGTGAACGGCCGGTACGCCGGTCCGCGGCGGACGAGCGGGACGGGGAGGAACGGATGAGCGAGCGAGCCGTTCCCTTCCACTGCCCGTACTGCGGCGAGGAAGACCTGGAGCCCTACGAGGGCGACGGCGGCTGGTACTGCCGGTCGTGCGTGCGCGCCTTCAAGCTGAAGTTTCTCGGAATCGGGGTGCGCTCGTGACGCGCGGCGAATCCGACGCGGCGAACGTGACGGCCGCGGTGACCTCTCCGTCCGGCGAGGTCACCGCGGCCCGGACGGCCCGCACGGTGAATTCCGGCACGACGACGAGCGCAGATGTCCGCGCGGCACGACCTGCCCGCGCGGCGAATGAGGATTGGGTGAACGAGCGATGACACTGGTGGACATCGAAGTCGGGTTACGTCAGCAGCGGGGGACGCTCGATCTGCAGGAGATCGTCGAGTCCGCCGCGCGGTTCCTCGAGGACGCCTCGGCCCTTGAGATCATCCGCTGGGCGGCGGCGACCTTCGGCGACCGGCTCTGCCTGACCGCCTCGATGAGCGACGCCCTGCTGATCGACCTGGTCAGCCGGGTCAAGCCGGGCGTGGACGTGCTGTTCATCGACACCGGGTACCACTTCGCCGAGACGATCGGCACCCGTGACGCCGTCCAGCAGGTCTACGACGTGAACGTGATCGACGTGAAGCCGTCCCGCACGGTCGCCGAGCAGGAGCGCGACCTGGGTCCGCGCCTGTTCGGACGCAACCCCGACCTGTGCTGCTACCTGCGCAAGGTCGAGCCGCTCAACCGCGCCCTGGAGCCCTACCTCGCCTGGGTCTCCGGCATCCGCCGCGACGAGGCAGTCACCCGCGCCGGAGTCAAGGTCGTCGAGTGGGACGCCAAGCGCCAGATGGTCAAGATCAACCCGATCGCCAGGTGGACGCAGGAGGACGTCGACAACTACATGGCCGACAACGGGGTGCTGATCAACCCGCTGCACTACGACAACTATCCCTCGATCGGCTGCGCCCCCTGCACCCGCCAGGTCGCCCCGGGAGAGGACCCGCGCAGCGGCCGCTGGGCGGGCATGGGCAAGACCGAGTGCGGGCTCCACGTATGACGTGGCGTGCCACCGGCACGGCCCCCGGGATGCCGCTGGTCGCGGTGGCGCACGGGTCCCGCGACCCGCGCGCCGCCGCGACGGTGGAGGACCTGCTCGACCTGGTACGGGACGCGCGGCCCGGTCTCCTCGTACGCACCGCCTACCTCGACCACGCCTCCCCGACGCTTCCCATGGCGCTGTCGGGGCTGGCCGAGGCGGCGGTGCTGCCGCTGCTGCTCACCGAGGCCTACCACAGCCGGGTCGACATCCCCGGCGCGCTGGCCGAGGCGACGGCCCGCAGGCCCCTGCTGCGGGTGCGCGCGGGCGCCACGCTGGGCCCGCACCCGCTGCTGGTCACTGCGCTGGAGCGGCGCCTGGCCGAGGCGGGCGTGCGGCCCGGCGAGCCCGGCACCGCCGTGGTGCTGGTCTCGGCCGGTTCCAGCGACCGGCGGGCCAACGCGACGATCGCCGGGATCGCCGGAGACTGGGCGAGGCTGCGCGGCTGGCGGTCGGTGACCGCCGCCTACGCCTCGGCCGCCGGCCCCACCCCCGAGGAGGCCGTGCTGCGCCTGCGCCGCTCGGGAGCCTCGCGGATCGTGGTCGCCCCCTACCTGCTCGCCCCCGGCCACTTCGCCGACAAGATCCGCCGAGAGACCCTGGCCGCGGGCGCCGACGCCGTCGCCGACGTGCTGGGCGCCGCCCCCGAGGTCGCCGCGGTGCTGCTCGAACGCTACGAGCGGGCCGCGCACCGGCACCCGATGCTCGCCACCGCCTGAGGCGCGGCGGGGGCGGGCCCGCTCAGGGGCCGCCCGGAGGTGTGGCGCCCTCGCCCTCACAGCTCAGGCGGACCATCTCCCCGGTGCGCGGATCCACCTGGCGTACGTTGTCCCGGCAGACCGGGTGGATCATCTCCCGCACCGTGATCGACCACTTGAGGGGGAAGGGCTCCGCTCCGGCGAGCTCCTCCTCCCAGCCCTCGAAGAGGCCCTCCATCCCCCCGACCAGCTCACCGGCCGTCCTGCCCGCCCTGTCGACCTCGCCGGGCAGTACGGCCGCGGACACGACCCGTTCCCCGGCCAGGCGATCCTCGCCCTCGATCACCGTGCCGCCCACGTTGTCCCAGTAGATCTCCATGGTGTACCCGTCGGGACCGGTTCCGCAGAGGTGCCGCTGGGGAGGACCGTCCCCGATCCAGACGAGCGCCCGCCGCAGCGGCCCGGAGCAGTGGACGGTCACTTTCAGCGGCTTGCTCCCGGATTCGATCCGGAGTCGCTCGCGTTTCCCGCCGGTCCTGTAGTCGCCGCTCGCGACCTCGTCCCCGGGGTACGGTCCGCCCAGCGGCTGCGACGTCGTCGGGACGGTGGGGGACGGCCGGGCCATGACGCCGGTCCAGACGTCCGGGTCGTCGGCGGCGCCGCCCGCGGGCGTATTGAGGGCCATCGCGACGGTGAGGGCGGCCGCGACCGCGCCGCCCGCCGTCCAGCGGCGGCGGCGCCTGATCGCGTGGACGCGCCGGTGGACACCGGCGACGGTCACCCCAGTGCTGCGGCCCTCGCCCTCGTCTCCGTTCAAGATCGCGCGCAATTCTGATTCGCTGATCGTCATCGGATACCTCCAGCGTGGAGCCCCCGGGCTTTGGCCCTGGGGAGGAAAAGCGGCACGGCGCCGCGTGGTCTGGGATCGAATACACATGCGTACTTAACTGATCGTGCGGTAGAGCGTGAGGTGTGGCGCAGATCGTGAAGCGGGCGTTCAAGTTCCGCCTCCATCCGACGAACGAGCAGGCCGATGAGCTCACCCGGACGTTCGGCTGCGCCCGCCTCGTCCACAACAAGGCCCTCGAAGAGCGCACCCGCGCCTACACCCTCGAAGGCCGCAGGATCTCCTATGTGCAGTCGTCGGCCACCTTGACGGAGTGGAAGCGCACCGACGAGCCGGCGTTCTTGAACGAGGTGTCGTCGGTGCCGCTGCAACAGGCACTGCGGCACCTGCAGGCCGCGTTCACGAACTTCTTCACCCAGCGCGCCGAGTATCCGACGTTCAAGTCCCGCAAGAAGTCCCGCCACAGCGCCGAGTACACCCGCTCCGCATTCACCTGCCGAGACGGCCGGCTCACCCTGGCGAAGATGGACGGCTCGCTGAACGTCGTATGGTCGCGCCCCCTGCCCGAGGACGCGAACCCGTCCACGGTGACGGTGTCGAAGGATGCGGCGGGGCGTTGGTTCGTGTCGATCCTGTGCGAGGACCGCATCTCCCCGCTCCCTCCTACAGCCAACACCGTCGGTGTGGATGTGGGTATCACGGCGTTGGCGACGCTCTCCACCGGAGAGAAGATCGTCAACCCTCGGCATGAGCGGACCGACCGCCGCAAACTCGCCAAGGCTCAGCGCAACCTCGCCCGGAAGGAGAAGGGTTCGGCGAACCGGCAGAAGGCTAGGCTCACGCTCGCCCGTGTCCACGCCCGCATCACCGACCGTCGCCGTGATCATCCGCACAAGGTCACCACTCGTCTCGTCCGTGAGAACCAAACGGTCGTGATCGAGGACCTCACCGTCCGCACCATGGTGAAGAATCACAGCCTGGCCCGCGCGATCTCGGACGCCTCGTGGCGCGAGATGCGGTCCATGCTGGAGTACAAAGCACAGTGGTACAGGCGGGAACTTCTGGTCGTGGACCGCTGGTTCCCCTCGTCGAAGCTGTGCTCGGCGTGCGGCACGACCCAGCGGTCCATGCCGTTGGGCGTCCGGACGTGGGTGTGTGCCTGCGGCGCCGTCCATGATCGAGACGTTAACGCCGCGAAAAACATTCTCGCCGCCGGACTGGCGGAGAGGTGAAACGCCGGTGGAGGGCCGGTAAGACCCGATCCGCGAAAGCGGCGAAGGCACGGCCTGGCGAAGCAGGAAACCCAACCCGTGAGGGGTGGAGTCCCCCGACTTCAGTCGTGGGGAGGATGTCAACTCAGCTCCCCGTGGTGATCGCAGCGACGGCCGCGGGATCGACGCGCAACTTGCTCAGTGCCCGGCTGGCCTGGCTGCGTACGGTCGCCACCGAGCAGCCGAGGATCTCGGCGATCCGCTGGTCGGGCAGGTCGGCGAAGTAGCGCAGGACGATCACGGCCCGCTGCCTGCCGGGAAGCCCGGCCAGGACCTGCCGGACCGCCTCCCGCGTGGCCAGTGCGTCCATCGCGTCGCCGTCAGGCGCCTCGGGGAGGACCTCGCTCGGCGTCTCTCCGCGCCACCTGCGCCGCCACCAGGTGGCGTGGGTGTTGACCAGGATGCGGTAGACGTACGGATCCGGATCGTCGCCCACCCTGCGCCAGGCGAGCCACGCCTTGGCCAGGGCCGTCTGCAACAGGTCCTCCGCCGTGTCCCAGTCGCGGCACAGCAGGTAGGCGGCCCGCAAGAGACGGGCCGAGCGTTGCTCCACGTAGTGCTCGAAGTCAGCCCGATCTCGCATCGGGGGAATCCTCACTGTTCGGTGTATGTCACCGATCACTACGCTCCGGGGGTCCCGGGACGTTGCACATGTCCCGGGGTTCGGTCGCGGAGGGCGCGAAAGAGCGGGAGAGGGAGGGCAGCCCAGGCCGCGAGTCTGGTCCTGATCAAGCCGGCTAGTTCTCCGCGCGGAAAGGGGAGGGCGGAGCCGCCGTCAGTGGCGGGGCGGCTGCGGGGGGTGGGGAGGCTGGGGCGGCGCCGGGGGCCACGGGGGCGCGTGCGGGTGCGGGTGCTGCGAACGCTCCGGGTGGGGGGAGTGGAGATGGTGGGAGCCCGGTCCGGCCTGGTAGTGGCCGTACTCGCCGGTGAGCTCGTCCCACTGCTTGCGCCAGGCGGCTATGGCCTTCTTGAGCGGCTTGGTCCTGGAGTCCCCGACCACCTTGACGTCTCCCATGAAGGCGTAGGCGGTGACCCGGACGAGCGGCGCGTTCGTGCCCGGGGGCGCCTCGGCGACCTGGACCTTCTTGTCCCCCATGACGGCGATGCCGTCGAGCTCGACGTCCACCCCGTCCGGGACGATGATCTTCACGTTGCCCATGACCGCGGTGGCCATGATGTCGACCACTCCCCCGGTGCGGACCTCGGCCTGGCGCAGGTCCAGCAGGACGTCGCCCATCACGGCGACGGCGCCGAGCGGCTTGTCGATCCGCCACGAACCGCGCCGCTTGGAGCTGCTCATCACCGCCACGAACCAGCGCCGCACCTGGCCGCGCTCCGGCGGGGGCGGACGGTAGGCGGGCGCGGGGGCCGGGTGCCCGCCGGGCAGGTCGGAGGTGATCACCGCCAGTTGTGCCTGGGTGCGGGCGGTGTAGGCCGCCTCGGTGCGCTCGGTCAGCTCCCCGAGGGTGAGGCGGCCCTCGACGGAGGCGATCCGCAACCGCTCGACGATGGCTTCCCGCTCCGCGTCCGAGACCCGCATTTCCCCGGGATCATTCATAACTCACAACATATCGCGAGTTTCCCCGATAGAGGATCCCTCGAAAGAAGGAAGCCCGATAAACACATCGGATGACGGCTCCTCTCCGGACCTCCTCTCTGATCCTCCTCGCCGGACCTCCTCTCTGATCCTCTCCGGGCCTCTCCGCGCGTCCTCACCGCGCGTCCTCACCGCGCGTCCTCACCGCGCGTCCTCACCGCGCGTCCTCACCGCGCGTCCTCTCCGGGCGCGCGGCCGGCGTACGGCCGAGCCGGTGAGGCACGCCATATGATCCGGAGACATGTACCGAGAACTCCTGGACGCGGTGGCGGCCAACGACGCCGAGCTGGCCGAGCGGCTGCTGCGGAGCGGCACGAGCGCCGACCCCGAGGGCGCGGAAGAGCCCACCGCCCTTTACCTGGCATCGAACCAGGGCCGCGTGGCCGTCGTGCGCGCCCTGCTGGCCCACGGAGCCGACCCCAACCGGATCAGCGGCGGCGAGGACGGGGGGCTGCCCCTGTCCGCCGCCGCCGCCCTGGACCGCGTCGAGGCCCTGGAGGCGCTGCTGGCCGCCGGTGCCGACGTGTCGGGGCGGGAGGCCGGTGGGTGGACCGCCCTGCTCTGGGCCGCCGCCAACGGGCGGGCCGAGGCGGCCCGCGCGCTGCTCGCCGCCGGGGCGAGCCCCGAGGACGCCACCGAGAACGGCGACACCGCGCTCACCCTGGCCGCCCGGCGCGGCGCGCTGGGCGTCGTGCAGGCGCTGCTGCAGGAGGGCGCCGAGGCCGACCGGCCCGACGGCGACGGCGACACGCCGCTGTCCATCGCCTACGACTGGCTGGGCACCCAGTTGGAGAGCGCGCTCCTGGAGCAGCTCACCGAGCAGGTCCCCGAGGACTCGCAGTTCGTCGTGGGCCGCAGCAGGGCGAAGGACGGCACCGACCTGGTGACCGTCGCGGCGGTGGGCCCCGACGGGACCCGCCTGGCCGAGCTCACCTGCCAGCGCGGGCACGCGGCGGTCGCCACCCTGCTGGAGGACGCCACAGGCGAGCGGCTGCCGTTCGACGACCTGGTCGAGCGGGCGATGCCGTACCGGGACGTCGACGAGGAGGCCGAGACCTGGTGGACCGTGGCGAGCTCGCTGAGCGGGCGCGGCGACGGGGAGACCTTCGACGCGGCGGCGCGGCTGTGCTCCAGCGAGGATCCGCGCAAGCGTGAGTTCGCCGTCGACGTGATCGCCCAGTTCGGGTTCACCGACGACGAGAAGCCCTACCTGGAGGAGGCGCTGCCGATCCTGCGGCGGATGGCGGCCACCGAGGGCGACGAGCGGGTGCTGCGCTCGGTGCTCGGCGCGCTCGGCCACCACGCCGACCCGCGCGCCCTGCCCGAGGTGCTGGAGATCATCACCGCCGACGGCTGGACCCGCACCCAGGCCGACCCGGCCGCGCTCGCCGCCGTCCTGCCCCCGGGCCACGCCGAGGGGCTCGCGCTGCTCGTCTCCATGACCGAGGATCCCGACGCGGAGGTGCGCGACTGGGCCACCATGGGCCTGGCGGGCCTGTCGGAGGACCCGAAGGACAGCGAGCGGATCCGCGACGCGCTCGCCGCCAGGCTCGACGACGAGGACCTGAACACGGTCGCCGAGGCCACCCGGGGCCTGGCCACCCGGGGCGACGCGCGGGCCCAGCGGGGCGTCGACCGCGTGCTCGCCGAGAGCGACGAGGACGACGACTACGTCCGCGACCTGGTCAAGAACCCCTGACCCACGGGCCGGGCGTCCCACCCGCCCGGCCACTCCGCACTCCCGGTCCCGGCCCCCGCGCCCGCCTCGGCGTCATCGAGGCGAGCCGGGGCCTGCCCCACGCCGCCGGGACAGTGGGTGGCCGGGGCCTGCCCCACGTCGTTCCCCACGCCGTTCGGCACAGCGGGCGGCCGTCCGCGCGGCCGGGGTGGGCGCGGGCCGCGCGGACGCACCCGCGCCAGGCCGGCGCCGGCCGCGTACGGCGGGGTGAACTTCCGGCGACCGGCGTCCAACTATGGACGAAAATCGGATATAGCACCCAATAAAGGGCGCCACCCCTCCGGAAGGGTGTTGAGATAGGCACAGAAGCCGGCGACGAGCCGGATGATTCACCGGAGGCCGCACGTGACCCATGACGTCTTCAACCAGGCTCACCCGCTCACCGGGCACGACGTGTCCGCCGACGCCGCCCTGATGGACGGCGTGGAACGCGAGGGCGCGGGGTGGGCCACCGGGGAACTGCGCAGGCTCGGCCTCCTCGCCGGTTCCGAGCAGGCCCAGGACTGGGGACGGCTGGCGAACGAGCACCCGCCCGTCCTGCGTACCCACGACCGGTACGGGCGGCGGATCGACGAGGTCGAGTTCCATCCCGCCTGGCACGAGCTGATGACCGTCGCCGTCGACAACGGCATGCACGCCACCCCGTGGTCGAGCGCCAGGCCGGGCGCGCACGTGGCCCGCGCCGCCAAGTTCTTCGTCTGGAGCCAGGTCGAGGCCGGGCACGGCTGCCCGATCTCGATGACCTACGCCTCGATCGCCGCGCTGCGCCACAGCCCGGCGCTCGCCGCCGACTGGGAGCCCCTGCTCGCCTCCCGGAGCTACGACTTCGGGCTGCGCCCGCCGCTCGGCAAGCGCGGCGTGCTCGCCGGGATGGCGATGACCGAGAAGCAGGGCGGCTCCGACGTGCGCGCGGGCACCACCCGCGCCGAACCGCAGATCGACGGAAGCTACCTCCTGACCGGCCACAAGTGGTTCAACTCCGCCCCGATGTGCGACGTGTTCCTGGTCCTCGCCCAGGCCCCCGGCGGGCTGTCGTGCTTCCTGCTCCCCCGCGTCCTTCCCGACGGGACCCGCAACGCCGTCCACCTGATGCGGCTGAAGGACAAGCTGGGCAACAAGTCCAACGCCAGCGCCGAGGTGGAGTACCACGGCGCGACGGCCTGGCTGGTGGGCGAGGAGGGCCGGGGGCTGCGGACCATCCTGGAGATGGTCAACATGACCCGGCTCGACTGCGTGATCGGCTCCGCGGCCGGCATGCGGTACGGCGTCACGCAGGCCGTCCACCACGCCAGGAACCGCGGCGCGTTCGGCAGGAAGCTCGCCGACCAGCCGCTGATGCGCAACGTCCTGGCCGACCTGGCCCTGGAGTCGGAGGCGGCGACCGTCCTGATGACGCGGCTCGCCGGGGCCACCGACCGGGCCATCGCCGGTGACCAGGCCGAGGCCGCGCTGCGCCGCACCGCACTGGCCGTGGGCAAGTACTGGGTCTGCAAGCGCGCCCCGGTCCACGCGGCGGAGGCGCTGGAGTGCCTGGGGGGCAACGGCTACGTCGAGGAGTCTCAGATGCCGCGGCTGTTCCGCGAATCGCCGCTGAACGGCATCTGGGAGGGGTCGGGCAACGTCGCGGCGCTGGACGTGCTGCGCGCCCTGGGCCGCGAGCCCGGGGCCCAGGAGGCGTTCTTCGCCGAGGTCGCGCTCGCCGCCGGGGCCGACCGGCACCTGGACGCCGCCGCCGACCGCCTGCGCAAGTCCCTCGACGACACCACCGACTTCGAGATCCGGGCCCGGCGCGTCGCCGAGGACATGGCGCTGGTGCTGCAGGGCTCCCTGCTCGTCCGGCTGGCTCCCGCGGCCGTGGCCGACGCCTTCTGCGTCTCGCGCCTGTCCGGCGACGCGGGCCGCGCCTTCGGCACCCTGCCCACCGGCCTGGACCTGGACGTCCTCATCGAGCGCGCCTCGTTCTGACCCCTGTCTTACGGGTTCGGGAACAACGAGGCGCTCCGGGTCACGGCCAGGTGACGACGCCGAGTAGGGTCGGTCATGGCCAACGGTTCATGATCGAAAGGACAATCGCCATGGCGACGACACGTACCGCGACGACCCAGTGGAAGGGCGCGCTGCTCGACGGTTCGGGCAGCGTCTCCCTCGACTCCTCGGGGGTGGGCACGTTCGACGTGTCCTGGCCCTCGCGCGCCGAGCAGGCCAACGGCAAGACCTCCCCGGAGGAGCTCATCGCGGCCGCCCACTCCTCGTGCTTCTCGATGGCCCTCTCCCACGGCCTGGCCCAGGCCGGCACCCCGCCCCAGACCGTGGAGACGAAGGCCGACGTGACCTTCCAGCCGGGCGAGGGCATCACCGGGATCGTCATCTCGGTCCGCGCCCAGGTTCCCGGCCTGACGGCCGAGCAGTTCCAGGAGGCGGCCGAGACCGCCAAGGCGAACTGCCCGGTGAGCAAGGCCCTCTCCGGCACGACGATCAGCCTCAACGCCGAGCTGCTGAGCTGATCGCGGTCATGCCCTCGCGATCGGGATGACGGCGGCCGGGCCGCTCCGCGGGGCGTTCACCACGGGTGGCCGCCCCGGAGCGGACGGCCGCCTCGAACCGGTCACCGAGGGTGGTCGGCGGCGGGCCGACCGCGACGCCCTCGCGGCCACGCGTACCCCTGCGGTCACGCGTGGTCGCGCGGCACGTACGGAAACGGTAGGTACGGAAAGCACGCCATACCCCGCATACGAAACTCCTCTTTACCACCTTAAAGTGACAGAGGCGGAAACACCCTGCACACAGGGTGCCTGACCAGAGGAGAAAGGGTCACATGCGCGCAGTCTGGCCGGGAGAGTCCTATCCGCTCGGCGCCACCTGGGATGGTGTGGGCGCCAACTTCTCACTGTTCTCCGAGGTAGCGGAGCGTGTCGAACTCTGCCTTTTCGGGGACGACGGCCGCGAGGAGCGTGTCGAGCTGACCGAGGTCGACGGATTCGTCTGGCACGGCTACGTCCCGGGGATCATGCCGGGACAGCGGTACGGCTACCGCGTCCACGGCCCCTACAACCCCTCCCAGGGACACCGCTGCAACCCTTCCAAGCTGCTCCTCGATCCCTACGCCAAGGCCGTCGAGGGTGACGTGAAGTGGAACGAGGCGATGTTCTCGTACCAGTTCACCGATCCGGGCAACCGCAACGACGAGGACACCGCCCCCTTCATGCCGAAGAACGTGGTGATCAACCCGTTCTTCGAGTGGGGCAACGACCGGTCGCCCCGGACGCCGTACCACCAGACCGTCATCTACGAGGCGCACGTGCGCGGGCTCACGATGCGCCACCCCGCGGTGCCCGAGGAGCAGCGCGGCACCTACGCGGGGCTGGGCCACCCGGCGGTCATCGAGCACCTGCTGAGCCTGGGCGTCACCGCGGTGGAGCTGATGCCGGTGCACCAGTACGTGCCCGAGCACGCGATGGTCGCCCGGGGGCTGACCAACTACTGGGGCTACAACACGATCGCCTACCTGGCCCCGCACGCCGCCTACTCCGGCTCGGGCCAGCGCGGCGAGCAGGTGCTGGAGTTCAAGGCGATGGTGCGGGCGCTGCACGAGGCGGGGATCGAGGTCATCCTCGACGTGGTCTACAACCACACCGCCGAGGGCGACCACATGGGGCCCACGCTGGGCTTCCGCGGCATCGACAACCGCTCCTACTACCGCCTGCACGACGGCGACCGGCGCTACTACCTCGACTACACCGGCTGCGGGAACTCCCTCAACGTCCGCTCGCCGCACGCCCTCCAGCTGATCATGGACTCGCTGCGCTACTGGGTGCTGGAGATGCACGTGGACGGCTTCAGGTTCGACCTGGCCTCCGCCCTCGCCCGCGAGCTGCACGACGTCGACCGGCTGAGCGCCTTCTTCGACCTGATCCAGCAGGACCCGGTGATCTCCCAGGTGAAGCTGATCGCCGAACCGTGGGACGTGGGGCCCGGCGGCTACCAGGTGGGCAACTTCCCGCCGCTGTGGATGGAGTGGAACGGCAAGTACCGCGACAGCGTGCGCGACTTCTGGCGCGGGAGCGGGTCCGCGCTGCCGGAGTTCGCCTCCCGGCTGACCGGGTCCGCCGACCTCTACGCCATCTCGGGGCGCCGCCCGGTGGCTTCCATCAACTTCGTCACCTGCCACGACGGGTTCACCCTGACCGACCTGGTCTCCTACGACCACAAGCACAACGAGGCCAACAAGGAGAACAACCGCGACGGCACCGACGACAACCGGTCGTGGAACTGCGGGGCCGAGGGCCCGGTGGAGGACCCGGAGATCGTGAACCTGCGCCGCCGACAGCGCCGCAACCTCCTGGTCACCCTGTTCATCTCCCAGGGCGTGCCGATGCTGCTGGCCGGCGACGAGTTCGGCAGGACCCAGTACGGCAACAACAACGCCTACTGCCAGGACAACGAGATCTCCTGGATCGACTGGTCGCTGGCCGACAACGAGGCGGACCTCCTCGACTTCGTCAGGAGCCTGTCCAAGCTGCGGCGCGAGCACCCCGTGTTCCAGCGGCGCCGTTTCTTCCACGGCCACAAGGCCGACGACGGGACCCGCGACATCGTCTGGCTCACCCCGTCCGGCGAGGAGATGTCGGCCGGTGACTGGCACACCGGCTACGCCAAGTCGCTCACCGTCTTCCTGAACGGCGACGCCATCACCGAACCGGGCACGCGCGGCGAACGCATCGCGGACGACTCGTTCCTGCTCCTGATCAACGCCCACCACGAGGACATGTCCTTCACCCTGCCCGAGGCGAAGTACGGCAAGCGGTGGCAGCGCGTGCTGGACACCGCGGACGACGGTCCCGGCGAGTCCCCGTTCGCCGAGGAGTCGTGGCCGGCCGACGCCTCGGTGGAGGTGACCGCGCGCTCGGTGCGGATCCTGCGCTGCGCGCGCCTGTAGGGCACCTCGCCCTCGAAGACCCTCAGGTGCCGGACGCGACCGCGGCGGTGAGCAGGACGAGCACGAAGGTCGCCACCCCCACGGCGCCGTGCAGCAGGACGGCGACCATGGGGAAGCGCTGCTCGGCGCCGCGGGCGTGGCGGCCACCGCCCAGCCAGCGGGTGAACATCGTGAAGCCCAGCAGCGCGGAGGCCGAGAGCACGCCGAACGACAACCAGGCGAAGAGCGGATCCAGGCTGAGCACGTAGACGACCCAGCAGGCCAGGGCGGAGACCGCCAGGAGCGGATGAGCGAAGATCAGCAATGTCGGAAAGCGAGTGACCTTGGTCGCCTGCTGGCGCAACCCTCCCCCGGAGAGCCACACGTACAGCAGGTAGATCCCGACCATCGCGGTGATCGACCAAGTCACGATCGCGACAAGCCCCACACAACCCTCCCGTGTCTCCCAGAATGAATCATGTATCGGGAGCCCACCGAAGTCACTACAAGCCGTCACAACCGTTATCGGCCATGTTGGGAAAGCTCACAGGCCGCTTTCACGCGGAGATAGGGCACCGGGGCGGGGCGACCTCGGCACGGAGGCGAGATGGTTCCCGTGCGGAGATTCCAGTGGCCTCCGAGCGAAGGCGAGGTGGTTCCCGTGCGAAGGTTGGACGGCCTCCGTGCGGAGGCGAGGTGGTCACCGTGCGAAGGTGGGGCAATGCGCCTCATCCACCCCGAGACCTCGGCCGAGGTCGACCTCGCGCGAGCCTACGCCTACCCGGCCGGCCCGTGCCTCCGGATCAACATGGTCGCCAGCGCCGACGGCGGGACCTGGCTGAAGGGGTTGTCGGGCGAGCTGTCCGGCAGGGGTGACCGCCACGTCTTCTGGGTGCTGCGCGGGCTGGCCGACGTCGTCCTGGCCGGGGCGGCGACCGTACGGGCCGAGGGGTACGGCCCGGCACGGCCCAGGCCGTCGTGGCGGGGGCTGCGCGAGGGCCGCCCGGCCGCCCCGCCGGTGGCGGTGATCACTCGCGGGCTCGACCTCGACCTGTCGGGTCCGCTGTTCGCCGAGGCGGAGCCGTACGCGCGGACGATCGTCATCACCTGCGAGGCCGCGCCGAGGGAACGCCGTGAGGAGGCCGCCAGGCACGCCGACGTGATCGTGGCCGGGGACGAGCGGGTGGATCCGGCGCTGGCGATGCGGGAGCTCACCGAGCGCGGCCTGACCCGGGTGCTGTGCGAGGGCGGCCCCAGGGTCAACGCCCAGCTGGCCGCCGCGGACCTGGTCGACGAGCTCTGCCTCACGGTGAGCCCGGTGCTGATCGGCGGGGACGCCGCCAGGGTCCTCGACGGCCCGTCCTCGCTCACGCGCCTGCGCCTGGCCCACGTCCTGGAGGACGAGGGGTTCCTCTTCACCCGGTACGTCCGGCGGCCCGGGGAGTCCGTGAGTCCCTGAGTTCCCGACTCCCTGAGCTCCTGGATCCCTGGATCCCTGGATCCCTGGATCCCTGAGAGCGTGGCTTCCCGACCTCCGGTTCCCCCGGCCCCGACGTTCCCCGGCACCTGGTTTCCCGTCCCCGGGACTCCGGGTGCCCTGTGGCACCGGGAACTCTCGGCACAAAAAGAGGCGGCACAGGGCGGCACGGGGGCGGCACAGGATTCGGAAAACTCCGGTGTCCGCGAGGCTGGGACAACGTTCGTATGGACATTCTCGCAAAGAAACGATATATCTCGAATATGCCTCGAACATCCCCCTCCGGTGATGAACTACGCGCCTCGATCGAGGCCCGCCGGCACCTCGGGCCGGAATACGAAGACTCCCTCGTCGAGGGTTTCCTGGAGAAGGTGGACCAGGAGATCGACAAGCGGGTGGACGACCGGCTCGCCGCCCGCGCGGGCAAGGAGAGTCCCGCGGTCCGTCCGTCCCTGGACGCCGGGCAGCGACTGGCCCTGGCGATCATCTCCCTCGGGCTCGGCGTGCCGGGGACGGTCGCGACGTCCTTCTCCGGCCTGGACGACTCGCTCCTCGGGTTCGTCCTGGTGCTCATGTGGGTCGGGATCATCGGCGTGAACGTGTCGTTCACCCTCGGGCGGCGCCGCCAGGGCTGACCTCCACCACCCGCTCTCGCTCCCGCTCCCGCGCCTGGCAGGCGCCCCGGGAGGTTTCCCGGCACGGTCGAATCCCGTCACCCGTGCCGGGTATTTTTTGATCTTTGTCACAAAGATCGAGAGATGTCTGTGATGTTGATGCCACTCCTGGTTTACTCCTCGTTCATGGACAGGAAATCCGGAGTCGTGCCACGGGGGCGTGGCGCGCATGACATCCAGGAGGCCGGTGCACGGTGGTCGACGTCAACACCGAGGCCCTCAAGGCCGCGACCCAGAACTTGATCAGCACCCTCCGTCCCATCGCGGAGCAGGTCGACACCCTGGCCGGGGGCACCCATCTCGATCCGCTCCAGTGGGGCGTCATCGGCGCGGTCACGGTGGCCAACAACTACACGCCGGCCCGCGAGTACCAGTCCAAGCAGGCCGCCGACTTCGTCAAATGCCTCGACGGCATCAACGCGGGACTGCTCAGCGTGGTGCTCCACTACCGGGAGGCCGAGCTGGCGACCGCCACGCGCGTACAGGACGCGCAGAAGATGGCCGACCTCCCAGGCAAGATCGCCCTGGACAGGTCCGACCTCGAAACGGCGACGAAGGGCAAGGACTTGGGGCCCACGGACTAGGCGGAGGGGAGGCCCCATGGCGGGCGAAGAGGCTTTCACCGGTGCCCTCGCCGAGGGCGCCGTCATCGGCGGGATGAAGGTCCTGGGCACGTACGGCCCCGCGTGGGCCGCCAGCCTGGCGAAGATCCAGCTGGCCGGAACGCTGGCGAGACCCGCGGCGGGCGCGGCGGCCGTATGGCTGCTCGCCCAGCCGTGGGGCGACGAGGCGATCACCAAGGTCTTCAACGACTGGCGCACGATCAACCTGAAGATCATGCACCTGCGGACCAGGGAGTGGGACGACGAACTCAAGGCGGTCCAGGCCGCCTGGCCGGAGGGCGCGGACCGCAAGGCCTTCGACACGTTCATGGGCGTGGTCTACCAGGAGGTCCAGCAACTGGAGACGGCCGCGCTGCAGATGGCCAACGCGGTGCAGAGCGCCCAGTCGGACATCTCCAAGATCGTCAACAACGCCGGGGTGGTCGTCGACAGCCTCCTGGGCATCATCATCGCCTCGGAGATCGCCGAGCTGATCGGCAAGCGCCTGATGGTCTCGCCCAACCCGGCGACCATCGCGGTGGGTACCGCGATGGTGGCGGCGGCCCAGGCCACCCAGGCGTCGTCAGGGCTGCTGCTGATGGGCACCGCGGTCAACACGATCGTCGGCGCGACGGCGGCCATCATCTTCAGCATGGGCAACCTGACCGCGCTGATGAGCGCGGACAACCAGTTCCCCATGCCGCAGGCCAACCTCGACAGCGACGGCACGGACGGCAAGACGGACTTCGACGACATCACACGCAGGAGCGCGACCAAATCACCGGGTGAGGGCTGGTCCTACACCTGATCGCGCACGTGGGGCGGGGGCCGGAGCGCCCCCGCCCCACGTCCTGTACGGCCGCCTCAGCTCTCACACCTGCCGCGCATCCCCGTAGGCCGCGACAGGTCCCGTAATGGCCGCACGTCTCGTACAGCCACGTCAGACCTGTACCTGCCGCGCGGCTCGCACGGCCGCGTCAGCTCTCACAGTGGCCGCGCGGCTCGTGCGACCGCATCAGCTCTGGCCCGTCTCTCGCACGGCCGCGTCAGCTCTCGTACTTGTCGCGCAGCTCCCGCAGGCTCCGCAGCGCCTCGGAGACCTGCGGGTCAGCGGCGACGCCGGCTCCCGGGGCGAGGGTGGGCATCCGTCCCTGCAGTGCCTCGCTGAACCCCGTCATGCCGCCGAGCAGGGGCGCCAGCACCTCGTTCATCCGGGCGGCGGCCACCTTCGAGGCCTCCCCGACGGCCTCCATGATCGCCTCTCCCAGCGCCTCCGAGCCCAGCCTCATGGCCCTGGGGTTGATGTCGACGCCCAGCAGGGCCCCGCCGGGGGCGACCTCCACCTTCACCAGCCCGTCGGCCGCCTCGCCGTGGGCCCGCATCCCGGCGAGCTCCTCGTGCATCCCCTCGTACCGCGCCGAGAGTTTGTCGAACCCCTCCGCCAGCCGGTCCACCTCAGGGTCGCCCGTCCGCCCGAAGCGGCCGTCAGCCGTGGTCATCCGATCCTCCCGTGAACAACTCAAGATCAAAGAACGCCACCTGCACTCTATTACTCCATCGCACGACAACACGGGCATACAGCCCTCATCACTCCGCATGACGGCGTACGACGGCAGACCCCGCGTACCGCCTTCCCCTGATGACGGCGAGGCTCTCGCCGAGCGCCGGTCAGGCGTGCGCGGCCGACCAGCCGAGGTGGGGGGCCGCGTGGGCGAGGAGGCCCGGCAGCGCGGGGTGGAGGCCGGCCGGCAGCTCCCCCTCACCGAACCAGGTGAGGTTCCCGATGCGGTCCGGCTCCGACGGCGTGACCTCCCGCGGGTCGACCAGCACCGCGAACTGGACGGACACCCAGTGCGTCAGCAGCTCGCCCGAGGTCCGCCTCACGTTGGCCACTCCCACCTGGACCAGGTCCAGGACGGTGGCGCCGAACTCCTCCCGGACCTCGCGCCGGACGCACTCCTCGAAGTCCTCGCCGAACCCGAGCTCGCCCGCCCCGGAGTCCCACACCTCGCGGCTGTCCCGCGCCCCGGGGCCGCGCAGGTGCAGAAGGACGCGGCCCTCGCCGTCGTGGCAGACGAAGCTGCAGCTGACCCCGATGTGGGAACGGCCTGCCGGGCGGGGGTCGACGGGGGCCGGATCATCGTGGGCGCGGTCGCGGTCGTTCAAGGAGGGCCGTCCTGGGTGAGGGGAGGCGCGGGCGTCCGCCCGCCGGTCGGGATCAACCGTAGACCAGCCCGGAGCCGGACCGTCGCGACGGAAGCGGGTGGGTCCGCCCCGGAGCCGCCACGGCGGCGGGACCGGGCACTCAACGGGACGGACCGCACAATCACCTGCCGTACCCACCGGCGTCCAGGCGCTGGCGCGCCACCCGGACCGCGGCATTTTGGCCGATCCGCGACGTGCGGGACGGCCGGGCAGATGATTTCACCCCTCAACGGGAAGGTGAATCACCCTCCACATCTTTAAAGACGCCAAAACGGTCACCAAAGGATGCTTCGCCCATCAAGATTTTTCCGGGCCCGTCATCCGGGCTCACCCATCCGGGCGCGTCATCCAGGTGCCCCGCCCCGCATACCACCCGGGTCACCATCCAGGTCACCACCCGAGCGCACCATCTGGGCGTACCCTCCGGGCGTCCCGGCCGGGCGTCCCGGTGCCGGACGCCCGGGACTCGTCCCGCCGCCCGCTTCGGCGACAACATAGGCTGGTGGAATGGACAAGGTGGTAAAGAGCGACGCCGAGTGGCGCGTCCAGCTCTCTCCGGAGGAGTTCCGCGTGCTCCGCCAGGCGGGGACCGAGCGCCCCTTCACCGGAGAGTACGTCGACACCAAGACAGTGGGCGTCTACAGCTGCCGGGCCTGCGGCACCGAACTGTTCCGGTCCGACACCAAATTCGACAGCCATTGCGGCTGGCCCAGCTTCTACGAGCCGTCGAAGTCCGAGGCGGTGACGCTGATCGAGGACCGCTCGATGGGCATGACCCGCGTCGAGGTCAGGTGCGCGACCTGCGACTCCCACCTCGGCCACGTGTTCCACGGCGAGGGCTACGGGACGCCCACCGACGACCGCTACTGCATCAACTCCGTCTCGCTGAGGCTGGAGCCCGTCGAGTAAGCTACCGGCTCACATGCCGAGGCCCCGCCGGACCGTCCTCCGGCGGGGCCTTCACGCGCTCGGACAGTCACATCGCTCCGTCCGGAAGGTTAGCCTTCCGCCAGGAGGGGCAAAGCGAGATGACGCGTAGCACTCGGACATCTCCGTAGCGTGTTCCTCTAAGGAGTCCCCGTGCATCTCCGCCATAAATGGGAGATCATCGAGACCATCGGCCGGGTGGTCACCCAACGCTGCTCGGTCTGCGGCAGGACCAGGGTCCGGGTGGTCTCGGCGGTGCGCGATGCCGTCCGTCGCGCCCCCGAAGGCGACTACCGCGGGCTCGGATAGGTGAGGCGGCAGTCGGAGTCGTCGGGGCCGAGGACGTTGGCCAGGACCGGGTTGCCGTTCTCCCCGAACTCGGCCTGGACGAAGACCACGGGGCTGGGCATGCCGAGCTCTCCGACGAGATAGTCGACACCCGCCTCGCAGAGCTTGATCGCCTGCTTCGAGTTGTCCGCCGTCTCCGGCAGGTCCGTATATATCCGCAGATAGCCGCCGACCATGCGGATGTCCTTGACCCGCTTGGTCACCTTGCGGCTCTCGAAGTAGGCGACCGCCTTCTTGTCGGTGTGCTTGGAGGGTCCCGACGCCTCGGTCTCCCTGGCCTTCTGGCGCTTCCTCTCGGCCTTGGCGCGCTTCTCGGCCGTCTCCTCGCTCTTCTCGCCCTTCCCGTCCACCTCGGCGGCGACCACCGTGCCGGCCGCGGGGGCCCCGGACGGCACCAGGGCGGCCACCCCGCCGGGAACCGGCGCCCGAGCCGCCTCGCCCGCGGGGGCCGCCTCGCCGGAGAACCATCCGCTCACCGCGAGGGCCCCCACCGCGAAGGCGACGACGGCCACCGAGACCTCGAGAACGTGCGAACGGGACTTCTTCCTTCGGCGCCCCCGAGCACGCCGCCTGGACCGTGCCAGACCTTCGCCCCTTTGCACCCATGGCCTCACATAGACAGGTGATTTTCCCTGAGTATGACAAAGCAAAGGGGCGACAAAGAGACCTTCGCGGGATTATTTTTCCGCCGGGCCGTCACCGGAGTCACATTCTTCACCTCGCGAAACTCCCGGCACTCCCGGAGCCCCCGGAACCCGTGCGGCCCGCCTGGCCCACAGCCTCCGCGAGCGAGGTTCGGCACCTCACGGGCCTCACGGGCCTCACGGGGGATCGGGAAACCGCGCCTCCGCCGCCGGGCCGCACCGGACCCCGGAAGCGACCCCAGAGGCGGAAACGAAGGCGGAGGCGGAGGAACGCGCGAAGACTACGGCAGCGCCGCGATCAGCTCGCTCGGGTGCTTGCGGACCCCCGTGTAGAAGGGGGTCTCCTCACGGGTGTGCCGCCGGGCCTCGGCGCCACGCAGGACCCGCATCAGGTCGACGATGCGGTGCAGCTCGTCGGCCTCGAACGCCAGCATCCACTCGTAGTCGTTCAGCGAGAAGCAGGCGACGGTGTTGGCCCGCACGTCGGGGTAGTCGCGGGCCATCCTGCCGTGCTCGGCGAGCATCCGGCGGCGGTCGGCGTCGTCCAGCAGGTACCACTCCAGGGAGCGCACGAACGGGTAGACGCTCACGTACGCCCGCGGCTCCTCCTCGGCCAGGAAGGCGGGGATGTGCGACTTGTTGAACTCGGCGGGGCGGTGCAGCGCCATCGCCGACCAGACCGGCTCGGCCAGCTGCCCCAGGCCGGTGCGGCGGAAGCGCGAGTAGGTCTCCTGCAGGTCCTCGGCCGTCGGGGCGTGCCACCAGAACATGAAGTCGGCGTCGGCGCGGAAGCCCGCCACGTCGTACAGGCCGCGGGTGACCACGTCCTTCTGCCCCATCTGGGCCATGAGCTCCTCGACCTCGGCGGCCATGCCCTCGCGGTGTCCGGGGCAGCGCTCCTTCATCCCGAAGACCGACCACATCGTGTAGCGGATCACCTGGTTCAGGTCGCGGGCCTTGGGCCGCGGGTTTCCATCCGTCATCGTCACCCCTTTGTCAACGAATCGGTGCTGTCCTGCCATTCTCCCGTGGGATCCAGGTGGTCGAGAATCCGGGCCGCCGCGGTGCGGGCGGTGGCGACGCAGGCGGGGATGCCGAGGCCGTCGTAGGCGGCGCCGCACAGGGCCAGGCCCGGCTGCTCGGCCGTGGCGGCCCGGACGCGGGCCACCCGGTCGAGGTGGCCCACCTCGTACTGCGGCAGGGAACCTCCCCAGCGGGTCAACCGCGAGTCGCGGGGCAGCCCGCGCACGCCCATGACCTCGACCATCTCGGCCATCGCGAGCGCGACCAGCTCCGCGTCGTCACGCTGGAGCACGGCCTCCTCGCCGATCCTGCCGATCGAGCAGCGCAGCAGGACCAGGTTGGGGTCGCTCTCCGCCAGGTGCGGCCACTTGACCGAGCTGAACGTGGCGGCCTTGATCGGGCGCCCGTCGACGGCCGGGACCAGGTAGCCGCTGCCGGTCGGCGGCCTGGGGAACGCCTCGCGCGGATAGGCGAGGGTGACGATGGCCATGCTGGCGTACTCGATCCGGGCCAGCTCGGCGGCGGCCCGGGGCACCTCCTCGGCGAGCAGGCGGCTCGCCGCGGGGGCCGGGACGGCGACGATCACCGCGTCGGCCTCGACGGTCTCCGGAGCGGGGACGGGGCCGGTGACCAGCAGCCAGCCGTTCTCGGTCCTGCGCAGCTCCCTGACCGTGACACCGGTCCTGATCTCGGCTCCCGAGGCGGCGGCGACGGCCTCGGGGAGGCTGCCCATCCCCCGGCTCAGGGTGGTGAAGACGGGGCCGGCGTCCTTGGGGGCGTCGGCGGCGATCTCCCTGGCCGCGGTGAGCAGCGACCGCTCGGACCTGGCCGCGATGGCGATCCTCGGCATGGTCGCGTCCAGCGAGAGCCGATCGGCCCTGCCCGCGTAGACGCCGCCGAGCAGCGGCTCGACGAGCCGGTCGACCACCTCCTCGCCCATCCTGGCCCGGATGTACGCCGCCACCGACACGTCGTTGGTGACGCGCGTGGCCGGGAGGACGTGGTCGAGCGGCACCCGGGCCAGGCCCGCGGGGCTCAGGACGCCCGACCTGGCCAGCGCGAGGACGTCGGAGGGGACGCCCATGACGTGCCCCTCCGGCATGGGCCGCAGCACGCCCCTGCTCAGGATGGCCGCCTTGGTGGTGCCGGGCAGCCTCAGCTCCTCGCCCAGCCCTGCCAGCCTGGCCAGTTCCTTGCCCTCGGGCCGCCGGGCGAGCATCGCCTCGGCCCCCGCGTCCATCGCGACGCCCGCCACCTCGGTGGCGTGGAGCTTTCCGCCGATCCGCGGGGCGCCGTCGAGGACGGTCACCCTGAGGTGCTCGCCACGCCCCCGCAGGTGCCACGCGGCGGCCAGCCCGGCGATCCCGCCGCCGACGACCACCACATGCCTCCGCTTGCCTTCCATGACCCCAGACCGTACCGGTCCCTCCCACCGCCCCCGCATCCCGCCCGGCACCCCTGGCGCCCCCGTGACCCGACGGCGCGCAGAACGTGACGCCATCGTGACTGCCCCTCGCCGAACTCCTCCCCCGCACCCGCCGTCATGATGTTCATGAGCAGATTCCGGTACGGCCCGCGCCTGGCGGTCCCCCTGGTGGGCCTGGCGCTTTTGGTGTCCGCCTGTGGAGGCGGCGAGTTACAGAGCACGTCCGGCGGCGCGGCACCCGCCGCCGACTTCGACGCCGGCGGCTCCGGCGTGCGGGCTCCCGAGGCGGATCCGGCCGCCCGGGAAGCCGCGAACAAGGACGCCGCGCCCTCTGCGTCCCCGGTGTCCCCGGCGTCCCCGGCCGACTCCCGGAACACCGCCCAGGTGCGGGTGGTCCCGGAGGACCGGGCTATCGTCTACACCGCGGAGATGACCGTCAGGGCCAAGGACGTCACCGCCGCGGCGGACCGGGCCCGGCAGATCGTCACCACCGCGGGCGGCTACCTCGCCAGGGAGAGGTCGGACGCCCACTCCGACGGCGAGGGCTCCGCGACCCTGGTCTTCAAGATCCCCCCGGGCGGCTACCCCGGGACGCTCGACCGCCTGGGCAGGGAGCTGGGCACGCGCGAGTCTCTGCAGCAGAACACCAAGGACGTCACCGAGCAGGTGGCCGACGTGGAGAGCCGGCTGAAGTCGGCCAAGGCCGCGCTCGACTCGCTGCGCACGCTGCTGAAGCGGGCCAACACCATCGGCGAGGTGCTCGACGTGGAGCGGGAGGTCTCCAACCGCGAGAGCGAGCTGGAGTCCCTGCAGGCCAGGCAGCGGACCCTCGCCTCGCAGACGAGCATGGCGACGCTGACGCTGAACCTGGTCGGCCCGGCGACGGTGGTGCAGAAGGAGGACGACGAGCCGGCCGGCTTCTTCGGCGGCCTGGAAACGGGGTGGAGCGCCTTCGTCTCCGCCGTCAAGATCGGGCTGACGCTCCTGGGCGTACTGCTCCCCTGGCTGGTCCTGATCGGCCTGGTCTGGCTGGTGCTGGCCCTCCTGCTCCGCCTGCGCCGCGGGGGGCGGGGCGACAGGCCGCTCGCTCCCCCGCCCGCCGACCCGGATCCCGCGCCGGTCGAGGAGGAGGAAGAGGACGAGGGGCCCGTTCCCATGGGCCCGCGAAGGGGCGACACCCCCGGGTGAGCGCCCCGGGTGAACGGGCCCCGGTGGGCGGACGGTCAGCGGGCCGAGACCTCGTGGACGAAGTCGGTGAGGCGGGCCAGCTGGTCGGGGTCGGTGCCGGGCAGCACCCCGTGCCCCAGGTTGAACACGTGGCCCTCGATCTTGGCGGCGCGGGCGAGGATGTCGCCCGCGCGGCGCTCGACGACCTCCCACGGGGCGAGCAGGATCGCCGGGTCGAGGTTGCCCTGCAGCGCCTTGCCGGGCCCGACCCTCAGGGCCGCCTCGTCGAGCGGGACCCGCCAGTCGACGCCCACCACGTCGGCCCCCGCCTCGCCGAGCAGGCCGAGCAGCTCGCCGGTGCCGACGCCGAAGTGGATGCGCGGGGCGCCGAGACCGGCCAGGCCCGCGAAGATCCGGCTGGTGTAGGGGAGGACGAACTCGCGGTAGTCGTCGGGCGAGACCGCCCCCACCCAGGAGTCGAAGAGCTGGACCGCGGAGGCCCCGGCGGCGAGCTGCACGCGCAGGAAGCCCAGGGTGATCTCGGTCAGCCGGTCCATGAGGGCGTGCCACAGCTCGGGCTCGCCGTACATCATGGCCTTGGTGTGGTCGTGGTTCTTGGAGGGGCCGCCCTCGATGAGGTAGGACGCCAGCGTGAACGGCGCCCCCGCGAAACCGATCAGGGGGGTCGCGCCCAGTTCGCCCGTGAGCGCCCGGACGGCCTCGGTGACGTAGGAGACGTCGTCGGGCTCGATCGGGCGCAGCGCCTTGACCGCCTCGGCGTCCCTGATCGGCGCGGCCACCACCGGCCCGACGCCGGGCTTGATGTCGAGGTCGACGCCGATCGCCTTGAGCGGCACGACGATGTCGCTGAAGAGGATGGCCGCGTCCACGCCGTAGCGGCGGACCGGCTGCATCGTGATCTCCACGACCAGCTCGGGGGTGGCGCAGGCCGTGAGCATCGGCACCCCCTCGCGGAGCGCCCGGTACTCGGGCAGCGAGCGACCGGCCTGGCGCATGAACCACACCGGGGTGTGGGAGACGGGCCGGCGGCGGCAGGCGCGCAGGAAAGCGGAGTCGGCGGGCTCGGAAGTCACCCCACCAGGGTGCCATGTCGAGGGACCGGTCGGCCCACCAAGGCCACCGACCGGCGATACCGATACGAAATCACCGGCTATTCAATGAGATCCCGCCTCACACCACCCAGACACCGCCAAGCGATGACAATGATCGCGTCTTACCGGTTTTGAGAGCTTCGTCCATGGAAATCCGATGTTGTTACGCGGCAAGTGTGATCGCGCGGAGCGGAGCGATCATGTTTCCGGGTACAGTTCCTCCCATCGGCGATCCTGGCCCGGCCCCCGGCTGGTCCAAATGTTCGCCAAGTCACCGCGCGGCATCGATTCCCGCACCACTTTGGGGACACGCCGAGCACGCTGCGCGGAAATGTCGGCGCGACGTGCCAACGTCGGACCACGACCCGACGAAAGGCCCGTGCGATGTCCACCATGTGGAGTTCACCCGAACATCGCGGTGAGCACCGTGCCTCCTGCGCCCGCGGGCGGGTTCCCGAACCACGATCCCACCCCGGCGATCACGGCCCGGGCGGCCACCGGGAACGGCCCGGTGCCCGACGGATCCTCGCCGGGCACGGCCACGCGCTCTTTCCGGGAGTTCCCGTCGGCGGGGTCACCCCCGCCCTCCGCAGGCCGGCATCGGCTTGATCGGTTCCCATGGCTCCTACACACACCCCAGTGGTCCCCATGCGCTCAGTTTCGACCTACGCTTCCGATATGACCATCGGTGACGCGCCCGCCCCCGCCGCCTTCAGGCGCGCGGTGGCGAGCCTGCGCCCGGCGGAGGTCAGGCCGGAGATCGAGCTGGAGGACATCCCGGCCCCGCAGCGCCTGGCCCCCTACTCGGCCGCGATCGGCGCCTCGGTGTACCGCGACGACGACGAGCTCGCGGTCGGCCGCCTCATCGTGCTCTTCGACCCCGACGGCCAGCGCGGCTGGGACGGCCAGTTCCGGCTCGTCGCCTACGTGCGGGCCGACATGGAACCGGAGATCACCGAGGACCCGCTGCTCGGCCCCGTCGCGTGGAGCTGGCTCACCGAGTCGCTCGACGCGCACGACGCCGGATACGCCGCCGCCGGGGGCACCGTCACCCGGGCGGTCTCCGAGGGCTTCGGCAACAAGGCCGACGACCCGGTGACCACCGAGCTGGAGCTGCGCGCCTCCTGGTCCCCGCTGCAGGAGGACCTCTCCGGCCATGTCGCCGCCTGGTGCGACCTGATGTGCCTCGCCGCGGGCATACCACCCCTGCCACCCGACGTGGCGGCGCTGCCGCCGCGCCGTCGCGAAGATCCGGAGCCCTTCAGAACGTGACCGATGAGACGACCGTAGTCCCGCTGCTGGAACCTCGTGAGGGAATCCCACCCGTCGTCGAGGACCCGGCCGCTCTCGCGCGCGTGGTGCGCGCCTTCGCCGAGGGCACCGGCCCCGTCGCCGTCGACGCCGAGCGCGCCTCCGGCTACCGCTACAGCGGCCGCGCCTACCTGGTCCAGCTGCGCCGCGCCGGCGCGGGCAGCGCCCTGATCGACCCCATCCGCTGCCCCGACCTGTCGGGGCTCGACGCGGCGCTGGCCGACGCGGAGATCGTGCTGCACGCGGCCTCCCAGGACCTGCCCTGCCTGGCGGAGGTGGGCTTCCACCCGCGCGAGCTGTTCGACACCGAGCTGGCCGGCCGGCTGCTCGGCTACGAGCGGGTCGGGCTCGGCCTGATGGTGGAGAACGTCCTCGGGTTCAGGCTGGAGAAGGGTCACTCGGCCGCCGACTGGTCCACCCGCCCGCTGCCGGAAGACTGGCTGCGCTACGCCGCGCTCGACGTCGAGGTCCTGATCGAGCTCCGCGACATCCTGTACGAGGAGCTGGCCTCCAGCGGCAAGCTCGCCTGGGCGCGGGAGGAGTTCGCCGCCGTGCTCGCGCACAAGGCCCCCGCCCCGCGCTCCGACCCGTGGCGGCGCACCTCGGGGATCCACAAGGTCCGCTCGCTGCGCGGGCTCGCGGTGGTGCGGGAGCTGTGGACGCTCCGTGACGGGCTCGCCCGCGAGTCCGACGTCGCCCCCGGCCGGGTCCTGCCCGACTCGGCGATCGTGACGGCCGCCCTGGAGCTGCCCCGCACCACCAAGGCGCTCACCGACATCCCGCCGTTCACCGGCCGCAGCGCCCGGCGGCACCTGCGCGACTGGCTGGCCGCGATCGGCACCGCCCGCTCGCTGCCCGAATCGGAGCTGCCGCAGCCCAGCACCCCCGGCGACGGGCCGCCGCCGGCCAACCGGTGGATGGACCGCGACCCGGTGGCCGCCCGCCGCCTCGCCGCCGCCAGGGCCGTGGTGGCCGCGCTCGCCGACGAGCACCACATGCCCGCGGAGAACCTGATCCAGCCCGACGCGGTACGCCGGCTGACCTGGGAACCGCCCCCGGTCATCGACGACGAGGCCGTGGTCGCCCGGCTGCGCGAGCTGGGCGCCCGCGAGTGGCAGATCGGGCTGACCGCCCACCCGATCGCGAAGGCGCTGCTCCGCCTGGAGATCAAGGGGCAGGCGTGAGGCCCCCGCCCTTTACAAAGTAGATCATCGATCGTCCTCCGGGACCCGAGCGGGCACAGTCCGCCCGGGTCCGGCCTCCGCCCCATGGAACGTTCCAGCTCAGTTCCGGCAGGCCCCCGAGAGGGCCCGCGACGGGAGACGTCCCGCCTCGTCCTCCTCCTCCGCGGACAGCCCCGGCCGCACGTAGGGAATCGCGCACCACACCGTCCGGCCCAGCCCCTGGCCGTGCTCGCGGGTCCCCCAGCGCCCGCCGGAGAGCCTGTCGACGATGAGCAGGCCACGCCCGCGCCCGCCCCCGGGAGGCTGGTCTCTCGGGATGTGCGGGACGCGGGAGGCGGAGCCGGGATCGGAGACCTCGACGTGGACGGAGTCGGGGGTGGCGGTCAGCGTCAGGCCGATCAGGTCGTCCACCAGCCCGCGGTCGGCGTGCTCCACGGCGTTCGCCAGCAGTTCCGAGACCACCTGGACGACGTCCGTCAGCAGGACGTGGTCCGGGCCGAGGGCCTCGCGTGTCTCGCGGCGCGCCTGCCCGACCGATTCGTAGGCGCTGTCCAGAAATACCTCCGCGAGCTTTCCCGTTTCCATGCCCGAAGCCCTCCACCTGGTCTCACGAATCTCCGCCGTCACATCCACCCCCGCGGGGTCCCCCCAAAGGACGACTACCCTTCGTGTCCGGCTCGACACGCGACAGGCGCGCGCTTCCGATCGCCTTCCGCGCCCGGGCTCCCCGGGGGCCGTACGGCACGCGACGACGGCAGGGCGACGTTCCCCGACGGGCGGCGCGAGGCCGTCAAGCGCCGGGGGGCGACTCCCCCGAACCCCGCGCGAGGAGTTCCACCGGCACCGTCACGCGGCGGACCGGGCGGCCGGGGTCGGCGATGCGGGCCAGGAGCATGTCGATCGCGGTGCCGCCGATCGTCGTGGCGTCCTGGGCGACCACGGTCAGGTCGGGACGCAGGCTGGTGGCGAGCTCGGAGTCGTCGAACCCGACGATGGCGACGCGCTCCGGGCCGTCCCGGAGACAGCGCAGCACCTCGACGCCGGTGGTGGCGTTCCCCGTGACGACGGCGGTCGCCGGTGACGGTCCCGACAGGGCCGTGCGGACCGCCGCGGCGATCCGGTCCGGCTCGATCCTGCCGGGGTGGACCATCCCCTCGTCGCGGTCCAGGACCTGATCACCGGCGAGAAGCCGACCTCGGAGTTCACGGCCTACCTGGACGACCAGTGGGCGAAGGCGACGCAGTAGCGCCATGACACACACGCGACACGGGGTGCGCGGCGGGGATCCTCCCGCGGCGCACCACCCGCCCTCCCCCAGCGGCCCGAGGCTCGCGGTCGCCCCCGTCCGCGGTCGGCCGCCGCGCGGCCGGCGCCGGGTGAGCGGCAGGATCACCACCTTCGCCCTGTTCGCCCTTCCCGGCCTGCTGGCGTACCTGCTGTTCGTCCTGGTGCCGATCGGCATGACGGCGTACTACAGCCTGACCAACCGCAACCCGTTCAACCCGCCGACCAGGTGGGTGGGGCTGCGCAACTACACCGAGCTGCTGGGCGACGCCGAGTTCCTCAGGGCGCTGGCGAACACCGTCGTGGTGACCGTCATCGTGATGGTGCCGGCCAACGCGGGCGGCCTGCTGATCGCGCAGCTGCTCGACCGGCCCACCCGGCTCTACGTCGCGCTGCGTGGGGTGTTCTTCACCCCCGTGGTGCTGAGCTCGGTGGTGGTCAGCGTCATCTGGCAGGTCGTCCTCACCGACGACGGCCTGCTCAACTCCGCGCTGCGCGGCCTGGGCGTCGAGGACCCGCCCGGCTGGCTGTCCGACCCGGGCATCGCGCTCTACACGATCGCGTGGGTCATCACCTGGCAGATGCTCGGCTTCTGCGTCGTGGTCTACCTCGCCGGGCTGCAGGGCGTGCCGCGCGAGCTGCAGGAGGCGGCGGCCATCGACAGGTGCGGCCCGCTGGCCAGGTTCCGCAACGTCACCTGGCCGATGCTCGCCCCCGCGCTCACCATCAACACGGTGATGCTGCTGATCACCGGCTTCAAGGCGTACGACCAGATCCAGGTCATCACCAACGGCGGCCCCGGCACCGGGACCACGACCACCATGGCCTTCCAGGTGGTGCGGACCTCCTTCAACGGCAACCGCGTCGGCTACGGCTCGGCGATGGCCGCGGTGATGCTCGTGCTGGTCGCGTGCGTCTCGGTGCTCGTGCTCCGCGTGCTGCAACGACGTGAGGTGACCCGATGAACGACGGCCGCGCCCCCTGGCTGCGCCCGGTGATCGCCCTGTTCGGCGGCGCGGTGTTCTTCATGCCGCTCTACCTGGTGCTGGTCAACGTCTTCAAGCACGGCGCGGACATCGTGCCCGACCCGGCGGGCCCGCCCTCGCCGCCGACCACGGACAACATCGCCGCCGTCCTGTCACGCCCGGACAACCTCTTCGTGTACGGCCTGGTCAACAGCGTCGCGGTGACGGCGATCTCGATCACGATCCTCGCGGTGCTGTCGGCGATGCTCGGCCACTACATCGCCCGTTCCCGGCACCTGCTGGCCAAGGTGGTGATGGTCACGCCGCTGTGCGGCCCGCTCATCCCCTCGCCGGTCATCCTCGCCCCGATCACCATGGTGCTGCGGGCGCTGGACCTCGCTCGCCACCCGGCTGGTCGGCGCGAGCCCGGTGGGCGGCCCCACCGCCTCGGGCGCGGCGGCGACGACGGTCTTCGACCTGCCGCCCGGCCAGACCGTCCGCGTCGTGACGGCCGTCGCGGGCGGCGGCCAGAACCCGGCGGACCCGGCACCGGCCGCCCGCGCGCTGGCGGACGGCCAGAGCGGCGGCTCTCTCGACACGCTCTACGACGCGCATGTGGAGTGGTGGAAGCAGTACTGGCTCAAGTCGTACGTCGACCTCAACGACGACGTGCTGGAGAGGTTCTACTACGGGTCGCTGTACCTGATCGGCTCCTCCAGCCGCGCGGGCAAGACGGCCCCCGGCCTCTACGGCGTCTGGGCCACCACCGACTCGCCCCAGTTCAGCGGTGACATGCACCTGAACTACAACTGGATGGCCAACTTCTACGGCGTCTACTCCAGCAACAGGACCGACCTCGCCCTGCCGTACTACGACCTCGTGCAGGCCTACCTGCCCGAGGCGAGGCGGCGGGCGCAGCAGGACCTGAGGCGGGTCAAGCCGGACTACGTCGATGCCCGGTTCCCCTGCGGCGGCGTGCCCGGCGGGGTGCTCTTCCCCGTGGGCATCGCGCCCTTCGGCGCGACCGCCGACGACAACTACCACCAGCAGGTGGTCAACTCGCTGTTCACCGTCTCGCAGTACATCGCCTACTACGACTACACCAGGGACCGGACCTTCCTCACGTCGAAGGCGTACCCCTTCATGAAGGAGGTCGCCGCCTTCTTCCAGCACTACCTGGAGTACGACGCCGGAGCGCAGCGCTACAACCTCTACGGCGAGCCGCACGAGGGCACCTGGGGACGCAACTCCAGCGCCGACCTCGGGCTGCTGCGGAACCTGCTGTCGACGCTGATCGACGCGAGCGTGGAACTCAACGTCGACGCTGGCGACCGAGCCACCTGGACGACCATCCTGCAACGCCTGGCGCCGATCCCGACCACGACCCACAACGGCAGGAAGGTCTACGCCCTCGCCGACCCGGGCACGCTCAGCGACGGCCGCGCCATCCGGCCGGGCGACAACACCGTCAACCTGGAGTTCGTCCATCCCGGCGAGGCGCTCGGGATCAACTCCCCGGCGACCGGCAGACCGCGATCGACACGCTCGACAGAGCGACGGCGGCGTCATGCGGGTCTTCCCCGTGTGGCCGTCGAACAGGAACGCGAGCTTCGTCAAGCTGCGGGAGAAGGACGCCCTGGTCGTCTCCGGCGCGTTCTCCGGCGGGCGCGTGACCTACGTCGACATCACCAGCGAGGCGGGCCGCCAGGTACGCCTGCAGCACCCCTGGCCCGGCCAGACGATCGTGGTCAACCGGGTCGGCGGCGGCACGGTGGCCCACACCGTCAGCGGCAACGTGATCACCTTCCCGACCCAGGCGGGCGCGACGTACACCATCGCGGCCCCGTGACCTCCGCCTTCCCGGGTCGCAGGGCCTGAGCGGCGGCAGCGCGTGACGGGGAGGTCCCCGGTCCCGCCCCCACCCCTGAGCCGGGGCGCGGGACCTGACGCGGGATCTCCCCGTCACGCGGACGGTCACGCGGACGGTCACGCGGACGGTCACGCGGACGGCGGAACGCTCAGCAGGTCGCGAGCATGCCCTGCAGGGCGCTCTTCTCCGAGCTCTGCAGCGTCAGCTTCCAGTAGTACTTCACCTGGATCCACGCCCTGGCGTAGGTGCAGTCGAAGCTTCCCAGCGGCGGCTGCCACGTCGAGGGGTCCTGGTCGCCCTTGGCCTGGTTGACGTTGTCGGTGACCGCCCACAGCTCGGGGCCGCCCAGGTCGTTGGCGTAGGACTGGCGCTGCGCGCTGGTCCAGGCGTAGGCGCCCGAGCGCCACGCCTCGGCGAGCGGCACCATGTGGTCGATGTCGACGTCGCTCGCGGCGGTCCAGGTGGCGCCGTCGAACGGGGAGTACCAGCGGCCGGAGGTGGCCGCGCAGCTGGAGTCGACGACCACTCCCGTACCGTCCCTCTTGAGCACCGTCTCGCGGGTGTTGCAGGCGCCGCTGATGGTGATCCAGTGGTTGAACAGCGACCGGCTGTAGGAGGACTGGTTGCTCTCCGGGGCGACGGTGAGCGTCGCCAGCCTGCTGGCGGCGGTGGCCGCCGAGGGAATGTTGGGCGGGGTCGCCGAGGCACTTCCCGTTGTCAGGGAAACGGCGAGGAGAATCGCCGTGAGGGCAGCGGAAACAACGGTGACGACTCGTTTCACGAGTGGCCCCTTCTGTCGCTCCACCTCGGCCAGTCGGGGGGTCTGGGCACGGCGAGAGGACGACAGACGGAACGTCTCAACTCATGACAAATGCGGAAATGTCATGGTTTGACGACGAGTCAGGACGCGCTTGGTCGGATAGTGCCTTGGTTCGCGATCGGGCGCGTTTGATCTGCGACGACATGACGCGCGGAAACGCGCGGACCTCCCTTTTCCCCGCGAACGCGTCGTGAAGATTGAGTAAACGCCGGAACCCTCGCGAGGCTCAGCCGTCCGAAAGGACCGCCTCGAGGTCGTCGGCCCCGGCCAGCGACTCGGCCAGCCGTTCCCGCTCCGCCGCGTCCAGGGGGATGGCGCGGACGCGGGCCAGCAGCTCGCCCGCCCGCTCGCGGTCGGAGAGCGCCAGGGCCATCTCGGCGCGGTAGACGAGCGCTTCGACGAGGTCCGCGTCCGGCGCGTCCCCGGCTCGCGCCAGCGCGCCGTCGAGGATCTTGGCGGCCTGCCGGTGATCGCCGCGGGAGTCGCCCATGACGACGGCGTTGCGCACCGCCGTGGCGAGCCTGCCGGTCGGGGGTTCCTCCTGGATCGCGTCCTTGGACGAGGGGAAGATCCGAATCCAGTTCCCTCCCGGATCGACGATCGTGAACCCGGCGAGGTTGTCGGCGTTCTTCCGTTTCCTGGGCCTGGTCATCCGGGGGATCCCGGAGATCAGCAGCTTGCCGTACGCGGATCGCATGCCCTCGGCGAAGGCGCTGAAGAGAGCTCCGGTATCGGGGACGGTGATGATGCAGGTGCCGTAGGAGTCTTCCGGGTTGAAGCCCGGCATGGCGAAGAAGTGCAGATGGATGTCCTCCCGCCGTACAACGAGGTACGGGTTCGGGCGAACCTGGTGATAGGTCCTGGTGAAACCCAGTGCGGTGTAGAACTCCTCGATCTCGTCGATCGATCGGCAGGGCAGTGCCGGCACGGTCGTCTCGTTGGCCATCTCGCTCCTCCGGATATGCAGTAGTCAAATTTTACTACTCACCGAGCCGAGTGTAGCGGCGGCCAAGGGAGAGCGCCTCCCGGATTGTCGCGCCCCCGCGGACACCCGCGTTCGTCCACGCCCGCCGGGAAGCGGAGGCTCCGGCACGACCTCCCTCAGGACGTGCGCGCGTCCCGCTCCAGGCGTTCGATCAGCCCGCGGGTCCACTCGGCGCCGCTGCCGGAGAAGTGCGTCCAGAGTCGCATGATCTCGGCGGTCGGCTCCCAGTCCCGGGAGTCGGCCTCGTCGGACGACCAGTGGCGGGCGACCTCCGCCCGCCAGCCGTCGAGTGCCGCCAGCCGCTCCTTCAGCAGCGCGACCACCTCTTCCCTGGGCAGGCAGTCGAGGAAACCCACCCCGGCCGTCAGCTCGTCGATCTTCTGGTCGTGCCTGGCCAGGGCCGTGCGCAACATGCCCAGGAACTCCGCGTCGCCTTCGTCGGTGAGCTCGTACTCCACGCGCGGCGGCCCGCCCGCGGCGCTCGGCGCCAGCTCGTGGGCGCGCAGCAGGCCCTGCTTGGCCATCTGCCTGAGCGCGTGGTAGATCGAGCCGGGCTTGGCCGTGGACCACTCGTGCGCGCCCCAGCTCTCCAGGTCGCCGCGCACCTGGTAACCGTGCGCCCGGCCGCGCCCACGGACGGCTCCGAGCACCAGCAGCCGGATGGCCGACACCCTGCCCCCATCTCCGAACGAATGGTGACCGGAGTTTACCGGCCTCCGCTCCGCCGGAAGGTCTCACGCCGCCGAAGGGTCCCGTGTCACCGGAAGATCTCGCACCGCCGGGAAGCCGACCGGGAAGCCGACCGGGAAGCCGACTGGGAGAACGAACCGGGAAACCGAGAGGCGCGCTCCCCTCGGACCGGCAACCGCGAGGCTCTCACACCACCTCCGCGGCACCCTCCAGCTCATTCCCGCTTTCCCCTGGTGCTTGCAGCAGGCGGGACGGCTGCCGTACCGTGGAAAGGAAAGCGCTTTCCAATTGGAGGTCGGAGAAGAATGTCCCCCCAAAGCATCGGCGTCGTGATGAACGGTGTCACGGGCCGCATGGGCTACCGCCAGCACCTGGTCCGATCGGTCCTGGCCATCAACGAGCAGGGCGGCGTGACGCTGGCGGACGGCGGGAGGGTCCTGCTCAGGCCGGTGCTGGTGGGCCGGAGCGCGGAGAAGCTGGAGAGGCTGGCGGGCGAGCACGGGATCGCGGACTGGACCACCGACCTCGACACCGCCCTCGCGGACGACGCCAACCTGATCTACTTCGACGCCCAGGTCACCCAGGCCCGGGTGAAGGCCGTGCTCGCGGCGATCGAGGCGGGCAAGCACATCTACGCGGAGAAGCCGACCGCCGAGACGCACGGGGACGCGCTGGCGCTCGCCGAGGCCGCGGCCGCGAGAGGTGTGAAGAACGGCGTCGTGCAGGACAAGCTCTTCCTGCCGGGGCTGCTCAAGCTCAAGCGCCTGATCGACGGCGGCTTCTTCGGCCGGATCCTGTCGGTGCGCGGCGAGTTCGGCTACTGGGTGTTCGAGGGCGACTGGCAGGACGCCCAGCGCCCGTCGTGGAACTACCGCACCGAGGACGGCGGCGGCATCGTCCTCGACATGTTCCCGCACTGGGCGTACGTGCTGGAGAACCTGTTCGGCCGGGTCACCTCGGTCTACGCCCAGGCCGTCACCCACATCCCCGAGCGGGTGGACGAGCGGGGCGAGAGCTACCGGGCCACCGCCGACGACGCCGCCTACGGGGTGTTCGAGCTGGAGGGCGGGATCGTCGCGCAGATCAACTCCTCCTGGAGCGTCAGGGTGAACCGCGACGAGCTGGTGGAGTTCCAGGTGGACGGCACGCACGGCAGCGCCGTCGCGGGCCTGCGCAACTGCCGGATCCAGCACCGCGCCACCACTCCCAAGCCGGTCTGGAACCCCGACCTGCCCGCCACCGCCCGCTTCAGGGACGGCTGGCAGGAGGTGCCCGACAACGCGGAGTTCGACAACGGCTTCAAGATCCAGTGGGAGCTCTTCGTCCGCCACGTGGTCGAGGACGCTCCCTTCCCCTACGACTTCGCCTCGGGCGCGCGCGGCGTCCGTCTCGCCGAGCTGGGCCTGCGCTCCTCCGCCGAGGGCCGCCGCCTGCCGGTGGAGCCCTGATGACCGTCCTGAGGATCGCGCTGCCCGGCGGGGAGCACACCCTGCGCGAGCCGGTCGCCTGGACCAGGCCCGCGGGCCCGGCCACGAGCCGCGTCGTCTACGCCGCCGCCCACGTGGTCGCCGACCCGCTCGGCGACAACACCCCCGGCTCCCCCGCCGCCGTCGACTGGGACGCCACCCTGCGCTTCAGGAACCACCTGTGGTCGTACGGGCTGCGGGTCGCCGACGCGATGGACACCGCCCAGCGCAACATGGGTCTCGACTGGTCGGCCACCCGCGAGCTGATCCGGCGCAGCGCCACCGAGGCGAAGGCGTTCGGCGACCCGGCGGAGCTGGTGGCCTGCGGCGCGGGCACCGACCAGGCCCCGCACGCCCGGACCCTGGACGAGGTCGTGGCGGCCTACACCGAGCAGATCGAGACCGTGCGGGACGCGGGCGCCGGGGTCATCGTGATGGCGAGCCGCCAGCTCGCCGCGATCGCGCGGGGCCCGGAGGACTACCACCGGGTCTACGGCGAGCTGTTCTCCCGGATCGACCGCCCGGTGATCCTGCACTGGCTGGGCGAGATGTTCGACCCGAACCTGGCGGGCTACTGGGGCTCGCGGGACGTGCCCGAGGCCACCGCGTCGTTCCTGTCCCTGATCCGCGACCACGCGGCGAAGGTGGACGGGGTCAAGGTCTCGCTGCTGGACGCCGAGCACGAGATCGGGCTGCGCGCGGCGCTACCGGAGGGCGTGCGGCTCTACACCGGCGACGACTTCAACTACCCCTCGCTGATCAGGTCGGGCAGCCACGCCCTCCTGGGCATCTTCGACGCGATCGCCCCCGCGGCCGCGGCGGCCCTGGAGGCGCTCGACGCGGGCGACCTCGGGCGGTACGACGAGATCATGGAGCCCACGGTCCCGCTCTCACGGAAGATCTTCGAGGCCCCGACGTACAACTACAAGACGGGCATCGTCTTCCTGGCGTGGCTCAACGGCCACCAGGACGCCTTCAGCATGGTCAACGGCGCCCAGGCGGCCCGTTCCCTGCCCCACCTGGCCGAGGTGTTCCGCCTGGCCGACCGGGCCGGGCTGCTGGCCGACCCCGAGCTGGCGGTCTCCCGGATGCGCTCCCTGCTGGCGGTGAACGGCCTGTGAGCGTGCCCGCGAGCCGTTTCTCGCTGAACCAGTGGACCACGAAGCGGTGGTCGGTGGCCGAGGCCGTCGACGGGTGCGTGCGGCACGGCGTCGAGGCCATCGGCCTGTGGCGGCAGGACGTCGCCGCGCAGGGGCTGGAGCGGACCGTGAAGCTCGTCGCGGACGCCGGGCTGCGGGTGTCGTCGCTGTGCCGGGGCGGCTTCCTCACCTCCGGCGGCCCCGAGGCCCTGGACGACAACCGCAGGGCGATCGACGAGGCCGCGACGCTGGGCGCCGCCTGCCTGGTCATGGTGGTCGGCGGCCTGCCCGGCGTGGTGCCCGGCGAGCCGCTGGGCACGATCTCCCGCGACCTGCCCGCCGCGCGGGAGCGGGTCACCGAGGCGCTGGCCGTGCTGGCCCCGTACGCGGGCGAGCGCGGGGTGCGGCTCGCCCTCGAACCGCTGCACCCGATGTACTGCGCCGACCGGGCCGTGCTGTCCACCCTCGGCCAGGCGCTCGACCTGGCCGAGGCGCACCCCGCCGAGCAGGTGGGCGTCGTCGTCGACACCTTCCACGTCTGGTGGGACCCGCGGGTGCTGGAGGAGATCGCCAGGGCCTCGGGCCGGATCGCGAGCTACCAGGTGTGCGACTTCCTGTCGCCGCTCCCCGCCGACGTGCTGCTCGGCCGGGGGGTGATGGGCGACGGGGTGATCGACTTCGCGCCGCTGACCCGGGCGGTGGCCGAGGCGGGCTACACGGGGGACGTCGAAGTGGAGATCTTCAACGCGGACGTGTGGGCCGCCGACCCCGACGAGATCCTGTCCAGGGTGAAGGCCGCCTTCGGCGAGTTCGTCGGCGGTTGACCGCGGTCCCCCGCGACGGCGTTCCGGGGCGGGGGACCGTTCCAACGGGCGGGAAAACACGTCCGCCGGGCCCGGATTACCGCTTCACGTTGGAGTGACGTGGCAGGTACTCGTACGGTAGGGGTATGACGACCGCAGAAAGCGAAGCCAGCCCCGCCGTACAGCGGCCGCCGGAACATGTGATGGCCGTACTGGAAGCGATCAGGGAGTGGGAGGCGGCCAACCCCGACTCGGCCCCCTCCGGCCAGGGGGAGGCGATCCTCTGGGCCCTGGGCAAGCGGGAGCAGGCGCCGATCAGCGGCCGCCCCACCAACGGGTCACCGCCCACCCTCGCCGACGCCCGCGCCGAGATCGACGCCGCCGAGCGGGTTCCGCGCGAGGGCCGGGTCGTTCCGGCCGACGGGGTCATCAGCACCCTGAACTGGTTGATCGGCGTCAAGGACGGGCTGCCCATCCCCGGCCGCCGGTCCTCGGACGGCTGGGGACACCTGGTCGGCGGGCGCGGCGTGATCCTGCGCACCGAGGCCGAGATCGCCAGGATCGCCGAACTGGCCGGCGAGGGCCGGTCCAGCGCGTCGGGCGAGTGGGAGAAGGAATGGTGCTCGGGCACCATCGCCGTGTGCGAGTGGGTTCTCGGCACTCGCCGGAAGTCCCCGGTCCGTAACACGCCCCGCCCCATCCACGGGCCGACCGGCCTCAACCTCGGCATGGAGGAGAGTGCGGCCGAGGACGTCTCCCGGCAGCTCGGCCGGGGCCGCCAGCACTCCCCCGGCTACGGCGACGGGGTCATCAGGACGATTCGCTGGCTGCGCGGGCAGATCATCGCCCCGCCGGTCAGCGAGCAGGGAAACCCCGTTCCCGGCATGCGCTGACCCCCTTCCCGCCACTCACTCCCTCCTCGGCCCCGCCTTCCCCTACGACCCGCTACGACACGAGCGGCCCGGACACCTCACGAGGCGTCCGGGCCGCTCGTCGTGACGGGCCTCGCCCCGGCCGTCCTCCCCTGACGACGGACGCGGCGAATCATGACGACGGACGCGACGGACGACGGACCGGGCTCCCGTGACGACGGGCCGGGCCTTCGTGACGACGGACGCGACGGACGACGGACCGGGCCTTCGTGACGAAGGCGAGGCGTGTCATCCCAGGCCGCGGGTGCTCTCCCGGAGGATCACCTCTCCGGTCACGATCTCGGTCCTGGACTCCCCGGACGGGTCGAGGGCCAGCTCCAGCGCGCGGACGCCCATGTCGGCGAGCGGCAGCCGTACGGTGGACAGCGAGGGCACCAGGTCCCGCAGGGTGAAGATGTCGTCGAAGCCGGCCACGGAGACGTCCTCGGGAACCCGGATGCCCCGGTCCCTGAAGGAGGCCAGGGCGCCCACCGCCATCACGTCGTTGACGGCGAAGACGCACGTGACCCCGGAGACCTGGGTGGCCGCCGCGTAGCCGCCCTCCCGGTCGAAGGAGCCGTGCAGGACTCGCGGCGCGGGCAGCCCGAGCTCCTCCAGCGCGGCGCCGAACCCCTCCACCCGGTCCCTGGGCGCGATCAGCCAGTCGGGCCCGGCGAGGATCGCGAAGTTGCGGTGCCCCAGCCCGGCGAGGGCACGGGCCAGCTCCGCGGCGCCCAGGCGGTTGTCCGGTACCACCGTGTCGACGCCGAGCAGGTTCTGGCCCACGCAGGCGACCCGGCCCCCGGACTCCCGGTACTGGTCGAGCTCCGTCCGCAGCCGCCGGGTCATCTCCGGGTCGGTGACCCGGGAGCCGACGAGCAGCACGGCGCGGACCCGCTGGGCGTTGAGCGTCGAGACGTAGGCGATCTCCCGCTGGGGGTCGCGGTGGGTGGTACCGATCATGACCATGAGCCCCTGGCTCTCGGCGACCCGCATGGCCCCGTCGGCGATCGCGGCGAAGTAGGGGTCGGTGAGGTCGTGGACGACCAGGCCGATCACGTTGCTCGCCCCTCTGGCGAGGGTCTGGGCGGCCACGTTGGTGCGGTACCCCAGCTCGGCGGCGGCCAGTTCCACCTTGGCCCGCAGGGAGGCGCCCACCTGCCGGGTGCTGCCGTTGAGCACCCGCGACGCCGTGGCGAGCGAGACGCCCGCCTGCCGGGCGACATCCTCAAGCGTGACCACCGACAACCTCCCGGAAAGCGTTTTCCAAAATCTGCCAGAGTTACCCCCGCCCCCGCGTCCACGACACGGCCCGCGAGGTGGGGCCGTAAGCCCGCACACCCTTGGGGACAACTTACCCACCTGTCGCCCGCCCGGCCGCGCCAAGCGTTGTTACTGACGAGTAGCATGGTGGGGAAGCCATCCAGCAACGAGGAGCGAACCCCGTGCCTTCGTCTCGTGACGTCGTATTCGTCGACGGTGTGCGCACACCATTCGGCAGGTCGGGCCCCAAGGGCCTGTACGCCGAGACGCGCGCCGACGACCTGGTGATCCGCGTCATCCGCGAGCTGATCCGGCGTAACCCGAATCTGCCTCCCGAGCGCGTCGACGAGGTGGCCATCGCGGCCACCACGCAGATCGGCGACCAGGGCCTCACCCTGGGCCGCTCCGCCGCGATCCTGGCCGGACTGCCCAAGACCGTGCCCGGCTACTCGATCGACCGCATGTGCGCGGGCGCGATGACCGCGGTGACCTCGGTCGCCGGCGGCATCGCCTTCGGCGCCTACGACGTCGCCATCGCCGGCGGCGTCGAGCACATGGGCCGCCACCCCATGGGCGAGGGCGTCGACCCCAACCCCCGCTTCCTGGCCGAGCAGCTCGTGGACGGCTCCGCCCTCGTCATGGGCATGACCGCCGAGAACCTCCACGACCGCTACCCCTCGATCACGAAGGACCGCGCGGACGCCTTCGCCCTCGCCTCCCAGGAGAAGGTCGCCAAGGCGTACGCCGACGGCAGGATCCAGCCGGACCTGGTCCCGACGGCGATCAGGTCCACGGAGAAGGGCTGGGGCCTGGCCACCGCCGACGAGGCGCCCCGGCCGGGCACCACGCTGGAGGGCCTCGCCGGGCTGAAGACCCCGTTCCGCCCGCACGGCCGGGTCACCGCGGGCAACGCCTCCGGCATCAACGACGGCGCCACCGGCTGCGTCCTGGCCGCCGCCGACGTCGCGGAGGAGCTCGGCCTCACGCCGAAGATGCGCCTGGTCTCGTACGCCTTCGCGGGCGTGGACCCCGAGGTGATGGGCGTCGGGCCGATCCCGTCCACCGAGCGGGCGCTGCGCCTGGCCGGGCTCTCCATCTCCGACCTGGGGCTGTTCGAGATCAACGAGGCGTTCGCCGTGCAGGTGCTGGCGTTCCTGGAGCACTTCGGCATCGCCGACGACGACCCCAGGGTGAACCCCTACGGGGGCGCCATCGCCTTCGGCCACCCGCTGGCCTCCTCCGGGGTGCGCCTGATGACGCAGCTCGCCCGCGAGTTCGGCGAGCGTCCCGACGTCCGCTACGGCGTGACCACGATGTGCGTGGGCCTGGGCATGGGCGGAACGGTCATCTGGGAGAACCTCGGCTGGGAGGGCGAGAAGTGACGGACATCAAGACGGGCACAACGACGGGCACCACGATGAGCACCACGACTGGCGGCGCGGACATCACCGGGCTCTTCGCGGACGAGGTCGTCACCCGGGCGGCCGTCCGCGACGTGGAGCTGCCGTTCGGGGCGGGCGTCATGGCCCTGATCACGCTGGACAACGGCTTCGACCACACCAAGCCGTCGACGTTCGGTCCCGGCGGGCTGACCTCGCTGGGCGAGGCCCTGGACGCGGTCGCCGGGCGCGGCGACCTGGCGGCGGTGGGCGTCGTCGGCAAGCCGTTCGTCTTCGCCGTCGGCGCCGACCTCAAGGGCGCCGCGCTGGTCTCCGAGCGGGAGCAGGCGCTGCGGATCGGCAAGCTGGGGCACGACGTGTTCCGCCGCCTCGGCGAGCTGGACGTGCCGTCGTTCGCGTTCGTCAACGGCGCGGCGATGGGCGGCGGCCTGGAGGTCGCGCTGCACTGCACGTACCGGACCATCTCCTCCGGCGTGCCCGCCGTGGCGCTGCCCGAGTGCTTCCTCGGTCTGGTCCCCGGCTGGGGCGGCACCCAGCTGCTGCCCCGCCTGATCGGCCCGGCCGCGGCCGTCAAGCTGATCGTCGAGAACCCTCTCTCGCAGAACCGCATGATCAAGGGCAGGGAGGCGTTCGCGCTCGGTGTCGCCGACGCGATGTTCGAGCCCGCCGACTTCCTGGAGGAGTCACTGCGCTGGGCCGCCCAGGTGCTGCGCGGTGAGGTGACGGTCTCCCGTGCCGACCACACCGGGGACGACTGGGCCAAGACGGTCGCCGACGCGCGCTTCCTGCTCGACATGAGGCTGCACGGCGCCTCCCCGGCCCCCTACCGGGCGCTGGAGCTGGTCGAGCTGGCCCGCACCGCCTCGCGCGACGAGGGCTTCGACGCCGAGGACCAGGCCCTGGCCGACCTCCTCATGGGCGACGAGCTCCGCGCCGGCCTGTACTCCTTCGACCTGGTACAGCGGCGGGCCAAGAAGCCCGCGGGCGCCCCCGACAAGGCGCTGGCCCGCAAGGTCACCAAGGTCGGCGTCGTCGGCGCGGGCCTGATGGCCTCGCAGATGGCGCTGCTGTTCGCCCGCCGCCTGGAGGTCCCGGTCGTGCTGACCGACCTGGACCAGGACCGGCTGGACAAGGGTGTCGGCTACGTCCACGCCGAGGTGGACAAGCTGCTCGGCAAGGGGCGCGTCTCCGCCGACCAGGCCAACCGGCTCAAGGCCCTGGTGACCGGCTCGCTGACCAAGGACGCGTTCGCCGACGCCGACTTCGTCATCGAGGCCGTGTTCGAGGACATGAAGGTCAAGCGGAAGGTGTTCGCCGAGGTGGAGGAGGTCGTCTCCGCCGAGTGCGTGCTGGCCACGAACACCTCCTCGCTGTCGCTGACCGAGATGGCCTCGGGGCTGCGCCACCCGGAGCGCGTGGTGGGCTTCCACTTCTTCAATCCGGTCGCGGTGATGCCGCTGCTGGAGATCGTCCGGGGGGCGCGGACCGACGACGCGACGCTCGCCACGGCCTTCTCCGTCGGGCGGTCGCTGAAGAAGTCGTCGGTGCTGGTCAAGGACGCGCCCGCGTTCGTGGTCAACCGCCTGCTGACGCGCTTCATGGGCGAGGTCATCGGCGCCGTCGACGAGGGCACCCCGCTGGAGGTCGCCGACCACGCGCTGGACGGGCTCGGCCTGCCGATGACCCCGTTCGCGCTGCTGCAGCTGGTCGGCCCCGCCGTGGCGCTGCACGTCGCCGAGACGATGCACGAGGCCTTCCCGGCCCGCTACGGGGTGTCGGAGAACCTCGCCCGGCTGGTCGCGGCGGGCAAGCCCGGCGTCTACGCGCCGGACTTCTCGCTGGACCCCGAGGCGGTGGCCCTCTTCACCGGCGGCACCTCCCCGTCGACGGCGGAGGAGGTGCGGCTGCGGGCGCTGCGGGCGCTGGCGGAGGAGATCCGCCTCATGCTCCAGGAGGGCGTGGTCTCCGCTCCCCAGGACATCGACCTGTGCATGATCCTCGGCGCGGGCTGGCCGTTCCACCTGGGCGGCGTCACGCCGTACCTCGACCGGGCGGGCATCGCCGAGCCGCGGTTCCTGCCGCCGGGCGTGGCCTCGGTCCCCGCCTGACGATCCGTCCCCCGCACGGCTCCCCCCTGTCCCCGTACGGCTCCCGCCACCCTCGTGCGGCTCCCCCGCCCTCCCACGGCGGGGGAGCCGCACGGCTCACCGGGAGTGCTCCGACAGCCTGCTGTGCCGGTAGCCGTACCCGAAGTAGATGAGGATCCCCAGCAGCATCCACGTCACGAACCTGAGCCAGGTCTCCACCGGGAGGTTGAGCATCAGGTAGAGGCAGGCGAGCACCGACAGGATCGGCACCAGCGGCACCAGCGGGGTGTGGAAGGAACGCGGCAGGTCGGGGCGGGTGCGGCGGAGGATGACCACCGCGATCGAGACCACCACGAACGCGAAGAGCGTGCCGATGTTGACCAGCTCGGCGATGGTGGACAGCGGCACCAGCCCGGCCAGGGCCGCGACGACGACACCCATCATGATGGTGATGAGGTACGGGGTCCGGTACTTGGGATGCACCTTGGCCAGCCCGCGCGGCAGCAGGTTGTCGCGGCACATGGCGAACATCACCCGCGACATGCCCATCATGAGGATCATCACGACCGTCGTCAGGCCCGCCAGGGCTCCGACGCTGATCAGCGACGCGGCCCAGGTCTGGCCGACCGCCTTGAACGCGTCGGCCAGCGGCGCCGCCTCGCTGAGCCGACCGTAGTGCTGCATGCCCACGACGACGAGGGAGACCGCGACGTAGAGCACGGTGCAGATGCCGAGCGAGGCCAGGATGCCGATGGGCAGGTCCCGCTGCGGGTTGCGCGTCTCCTCGGCCGCGGTGGCGACCACGTCGAAGCCGATGTAGGCGAAGAACACGATGGCCGCGGCGCTGAAGATGCCCAGCACCCCGAACGCGACCGGGGTGATCCCGAACAGCACCTGGATCAGCGGCGCGGACAGCCCCTCCACCGCGGGGGTCGGCTTCGACGGCGGGACGAACGGGGAGTAGTTGGCGGCCCTGACGAAGAACAGCCCGGCCACGACGACCAGCAGGACGACCGCGAGCTTGATCGTGACGATGACCAGGTTGAACCGGGACGACAGCTTGATCCCGATGACCAGGACCGCGGTGAGGACGAGCACGATCAGCGCGGCGGGCAGGTTGAACGCCGCCCCCTCCCCGGCGATCGCGCCGGGCAGTGTTATCCCCAGGGACGCCAGCAGCGAGGTCAGGTATCCCGACCAGCCGACCGCGACGACCGCGGCGCCGAGCATCATCTCCAGCATCAGGTCCCAGCCGATGATCCAGGCGGGGAACTCGCCGAGGGTGGCGAAGGCGAAGGTGTAGGCCGACCCCGCCGCCGGGACGGTGGAGGCGAACTCGGCGTAGCAGAGCGCCGCCAGCGCGCAGACGACGCCCGCGACCACGAAGGACAGGGCGACCGCGGGCCCGGCCATCTCCCTGGCGACCCGGCCGGTGAGCACGAAGATGCCGGTGCCGATGACGACGCCGATGCCGAAGACGGTGAGGTCCAGCGCGCTGAGATCCTTGCGCAGCCGGTGTTCCGGCGCCTCGGTATCCGAGATCGACTGTTCCACCGACTTGACGCGCAGGACACTCATGGCCTCTCCTCGACCGCCGGCACTGTGTCTCAGGTCACATGCCCAGCGGACAGGCCGCCGAACGGCGAACTCGGGGTTGTTTGGGGGGAGGTCCCCGATGCCGCCCGGCGCTCACGGCCGCGATCCTGGGGTCATGCTCCTGGACATGCTGCAGTCGTCATCTCCGTACCTGGTCGGCTCGATACTCCTCGCGGTGCTGACGTTCGCCGGATCACTGGTCCCCGGTGTCGCGGCGGTCCTCGTGGCGGGGGCGGCGCCGGCGGATCCCCGGGGCGTCGCGGTGGTGGCGCTCGCCGGGTGCGCGGGGTGCGTCCTGTACGCGACCGGCGGCTGGCTCGTCGGCCGCCGGTACGGATCGCGGCTGCGGCGCGGCGGGGCCGGGCGCCGGATCGGCGAGCGGCGCTGGTCGCGGGCCGAGCGGCTGGCCACGGCGACGGGGGCGGGGAGCGGCACGGCCCTGGCGGCGGCCTTCTTCCTGCCCGTGGTCGGCTCGCTCACCCCGATCGTCGCCGGGGCCCGAAGGGTGCCGTACACACGTTTCATCCGCTGGGCCCTGGCGGGCGGCGCGGCCTGGGTGAGCGTCTACCTGTCACTGGGTGCCCTCGCGGGCGACGCCCTGCGCCAGAACCGGCACCTGCTGGTACCGATCCTCGTGTGCGTGGCCGTCGTGGTCGCGGCCCTCCTCGTGATCCACCACCGCGCCCGCCCGTCCCGGGAGGGGACGGGCGCAACGGGCGACATGAACGACACGAGCGACACGAGCGACACGAGCGGCATGAGCGCCCCGGCGGGTTCCGGCGACGCGAGCGGAAAGATCCTCGGGTAACCGGGCCAGGGACCGCTCCCAGGCGGCCGGGGGCGCCGTCAGCGGGTCGGGTCGTTCTCCAGGACCGGGGAGCGCTTGGCGATCGCCTCGGTGATCTGGCGGGCGATGTCCTGCGAGGTCAGGCCGATCTCGCCAAGGATCTTCGGGCGCTTGGCGTGGTCGAGGAAGCGCTGCGGGATGCCGTAGGTGCGGACCGGGACGTCCACGTCGGCGTCGCGCAGCATGCGGGCCACCGCGTCGCCGACCGCGCCCACCCGGCCGTTGTCCTCGACCACCACGACCAGCTTGTGGGCGCGGGCGGCCGGAACCAGGGCCTCGTCCAGGGGCTTGACCCAGCGCGGGTCCACCACCGTGGCGGAGATGCCCTGGGCGTCGAGCAGGCCTGCGGCCTCCAGGCACAGCTCGGCCATCGGCCCGACGGCCACGAGCAGCACGTCGGGGTCGCCCGCGCGCAGCACGTCCATCTCGCCGAGGCGCCCGACCGCCTCGATCTCGGTGGCCACCGCTCCCTTGGGGTAGCGCACGACGGTCGGGCCGTCGTCGATCTCCACGGCCTCGGCGAGCAGCTCGCGCAGGCGGGGCTCGTCGCGGGGGACGGCGACCGACAGGCCGGGGACGACCTGCAGGATCGACAGGTCCCACATGCCGTTGTGGCTGGCGCCGTCGTCGCCGGTGACGCCCGCCCGGTCGAGCACGACCGTGACGGGGAGCCGGTGCAGGGCGACGTCCATCAGGAGCTGGTCGAAGGCCCGGTTGAGGAAGGTGGCGTAGACGGCCACCACCGGGTGCAGGCCGCCGAGCGCCAGACCGGCGGCGCTGGTCAGGGCGTGCTGCTCGGCGATGCCGACGTCGTAGAGGCGGTCGGGGTAGGCCTCGGAGAACGGGATCAGGCCGGTGGGGCCGAGCATCGCGGCGGTGATCGCCACGATGTCGCGCCGCTCGGCGCCCAGGCGCACCATCTCCTGGCCGAAGACGTTGGTCCAGCCGTGCGGCTTCGGCTTCTCCTCACCGGTCAGCGGGTCGAAGACGCCCGGCGAGTGGAAGCAGTCCTCGTCGTGGTTCTCCGCCGGGGAGTAGCCGAAGCCCTTCTTGGTGAGGACGTGCACGATGACCGGGCGGCGGAAGTCGCGGGCCCTGCGCAGCGCGGCCTCCACGGCCTGCTCGTCGTGGCCGTCGACCAGCCCGATGTACTTCAGGCCGAGGTCTTCGAACATGACCTGCGGGGCGAGGACGTCCTTGAGCCCCTTCTTCACCCCGTGCAGGGCGTCGTAGACGGGGGCGCCGACCACCGGGACCCTGGTCAGGTTGCCCTTGACGAAGTCGAGCACGTCCTCGTAGCGCTGGTTCGTGCGCAGGGAGGCCAGGTGGGAGGCGAGCCCGCCGATGGTCGGCGAGTAGGAGCGGCCGTTGTCGTTGACCACGATGATCAGCGGCAGGTCCTTGCGCGCCGCGATGTTGTTGAGCGCCTCCCAGGCCATGCCGCCGGTGAGCGCCCCGTCCCCGATCACCGCGACGACCGTGCGGTCGGCCTCGCCCTTCAGCCGGTACGCCTTGGCCAGGCCGTCGGCGTACGACAGCGCGGTCGAGGCGTGGGAGTTCTCGATGATGTCGTGCTCGGACTCGGTCTGGCTCGGGTAGCCCGACAGGCCACCCTCCTGGCGGAGCGTGTCGAACTGCCCGGCCCGGCCGGTGAGCATCTTGTGGACGTAGGCCTGGTGACCGGTGTCCCACAGGATGCGGTCGTACGGCGAGTCGAAGACCCGGTGCATCGCGATCGTCAACTCGACGACTCCGAGGTTGGGGCCGAGGTGGCCGCCGCTGCGTGCGGTGGAGGCGATCAGGAGGTCCCTGATCTCGGTGGCGAGGACCGGTAGCTCGTCCACCGCCAAGCGCTTGAGGTCCTCTGGCCCCTTGACCGACTCCAGAAGATTTCCAGGCTGCCCGGTCCGCTCGCTCACGGAATCATCCTCTCTGTCCAGTCAACGTCACGACGAGTCTAGTTGCGATGGGAGACGCAACCTCCGAGAGCGGGGATTCTGCACGTTTTATCCACACTTGCAATAACCTTTGCCCCACCATGAAAACTCTCCCCTTTAGGCAACTGTCGTCTCTTGTTGCCGCCTCGTTGACGTTTGCCCTGGTGACGGGCCTGGGCCCGGCCAGCGCGTCCGCCTCACGGACCAACGCGCCCTCCGCCTCGCAGCAGGTCGCGCCGGTCACCGGGACGGCGTCGGACACGACCGCCTCCACCGCCTCCGCCTCCGCCAAGGAGCAGGCGCCCCCGCGCGGCCGGGCCGCCGCGACGGCCAGCCCCCTCTACCGCACCGGCACCCTGCCCACCATGCGCTGCCAGGCCGGACAGATCCGCGCGGGGAGCGCGGCCTCCTACCGTGTCTTCGTCACCAAGCTCATCCGCTGCCTGAACCTGGCCTGGAAGACCCAGTTCAGGAAGACCAACCTGGGGTTCTCCCATCCCAAGCTGCGTTTCTCCACCACCAAGGTGAACACCCCCTGCGGCCGGTGGCCCAGCAGCGCCGGGGGGCTGTACTGCTCCAGCAACCGCACCATCTACATCGCCGTCACGCGCGAGGTCCTGAAGAACGCCCAGCCGGCCAACCACGCCCAGTTCATCGCCCACGAGTACGGCCACCACGTGCAGCGCCTCGCGGGCATCATGGACTACTACGGCCGCAGCATCTGGCGGGCCTCCTCGTCCACCAAGCTGGCCTTCTCCCGCCGCCTCGAACTGCAGGCCGACTGCCTGGCCTCCGCCTTCCTGCGCCAGGCCGCCGACGACCTGCCGGTCGAGCAGGCGCAGTGGGAGGCGATGGTCAGCTGGGTGAGCGCCAACGGGCACAAGAACTGGCCCAAGAACGACCACGGCAAGGGCCGCAGCCAGGCCTACTGGATGGAGCGCGGTTTCAACGCGGGCTCCCCCTCCGGCTGCAACACCTGGACTGCCCCCACCGGTCGCGTCGCCTGAGTCTCCCGAGCCGTCCGAGTCGCCTGACCTGTCATCCGATCTCCGGCACGCCTCGCGACGCCTGACTCCCGGTGCGAAACCGCGACATGCGGCCCTCCTTTCCAAGGGGGGCCGCATATCCGCTTTATTCCCCCTTTAACCTCCCCTAGGGTTGAGAATCATGCGCATCCCCCTTATCGCACTGCTCTCCGGCGTGCTCGTAAGCACGCTGCTCGCCGGTACGGCGGGCGCCGCGGTCACCACCGGCCCCCTCGCGCCGGTGCCCACGGGCAAAGCCGCCCTGACCGCCAACCCGATCTACAAGACGGGCAAGCTCGAACCGGATGCCTGTCCTGAGCAGCCGGTCTACAACGACGACCTGGAGAGCGCCGAGGCCTATCTCAGCTTCGCGCTGGACTGCCTGAACGAGGGCTGGAAGTACCAGTTCTCCAAGGCGAAACTGCCGTTCTCCAAGCCCACGTTCGTGGTCACCTCGCGCCTCGGCGTCCCGACCGGCTGCGGCAAGTTCCCCAAGGGCGCCCAGGCGGTCTACTGCTCGCTGAACAAGAAGATCACCTTCTACCTCAGCAAGGGGATCCTCTCCCAGGCGACCGAGCTGTTCCTGCTGCAGACCCTGGCCCACGAGTACGGCCACCACGTCCAGCAGCTCTCCGGGATCCTGCCCACGGTGTTCAAGCGGAAGTACAAGAACGACAGGGCGTACCTGGCCGACCTGCGCAGGGTCGAGCTCCAGGCCGAGTGCCTGAGCGGCGCCTTCATCGGCAGCATCTGGCGCTCCCTCGGCCGCCGCGAGTCGGACTTCAGGTACGTCCTGAGCGCCGCCTACAGCACGGCGACCCACGGCACGGCCAAGAACATCGCCTACTGGGTGACCCGCGGCTTCAAGCAGGAGACCCCCGGCTCCTGCGACACCTTCTCCGCCCCCAAGTCCAGGGTCGCCTGACCCCCTGATCCTTCGACCTTTCGCCCCCCCTGATCTCCTGATCTCCTGATCTATGCGACCACCCGCCGCCGTCCCCCGGACGCGCGACGGGTGGTCGTTCTTTTCCACCCGGTACAAGCCCTGTCCTCCGGAGGGTGCGATTCTCACCCCCCTCGCCCGCCCGGCCCGACGATCTCCCCAGGAAACGTGACCACGAGTGGCGACGAGTCCGTGACACCCAGTAACCTGGCCGCACCGCCTGAAACCCTCCCCGTGAGCGCCCTCCTCGCCACGGCGCCAGGTTCGGTCCCCCCGCTGGTCGACGGCAAGGAGAGAAGAAAGACATGAACACCACGGACACTCGCCTGCGCGTCCTGGAAACGGACGTCGCCAAGCTCCACCTGGAGAACGAGGGGAGCAGGGTGATCAACGCCGGGATCTTCGAGGTCCTCACCGGCCTGCGAACGGAGATGTCCGCGTTCCGAACGGAGATGTCCGCGTTCCGGACGGACATGGACAAGTTCCGGACGGACATGGACGACCTCCGGACGGACATGGGCAAGCTCCGGACCGGACAGGACGAGCTGCGCGCCGAGATGCGAACCGGGCACGCCGAGCTCCGCGAGGAGCTCTCCGTGGTCAAGCGCTCCGTCGGCAACCTGGAGCTCTCCATGAAGCGCGTCGAAGGTGACGTCGCCGAACTCAAGGCCGGCCACATCGAGCTGCGCAACCTGGTCGCCGGTCTCGTGAAGTAACCCCGCACCACCGTCGGCACCCACGGGCCCTGGGTGCCGACAGCGCGACATCACGCAGACCGGCACAGTGCCATTTCCGTTTCGCCCTCGCCTCGGAACCAGGCACCACTCACCCTAACTCAATGGGCAACAGAACACATGAATTTACGGTCTCAGAATTTCACCTTTTCGACTTCCGTTGAATCCACACCCCATGCACCCAGGAAGAAAAACTCCAAGGGGATTTCCGTGTTCGGCCAGGGACCGAACTCTTCGGTAATCGAAAGCAGCTTGTGAATCACCGTCGCGAAACACCTAGGGCCTACTCGCAAAAAATTATCAGAATTTTCGATCAGAATCGCGTAAGGACCTCGCCCTTCATTGGGAATGTTCATGTAGTAATCCTGGAATCCCCACCAGTTGCCGCCGGTCGGATGTGGCCATCCGAGCCGAGCGCCTATGTCATCCAGCAACTCGGCCACGGAAGCGTCTTCCGTCAATCGAACGGTCGAGACCTCGAACCCCAAACCACTCAGGAGCTCGCCCAATCGAGACTGGTTCGACTGTTCAACCAGGTAGGGACGCCCTCCGCCCACCCAAGAAGCCTCCGCCAAAACCCTTAGGTAACTCATGTTCCCGGCCTCTAATCAGCACTCGGGGTATCCGCCCCTGATCTGGACGAACTTTCCCCCGTTGTCATCGTAATGCTTGGAGAAGTATGCCTCTCCGCCCGCACCGAACACCAGGCGACCGTCGTAGTCATCCCTAGACTTTCCGGCCTCCACCGGCCACACATCGGATTCCACATAATAGAACGGATTCCCTGGCTTTTCGGGAAGCCCGCCGCCGGAGTAGATTCCGCCGATTCCCTTCTTCTTCAACTTCCTGTTCCCGCCTTGCTGGACACCGGGAGGCGGCTCTCCAAATTCATCCATGTGAGCCATCACATTCCCGACTTGATCCCGCCAACTCTTGTCACGAAATGGCAGATCATCGCCCGGGCCGTCGTTATGAACGAGAATCGCCTGATCGCCTGCGACCACATGGTAGGTGTGCAGGTCGTCGACCGTCAGGTTGTGGACGCGTTGGACGGCGGTCCACTTCTTGATCGCGGTGATCTGGACGTGGGTGCCGGCTGAGGTGCGCAGCCACATGCCCGGCTTGAGGTCGCCGGCGTTCACCCATTCGCGCAGCGACGGGATCCAGAACGGGTGCTCGTCCGTGGCGGTGATCACGTCGATGGCGTCACCGCGGGAGCCGTCGAGGTCGACGGTGACGCGGACCAGGTTCTTGACGCCGTCTCCGGTGATCAGGGTGGTGACGGGCCTGGCCTCGGTGACGCCCGAGTCGACGTCGGTGGCCGCGACGTGGTCGCCGACTCTGACGTCCTCGATGGCCCTGGTGGAGCCGTCGGCCATCAGGACCTGGGTGCCGGGCACGAAGCTGTTGGGCTTGCGCCCGCGGTCACACGAGCCTCCCACTCCGGGAAGGTCCACGGGCAGGTCGGGGGCGACCTCGTCGATGAGGTCGTCGACGAGGTCGTCGACGGTGTTCTCGACGAGATCCTCGACGGCGTCCTTCACACAGGCCCTGAAGCTGCCGCAGAACTCGATGCCCAGGTCGACCGGCTCGGCGGTGCCGACGTCACCGGCGTCACCACCTATCTCGGTGGCGATCTCGTTCTTCTGCTGCTGCCTCGCCTTGGTCGACTTGCCCTTGGACTTAGCCTTCTTGGCGGTCTTCTTGACGGTCTTGGCGACCTTCTTGGCGGCCTTCTTGACCGTTTTCTTGGTGGACTTCGCGGTCTTCTTGGCGACCTTCTTCGCCGCCTTCTTGACGGCCTGCTTGGTCACCCGCTTGCCGACCTGTTTGCGGGCCTGCTTGATGCCCTTCTTGACGGCCTGCTTGACGCCCTTCTTGATCCCCTGCTTGGCCGCCTTCTTGGCTCCCTGTTTCGCGGCCTTCTTGGCGCCCTGCTTGGTCGCTTTCTTCGCGGCCTGCTTGGCGGCCTTCTTCGCGGCCTGTTTCGCGGCCTGCTTGGCGAATCTCTTCGCCGCCTCGGCGGCGAGCCGCTTGGCGGCCTCCGCCGCGAGCCGTTTGGCGGCCTCGGCGGCGATCCGCTGTGCGATCTGCCGGGCGATGATCTGCGCCGCGATCCGCGCGGCGTGGAACAGCAGTGGGATGCAGAACGGGCAGTTCCCGGTCGGGTCGTCGAGCGACATCGGGTCGCCCATGGCGTAGGTGTAGCGGTTGAGGTTGATCGACGGGTACGGGCTCAGCGCCACGTCGTCACGCGAGGCGAACCCTCCGGTGCCGGGCACGTACCAGCGGGCGTGCATGTTCACCTTGCCGGTGGCCGGGTCGGTGTACTCCCCCTGGTAGCCCAGCCTGGAGGCCGTCCCGGTCCTGGCCGTCACCTCGCCGTACGGGTCGTAGGCGGTGGAGTCGACCAGCGCGGTGCCGGAGAAGGTGCCCACCAGGTCACCGTGCTGGTCGGTCATCACCCCGACGGCGGCGGCGGTCCCCTCCTTGAGTCCGAGCAGGTCACCGGACGGGTCCCTGCCATACCTGGCCTGGACGGCGCCCGCCCCGTCGGTCACCGCGACGACGTCGTTCTCCAGCCCCGAGTAGGCGAAGTTCTCCGTCGAGCCCCCCTGGGTACGGGAGGCCAGGCGGCCGAGGCCGTCGTAGGCGTAGGTGGCGTCCCCGTCGGCGACCAGCCGGTCGAAGGCGTCGAACGTCAGGTTCCTGGTGACCCCGCCGGTGGTCTCGGTGGCCAGCGTGCCGCGCGGCGTGTAGGTGTAGTCCGTCCCGCCGCCTGAGGTCACCCGGTTGCGCTGGTCGTAGACGAAGGTCTCGCTCCCGGCTCGGGTACGGTTGCCCGAGGCGTCCCACTCGTAGGTGGTGACGTTCCCGTTCGGCGCCTTCCACGAGGTCATCCGCCCGGCGTGGTCGTAGCCGTAGGTGTTGGCACCGGCGCCGGCGGTGCCGGTCGTCGTCTTGGAGACGAGGCTGTCGTCCTTGTTCCAGCCGTAGGTGATCTTCGCGATCTCGGTGTCGGCGGCGTTCTTGAGCGAGTGGCTGGTGATGCGGTCCATGGCGTCGTAGCCGAACGCCTGCGTCGTCCTCGGTGTCGCCGAGGTCAGCGAGGTCAGCCGGTCGGCGTCGTCGTAGCCGTAGGTGAAGGAGCGCCCCGTCACGGGTTCGCCCGCCGTTTTCAGCCGGTCGTCGGTGTCCCAGCCGAAGGTCGCCGTCCCGGACGGGTCCACCCGCTGGGTCACGTTGCCCATGTCGTCGTAGGCGAAGGCGGCCACCTGGGCGGTTCCCTTGGAGACCTTGGTCAGCAGTCCCCTGTCGTCGTACTCCAGGTTGTAGTCGCCGATGGCGGTGTCCCGCCCGGCCAGGTCGTAGCCGTAGGCACGCACCGGGGTGGCGGCCTGCGCGCCCGTGCCGGTTTCCTTGGTGAGCCGCCCGAGGTGGTCGTACTCCCTGTCGACGCGGACTCCGCCGGGCTGCACGACGGCGGTGGTGTTGCCGGCCGCGTCGTAGGCGGTGGTCCACGTCCGGTCGGCCGCCGCCGGGTGCGCCTGCGTGACGGGCTCGATCACCGACTCCGGCAGGCCGAGGCTGTTGTAGGCCGTCCAGACGGTGTTGCCCCGCCCGTCGGTGCTCCGGGTCATCTCGCCGTTCGCGTCGTACCCGAAGGTGGTCGTGATCGAGTCGGTGGCCGTGACCGGTTCCACCAGCTCGACCATCGCGCCGGTCGGGTCGTACGAGCGCCGCACGACCCGGCCTTCGCCCGAGGTCTCGGTGACCGGGTTGCCCGCCACGTCGTACTCCGTGCCGAACGTGCGCTGCACCGCTCCGGAGTCGTTGAGGTCCTTGACCGCGGTCTCCCTGCCGGCCAGGTCGTACTCGGTGACGGAGGCGTTGCCGAGGGGGTCGGTGACCTTGACGGTACGGCCGGCCAGGTCGTACTCGTACCTGGTCACGTCGTCCAGGGGGTCGGTCTCGGCGGTGACCTCTCCGGCGGGGTTGACCTCGTACCTGACGACTCGCCCGCCGGGTGAGGTCTCCTTGACCTTGTTGCCGGACTCGTCGTACTCCATCCGGGTGATCAACGTCTTCAGCGTCGGCTTGCGCTCCACGATCGTCGCGGTGACCTGGCGGCCAAGGCCGTCGTAGGTCGCCTGCGTCCGCGCGCCCAGGGGGTTGACGCTCGCCAGCAGCTCACCCGCGGTGTCGTATTCGTAGGTCCACTGGCCGCCCGGCTGGCCGTTCGGCCCCGGTTCGGTCACGCGCACCCGGTTGTCCAGCGCGTCGTACTCGGTGCTCCACACCGATCCGCGGGCGTCGGTGTACTTGGTGACCCTGCCCGCGGCGTCGTAGGCGTAGCTCGTCTTCGGGGTCAGCGTGCTGCCGCCGGGCGGGGTGTAGGTCGCGCCCGTCACCGAGGTGGTGCGGCCCAGCCGATCGAAGGCCTTCGTGGTGGTCCGGCCCTCGGCGTCGACCGAGTGCGTCCTGCGGCCCGCGCCGTCGTAGCCGTACCTGAGGGTCGGGCGGGCGTCGGTCACCGTCCCGGCCTTCTCCACCTTGACCTGCGGCGCCTTGACCTCGATCAGCTGCTCGGCCGTGTCGTAGCGGTAGGCGGTGGTGAAGTCGGCGGCGTTCGCGCCCGGCACGTTGCCCCGCGGCTCGGTCATCGCGACGACCAGGCCGCGGTCGTCGACCGTCCAGGTGGTGACGATGTCCTGGGCGCCGTTCTCCACCGTCCTGCGCGTCAGCAGGTCGTCGGCGTTGTAGGCGGACTCGATCACTTCCGAGCGGGTCGTCCCGGCGGCGGTCGAGGTCTCCTTGACCACGTTGTCGTTGGCGTCGTAGACGTAGGCCGTTTTGCGGGCCAGGCCGTGGGGGTCGAACGTCTCGGAGGTGAGGCGGTCGGCGGCGTCGTAGACGTAGACGGTCTCCTCGGCCCCGTCCCCGGTGCGCTGCCTGGTGAGGTTCCCGGCCTCGTCGTAGGTGTTGTCCTCCAGGATCACGTCCCTGGTCACGGTCTCGTCGTTCAGCCTGACGTCGTCGGCGACGATCTGGGCCGGGGAGTCGTCGGGGAAGTAGGTGCGCGACAGCTTGCGGCCCATCACGTCGGTCCTGGTGGCCAGGCGGCCCTCGGGGTCGTAGGTGAAGGACTCCAGGACCAGGTCCCTGGGTGTCTGCGGGTTGACCGGGCTGCCCCGCCAGTTCTTCAGGGTGCGCGAGGCCAGCTCGCCCCGTACGGTGTAGGCGTAGCTCAGGACGTTGCCCAGTTCGTCGGTCGTGCCGGTACGCGCGCCGGTGTGGTCCCAGGCGTGCCGGATCACCCCGCCCTCGGCGCCGGTGATCGTTTCCACCCGGCCGTACGTGTCGTAGGTGTAGGCGACCTTGCGCTCGGGGTCGCCCCCGGTGAGGTCGACGACGGTCTCGCTCAGCTTGAGGCCGTCGGCGTCGTACGCCGAGCGTGTCTCGGTGGTGTGCGTGACACCGGTGACCTCGTTCTTGACCCCTGCCCCGGTGTGGGTCACGAGGCGGCCCGCGCCGTCGTAGGCGAACCTGGTCGTGATGCCGTCGGGGTGGGCCTGCGACACCTCCTTCCTCGACGTGACCCGGCCGAGCTCGTCGTGGCCGTACGTCGTCACCAGGTTCGACGGGTCCTTCTCCTCGGCCAGGTCGCCGGAGACGGTGTAGCGGTAGGTGGTCTCGTTGCCCTTGGCGTCCTTCTCCGACTCCAGCAGCCCAGCGGGGGTCAGGCCGCCGCCCACGGCGGCTTCGGTGCCGTCGGTGTAGGCGTACGTCGAGGACCGGCCGTTGGGGAAGTCAGGGGTCGGCGGGGTCGTCTCCTTGAGCAGGTCGCCGAAGGCGTCGAACTCCCAGCGGGTCGCGTAGGTGTCGTCGGTCTCCGACGCCGACCTTCCGTCGCGCGAGACGACGAGCTGGTCGTTGCGGGCGTCGAACTCGTTGGAAGCGTTCAGGTAGTAGGAGTTGTACTCCGTCGTGCACGGGAAGGGGCCGCTCCAGTCGCTGCCGCACTGCGCCTCGAAGATCCGGTTGCCCCGTTTGTCGTGCGCGAAGTAGGAGAGCTCTCCGTTGCGGTTGGTCTCCATGTACGGGAAGCCGCCCTCGTCGTACTCGGTGACGCTCTTCTTGCCGAGTTGGTCGGTCTCGGAGACCAGGCGGTAGCCGCGCAGCGCGTCGTGCTCGTAGAGGAGTTTGCCGTCGTGCGGGTCGGTGACCGTGACCACCGACATGCCGGTCTCCGGGTTGAAGACCGGCACACCGACCTTCCAGGTGCCTCCGTGCTGGTCGGTGTGCGTCTTGATCCGCTCCGTCGCGGCGTCGTAGACGTTCTCGGCCCACACCCGGCCCGACGGCAGAGTGATCTTGGCGAGCTTGTACGGCACCGCGGTGCGGGCGGCGGTGTAGTGCGCGGCGACCTGCGCGGCGGAGAGCGGCGTGTCGTAGAGGGCGAACTCGTCGATCTGGCCGTTGAAGGGGAGCCTGACGAAGTCGTCAGGCTGCGAGGACGTCGCCGGCCAGTTGTCCAGGATGAACCCGTTACCCACGACGGCCTGCGGCAGCCAGCTGTTGTCCGCCTTGCGGGCGAGGGTCCCGACCTGCTGGCCGTCGAGGTAGAGCGTCTGGGTCTGACCGGTCGCCGACAGGACCACGTGGTGCCACTGGTTGTTGTTGACCGGGGCGGCGGAGGTGATGGGCGAGATGACCCCGGCGGCGCCGCGGCCGGTGCGGAACTGGCCCCGGAGCTTGCCGTCGATACCCACGTAGATCGCGGGCACGCTCTCGCCGAACCAGTCGCCCATGGTGTCGTTGAGGGACAGGACGATGCCATGGGAGGTGGTCTTGAACCATGCCTCGACCGCCAGGTCGGAGCCCAGCCTGGGGACGACGTGCTCGGGAAGCCTCACCTCGCTGACGTTCTCCTCCGCCGAGGAGAAGGTGGCCGTGCCGTTGCCCGACCCGGTGAGCGCCCCGATCTGGCCGAGGGTCACCCCCTGGTAGTCGGCACCGCCGGCGGCCCATCCCAGGCCGGCCGCCGTGGTGGTCGGCGTTCCCTCGCACTCTTCGGGGTAGAACTCGCAGAAGGGATCGGGCGGGCCCGTCGGCTCGGGTCTCGGAACGGTCGGGGGTTCACCGAACCGCCAGTACCCGGCGGGGTCGGCGTCCTGGATCACGCTCTGGTACTGCGAGCCGGAACCGTAGGTGTACGAGGTGCAGTTGGGCGCCGCTACCGGCGAGCACGCCTTGACGAGCTTGCCCGCCTCGTACTGGTAGGTCCAGGTGAGCGAGACACCACCGACGGGGTCGGTGGAGACGGAGGTGACCTGGGCGCCGGTCCAGGTGAACGTGAGCGACCTGCCGCCGTCCGCGACGACCCTGGCGAGCCTGCCGTCGCCGCCGTAGGTGAGGTTCTGAGCCCGGCCCCTGCTGTCGCTGACCCTGGTCAACCGGCCTGTCGCGTCGAACGCGTAGGAGGTGGAGGACTTGTCCATCAGCCGCCAGCCTCCGCCGGGGACCTCCGCGAGCGTGGCGTGCATGCCGGGAGGCGGCTGGAAGGTCCCGTCACCGCTGGGGGCGAACCGGAGCCTGCGCCCGTCCGGGTAGGTGACCAGCAGGGCGGTGCCCGCCTCGAACGCCTCGGTTCTGATCCCCATGTCGAACCGGGTCGACCATCCGGCGCCGAACATGCCGGTGGTGCGGGGGTCCTGGCTGTTGTAGGAGCGCGTCACGTTGAGCTGGGGGCCGGCGGTCTTGACCGACGCGTCCACGAAGGCCGTCGTGTAGTTCCCGGCCAGCTGGTGGAACTCCTGGCCGTTCGCTCCCCGCGCGGTGAGCTGGGAGGTGATGCCGTGCTGACGGACCCCGGTGGTGAAGGTCAGCTGCTGCGAACTCTTCTGCGTGTCATTGGAGGTGTCGGTGGCGCTGAACGACCAGACATAGTTCTTCCCCCACGCGAGCCGGCCCGCGGGCACCCGGATGGTGTTGACCCCGGCGGGCTGGAGCCCCGACGACCAGCACCAGTCCTCCTCCTCGACCGGAGGAATCGGGAAGGGGAACTCCCCCGGCTCCTCCTCGAAGGTCCGGCAGACGTCGAAGGTGTAGCGCAGCGGGGTGTCCCCTCCGTCGGAGGAGATGGCGTGGGCCACGAGCAGCGGGGTCAGCGAGGAGACGGAAGCCCCGTCGTCGGGGAACATGTCCACGATCTCGGGGGAGATCGTCCCCGCACTGGTGTCGCAGACTCCCATGTCCATCCACCGGGAGTCGTCCGGTGCCGTACCCCGCAACGGCTGGACGGCGAACCAGTCGTGACCGTTGTAGGAGACGGTGTCGCCCGTGGCGTAGGTCAGGAAACTCGACCAGGCGGAGTACAGGCAGTCTGCGGCCAGCAGGGACGCGACGGCCTTCCGCGAGGCCTCCGCCGGTTTCCTCGACATGCCCGTCTGCTTCTCCGGTCCGCGCTCCGCCGTCCGCCGGTGGAGGGGGCGCGAGTCCGGGCGCAGGGCCCTCTTGGGCCATTTGGGCTTCACGACGGGACCGGCCGGCCTGTCCGCCTTCGCCATGGTCGCGCTCGCGTCCGTGAGGGTGGGGCGACCCTGGGCCGACCCCGTCATCTGCACCGGGGTGACCGGCTGCACCGGGGGTGCCGGTTCCGCCCTGGCGGGTTCCGCCGTCAACTGGACCAGTCCGGGGACGGCGAGGAACAGTGTCGCCATCACCGCCCAGCGCAGCAGGCGAACGTTTCCGAGCAGCCAAGCAGAACGGCCCATGTGCCGTCATCCTCCGACCCGTCGACAATCAGGGAGCCCTGTTCGGGCGCGCGAGACCGCCAGGCGAGGATGCCTTACAGGAAGTTCCCAGCCCGCTCACAAATGATCGTCAGGAATGTAACCCGCTCCCCCCATAAGCCACAAGTGCTGCTTGAGCTGCCAAAAACCCCTAATAGGCATAATCCACCACAAGTCACCAAATTTCATGATTAAAAGCACATGGCCGAATGTGGTCAGGAGCAGATACCTGCGAGGAGTTTGGGATCGGATACCGGGAACCGCGCGGGATCAGGAGCCCGCGCGGGCGAGGACTTCGAGAGGGTCGGCGAGGACCTGGGAGAAGGCCAGTTCGGCGGCGCCGACGAGGGTGGCGTCATCGCCGAGGGCCGAGGTGCGCAGGCGCAGGTGCTCGCGGCACGGGGGCAGGGCGTCGAGGGCGAGGCGGCTGCGGACCTGCGCGGCGGAGCCGAGATAGATCTCCCTGAGCGTGCCCCCGAAGACGACCATCTCGGGGTTGAACAGGTTGACGAGGTTGGAGACACCCAGGCCGAGCCAGTCGCCGACGCGGCTCAGGGCCGCCTGCGCGACGACGTCTCCCCGGTCGGCGGCGTCGACCGCGGCGCGGACGGCGTCCCTGCCGACCCGGGAGCCGAAGCGGCCCGCGGCCTCCAGGAAGGCGCGCTCCCCGACCTCCGCCTCCAGGCAGCCGTGCGAGCCGCACCCGCAGAGCCGCCCCTTGTCGGGGTTGACGATCATGTGCCCGACCTCGCCGCCGAAGCCCAGGTGGCCGCCGAGCAACTGGCCGTTGACGATCACTCCCCCGCCGATGCCGACGTCGCCGTGGAGGTAGACGAGGTCGCGGCAGCCGACGCCGACACCCCGGGTCTGCTCGGCGAGGGCGGCGAGGTTGGCGTCGTTGCCGACGGTGATCGGCAGCCCGAAGGCCAGCCGCCGGCCCATCTCGTCGGCGAACGGCACGTCGTCCACGGTGACCATGTTGGGGCCGAACCTGACGACGCCGTCGCCGCGCCCCACCCCTCCGGAGAAGGCCGCCGCCACTCCGACGCACACCGTGTCGGGGCGGGTCCTGCGGTGCATCTGCCGGACGAAGGCGGCGAGCGGGCCGACGATCTCCTCCAGGGAGAAGTCCCCGCGCCGCCGTACCGTCTCGCGGCGGTCGAGGATGGTGCCGCCCAGGCCGACGCGGGCGGCGACCAGCCGGTCGACGCCCACGTCGAGGGCGAACACGTAGACCCGCGCCGACTCCGGGCGGACGACCAGGGACGGACGCCCCGCCCTGCCCGTCTCCCTGGGGAGTTCCTCCCTGACCAGCCCCGCGGCGGTCAGGTCGGCGGTGAGGGCCATGATGGTGCTGCGGTTGAGGCCCATCCGGTTGGTGAGTTCCGCACGCGAGGTGGGGCCGCTCAGGTGGACGTGCCGAAGCAGGGCCCCGAGGTTGTGACGCCTGATCTCCTCCTGGGAGGGGCCTGCCCGCATGACGTGATGTTCCTTCGGTGAATCGGAGTCGCTGATCACCTTAGACCAGTGGCGGCCGCCCGCTTGCGGGACAGCGCGTCCACCATGGCGGCCAGCAACAGGACCGATCCGGTCACCATGAACTTCACCCCGGAGCTGTAGCCCATCAGGCCCATGCCGTTCTCGATGACCGCGACCACGGCACCGCCGAGGATGGCGTCCAGCACCCGGCCCTTGCCGCCGAACAGGCTGGTGCCGCCGATGACGGCGGCGCCGACCGCGTACAGCAGCACGTTGCTGCCGCCGGTGTTGGGGTCGACCGAGCTGGCCCGCGAGGCGGCGATGATGCCGCCGACGGCCGCCATGGAGGAACAGATCACGAAGGCGCTGATCTTCATCCGGTCGACGTTGATGCCCGCCCGGCGCGCGGCCTCGGCGTTGCCGCCGACCGCGTACAGGTGGCGTCCGTACGCCGTACGGCGGAGCACGAACGTCAGGATCAGCAGCAGCACCACGATGATGGGCACCACGAGCGGCACGCCCGCCAGGGAGACGACCGCGACGTTGCGGCTGCGCTCGATGTTGAGGAAGTAGACGGCGAGGCCGCCGAGCAGCGCGAGCGCGCCGACCCTGACCGCGATCAGCGAGATCGGGTCGGAGGTGAGGCCCCGGGAGGCGCGCTTGCGGGAACGCGTCAGCTGGAGCCCGGCGTAGGCGGCGACGCCCACGGCCAGCAGGATCCAGCCCAGCGTGGGCGGGAGGTTCTTGTTGGCGATCGACAGGATGGTCTCGTCGCGGATGGCGATGATGGTGCCGCCCTTGACGAGCAGCAGGACCAGGCCCTGGAAGGCGAGGAAGGCCGCGAGCGTCACCACGAACGACGGGATCCCGAGTTTCGCGACGATGGAGCCGATCGCGGTGCCGATCACCACGCCGGTGAGGATCGCCGCGCCCACCGCCACGTACCAGGGCAGCCCCTGGCTGCTGAGCATGATCGCGAGCACCGCGGCGCAGACACCGCTGGCGAAGCCCGCCGACAGGTCGATCTCGCCGAGGAGCAGCACGAAGACCAGGCCCATGGCGATCACGGTGACCGCGGCGCCCTGGGTGAACAGGTTGGCGAAGTTGCCCGAGGTGAGGAAGGAGGGCCGCAGGATGGCGAAGATCGTGCAGAGCACCACGAGCCCGAACACCGCGGGCAGCGCGCCCATGTCGCCGCCGCGTACCCTCTCGGCGTAGCCGCGGACGTTGGTCCTGATCGAGGGTGCCTCGTGTACGGTCTTCGGCGAAATCGTGGCGGTCATACGGTGACTCCGTTGGTGAGGCCGAGGTCCCCGCTGCGGCCAGAGGTGATCAGTTCGACGACCTGCGCGTGGGTGACGTCCGAGGTCTTGACCTGGGCCGCCATCCGGCCGAGGTAGAGGGTGGCGATCCGGTCGGACACCGCGAAGACGTCGTTCATGTTGTGCGAGATCAGGACGACGGCCAGGCCCTGGTCGGCGAGGCGCCGGACCAGTTCCAGCACCTGCGCCGTCTGGGCGACGCCGAGGGCGGCGGTCGGCTCGTCGAGGATGACGACCTTGCTGTTCCACAGCACGGCCTTGGCGATGGCCACCGTCTGGCGCTGGCCGCCGGAGAGGCTGGCGACGAGCTGGCGGATGGACTTGACGGTCCTGACCGACAGGCTCTCCAGGGTCCTGGCCGCCATCTCCTCCATCGTGTCCTCGTCGAGGACGATGCCGCGCTTGTGCTCGCGGCCGAGGAACATGTTCTGGACGATGTCGAGGTTGTCGCAGAGCGCGAGGTCCTGGTAGACGATCTCGATGCCCAGGTCGGCCGCGTCGCGCGGGCTGCCGATCTGGACGGGCTTGCCGTCGAAGAAGTACTCGCCGGAGTCGATCGAGTGGATGCCTCCGACGCACTTGACGAGGGTGGACTTGCCTGCGCCGTTGTCGCCGACCAGCGCGGTCACCTCTCCGGCGTACGCGGAGAGGGAGACGTCGTGCAGGACCTGTACGGGACCGAAACTCTTGTCGATCCCGCGGAGTTCCAGTGCGGGGGTCATGGGGTTGTGCTCCCTGTGTTCATTTCGCGCGGCGAAGCTCGCGCGGCTGGGGCGCCTGCGGGCGGCGTCCCGCCCCGCGCGCCGGGAGACGTCCACCTGCCGCGTCTCCCGGCGCACAGGATGAGGTGTGCCGCGATCGAGCGCGAGGCGCGGCCGGTGCCGGGGGACGACCGGCCGCGCCTCCACGCCCTACTGGATTCCGGCCTCGGTGCACTTGGCGGCGAACTCGCCGGTGCACAGCTCGTCCTTGGTCACGAAGCCGTCGGCGACGACGTCCTTGACGCTGTCGAAGAAGATCGGCTGCGGGTCGAGCAGGACGGCGGGCACGTCGGCGCCGCTCTCGGTGTCCTTGACGCTCCCGGTCGCCGCGGGCTTCTCGCCCTTGGCCAGGCCGATGGCGAGCTCGGCGGCCGCGTCGGCCTCCTTCTTGATCGCCTTGTAGACCGTCATGCACTGGTCGCCAGCGAGGATGTTCTGCAGGCCCTGCACGGTGGCGTCCTGGCCGGTGACCGGGACCTTGCCGTTCAGGTTGTTCTTCTTCAGGACCGAGATGGCGGCGTTGCCGAGACCGTCGTTGGCGGCCAGGACGCCGGCGATCTTCGGCTGCTCGGTGAGCATCTGCTCGAAGATCGTGCCCGCCTGGGCGTTGTCCCAGTCGGGGACGGACTGGTCCGGGCCCTTGACGTAGTCGCCGGAGTCGTACTTGGCCTTGAGCACGCCGTCGTAGCCGTTCTTGAACAGCGTGGCGTTGTTGTCGGTCGGCGAGCCGTTGAGCTCGGCGACGATCGGCTTCTCGGCCTTCTTGTCGGTCAGGCACTTCACCAGGCCCTCACCCTGCAGGGTGCCGACCTTGGTGTTGTCGAAGCTGACGTAGTACTGGGCGCCGCCGTTGAGGGTGAGGCGGTCGTAGTCGATGGTGGCGACGCCCTGCCCCTTGGCCTTGTCGAGCACGGCCTTGCCGGTGCCGCTGTCAAGGTTGACGATCATCAGGACCGTGGCGCCGTTGGTGATCATCTGGTCGGCGATGGTCTGGAACTGGGTCTTGTCGCCCTGGGCGTTCTGGATGTCGTAGGCGACACCCGCGGCCTTGAACGCCTCCTCCAGGTACTTGCGGTCCGCGGTCTCCCAGCGGGCGGAGGACTTGCTGTCGGGAAGGATGACGCCGACCTTGCCCGCGGCGGCCGCCGTGCTCTCAGCGGGGGAGGCACCGCTCTGGGCGCTGGTGTCGGGGCTGTCGCTCCCGCAAGCGGTGAGGCCGAGGGTCATCGCCGCGGCGGCGGCGGTAAGGCTGAGGATCCCCTTGCGCATGGTGCACGGGTCCTTTCTTCGAAAATGGGGGGTACGGACGTGCGGCATGCCGAATTCGCGGGTACGGCTGTGCCGGGTCTCGGCTCACCGTTCCGTTGAATGTTGTTTGCGGCAACGTATTCCGCCGTTGGCCTGGAGCGCCAGACCCTCCAGAGGTAAAGTTTGTTGTGGCCGGTAACAATCCAGAAACGCGCCCTTAACCGCTCCGGGTCCCGGTGGCCCTTTCCCCTCCCGATTCCCCTGCCGTTACCGGGATCGCGGCTCTGAGCTGCCCTTTTCCAGAAACGGCACGGCCCTCTCCCCTTCCGCCGCGGCCCCCGCCCGGCGGCGCCCCCGGAAATCCCCGGGGCCTTCGGATGTCGAGGACGCGCGAAAGCCCCCGGAAAGCACGGAACCGCCCGGCGGGATGGTGTCCCGCCGGGCGGTTCTCGTCCGGGGTGTGCCCCCGTGCGGGCGGGGCTTACGTGCGGCCCCGCCCCCCTGCTCAGCTCTTGGCGAGCAGGGAGCGCAGGACGTACTGCATGATGCCCCCGTGCCGGTAGTAGTCGGCCTCTCCGGGGGTGTCGATGCGCACGACCGCCTGGAACTCCTTGCCGTCGGCCCTGACCGTCACGGTCTGCGGGACGCCGCCCTCGTTGAGGGCCACGACGCCGACGACGTCGAAGGTCTCCTCGCCGGTCAGGCCCAGCGACTGCGCCGTCTCGCCCTCGGGGAACTGCAGCGGCAGCACGCCCATGCCGATGAGGTTGGAGCGGTGGATGCGCTCGTAGGACTCGGCGATGACGGCGCGGACGCCGAGCAGCGCGGTGCCCTTGGCCGCCCAGTCGCGCGAGGAGCCCGAGCCGTACTCCTTGCCGGCCAGGACCACGAGCGGGACGCCCGCGGCCTGGTAGTTGGCCGAGGCGTCGTAGATGAAGGACTGCGGCCCGCCGTCGAGGGTGAAGTCGCGGGTGTAGCCGCCCTCCACGCCGTCGAGCAGCAGGTTCCTCAGCCGGATGTTGGCGAAGGTGCCGCGGATCATGACCTCGTGGTTGCCCCGGCGCGAGCCGTAGGAGTTGAAGTCCTTGACCCCGACGCCGTTCTCCTTGAGGTAGTCGGCGGCGGGGGTGCCGACCTTGATCGCGCCTGCCGGGGAGATGTGGTCGGTGGTGACCGAGTCGCCCAGCTTCGCGAGCACGCGGGCCCCGGAGATGTCGGTCACCGGCTCCGGCTCGGGCGGCATGCCCTCGAAGTAGGGGGCCTTGCGGACGTAGGTCGAGTCCGGGTCCCACTCGAAGGTGTTGCCGGTCGGGATCGGCAGCGAGCGCCAGGTCTCGTCGCCCTTGAACACGTCGGCGTAGTCGTGCAGGAACATCTCCTGGTCGATCGAGGAGGCGACGACCGCCGCGATCTCCTCGGGCGCCGGCCAGATGTCGGCGAGGAACACCGGCTCGCCGTCCGAGCCCGTCCCCAGCGGCTCGTTGTTCAGGTCGAGGTCCATGGTGCCCGCGAGGGCGTAGGCGACGACCAGCGGCGGCGAGGCCAGGTAGTTCATCTTGACGTCGGGGTTGATCCGGCCCTCGAAGTTGCGGTTGCCCGACAGCACGGCGGTGACCGCGAGGTCGTTCTCCTGGATGGCGGCGGAGATCTCCTCCTGCAGCGGGCCCGAGTTGCCGATGCAGGTGGTGCAGCCGTAGCCGACCAGGTTGAAGCCGATCTTGTCGAGGTACGGCTGCAGGCCGGAGCGCTCGAAGTAGCCGGTGACGACCTGCGAGCCGGGGGCGAGGGAGGTCTTCACCCACGGCTTGCGGGTCAGGCCCTTCTCGACCGCGTTCCTGGCGAGCAGCGCGGCGCCCATCATGACGTACGGGTTGGAGGTGTTGGTGCAGCTGGTGATCGCGGCGATGGTGACCACGCCGTGGTCGATCTCGAAGTCGGTGCCGTCGGCCAGCGTGACCCGCACGCGCCTGTGCGGGCGCTCGCCGTCGAGGTCGGCCGGGTGCGGCTTGTCGCCGTTGTCGTCGTGGGAGACCGCCGGGGAGTCGGAGGCCGGGAACGACTCGCCGGACGCCTCGTCGAGCGGGCCCTGCTCGCTCGACACGTAGTCCTTGACCGCCGCGCGCCAGGCGCTCTTGGCGTCCGACAGCGCGATGCGGTCCTGGGGACGCTTGGGGCCGGCGATCGACGGGACGACCGTCGACAGGTCCAGCTCGATGTACTCGGAGAAGACCGGCTCCTCGGCCTCGGGGTCGAGCCACATGCCCTGGGCCTTGGCGTAGGCCTCGACCAGGGCGACCTGCTCGGCGGAGCGGCCGGTCAGCGTGAGGTAGTCGATCGTCTGGCCGTCGATCGGGAAGATCGCGCAGGTGGAGCCGAACTCGGGGCTCATGTTGCCGATCGTGGCCCGGTTGGCCAGCGGCACGCTGGAGACGCCGTCGCCGTAGAACTCCACGAACTTGCCGACGACGCCGTGCTTGCGGAGCATCTCGGTGATCGTGAGCACCAGGTCGGTGGCGGTGGCCCCGGCGGGGAGCTTGCCGGTCAGCTTGAAGCCGACCACGCGCGGGATGAGCATGGAGATCGGCTGGCCGAGCATCGCGGCCTCGGCCTCGATGCCGCCGACGCCCCAGCCCAGGACGCCGATGCCGTTCTCCATCGTGGTGTGGGAGTCGGTGCCGACGCAGGTGTCCGGATACGCCTTGCCGTCGCGGACCATCACGACGCGGGCCAGGTGCTCGATGTTGACCTGGTGCACGATGCCGGTGCCCGGCGGGACGACCTTGAACTCGTCGAAGGCGGTCTGGCCCCAGCGCAGGAACTGGTAGCGCTCGCGGTTGCGCTCGTACTCCCGGTCGACGTTGCGCTGGAAGGAGTCGGCGCCGCCGAAGAAGTCGACGATGACCGAGTGGTCGATGACCATCTCGGCCGGGGCGAGCGGGTTGATCCTGGCCGGGTCGCCGCCGAGGTCGCGGACGGCCTCGCGCATGGTCGCCAGGTCGACGACGCACGGGACGCCGGTGAAGTCCTGCATGATCACGCGGGCCGGCGTGAACTGGATCTCCACGTTCGGGGCCGCCTTCGGGTCCCACTGGCCGATCGCGCGGATGTGGTCGGCGGTGATGTTCGCGCCGTCCTCCGTGCGGAGCAGGTTCTCCAGAAGGATCTTCAGGCTGTACGGGAGACGCCCCGACCCCTCCACGGCGTCCAGCCGGTAGATCTCGTACCCCGCGTCACCGACGCGGAGCGTGTCACGACTGCCGAAGCTGTTCGCGGACACGGTTCGCCTCCCTCATCACCTGATGTCTGGCGCGCCGGCACATAGGGCGCGTTTGAATCCTGCCGCACCGCCCGAGCGCCCCCGACCGTTAGGTATGCCTAACTAGCAGGTCACTCACAGGTTGCAGCGGATGTCTCGATATCAAGATATCCCTCCGGGTATCTCGACATCAAATTACTCCCCAGTATGATCACTGCGGAGCGAGGCGGAGGTACAGCAGCCCGAGAACGACGACGGAAAGTACCGGGGCGAGAAACTTCTGCTCGAAGGCGCGGCCCGTCTTGATGCCGATCTTCCACGGCAGCAGCCACTTCTGCCGCATCGGCCAGAGCACCGGGCAGCCCTTCTCGGTGCAGCAGTCACCCACGACGTGGGTGAGGCACCCGATCGCGACCGCGAGCCCCAGCCAGGCGTATCCCACGTTGTCGCTGCGGAACACCACGAACAGCCCGGCCGTCATGCCGATGTTGAGCATCGCCGAGGCGAACTTCTTGCCCGGGATGCCGATGCCGATCGCCCGCAGCGCCAGGCCGATGAGCAGGATCACCAGGATGTCGCGGCCGATCGGGTAGGTGTTGGCCAGGTAGTGCGCGCCGAAGCCCGTCGCGATCGCGAACACCAGCGAGTGGGTGGCGTTGCGGTGGCCTCCGGCGAGCCAGGAGACCGCCTTGCTCAGCCCCCAGGTGACCGGCCCGAACGTCTGCGCGATCGTCGCGCTCGGATGGTCGAGGTCCGGCAGCATCGCGGCACCGGCGCAGATGATGGCCCCGGCGACGAACTCGGCCGGGTTGAGCGCGTTGACCATGACACCGGTCTCGATGAACCTGGACGTCTCGGTCAGCAGGGGCAGCGCGGCCAGCGCGGGCGCCACCCCCAGCCACGCGATCGCCCCCGTCAGCGCATGCGTATGCCCCATCATCGGTCAAAAACCCCCATCAAGATCACCTCGGGAGACTGTACGTCAAAGCCTCCTCCAGATGGAGGACCGTGCCATTTCACGCCGTCGGCGTGTCGCGCGGGCGAGCCGCCTCCCGCGCCTGCGTGCTGATCGTTTCCGGCCGAATCCAGGGTCGCCCGAGGGCGACGACGGTCCGCTTCGATCTCCCCGTCCCTTCACGAGAGGTGACTGCCATCCGAATCTTCCTACGAATGGGGAACGGATGGAACGGGTGAATGGTGCCGGGAACGGCGGCCTGGAGGCGTCTTGACGCGGTGATCGCCCTCACGGGGCGGGACCGGAGCGGGGCTGGGGCGAGACGTCCTCCGGGGGTCTTCACCGGAGGGCCGCACGCGAGCCCGGGAGGGTCGCGATCAAGAAGGGACGTGCGGAAACGACAGACGGGACCGTTCCGCGCCGAAAGCACCCCCCAGCCCTTCCGGCGCGGAACGAATCCCGTCTACGTCCTTTGTAACGTGCAGGTCTCAGTACTTGTTCCAGAATCCGGCAAGAATTACGTGATCTGCCTCACTTCTACGTGGAGCGACGGCTGATTACTCTCGGTGAGAGTAGTCGAAAAGGGTGTAAAGGGCGGCAAAACCAAGCCTCTGCGACCCCTGCCAGGCCAGTCCGCCCCCGGAGACTCCGGCACGGACCCCGCGGCCCCCGCAGACCCCGCCGCCCCCGCAGACCCCGGCCCGGAGGATCGGCGGTACGCGAGCCAGATGGGCGGGGCGATCGGACCGGTCGACGAGGCGGCCGGACCGGGCTAGCCGGCCGGGCGAGGGTACCTCGGCGCCGCCAACGGTCATATGCCTCAGATCGCACAGAACCACTATTTCGTGACATGAGGTTGCCGACAGAATGTTCTCGATATATCTTTGAAGCATCGAGAGCGATCAAAAGACGATCGCAGCATGGAGGTACGACATGACACCGTCCAACGCGATGGGAGCCCCCTGGTCCGGATTCGGATCCCCCGAGGTGAGGCGCGAGATGAAGCGCGCGGCCAGGGAGGCATGGCGGCAGATGGCCGCAGGATGGCATGAGGGCGGCCCCGAGCACGGCCCCCGCGCGCCACACCACACGCACCACGAGCACCACGAGGGCGGGCCTCGCGAGCACCGGCACCGCGGCCACCGCGGCCCCTTCCCCTTCGGCGGGTTCCCCTGGGACATGGGCCGGGGCGGCAGGGGGGGCAGAGGCCCGTTCGGCGGGGGCCCCTTCGGCGGCCCGCCGTTCGGGAAGGGGCGCAAGGCGAAGCGCGGCGACGTCCGCGCGGCGATCCTCGCCCTGCTCACCGAGTCCTCACACAACGGCTACCAGATCATCCAGGAGATCGAGCGGCGCAGCGAGGGCGGCTGGAAGCCCAGCCCGGGAGCGGTCTACCCGGCCCTGCAGCAGCTCACCGACGAGGGCCTGGTCCTGGCCGAGGAGAACGAGGGCCGCAAGACCTTCGGCCTCACCGACGCCGGGCGCGCCTACGTGGCCGAGCACTCCGACGAGGTTCGCGCCCCGTGGGAGGAGATGACGCCCGACGTCGACGACAACACCTGGGAGCTGATGGACATCGCCCGCCAGTCGGGCTTCGCCATGCTCCAGATCCTGCAGACCGGCAGCGACACGCAGATCCGGCAGGCCAAGCAGACCCTGGTCGAGACGCGCCGCAAGCTCTACCAGATCTTGGCCGACGGCGACACCGGCGAGGAGTGACCCGACCATGACCCCCCGAGACGACCTCCGTATCGGAGACGCCGAGCGTGACGTGGCGATGGAGTCCCTGCGCGAGCACTACGTGCAGGGCCGCCTGACCCGCGAGGAGCTCGACGAGCGCCTCGAACTGATCCTGTCCGCGCGGACCGGCGGCGAACTGGCCCGGGTGAGCGCGGACCTGCCCGGCCCGAGCGCTCCCCGGCCGGAGGAGTCCGAGGACACCTGGGGTCCCTGGGGCGCGGGGGCTCCCTGGGGCGCGGGGAGAGGACCGTGGGGGCCGGGCGGAGGGCCCTGGGGGCCGGGCCACCGGCACCACGCGCACGCCCACCCCTGGGGCCCCCACCGTCCCAAGGGCCACCGGGGCTGGAAGCACCACCACATGGGGCACCGCGGCGGGCCGCCGTTCTTCCCCCTGATCATCCCGGTGATGGTGGCCGGGGTGCTGATCGGCGGGTTCGGGGTGCTCAAGTTCGTCTTCCTCGCCTGGCTGGTGATGGCGGTGCTGAGCACGCTGCGCCGAGGACGGGGGCACTCCAGGACGCGCTCCCGCCGGGTCGGCCCCCCGGCCGCGCCCTGACCCGCCTCTGATCCGCTCCTGACCGGTGCCCCGCTCTGGTGACCCACTTCTGACCGGCTTCGGGCGAACGGGGGCATGCTCCCGCCCGAAGCCGGTCGGAAACCGGAAGCCGGCGGCCCGTCACCGCCCGGAAGGGCGATCGGCCGCGCCGGCCGGTCGGGCGAGAGACTCCCGGAGCCTCCGCATCTCCCCCGCGATCCCGTCCAGCGTCCAGTGCGCGTTCAGGCCGCTCGGATTGGGCAGCACCCACACCGCCGCGCCGCCGATCTCGCTCTCCTGCGGCCCGATCACGGCCTTGGGCACGCCGAACGCCTGCCGGTAGGCGGTCACCCCCGCCACCGCCAGCACCCTCGGCCGGACCTCGGCGACCAGCGCCGCCAGGCGCTCCCCGCCCGCGCGGAACTCCTCGGCGGACAGTTCCGCCGCCTGCGCGGTGGGCCGCGGCACCACGTTGGTGATGCCCAGCCCGTACGAGGGAAGCAGGTCCTGCTCGGCGGGCGAGAGCAGCCGGGGGGTGAAGCCCGAGCGGTGCAGCGCGGGCCAGAAGCGGTTGCCGGGGCGGGCGAAGTGGTGGCCGGTGGCCGCGGAGTACAGGCCGGGGTTGATCCCGCAGAACAGCACGTCCAGCGAGGGGCCGAGCACGTCCTCGATCGTCCCCTCCCCCGCCGCCTCGAACTCGGCGCGGCTCGGCCGCGGCGGGACCCGCGCTCCGGAGGTCACGCGCCTCGCGGGCGGGGCGCTTTCCTGTCCCCTGGGCGGCGCAGATCTCTGGGGCGGCGCAGGTCTCTTGGGCGGCACGAGGCGAACCTAGCCCATCTCCTCCAGCTTTCTCCCCTTGGTCTCCCGCACCTTGAACATCACGAAGACGAAGGAGAGCGCGGCGAAGGCGGCGTACCCCACGTACGCGCCGGCCAGGTTCCACTCGCTCAGCGACGGGAACGAGACGGTGATCAGCCAGTTGGCCACCCACTGGGCGGCGGCGGCCACCGAGAGCGCGGCGGCCCTGACGCGGTTGGGGAACATCTCGCCCAGCAGCACCCAGACGATCACACCCCACGAGAGCGCGAAGAACAGCACGAAGACGTGCGCGGCGATCAGGGCGACCGTGCCCTGGGCCTCGGGCAGCTTGACGGCCTCGCCGCTCGGGACACCCGCGCTGAAGGCCCACGCGGCCACGGCGAGCGCGGCGGTCATGCCCGCGGAGCCGGTGAGCAGCAGCGGCCTGCGGCCGATCCTGTCGATCAGCGCGATGGCGACGAACGTGCCGACGATGTTGATGATCGAGGTGGAGAAGCTGATGAGCAGCGAGTCCGACTGGTTGATGCCGACCGACTGCCACAGCGACGCCGAGTAGTAGAAGATCACGTTGATGCCGACGAACTGCTGGAAGACGGAGAGCAGGATGCCGATCCAGACGATCGGCATCAGCCCGAACCGGGAACCGCGCAGGTCGCGCAGGCGGGGCCGGCGCTCGCTGCGCAGCGAGGTCTCGATCTCCGCCACCCGGGCGTCCAGGTCGGTTCCCTCCCCCTCGACCTCCGACAGCACCCTGCGTGCCGCGTCCGTTCTCCCGACCGCGATGAGGAAGCGCGGCGACTCGGGGATGACCGTCGCGAAGACCAGATAGAGCAGGGCGGGGATCAGGCAGGCGCCGAGCATCCACTGCCAGGCCTGCAGCCCGAGCAGCTCGTTGTTGACGTCGCCCCCGGCCCGCTCCGCGATCGCGTAGTTGACCAGCTGGGAGACCGCGATGCCCAGCACGATCGCGAGCTGCTGGAAGGACCCCAGGCGCCCCCGGTAGGCGGGCGGCGCGACCTCCGCGATGTAGGCGGGGCCGATCACCGAGGCCATGCCGATGCCCACGCCGGCGAGCACCCGCCAGAAGGCCAGGTCCCAGAGCGCGAAGGGCAGCGCCTGACCGATGGAACTGACCGCGAACAGGATCGCGGCCACCTGCATCGCCCTGGTGCGCCCCCAGCGGTCGGCCAGTCCTCCGGCGATCCAGGCGCCCAGCGCCGAGCCCAGCAGCGCGATCGCCACGACGAAGCCGGTCTGGACCGGGCCGACGTCGAAGTTCTTCTCGATCCCGGTGACGGCGCCGTTGATGACGGCGCTGTCGTACCCGAAGAGGAAGCCGCCTATCGCCGCCGCGGCGGTGATGAAGACGACGTGCCCGATGTTCTCACCCGAAGTGCCCGTGGGAGCGATTCTGGCCATGAAGGTTCTTTCCCGTGGGGGAAGGTTTGAGACATGGCTCCCGGACTTTCGGGGACAGCCGCATACCGGCCGTCCCCACCTGGGCCGTTCCCACCTGAGTCGTTCCCGTCGGCACTGTTTCCGTCGGGGCTGTTTCCATCGGCGACCTGCCCGTGAGAGGCACGGCCGGAGACCAGGGGCGGGAACTACAACCGGGGATCGACCGGCTCGGACTCCAGCGCCAGGACGGCGAAGACCGCCTCGTGCACCCTCCACAGCGGTGCCCCCTCGGCCAGCCGGGAGAGCGCCTCAAGACCCAGCGCGTGCTCGCGCAGGGCGAGCGAGCGCTTGCGGCCCAGGAACCGGCGGCGCAGCACGTCCAGGCTCTCGGTGTAGTCGGGGCCGTAGATGATCCGCAGGTACTCCCGCCCGCGTACCTTGACCCCGGGCTGCACCCGGCTCCGCCCGTCCGGCGGGTCCAGCGGCTTGACGACCATGCCCTCACCGCCCTCCGCGGTCAGCGCCGACCACCAGGCCGTGGCCGCCTCCGTCGACTCCGGTGAGGCCGGATCGGCGAACACGTGCCGGGTGGGCGCGATCAGCGGGTCGTCGAGCCGGGACAGCAGGTCCAGGTGCCAGGAGTGCGGCTCCTGGACCGCCGTCGCCCGGCCCTCGCAGGCGAGGATCTGGAACGGTGCCACGCGAAGGCCGTCAAGTCCGGATACAGGCCAGCAGTAACGTGCATATGCCTCCCTGAACCGGGCAGCGTTGGTGGAGCGGCGTCGGGTGCGGTCCAACAGATCGCCCACATCCAAACCGCGCCCGGCCGCCGCTTCCAGCACGGTGACCGCCTCGGGCAGCACCGTGCGCGCCGCGGCGCCCACCGACGCGTACTGGCCCCGGATCAGTCCCTCGGCCTTGGCCGACCAGGGCAGCAGCTCGCAGTCGAGGACGATCCAGTCCGACCCCAGCTCCTCCATCAGCGGCGCGCACACCCGCCTGAGCCTGTCGACCAGCTCGGTGGTGTCGGCGAAGAACGGCCTTCCGGTGCGGGTGTAGACCGCCCCGGCGCTGCCGTCGGTGATCCCGAACCGCGCCGCCGCCACCTCCGGGCCGGCGGCCAGCACGGCCACCGCCCGCGAGCCCATGTGCTTCTCCTCGCACACCACCCGGGTCACCCCGGCCGCCGCGAACTCGGCGAACGCCTCGGCCGGGTGCTCCAGGTAGCCGTCGAGAGGGGAGGTCTCCGGCGGGGCCATCGTCGGCGGGAGGTAGACCAGCCAGCGCGGGTCGACCGCGAACCGGCTCATGATCTCCAGGGCCGCGGCCGAGTTCTCCTCGCGGATCTTGATGTGGCCGCCGCCGTGGCGCACCTCGATGTGGCGGGTACCCCGCACGTCGTCGACGGAGAGCAGGCCGGGGTCGCGGTGACCGGGGGCGGTCAGCGGCCTGACCGACTCGTACCAGACGCGCTCGGCGGGCACCGAGACGATCTCCCGCTCCGGGTAGCGCAGCGCGGTGAGCCGCCCGCCGAAGACCACCCCGGTGTCCAGGCAGATCGTGTTGTTGATCCACTCGGTCTCGGGGACCGGGGTGTGGCCGTAGACGACCATGGCCCGGCCCCGGTACTCGTGCGCCCAGGGGTAGCGCACCGGCAGGCCGTACTCGTCGGTCTCGCCGGTGGTGTCGCCGTACAGCGCGAAGGAGCGGACCCTGCCGGAGGCGCGGCCGTGGTAGTCCTCCTTGAGCCCGGCGTGGGCGACGACGAGCCTGCCCCCGTCGAGCTGGTAGTGGCTGATCAGCCCGTCCATGAAGGCCAGCGACTCGCGCCTGAACTCCTCCGGCTCGGCGGCCAGCTGGTCCAGGGACTCCTGGAGGCCGTGGGCCACCCTGACCTTGCGGCCGTTGAGCGCGCGGGCCAGCTTCTGCTCGTGGTTGCCCGACACGCACAACGCGGTCCCGGCCGCGACCATGCCCATGACCAGCCGGAGCACGCCCGGCGAGTCGGGCCCCCGGTCCACCAGGTCGCCGACGAACACCGCCGTCCTGCCCTCGGGGTGGACCGCCCCCGCGCCACCGGGATCGACCTCCCAGCCGAGGTCGCGCAGCAGCGTCTCCAGCTCGGCGCGGCAGCCGTGCACGTCGCCCACGATGTCGAACGGGCCGGTCAGCTCGCGCCTGTCGGTCCACGCCTTCTCGGTGACGACCGTGGCGGCCTCGATCTCCTCGGCCCCGCGCAGCACGTGGACCCGGCGGAAGCCGTCGCGGGAGATCCGGCCCATGGAACGGCGCAGCTCCTTGCGCTGCCTGATGACCACGCGCGCCCCGAAGTCCCGGTCGGGCCTGGACTCGTTGCGCGCGACCGCCAGCTCCTCCGGGACGTCCAGGACGATCGCGTCGACCAGCACGTCGTGCGACTTCGCGAGCGCGATCAGCTGCTTGCGCGCCTCCCACTGCACGTTCGTGGCGTCCACGACCGTGAGCAGCCCGCGCCGCAGGCGGGTGCCGACGATGTAGTGGAGCACGTCGAAGGCGTCGGGGGTGGCGGCCTGGTCGTTCTCGTCGTCGGCGACCAGACCCCGGCAGAAGTCGGAGGAGATCACCTGGGTCGGCGCGAAGTGCCTGGCGGCGAAGGTCGACTTGCCGCTGCCGGACACTCCGACGAGCACGACCAGCGACATCTCCGGTACGGCGATCTCAGTCATCTCCACCTCCCGCGTTTCCCGCGTTCCCTACGTTTCCCGCGCCTTCCGCGCCTCCCGCGCCCGCGGGCACTTCCGTACTTCCGGGACCGTCTTCGGTGCTCCCGGGACCGTCCTCCGTGCTTCCGGGATCGCCTGGCGCGGCCGGGAGGTCTTGCGCGCCCGGAAGGTCCTGCGTGCTCGCGAGGTCTTCGGCGACCGGGAGGTCTCTCGCGTCCGCGAGGCCGAACAGGGCCATCTGGGTGGGCGCGCCGACCTCGGGGTCGTCGTCGCCGACCGGCAGGAACTCGACGCGGTAGCCGTACTCGCCGCACACCTTCGCCGCCCACGCGCGGAACTCGGCGCGGGTCCACTCGAAGCGGTGGTCGGGGTGACGCATACCGCTCAGGAACTCGTAGCGGACGTTGTGCTCGGCGTTGGGGGTCGTGACGATCACGTGTCCCGGCCGGGCGGTCCCGAAGACCACCCGCTCCAGCGCGTCCAGGCGCGGCGGGTCGACGTGCTCGACGACCTCCATCAGCACCGCGGCGTCGTACCCCGCGAACCTGACGTCGGTGTAGGTCAGCGCGCCCTGGAACAGCTCCAGCCGCTCCCGCCTGCGCTCCGGCATCCGGTCGAGCTTCAGGCGCCTGGCCGCGAGCGCGAGCGCCTGGGAGGACACGTCCACCCCCGCCACCCTGCTGAAGCGCGGCCGTTCGAGCAGCGCTCCGACCAGACGGCCGGAACCGCACCCGAGGTCGATGACGGTGCTCACCCCGAGCCTCTCCAGCGTGGCGAGCACGGCCTCCAGGCGAAGGGTGTTCAGCGGCCGCCTGGCGGCACCCGCCGCCCCGGCCCGCGCCTCCCCCTCGGGAGGAACCGCACCGGCCGGGAGGACCTCGTCCGGCGCGCCGGTCCCGTCGGCCTCGCCCGGCGGAGCGAGGGCGGCGGGCGCTCCCGGGGAGGGACCGGTTCCCGGCACGGCGGAGCGTCCCGCCGCGAGACTCTCCGCGACGGGCCCCTCCGTGACAGCACTCCGCCCGGCGGAACCCTCCGCGACAGGGCCTCCCTCGGCGGAAGCCCCTGCACTCCCCGCACTCCCCGCACTTCCCGCACTTCCCGCGACGGGGCTCGGTCCGGTCGGATCCTCCCCAGCGGTTGGGTCCTCCCCGGTGGAGCCGTCCCCGGCGGGATCGGCCGAGAGGTCCTCCTCGACGGGGGGTTCGAGGTCCTCCTCCACGTCGTCGCCGATCTCGGCGAGGCGGGCGAAGGCGGTACGGGTGAGGGCCCAGCGACGACCGAGGTAGCGGCGGGTGATCAGCCCCCGGTCGGGGTGGGCGGCCAGCCACGACTCGCCCGCCCTGATCAGCTTGTCCACCTCGTCGGGGGCCACCCAGTAGTGCTTGGCGTCGTCGAGCACCGGAAGCAGCACGTAGAGCTGGTTGAGCGCGTCGGCCAGGCGGACCTCCCCGCGCAGCACCAGCCGCACGTAACGGGAGTCTCCCCACTCGGGGAACTCCTCGTCCAGCGGCAGGGCGGTCGCCTCGACCCGCCAGCCCAGCGGTTCGAACAGCCGGTGCGCGAGCTCGGGACCGCCCTTGCACGGCAGCACGGGCAGGGTGATCTCCAGCGGCATCGGCCCCGCGGCCAGCTCGGGACGGCTGTCACAGCGCCCGGTGCGCGCCGTGCGGAACACGTCGGCCAGTGCCACGGCCAGCAGCGACGACGCGGCGTAGGGCCGGTCGTTGACGTACTGGCCCAGCGTGTAGTCGGGTGTGGACCGGTCGCGTGAACGCACCAGGCGGACCGGGTCGACGTCGAGCATCAGCGCGGCCGTGCAGCGCTCCTCACTCGCCTCGGGGTAGAGGACACGTGCCACGCCGTACGACTGCCCGAACTCCTGGACCCGGTCGGGATGCTTGTGCAGCAGGAATCCGAGGTCCGTGGCGGGGCGTACGGTGGTGGAGATCGTCAGCAACACCCGGTTCAGTGTGCCGCACCCATGCCGGGACGGCCATCGGTTAACGCCCCGTACCCCCATGACACGGCCATCGACCGACGGTTCCGGATCCACCTGACATGGCTCCCGTTGGACGACATGCCCCGATCCGCGGGCGCCCGCGTCAGGACCGCGAGCCGCCCGCCCGGGCGGCTCGCGGCCAAGGAGCCGAGGACCCGGGGACCCGAGGACCCGAGGAGCCTCAGACCGAAAAGCCGCGGAGCCAGGGGCTGGAAGCCGGGTGCCTGGAGGCCGAGCCGCCGAAAGCGAGAACCGGGGGCGAGCCGATCCGTGACCGGCTCGCCCGTGAACGGCGCGCGCCCGCCCGAACCGGTTCACCGGCTCGGGCGGCGACATGGTCACACGACCACGCGACCACGCGGCGACGGGAAGGCCCGCCCGCCCGTGCGCGGTGACGCGCGGGCCCGCGACCTACACGTGGGACAGGATCTCGTCCGAGATGAGTTCCAGGTGCTCGAGGTCGTCCAGGTCCAGCACCTGCAGGTAGACCCGCTCGACGCCCAGCTCGGCGAACCGGCCGATCTTCTCGGCCACCTCGGCGGGGGTACCGGCCAGGCCCGTCGCACGCAGCGCGGCGAGGTCCTGCCCGGTCGCCTCGGCCCGCCGCGCGATCTCCGCGTCGTCGGAACCGACGCAGACGGTCTGCGCGACGGAGAAAACGACCTGCTCCCTGCCCTCCGCCTCGCACGCCTTCCTGACCCGGTCGAAGGCCTCCGAGGTGTCCTGCAGGGTACGGAACGGCACGTTGTACTCGTCGGCGAACCGGGCGACCAGGCGCGGGGTGCGTGTGGCGCCGGTGCCGCCGATGATGATCGGCGGCTTCGGGCTCTGCACGGGCTTCGGCAGCGCGGGCGATTCGGCCAGCCGGTAGTGGGCCCCTTCGAACGAGAACGTCTCACCCTTGGGCGTGGTCCAGAGCCCGACCAGTATCTCCAGCTGCTCCTCGAACCGGCCGAACCGCTCACCGATCGGCGGGAACGGGATGCCGTACGCGGTGTGCTCGGCGTCGTACCAGCCGGTGCCCAGACCCAGTTCCACCCGGCCGCCGCTCATCTGGTCGACCTGGGCCACGCTGATCGCCAGCGGGCCCGGCAGCCGGAAGGTGACCGGCGTGACCATGGTGCCGAGACGGATCGTGGAGGTGTCCCTGGCCAGGCCCGCCAGGGTCGTCCAGGCGTCGGTGGAGCCGGGGCCCGGGTCGCCGGTTCCGAGCCGCATGTAGTGGTCGGAACGGAAGAAGGCGTCGAACCCCAGCCGCTCCGCGGCCAGCGCGACCGTCAGCAACTCGTCGTATGTGGCACCCTGCTGCGGTTCAGTGAAGATCCTCAACTTCATGAGAACCATTATCCGGGCACTCCGGACGGCATCCGCAGAAAGCCCGCGCCGTGGCGGGAACGCTTGCTAACGTTCTGGCCTCTGACGCAACGGGTAGCGGATCGACCACTCAAAGCGATCACCCTTTGGTCATCGAGGAGGGGATCACATGCCTGTGGTGACCGATCGCCCCGACACCCGCCGGGTCCGGGAGCCCGGCACGCCGCCCCGGCCTCTCGTGGTGCTCGCCTCGATCGTGCTCGCCGCGGGCACCGGGGCCGCGATCTGGCTGCTGCCCTCCAGGGCGCAGGGCGAGTGGGCCGCCCTCGGCGAACGGGCCGGGTCCGGGGCGACGCCCTCGGAAACGCCCTCGGTGCCGGCGGCCGAGCCCTCGCCCCCACCGGCCGTCGTCCGCCCCTCGGGTTTCGTGGCGTTCGTGGACGCGGTCCGCGAGCCGCGCTTCAACCTTTCCAGGGAGGCGAGGAGGAGCCACGTGCGCTGGTTCACGCTGGGCCACCTCACCGCCGGGCAGAAGGGCTGCGTCCCCAAGTGGGGCGGGCTCCAGGAGCAGGGGGGCAACCCGGTCGCCAACCGGCTCGCCCCCCTGCGCGCCGCGGGCGGGGACGCGGGCCTCGCCTTCGGCGGACCGGCGGGGCGCGAGCTCGCCGCGGTCTGCCCCGACCTCGCCAGGCTCACCGCCGCCTACCGCCGGGCGATCGGCGCCTTCACCGCCACGTACATCGACTTCGAGGTCCACGACCCGGCGGGCGGCGCCACCGTGCTGCGGCGGGCCAGGGCGATCGCGGCCCTGCAGCGCGAGGCCGCCGACGAGGGCCGTTCCCTCACGGTGAGCTTCACCCTCCCGGTCACCGGGGCCGGCCTGTCCCGCGCCGACCAGGAGATGCTCCGGGCCACCCGGGCGGCGGGCGCCGAGATCGCCGCCGTCAACCTCCTGGCGCCCGTCGACACCGCCTTGGGCACCGGGAGCCGCCTGCGCCCGATCGCCTCGGCCGTCCGCGCCGCGCACCCGCAGATAGCCCGTTCCCTGGGCGAGAGCGCCGCCTGGCACCGGATCGCCCTCACGCCCGTGCTGGCCGGACCCGGCGACCTCACGCGGCTGGAGGCCCGCAGGCTCGTCGCCTTCACCAGCCGCAACCACCTGGCGTGGCTCTCCACCAGAGGGGCGCCCCTCTCTCCCGGCATCACCCGGTTCCTCACCGGCGCGACGCGCTAGGCAGTCCTCGGCACGCCCGGGAAAGCGGACCGAGGAAGCGGAGTCGGGAAGCGGTCCCGGGAAAGCGGCGCAGGGAAGGCGCAGGAAAGCGGCCCGGGAAATCCGGACGCGCGCCGGACAGGCACTGGACAAGCGCCTCCCTTGGGGTTATGAATGGGTTATAACCCTCTTGTAACCCCACAGGGGAGACTCAATGCCGAAGATCAACGTTTATCTGCCCGACGAGCTGGCCGAGGCGGTGAAGAAGGCGGGCGTGCCGGTCTCCGCCGTGTGCCAGCGAGCCCTGGAACAGGCCGTCCGGCGGGTGACCGCCATCCGCGAGACGGCGCTCGGGACTTCCGACCTCGACGACCTGACCACGCGCCTCACCCACTTCACCCCTCGGGCCCGGGAGGTGATCAAGCTGTCGGTGGAACAGGCGCGCGCCCTGGGGGCGGCCGAGGTCGGCACCGAGCACCTGCTGGGTGGCATGCTCAGCGAGGGAGGCAACCTAGCGCTCCAGGTTCTCGGCGCCCTGGAGATCGACCCCGAGGAGGTGCGGCGGCGCCTGGACCGGCTCAGCCTCGACGCCCCGGCCTCGACCGGCACCGACGAGGCGGAGCTCGCCTTCGGGGCGCCCGCGGCGACGGTCCTGGAGATGACCGTCACCGAGGCCACCTCGCTCGGCCACAACTACGTCGGCTGCGAGCACCTGCTCCTCGGGCTGGTCGCCGAACCGGACGGCGCGGCCGGGCGCATCCTGCGGGAGCTGGGCGCCGAGCACCGGCTGACCCGCCACGCGGTCTCGGCCGCGCTCGCCGGATACGTCCATCTGCGCGCGCAGACCCGGGCCGCCGCCCCGCCCCCGGCCTCAGCCCCGGCGGCCCTGCCCGCCGACGCGGCGAGCGCCCTGTCGGCGGCCGTACGCGAGGAACTGCGCCCCGTCCTGCTCAGGCTCGAACGGCTGGAGGAGCGCCTCGGCACGGTGGACGAGGCGTAGTCGTGGGCGTGACCACACGCCTGGCCACCCACCTGACCGCCCGTCTTGCCGCCCGTCTGGCCGTGCACCCGGCCGCGCGGCTGGTCGCGGGCGTGTTCGTGCGGCTGGTCACCGGGATCGCCGTCGGCGTGCTCGTGGGGATGGGCTCGGGAGTGCTCGCCGGGGTGCTGGCGGGCATGGGCGCGGGTATGAGCGTGCACGCCCTCACCAGGCGCCTCCTGTCCGAGGCGGGCACGAGCCCGGACCGTGAGCCGGGGATCGCCGCCCGGCGCGTGGCGCCCCCGGTCCGGTAGCCGGGAGGCCGGGGAAAACCAGTAGGACACCGCCGGGGCACCGGTTAGCATTGCGCTCCGACGCGGTCCTCCACTCTTCCCCGGGGAGCATGTTGTGGCAGGACGCCTCGCCCCCTTAACGACGCGGGAAGGCGACTCCGGGAGCCGGGCGGCCGGGCTCGCCCCCAGGCTGGCGCTCCTCGTCGTCACGGTGGTGTTCGCCGGCTTCGTCGTGAACGCCTTCCAGTACGTGCTGGCCACGCGCGCGACACTCGGCCACGTCGCACCGGCCGTGTTCTGCCTGGTCGTGATGATGGTCCTGCAGCTGGGCCTGTTCAGCAATCCGCGTGCGGACGTACGCGGCCGGTGGGGTCACGTGGCGTTGCTCGCGCAGGCCGCCGTGGCGCTGGTGCCCCTCGCGTTCTACGGCCGGGGCTGGACCGGCATGCAGGGCTTCCTCGCCGGTGACGCGCTGCTCGTCCTGCGCCCACTCGCGGGCTGGACGGTGTTCGGCGTGATCGCGCTGGTCACCGGGCTCGTCCAGTACGAGATCAGTGGCGTGCCGCCGGAGGCCGTCTACATCACGAACCTGACCGTGGTGATCGGTCTCGTCGTCTACGGCCTGTCCCGGCTGCGGTCGCTGGTGCGGGAGCTGGACGACGCCCGCTCCGAGCTCGCGGACCTCGCCGTGGCCCGCGAACGCCTGCGCTTCGCCCGCGACCTGCACGACCTGCTCGGCTTCTCGCTGTCCGCCATCACGCTGAAGGCCGACCTGGCCCGGCGCCTGCTCCCCCGCGATCCCTCGCGGGCCCGCCGGGAGCTGGCCGAGATCCTCGGCGTCTCCCGTCAGGCACTGTCCGACGTCCGTGCCGTGGCCTCCTCCTACCGCGACCTGTCACTCGACGACGAGATGGCCTCGGCCCGCTCCGTCCTCGCCGCGGCCGAGGTCGTCGTCACCGTGAAGTACGAACGGGGCGACCTGCCGCCGCGGATCCGCACCGTGCTCGCCACCGTGCTGCGTGAGGGCGTCACCAACCTGCTGCGGCACAGCGAGGCCGGAAACTGCGGCGTCACCGTCGCCCGCGACGAGCACGCCGTGTCGATCGAGATCGTCAACGACGGCGTCCGTGACATCGGCGATTCCGGCGACCACGGTGACGGCATCGGCAATCTCAGGTCCCGTGTCGAGGCGCTGGGCGGCACCCTGACCGCGGCCGCGGGCCCGGAGGAGACCTATCGCCTGCACGCCGTCATCCCGTTGCGCGACGGGGGCGACGGGGGCGACGTCCACGCCACCGGCTCGCGGCGCGAGCGGCGCGGGCGAAGCGGGCAGAGCAGGAGGAGTGGGAGGAGCGGGCGCCCCGAGCACGGTCCCGCCATGGCGCCTCGGCTGGGCCTGGCCGTCGCCACCGCGGTGTTCACCGGCTACGCGGTCAACGCCACGGTCTTCGTCGCGGCCGCGCGGATGAGCCTCGGCGGCACGTTCGTCGCCGAGTCCTGCGTGCTCGTCTCCCTGGGCCTGGTGCTCGGCTTCTTCAGCCGCCCGGCCTCCCGCGTACGGTCACCGCTGGGCTACGCGCTGCTGACCGTGCAGGCCGTGGTCACCTACCTGCCCATCGCGTTGTTCGAGAACCCCTACCTCGGCCTGCCCGGCCTGCTGGCGGGCAGCCTGCTGCTCACCCTGCCCACCCGGTTCGGCCTGCCCCTCTTCCTCGCCGTCATGGTGAGCATGGGCGGCGCCCACTTCCTGCTGGGCGGCGACTCGATCAGCGTCACCTACGGCTTCCTGGTGACCGTCAACCACGGCCTGGTGGTCTTCGCCCTGTCCCGCCTCCGCTCGATGGTGCGGGACCTGCACGACGCCCGCTCCGAGCTGGCCGACCTCGCCGTCACCCGCGAACGCCTGCGCTTCGCCCGCGACCTGCACGACCTGCTCGGCTTCTCGCTGTCGGCCGTCACCCTGAAGTCGGAGCTGACCCACCGGCTGGTGACCCGCGATCCCTCGCGGGCCCGGCGGGAACTGACCGAGATCCTCGGCGTCTCCCGTCAGGCACTGTCCGACGTCCGTGCCGTGGCCTCCTCCTACCGCGAGCGGTCGCTCGACGACGAGATCGCGTCCGCGCGGGGCCTGCTCACCTCGATGGACATCGAGGTGACCCTGCGGCTGGAGCCCTGCGCGCTGACGCCGGACGTGCGGACCACGCTCGCCACGGTGCTGCGCGAAGGGGTGGCCAACCTGTTGCGGCACAGCGGGGCACAGAACTGCGAGGTCACGCTGACCTGCCGGGACGACCGGCTGACGCTGCGGATCGTGAACGACGGGGTCGTGCCCGCCGACGGCGCGGCCGGTGACCGGCCGGTGGCCTCGGTGGGCGGGAGCGGCGGGTCGGGGATCCGCGACCTGACCGTCCGCGTGTCCGAGCTGGGAGGAACGTTACGGGCCGGGACGACGGCGGACGACACGTACAGGCTGCAGGCGGAGATCCCGCTGACGCGCGCCTGATCTCCCTCACCGACGAAGCCGACGAGGCTGACGAGGCTGACGAGGCTGACGAGGCTGACGAGGCTGACAAGATAAAAAGCCGACGAAGGCGGTCGTTGTCCTGCGGGGCCGGCACGAGGCCATGCCGAGAGCTCCTGGCAGAAACCCGGGCGGGGAGGCCCGTCCCCACGTCGGCGCCGTGGAACGCCGGGCGCTAAGCGGGATGCGGTCCATCCTGTCGGACGTGCCAAGGACTCTCGCCGGCGCGCGAGCTCCGGGCATGGGATTTCCCCGCCTCGCGGAAGTTCTCCGCGAGACGCCTCAGGCCAGGTTCGATCCTCTCCAGGGGGATCGAACCGTAACCGAGCACCAGGCCCGCCCGCGCGGGAGCCTCGCCGTAGTAGGCGGCGAGGTCCTGAAGCTCGATGCCCGCCTCCCGCGCGTACGCCGTCACGCGGGCCGTGTCGACCCCGGCGTCCGGCGTCAGGTAGGCGCAGAGGTGCAGGCCGGCGGCGGAGGGAACCGGCTCCAGCCAGGCACGGAAGTCACGCCGGAGGATGGTGAGGATCCGCTCGTGGCGGGCGGCGTACTCGCGCGTCGCCTTGCGGACATGCCGCCCGAGGAGGCCGTCGTCGATGAAACCGGCCAGCGCCGCCTGGGTGGGAAGCTCGCCGCTCCAGTCGGTGAGCCGCTTGGCGGCGCGAAGGGCGGGCTGGAGCGAGGCCGGGGCGATCAGGAAGCCCAGTCGCAGCATCGGCAGCATCGTCTTGGAGAAGGAGCCGACGTAGATGACGTGACCGCTGCGGTCGAGGCTCTGGAGCGGTTCGAGCGGGCGGTCCTCGAAGCGGAACTCGCTGTCGTAGTCGTCCTCGATCACCACGGCGCCGCGCCGCCCGGCCCATTCGAGCAGCGCGGTGCGGCGGCCGAGCGACATCGGCGTACCCAGCGGGAACTGGTGTGACGGCGTGACGTAGACGAGGCGGGCGGAGTCGGGGAGGGCGGCCACGTCCAGGCCCTCGCCGTCGACGGGGACGCCGACGACCCGCGCGCCCAGGGACTGGAACAGCAGCCTCGCCCGAGGGTAGCCCGGCTCCTCGACGGCCACCCGGGAGCCCGGCTCGATCATGACGCGGCCGATCAGGTCGAGCGCCTGCTGTGCTCCCTGCGTGACGAGCACGTCATCGGCGCTCGCCCGCACCGAGCGGGAGACACCGACGTGGCGGGCGATGGCCGCCCGCAGGCCCGCGTGCCCCGAGGGGACGCCGTAGCCTGCGGAGCGCACCAGCGCCGGGCGCAGCTCGCGGGCGACGAGCCTGCGCCACGTCTCGAGCGGGAACAGCTCCGCGTCGGGGAGCCCCACCCTGAAGTCGTAGACCGGCTCCCCCTCCGATTCGTCCGGCGAGACGGCCGGGGAGCGCCAGAGGCGGCGGGGACGCACGCCGCCGCCCGCGGGCGCGTTCCTGGCACGGGTGCGGGTGAGAGGCTCGGCGCACACGAAGGTGCCCGCCCCGACCCGGCCGACGAGGACACCCTCGGCGGTGAGCCGCTCGTAGGCGACGGCCACGGTGTTGCGTGACACGTCGAGCCGCCGCGCCAGCTCGCGGGTGGGGGCGAGGCGCTCCCCCGGGCGCAGGCGGCCGTCGAGGACGGCGTCCAGGAGCTGCCGGTAGATACGGGCGGACAGGTCACCACGACCGGTGAGGCTCACGTGGAAGTCCATCGCGCCTCCTCGCATTGGCCCAGTGGATTCTCGTCATATTGGATCTTACATGGGACCAATGGCCTCTCTAGAGTTGCCCTTCGTGCGGCTCGCGGCGAGCCCTTCCCGGCCGGGACGCCACCCGGTCGCGTCGCGAGTGCCCGACCGGAGACGGACCGGCCCCGGGTACGGCCGCAACTCGGCCCGAACCGGCCCGAACCGGTCCGATGCCGTGGGTGCCGTGCCGCGCGGTGCCATGCCGTACGGCACCAAAACCGTGCCGAAACGACACCGGACCGGCCCCCGGACCGACGCCGGAGCCATTCCGGACCGACGCCGAAGCCGTGCCGGACCGGCACCGGGAGGCCGCCGGAGCGGTGCCGAGGTGGCGCCGGGCCGGTGCCGACCGAACCGCCGACGAAGGAGCACAATGTTCAGCCGGATCATGCCCTCGTCCGGGCCGCCCCGGGTCCTCGCCCTCGCGCAACTGGCCAACTCCATCGGGGACGGCGCGTACTACGTGTGCTCGGCGCTCTACTTCACCCGGATCGTGGGGCTCTCGCCGACCCAGGTCGGCTTCGCGCTGACGCTCGGCTGGGCCGTCGGCTTCGTGGCGGGCGTCCCGCTCGGCCACCTCGCCGACCGCCGGGGGCCTCGCGGCACGGCGGCCCTGCTCGCCGTCGCCACCGCCACCGCGGTCGGCTCGTTCCTGTTCGTCCGCTCCTTCCCCGTGTTCGTGGTGGTCGCCTGCCTGTACGCGACCTCGCAGTGCGGTCTCGCCGCGGCCAGGCAGGCGCTGCTCGCCGGCCTGGTGGACAGGGCGCGGCGGACCCGGATCCGGGCCTACCTGCAGGCGACGGTCAACGCCGGGCTGGCGGTCGGCGCCGCGCTCGGCGGGGCGGCGCTGCACCTCGACACGCGGGCGGCCTATCTGACGGTCCTCGCGATGGACGCGCTGAGCTTCCTGCTCTCCGCGCTGATCCTGCTCCGCCTTCCGCCGGTGCCGCCCACCGCGGCCGCGCCGGCGGGCGAACCGGCGCTGGCGGTGCTCAGGGACAGGCCGTACGCGCTGGTCTCCCTGCTCAACATGGTCGCGCTGCTGAACATGCCGCTGCTCAGCCTGGTCATCCCGCTGTGGATCGTCCAGCGGACCGAGGCCCCGAGCTGGACGGTCTCCGCCCTGCTGGTCCTCAACACCCTGGGCGTCACGCTGTTCCAGGTGCGGGTGGCCCGGCGGGTCACGGACCTGCGCAGCGCCGCCAGGTCCGTACGGCGGGCGGGGGCGGTGCTGCTCGCCGCGTGCGCGGTCTTCGCCCTGTCGTCGGCCTGGTCCTCGGCGTGGGCCGCCGCGCTCGTCCTGCTTGTCGCGGCCTGCCTGCAGGTGTTCGGCGAGATGGCGCACGCCTCCGGCTCCTGGGAGATCGGGTTCGGTCTCGCCCCGGCCGGCAGGCAGGGGCAGTACCAGGGCTTCTTCGGATCCGGTGCGGCGGTCGCCAGGATGCTCGGCCCGTTGCTGCTCACGACGCTGATCCTCACCTGGGGGACCCCGGGCTGGCTGGTGCTCGGCGGACTGTTCCTGCTGTCCGGCCTCGCCACCGGACCGGCCGTGCGCTGGGCCCTGCGAACCCGGAGGGCGGAGCCGGCCGCCGAGGAGGTGCCCGGATAGCGAGCGACGAGGCCGGGTGACCCGCCACGCCATCGCGCGGGCCGGCTCGTGGACGTGCGGCGGGTCATCCTCGGCCCCGGCGGGTGACCGCGTCACCGGCCGCGCCCACCGCGAGACCGAGGACGACCATGATGACGTAGCTGTAGATCTCGTAGCCGCCGGGGACGAGGAAGCGGACGAAGCCCATGAAGTGGATCCAGCCGAACCACTCGTGCAGGAGGCCGCTCGCGCCGCCGACGACGAGGACGAAACAGACAAGGCTGGCCAGGGCGGCCAGAGGGGACTTCGGGGTGCCGGAGGTCATGACCCGAAGGTAGGCGCGCGGTACCGGGCACCGGATCGGGCTCAAGAAGGTCAGGCGGTGACCAAGGTCGGTCTCCGGCGGGCCGGGGGTCGTACTTAAGTATCCGGCCGCGGCCTGGAGGCCCGGTCCCCGGTGGGGGCCGCGTAGATTCCCGAAGTATGCGCCGCGTCCACCGCACCCGCCGCGACTGGGTCGCCGACCTGGCACTGTTCCTCTTCGCCGCCTGCTTCGCCGCGGTCAGCTCGCAGTCCGTACCGATCCCCGAGGACCTCGATCCCCTGTGGCGGGACGTCGACCAGGTGGTCGGCGGGCTGGGGTGCGCGGCGGTGCTCCTGCGGCGGCGCCGGCCGGTGTCGCTCGCGGTGGCGCTGCTGCTGGCGGGCACCCAGGCGCACTACCTGACCGGCCCGGCGATGGTGGCGGTCTTCACGGTGGCCGCGACCCGGCCGTGGCGGGTCACGGCGTGGGTGGCCGCGCTGGCCTTCGCACCGCTGCCCGTCTTCCTTTGGCAGATGGCGGAACTTCCCGAGGAGCGGGCGGGCTCGGCGCTGACGTACTTCGCGCTGATCGCCGGGGCCATCGGCTGGGGACTGTTCCGGCGCTCCCGGCGGCAGCTCATCGCCTCGCTGCGCGAGCGCGCCGAACTCGCCGAGGCGGACGCGGAGTTGCGGGCCGAGTGGGTCCGCCGGGAGACGCGGGAGGAGATCGCCCGCGAGATGCACGACGTGCTCGGTCATCGGCTGTCGCTGCTGAGCGTCCACGCGGGAGCGCTGGAGTTCAACCCGGGCGCGCCCAGGGAGGAGGTGGCGCGGGCCGCCGGGGTGATCCGGGAGAGCGCCCACCTGGCCCTGCGCGACCTGCGCGAGGTGATCGGGGTGCTGCGGGCCGGGCCGGAGGAGGGTGAGCGTCCGCAGCCGGAACTGGCGGACCTGGCCAGGCTGGTGGCGGAGGCTCGGGCGACTGGCGGCCGGATCGAGCTGACCGGGCCACCGCGGGGACCGGCGCCACCGCCCCTGGTGGGGCGCACGGCGTACCGGATCGTCCAGGAGGCGCTGACCAACGCGCGCAAGCACGCGCCCGGCGCGGCGGTCGCGGTGGAGGTGACCGGGAGCCCGGCGGGTGGGCTCGCGGTGGAGGTCCGCAACGCGCCACCGCCCAGATCCGCCCCGGCCTCCGGCGCCGACGAAAGCGAAAGCGAAAGCGCCGGCACGTACGGGAGCGAAAGCGGCGGTACGAAGGGGAGCGAAAGCGTCAGGACGAGCGGGGGCGAAAGCGTCGGCGCGGACGGCGGCGAAAACGTCCGGGCGGACCGGGACGAAGGCATCAGGGCGGGCAGGGGCGAAGGCCGCGGGCAGGGGCTGGCCGGGCTGGCCGAACGGGCCCGCCTGGCGGGGGGCGAGCTGACGTCCGGCCCCGCCGACGGTGGTTTCCTGGTCCACGCCTGGCTACCCTGGCCCGCGACGGACATCGCGTCCGTCGCGGAGCGTAGGTCCGGTGGCGCGGAATCCGTCGCGAGCCGGAGGTCCGGCGACGCGGGAGGGGGATGAGGTGATCCGCGTCCTGCTGGTCGACGACGACGCGATCGTGCGGGCCGGGCTGCGCCTGATGCTGGGCGGCGCCCCGGACATCGAGATCGTCGCGGAGGCCGCCGACGGGGCCGAGGTCCCCGCTCTGGTCACCGCGTACGGGCCCGACCTGGTGTTGATGGACATCCGGATGCCGGGCGTCGACGGGCTGGCCGCCACCGAGAGGCTCCGGGCCCTTCCCGGCGCCCCGGAGGTGCTGGTCCTGACCACCTTCCACACCGACGCGCACGTGCTGCGGGCGTTGCGCGCCGGCGCGGCCGGGTTCCTCCTCAAGGACACCCCGCCACAGGACATCGTCACGGCCGTACGGACGGTGGCCGCCGGAGATCCGGCGCTCTCCCCCGCCGTCACCCGCCGCCTCATCGAACAGGTGACGGACGGCTCCGAACAGGGCGACCGGGCAGCCGCCGCACGGGCCCGGCTGGCGCTGCTGGCCGAGCGGGAGCGGGAGGTGGCCCTCGCGGTCGGGCGCGGCCGCTCCAACGCGGAGATCGCGCGGGAGCTGCATCTGGCGCTGCCGACGGTGAAGACGCACGTGTCACGGATCCTGACCCGGTTGGATCTCAACAACCGGGTCCAGATCGCCCTGCTGGTCCACGACGCGAACACGCCGGGAAACCGGTGAGACCACCGGAGGAGACCGGCTCGGTCGCTCGTGCTCGTATGCCGGCGTGACTGCCGCTCCGCGACGCAACGGAGCGCTGACGGTCTCGGTGACCACCAGGCTCGACGAAGCTTCTTTCCTGCTCGTTCTTTCTTTCCCGAATGGCTCGAAAAAGCGGGTGCAGGAGCATCACAGCGATGGCGCAGTTCCCCGAAGCGTATTGCTCGGCAGAAGGGGCGTGAACGGAGACGTTCCGAGAAACTGGGGTGATCATACGAGGGGCCGGTCGGGAGGACGGCGACGCCCCGTCCTCCCGGAGGAGTGCGAGGCGTACAGGCCGGTGCGGGGCCCTGCACGCCTGGAGAGCGGAGACCTCCCGGCGCGGAAGCCACGTCGCCGGCCGGGAGAAGTGCCCGGAGTAACTACGAGCGCAAGGAGGAAGCATGGTGTCACCAGCGGACGACTCGTTCCTGGACGGAGATCTGGCGTCGCCCATCGAGGAACTCGGCCTCACGGTGCGTGCGTACGCCTGCATCAAGCGTGCGGGCATCGACACTTACGGCGAACTGGTCGCTCACAGCGAGCAGGACCTGCTGGCGATCGAGCGCAACAGCCCGATGTACGTCGAGGAGGTCAAGCAGAGGCTCGCCGCCATCGGCCTGTCCCTCGCGTGCGAGTGAGGTCTTCACAGAACCTCGGTGGGACGCGAAACAGCCCCCGCCTCCACTGCGGAAGGCGGGGCGTCGTCGTGTCTTTTCTCCTGGCAGGGCGGCGGAGCGTCCCCCGGACGCGGCCTTGGGCGTCCAGGGGACGGCGGTCACCCTGCCCGTCGCGAACGGGCCGACATCACCAGTTGCAGTAGCCGTCAGCCACATGCGCCACGTACTGGCTGTCGGCGGTCACCCAGCCGGCGGCCGCGTAGGGGTAGACGATTTGCGCGCTGTACCGGCCGTTGGATACGCCGAAGCTCTTGAACACGTAGCCGTTGTACAGGGTGTACGGGGGGCTGGTCGCGGTCCCGGTGGAGGAGGCGAACCACCGCACGTCCTGTGCGGTGACGACCCGGCAGTTCCAGTTGGCGGCACTGGCCGGCGGGACGGCGGCTAACAGCCCTCCCACCAGTGTTGTTCCCAGCAGTACGAGTCCGGCCTTCCGGCCGATGGGCATGGACGTCCTCATGACGAATCCTCTCTTCCCGCGTCGATTCCTGATCCTCACCGTCGCCGGCCGGGCACCGGCCCCGCGCGGGCGGCCTAGAAGGCTTGCCCAGTGGAGACCGGACGTCACGGATGTGTCCAGATATGGACACTCATTCACCGCGTATAACGCTTTTTTATGTCTTGACCTGTGGCTTCTTGTCCTGCCCGCGTGTCAAAGCGGGTCGGACCTGGGCGTATCGAGATCGAGCGGATCCGGTTGAACGGGCGGCCCGCTCATCTGTACGGCCGAGGCCGTCGTGGGCTTGACGCGCACCCGTATGACGACTACCACCAGTGCCGCAACGGCAGCTCTCAAGAGGCCGATCCGCTCGCCGGTAGCCGCCGTTCAGGCGCGCGGCACGTTCGTGTCACCACGCGGCAGGTGGCCCGCCGGACAGCACTCGGTATGACCACGCCCCGCGACCGGATCGGCCGCGGGGCATTTCCATGATCGTGCGCACTCGTGCGCAGTCCACGGGGGGAAGCCCGAGGCTCGACGAAACAGCACCTGTCGCATTTTCCCAGGTAGAAGCCTAGATCGTCTCGCTGACCAGGTGCGCCACGCACTCCACGTGGTGGGTCATCGGAAAAGCGTCGAAAGCTCGCAGATCGGCGAGGCGGTAGCCCCGCTCGGCGAACCAGGCCAGGTCGCGGGCGAGGGTGGCCGGGTCGCAGGAGACGTACACGATCCGGGTCGCCTGGAGGGTGGTCAGGCTGTCGACGACGTCGCGGCCCAGGCCCGCCCTGGGCGGGTCGACGACGACCAGGTCCGCGCGCTCGATGCCGAAGCGGTCGAGGGCGTTCTCCACCCGCCCCCTGGCGAAGCGGGCCTGGGGCAGGTCGCGGAGGTTGCGCTCGGCGTCGCGGACCGCCACGGACTCGGACTCGACGCCGAACACGGCCCCCTCGGGACCGACCGCCTCGGCCAGCCCCGCGGCGAACAGCCCGACGCCGCAGTAGAGGTCGAGGGCCCACTCGCCAGGCCGCGGGGCGGCGAACTCCATGACGGCGTCGAGCAGGGTGGCGGCGGCACCGGGGTGCACCTGCCAGAAGCCGCTGCCGGTGACCTGGAAGTCGCGGCCCGCGACCCGTTCGACGAGATGGTTGCGGCCGTGGACGACGCGGCTGCGGCCCTTGCCCTCGTCGACGAAGACGGCCACGCTCGTGTCGAGGTCGGGCACGGCCACCGTGCGCCGGGGCCTGGGCGCGACCACGACCGCCTGGTCGCCGGTGCTGGAGGCGATGACCTCGACCGAGGAGGCGTTGCGCCAGTTCATGACCTCGGCGCCGACGTTCTCCACCTCGGGGTGGGCGATCAGGCAGGCGTCCACCGGCTCGATGTCGTGGGAGCGGTGGCGGCGCAGGCCCAGGCCGCCCTCGCGGTCGACGGCGAACTGGACGCGGGTGCGCCAGCCGAGCCCGTCGGGGGCTCCGGGGACCTCCTCCACGGTGCCCTTCCAGTCGATCGAGGCCAGCCGCTTGAGCTGCTCGGCCACCACGTCGGCCTTCAGGCGGCGCTGGGCGTCGAGGGAGGCGTGCTGCCAGTCGCAGCCGCCGCAGCGGCCGGGACCCGCGAACGGGCACGGCGGGGTCACCCGGTCGGCGGAGGGTTCCAGGATCTCGACCGCGTCGGCCCGCAGGAACCGGGTGGTCTCCTCGGTGATCTCGGCGACGACGCGCTCGCCGGGCAGCGCGTGCCGTACGAAGACGACCCGGCCGTCGTGGCGGGCGACGCACCAGCCACCGTGCGCAACCGGTCCTACCGTCAGTTCGATGGCCATGGTCGTTGCCCCCAAGGGAAAATCCGTCGTCGGTCGAGCCTCCTCGCGTCAGGAGCGCATACGAAAGGTTATGCCTTGACGTCCTCGTCCCGTGCCGCCTCCGGGCGCGGACGGCGTACGGCGCCGGGCGCGAAGGGCTCGGGGCGGCCCTTGAGCCGGTCGGAGGAGTGCAGCTGCCAGGGCACGCTGATGACCATCACGCCGGGCTGGAACAGCAGGCGGCCCTTCAGCCGCAGCGCGCTCTGGTTGTGCAGGAGGTGCTCCCACCAGTGGCCGACGACGTACTCGGGGATGTAGACGCTCACCACGTCGCGGGGCGAGCGGCGGCGCAGCGACTTGACGTACTCCAGGATCGGCCGGGTGATCTCGCGGTAGGGCGAGTCGAGCATCTTCAGCGGCACCGGGATGCCGCGCCGTTCCCACTCCTCCTGCAGCGCCCTGGCCTCGGGGCCCTCCACCCCCACGGTGATCGCCTCCAGCTTGGAGGGGCGGGTGGCGCGGGCGTAGGCGAGGGCGCGCAGGGTCGGCTTATGGATCTTGGAGACCAGGACGATGGCGTGGTTGCGCGCGGGCAGCATCGACTCGTCCACCTGGGAGTCCTCGGCGACGGCGAGCTCGGCGGCCACGTTCTCGTAGTGGCGGTGGATGCCCTTCATCATCACGAACAGCACCGGCATGGCCACACAGACGATCCACGCCCCATGGGTGAACTTGGTGAGCAGCACCACCACCAGCACCACGCCGGTCATGACGCCGCCGAAGAAGTTGATGGTCCGCGAGCGGTGCATCTGGTGCCGGACCTTCAGGTCGCCCTCGGTCCTCAGGTGCCGGGTCCAGTGCCTGACCATGCCGATCTGGCTCAGCGTGAACGACACGAAGACGCCCACGATGTAGAGGTTGAGCAGGCGGCTGACGTCGGCGTCGAAGCCCCACAGCAGCAGGCAGGCCCCGGCGGCGAGGATCACGATGCCGTTGGAGAAGGCGAGCCGGTCTCCCCGGGTGTGCAGCTGGCGGGGCAGGTAGCGGTCCTGGGCCAGGATCGAGCCGAGCACCGGGAAGCCGTTGAAGGCGGTGTTGGCGGCCAGGAACAGGATCAGCGCGGTGACGGCGGCGATGACGAAGAACGGGAGCGAGCCGTTGCCGAAGACCGCGTCGGCCACCTGGGCGATGATCGGCTGCTGGTAGTAGCCGGGCCCGGCGGGCCTGCCGTCGATGAGGACGTCGCGGTAGGCGACGGCGGGGTCGGCGACCTTGACGCCCGAGGCCAGCCCCAGGGTGATGATGCCGACGAACATGGTCACCGAGACCAGGCCCATCATCAGCAGGGTGTTCGCGGCGTTCTTGCTCTTGGGCTTGCGGAAGGCGGGCACGCCGTTGCTGATCGCCTCGACACCGGTGAGGGCCGCGCAGCCGGAGGAGAACGCGCGCAGGATCAGGAAGGCCGCCGCGAAGGAGGTCAGGTTGGACTGCTCGGCGACGATCTCGTACCCCGAGGTGGGCGCGTGCAGCTCGTCGCCGAGGACGAGCACCCGGAAACCGCCCCACGCGACCAGGCCGAGGACGGCGAACATGAAGGCGTAGGTGGGGATCGCGAAGGCCGCGCCCGACTCCCGGATCCCGCGCAGGTTGACGATCGTCAGCAGCACGACGATGACGATCGCGACCAGCGGCTTGTGCTGGGCGACGTACGGGATGGTGGCGCCCACGTAGTCGACGCCGTTGGCGACCGAGACCGCGACGGTCAGCACGTAGTCGACCATCAGGGCGCTGGCGACGGTCAGACCCGCGTTCGGGCCGAGGTTGACGGTGGCGACCTCGTAGTCGCCGCCCCCGCTGGGGTAGGCGTGCACGTTCTGCCGGTACGACGCCACGACGGTGAGCATCACCACGACGACGGCGACGGCGACCCAGGGGCTGAAGTGGTAGAAGGAGACCCCCGCGAGGGAGAGGATGACGAGGATCTCCTGCGGGGCGTAGGCCACGGACGAGAGGGCGTCACTCGCGAAGACGGGCAGCGCGATGCGCTTGGGGAGCAGCTGCTCGTGCAGCTGCGTGCTGCGCAGCGCCCGCCCGATGAAAAGGCGTTTGACAAGGTCCGTCACCTTCGACACGTCAGCAGATGCTAGCCGTTATTACTCGGCCCCACTCACGCGGCACTCCCGGGGCGGTCCATACTGGCTGAATACATCGGGATCAAGATCCGCCTCACAGCGACCGGCGGGGGAGCATGCATATCGTGATCATGGGGTGTGGCCGGGTCGGTTCGACCCTGGCGCACATCCTTGAGGACAGCGGCCACTCGGTCGCGATCATCGACCGTGACCCGCAGGCGTTCCGCCGCCTGCGGGCGGGGTTCCGGGGTCGCAGGGTGACCGGGATCGGCTTCGACCGGGACGTCCTGGAAGAGGCGGGCATCGAGGCCGCGGGCGCCTACGTGGCGGTGAGCAGCGGCGACAACTCGAACATCATCTCCGCGAGGGTCGCCCGCGAGACGTTCGGCGTGGACAACGTCGTGGCGAGGATCTACGACTCCCGGCGCGCCGAGGTCTACCAGCGGCTGGGCATTCCCACCGTGGCCACGGTCCGCTGGACCGCCGACCAGATCCTGCGCCGTGTCCTGCCCGAGGGCGCCGAGCCGCTCTGGCGCGACCCCAGCGGGCGCGTGGTGCTGGCGGAGGTGGCCTACCACCCCGGCTGGATCGGCACCCCGACGAGGGATCTGGAGGCGGCGGCGGGCACCCGCCTGGCGTTCATCAACCGGATCGGCGACACCCTGCTGCCCAAGAACGACTCGGTGGTGCAGGAGGGCGACGTGCTGCACGTCATGGCGGTCGAGGCCGACATGGACCGCATCAACAAGGTGCTGTCCGGGGCACCGGAGGGGGAGCACTGATGCGCGTCACCATCGCCGGTGCGGGAGCGGTCGGCCGGTCGATCGCCGCCGAACTCCTGGAGAACGGCCACGAGGTCCTGCTCGTCGACATCGACCCCAAGGCCATCAAGATCGATACCGTGCCGCGGGCGGAGTGGCTGCTCGCCGACGCCTGCGAGATCTCCTCGCTGGACGAGGCGGGCCTGGCCGAGTGCCACGTGGTCGTCGCCGCCAGCGGCGACGACAAGGTGAACCTCGTGGTCTCGCTGCTCGCCAAGACGGAGTACGGCGTGCCGCGCGTGGTCGCCAGGATCAACCACCCCAAGAACGAGTGGCTGTTCAACGAGTCGTGGGGCGTCGACGTGGCCGTCTCGACCCCGCGCCTGCTGAGCGCGCTCGTCGAGGAGGCGGTCAGCGTCGGCGACCTGGTGCGGCTGATGACCTTCCGCCAGGGCCAGGCCAACCTGGTCGAGCTCACCCTGCCCGAGGACGCCCCGGTCGTCGGCCAGCGCGCCGGCTCGGTGCCGTGGCCCAACGACACCGCCCTGGTGGCGATCCTGCGCGAGGGCCGGGTTCTGGTGCCCACCGCCGACGACCCGCTGGAGGCCGGTGACGAGCTGATGTTCGTGGCCAGCCAGGAGGTCGAGGAGGAGCTGGCCGAGCTGCTGTCCCCGCACCGCACGCCCCACTGAGCCGGGATCCTCCGCCCCGCCCTCCTCCCCCATGCCTCCCCTGCTGACTCCGGGAGGAGGGGTGGGGGGCCGCACCGGCGGTGAACGCGGAGGGCGGCGGTCCCGAGGCCGGCCCCGTGACCGGGATCGAGCCCGGGACCAAGGCCGGCTCCGGGGCCGGGAGCGAGACCAAGGCCGCAGCCCCAGGGGCGAGACCGGCTCCGAGACCAAGACCGGCCCCGGAGCCGAAATCGAGCCCGGGACCAAGGCCGAGACCAGGAGCAGAACCTGCACCGGGCCCCGGACCGGGTTTCGGAGCCCAGGTCAGCTCCCGCAGGTCAGGAGACCGCGGGCCGTACCGGGGTCCTGCCCTTGGCCAGCAGCCACACCATGGCGGCGAGGGCCGCGACCTGGAGCGGCCAGCCCATCGCGATCTTGAGGATGCCCAGCTCGGCGACCGCGTCGTTCCCGCCGATCAGGAAGACGGGGAGCTGCGCCGCCACCCGGACCACGCACGGGATCATCAGCAGCCAGGTGAGCTTGGTGCACAGCTTCACCACGGCCGGATCCGCGCGCCACGCGGTCGGGTCGCCGGTGACGGATCCGATGAGAAAGCCCACCACCGGCCATCGGGTGACGATCGACAGCAGCATCACCACGGAGTATCCGGCGTTGTAGAGGATGCCCGGCAGGAAGACGTCCTTCGCCTCACCGGTGCGGGAGGCGAAGAACGCGCCGATGCCGATGCCGATCAGGCTGTTGACCACGAACTGCGGCGTCGAGCGCTGCAGCAGCCGCACGAGGAGCAGCAGCACCGCGGCCGAGATGCTGACGATCAGGGACATCTTCAGGTCTGAGGCGGTGATCCACATGCCGGTGAAGGCGATGGTGGGCACGGCCGCCTCGACGACGCCCCGCACTCCGCCGAAGGCCTTGGCAAGCTGGCTGCGGATCGCGGCCTCGACCGTTTCGTGCGCGGCGGTCTCACCGGTCGTGGTCATCTTCTCGCTCACCGTCTCGTGATCGTCAATCACTCACGCACCGCCCGCTGGGCGCAGCTCGTATCTCGGATTGAACATGACTTTGCGGCCATCCTGCACGCTGACGAGCCCTTCCGCCAGCACCAGACGTCCCGGCTCGATGCCCGCGATCTTCCTGCGGCCCAGCCATATCAGGTCGATCACATCGGAACCATCGTAAAGCTCTGCCTCCAGCGCCGGGGCGCCCCCGCGGGGGCGCAGCGTCACCGTCCGCAGCGTGCCCGTCACGCAGAAGCGGCGGCGCATGCCGCACGAGACGATGGGCGTGGCACCGTGGCGGTCGAGGTCCTGCTGGAGCTCGTCGGCCTCCAATTCGGCCTGACCGGCGGTCAACCGGCGGAAGAATCCCCGCAAACCGCTCTGTTTATGCGGCTCCTGAGAACCCACGGACCTCTCCTTCACACACGAGTCGAACCAGCGTACGCGATCCGCCCGGTCAGCGGATCTCGGCGATCTCCGGCCCGCGGTCGAACGGGTTGAGGTCGGGCACGTCACCCCCGGCGTCCTGCTGCTCCGCGGCCTGCCTGGCCTCGGGCGGGAGCCGGAGCTCGATCGCCTCCTTGGGAGCCATCGGCTCGTCGCCGCGTACCACGACTATGTCCCGGACGACACCCTCCAGCGTCGCGGCGACCCCGGCGTCCTCCGCGGCCTTCCCGCTGATCACCGCGCGCAGGAACCAGCGCGGCCCGTCGACCCCGATGTAGCGGACCGGCTGCTCGCCGCCCTCGGCGGGGATCCTCGCGGCCAGCTCGGCGCCGAACGGCCCCTCCCGCTCCTCGGCGGTGCCTCCGGCGCCCTTCACCCCCTCGGCCAGCTCGGCCCTGACCTCGTCCCAGATCCCGCTCCGCTTGGGCGCCGCGAAGGCGTGCACCTGCAGGGCGCTCCCCTCGAACAGGACCACCGCGCCGACGATCTGGTCACCGGCCAGGTTGAGCTGCACCTCGAACCCGGCGTCGACCGGCAGGCGCATGCCTCCGAGGTCGACCCGCTCCCGCTCGGGGTGGGGCTCGTCGGCGTCCCACGGCCCCGACTCCCGCGACGGGACCCGCTCGACCTCCTCCACCACGGCCTTGGCTGCCGGGGACTTCTCACGACGGTTACGTCCGAACACTTTCCTCACGCTCCTTGAAGATTCACTGGTCACTCGTCCCCCGCCGGGCGCCGCGGCGGGCGGCCCCGCGGGCCGGAGGCGGGCTCCGGTCCCCGATCGACCACCGGCCACCGCGCCCACCTCACCGGGCTCCGCTCCCTGTCAGCGGCCGGTGGACCCGAACCCGCCGGCGCCTCGCGCCGATCCCGGCAACCGGTCCACCTCGTGGAACGCCGCCTTCTCCACCTTCTGGATCACCAGCTGCGCGATGCGGTCCCCCCTGCGCAGCCGTACGGCGTCCTTGGCGTCGGTGTTGATCAGCGTCACCCTGATCTCGCCCCGATATCCCGCGTCGACGGTGCCGGGCGCGTTGACGAGCGTCACGCCGTGCCTGGAGGCCAGGCCCGAGCGCGGGTGGACGAACGCGGCGTACCCCTCGGGCAGGGCGATGGCGAGCCCGGTGCCGACCACGGCCCGCTCTCCCGGGAGGAGCTCGACGTCCTCGGCGGCGTGGAGATCCGCGCCCGCGTCGCCCGGGTGGGCGTACGAGGGCGGCGGCAGGTCGGCGTCGAGCCGGTGGATCAACACCTCGACGGTGTGGGTCACGGGTTCACCTCGTACTCGTGGTGCTCGTCGGCGATCGTCTGGATGTCACCGTGCTTGGCGAAATGCTCCATGGCCACCTCGATGAAGAGCGCCGCGGCCCGCACGGCCACCGGGCCGTCCGGGGAACCGATCCGGCCCTCAGCCTCAAGGTACGCCTTCCTGCCGGACATGCCGTTGCACCAGGCGCGCATGTGCAGGACGGTTCCGACCGGAACCGGCGCGAGATAGTCGGTCTCCAGCCGGCCGGTGACGTAGGGGCGCTGGAAGAGCCACACGGACATGCCGATGACCTCGTCCATCGCCGCGGCGAGCACGCCGCCGTGCGCCAGGCCCGGCGCGCCCTGGTGGGTCTCCTCCACGGTGAACTCGGCGACCACCGAGATCCCGTCAGGGGTGAGGGCGGTCAGGTGCAGGCCGTTCGGGTGTCCGTCGCCGCAGCCGAAGCAGCGGCTGTAGTGGGGGCCGAGCGGGGCGCCGGGAGCGGGCGCGCCGGGAAGCGGCCTCGGGCGGGTAGCGTCCGGCGGGGGGGTGGTCAGGGCGGAACGGGTCACGGGGCAGAACGTTACCCCCTGGGCTGCGGTGATTCCTCATTCAACGGCTTTCCCGCCGCACCCGCCGGTGCCCGGCCGCCGGGTGGAGGGCCCGGATCGCCGGGACCACCTGGGGCGCCGGGACCACCTGGACTCCCGGGATCGGGATGGGGCGGGGCCGGTGGCAGCGCCAGACGGGAGCCGCCCGTGAGCTCGGGCAGCGCGCGGTAGATCACGGCGGCCACCGGCACCGCCACGGCGGCCCCGGCGATGCCCGCCAGGATGCCGCCCACCGCCAGCACCAGGATGATCGCCAACGGGTGGAAGTGGAGCACCCTGCCGACGATCAGCGGCTGGAGCACGTGGTTCTCCAGCTGCTGCTCCACGAGCAGGATGCCGAGGAAGATCAGCGCGTAGATCGGGCCCTTGGCGCCGAGGGTGACCAGGGTCGCCACGGAACCGGCGAAGAAGATGCCGACGATGGGGATGAAGCTGGCCAGGAAGATCAGCACCGCGAGCGGCGCCCAGAGCGGCACGCCCATCCCCGCGAGCACGATGCCCATGATCACGCCGTGCACGGCGGCGACCGCGACCGTGCCCTGCACGTAGTGCGAGAGCGTCACCCAGGCGACCCGCCCGGCCTTGTCGACGCGGGGCGCGACGTCGCCGAAGCCCTTCAGGAACCACGACCAGATCCGGTCGCCGTCCTTGAGCAGGAAGAACGTGACGAACAGCAGCAGCACGATGGAGGCCAGCACCTCCAGCGCCACCGTGGCGCCGGTGAGGACCGTCTGGGTGATCTGGTTGCGCTGGGTGGTGATCTGCTTGCCGATCTCGTCGACCCAGCTGGTGATCTGGGTCGGCTTCAGGTGCAGCGGGCCGGTGTAGAGCCAGTTCTCCACGGTCTTGGCCGTCTGGCGCACCTGGTCGACGAGGCCGGGGAACTCGTCGTTGGCGCGCACCCCGATGATCCAGCCGGTGCCGCCGAGCACGGTGAGCGCGATGATCATCGTGAGCCAGGTCGCGTAGATGGGCCGCATGCCCATCGCGCCGAACCGCCGGGTGAGCGGGAACAGCAGCGCGGTCAGCAGGAGCGCGACGGCCACCGGCAGCACCACGATGCGCAACGTCGCGATGAACTGCGCGAAGTAGAAGACCGCCCAGCCGATGGTGATCAGGCAGAGGCTCCACATCGCGATGCGCAGCAACGTGCGAGGCACCAGGCTGGTCAGGCGTTCCCGGTCGGAGATCACGTGGTCCAGACTGTCACGCCGGGAGGGGAAATGCGCGAGGGTTATCGCCGGGACACGAAAAGCGACGGCCTGCCCGCGGGACCCGCCAGGGCCGCTCCCACCGGCGAAGGCGACGCCGCCGGAGGCCCGCCGGCCGGTCCGGGCGCCGGGTCCTGGAGACCGGCGCCCGGACGACCGGGATCGGCGCCCGCCCGGTCAGGGGCAGGCGCTCACCCGGCTGAGGTCAGCGCTCGTCCGGCGGGCGGGAGATCACCCTGTCTTCGAGGTAGCAGCTGCAGTTGCCACATCCTGGCGGCATGCCTGTCCTCCTCTCACCTGTCCTGCCTCGACCGTACGGCAGGATCCCCCGACGGCGAGGACAGATTCGCGTGCGCCCGGAGTCAGGTGAGGGCGACCTCCACCAGCAGGTCCCCCTCGCCCTCCTGGAGCACGAACTCGTCGATGACGCCCGCGCCGCACAGGTCGTCCTGCGCCAGGCGCACGAGGCCGACGCCCGCGCCGGTGACGGTCAGCCGGGAGACCTCCGCGCGCATGGAGAGGCGCGCGTCGGACTTGGCCTTGCGGACCCGGCCGAGGACGGCGGCCACCACGGGCAGCAGCTCGGGATCGCCTCCCCGCCCGCCCGCCTCGGGCCAGGCGGCCCGGTGCACCGAGCCCTCACGCCACCAGGACCAGACCTCCTCGGTGACGAAGGGCAGGAACGGGGCGAACAGCCGGAGCATGACGTCGAGCGCCTCGCGCAGCGCCGCGTGCGCCGAACGCGCGGCAGCGTTCCCGCCGTTCCCGTCGTTCCCGTCATCCGCGTTCGCGTCGTCGTAGGCCCTGGCCTTGACCAGCTCCAGGTAGTCGTCGCAGAACTCCCAGAAGAACCGCTCGGTCCGCTCCAGGGCGCGGGTGTAGTCGTAGCCCTCGAAGGCCTCGGTGGCCTCGTGGACCACCTCCGACAGCCGGGCCAGCATCGACAGGTCGATCGGCTCGGTGACCTCCCCGCCCCCCTCGCCCAGGCCCAGGACGAACCTGGAGGCGTTCAGGATCTTGATGGCCAGCCGTCGGCCGACCTTGATCTGGCCGGTGTCGAACGCGGTGTCGGTGCCCGGACGGCCGCCGGCCGCCCAGTAGCGGACCGCGTCGGAGCCGTACTGCTCCAGCAGGCCGAGCGGGGTGACCACGTTGCCCCGGGACTTGGACATCTTCTTGCGGTCGGGGTCGAGGATCCACCCGGAGATCGCGACGTCGCTCCAGGGCAGGGTGCCCTGCTCCAGATGGGCGCGGACCACGGTGGAGAACAGCCAGGTCCGGATGATCTCGTGGGCCTGCGGGCGCAGGTCCATCGGGAAGACCCGCTCGAACAGGTCCCGGTCGCGCTCCCAGCCCCCGGCGATCTGCGGCGTCAGCGAGGAGGTGGCCCAGGTGTCCATGACGTCCGGGTCTCCGATGAAGCCGCCCGCCTTGCCGCGCTGGTCCTCGGTGTAGCCGGGCGGGACGTCGGAGGACGGGTCGATCGGCAGCGCGGACTCGGGCGGCGCGATCGGCGCGGAGCGGTCGGGCTCGCCCTCGTCGTCCAGGGGGTACCAGACCGGGATGGGCACGCCGAAGAACCGCTGCCGGGAGATCAGCCAGTCGCCCGCCAGGCCCTGCACCCAGCTGTCGTAGCGGACCCGCATGTGCGGCGGGTGCCAGGACAGCTCCGCGCCGCGCGTCAGGAGCGCGTCGCGCAGGGCGAGGTCGCGCCCGCCGTTGCGGATGTACCACTGGCGGGTGGTGACGATCTCCAGGGGCCGGTCGCCCTTCTCGTAGAACTTCACCGCGCGCCGCACGGGACGCGGCTCGCCCTCCATGTCGCCGGACGCGCGCAGCAGCTCCACGATCCGCTCGCGGGCGCCGTGCGCGGTCCGGCCCGCCAGCTCCGCGTACGGCTCCGGGGGCACGCCCTCGGGCGCGTCCGGCAGCAGCCTGCCGTCCCAGCCGATGACGGCGCGGGTGGGCAGGTCGAGCTCGCGCCACCAGACGACGTCGGTGACGTCGCCGAAGGTGCAGATCATCGCGATGCCCGAGCCCTTGTCGGGCTCGGCCAGGTGGTGGGCGAGCACCGGCACCTCGACGCCGAACAGCGGCGTTCTGACCGTGGTGCCGAACAGGGGCCGGTAGCGTTCGTCGTCGGGGTGGGCGACGAGCGCGACGCAGGCGGGCAGCAGCTCGGGGCGGGTCGTCTCGATCCAGACCCGGTCACCGAACCCCCTGGCCCGCTGCTCCTCCGACAGGCCGAAGCCCAGCCGGTGGAAGGCGCCGGGCCACTCGCGGTCCTCCAGCTCGGCCTGGGCGACGGCGGTGCGGAAGGTGACGTCCCACAGCGTGGGCGCCTGCGCCACGTACGCCTCCCCCCTGGCCAGGTTGCGCAGGAAGGCGCGCTGGGACGCGGCCCGCGCGGCGTCGCCGATGGTGGCGTACGTCAGCGACCAGTCGACCGACAGGCCCAGGCGGCGCCAGAGCTCCTCGAAGACCTTCTCGTCCTCGACGGTGAGCCGCTCGCACAGCTCGATGAAGTTTCCGCGCGAGATCGGGATCTGCCGCTTGGGGTCGGGCCTGGCCGGGGGCTCGAACGAGGGGTCGTAGGCGATGGAGGGGTCGCAGCGCACGCCGAAGTGGTTCTGCACCCGGCGCTCGGTGGGCAGGCCGTTGTCGTCCCAGCCCATGGGGTAGAAGACCTCGCGCCCGCGCATGCGCTGGAAGCGGGCGACGGTGTCGGTGTGGGTGTAGGAGAAGACGTGGCCGACGTGGAGGGAACCGGAGACGGTCGGCGGCGGGGTGTCGATCGAGTAGATCTCCCCGCGCGTGCGTGACCTGTCGAAACGGTAGGTCCCCTCGGTCTCCCAGCGGCCCGCCCATACGGCTTCCAGGCCATCGAGAGTCGGTTTCTCGGGCATGGGCGCAGGGCGCGGTCGCTGTTGTGTCATGCCTCCCTATGGTATGGCTTCACGCGATACGACGCTCGGGGAGACTAGTGTTCTTGGGGCGAACCGCGAACGGGAGGACCTACATGGCCGACAAGACCGAGAAGCAGGACATGGCGTGGAGGGCCATCGGCGGCCTCCTGGGCCTCGCCACCGCGTGGGGGGCGAAGAAGGTCATCGGATTCGCCTGGGAGAAGGCCACCGGCAAGAAGCCGCCCGTCGACAACGAGTCCCTGGAGATCAGCCTCGGCGAGGCGATCGGCTACGCCGTGGTGATGGGGGTCGGCATGCAGGTGACCCAGATCGTGGTCGCCCGCACCGCCAGGAAGCGCTACGACGCGTGGAAGGCCGTGAAGGACGCGGCCAAGGAGGTCACCACCTGACGGCGGGGACCGTGCTCCGCCGCCGTCCCGCCGCGGTCCCGCCGCCGGTGGACGCGCGGCGGGCACCCCGGCCGGGGCCCGGCTAGGCGTAGTCCCTGATCACCATCATGGACCCGCCGCGCCGCTCGCCCCACGCGAGGGCGGTGAGGTCGACGGCCGACGCCAGCCCGCCCTCGGCGGCGACCCGCGCCCGGATCTCGTCCGGTGTGTGCGCCGACTCCATCATCCGCAGCCCGTCGGCGAAGTCCTCGCCGGTCCACGGCTCGCCGCGCCCGACCCGCCGGGTCCCCGCGATCATCTCGGTGAGCTCGTTCTCGCCGATCCCCTGCCCGACGCCGAGCAGCCCGTGCAGCCGCCCGCCGGTCACCATCCCGGCGACGTAGGATCGCGAGCGCCCGCCCGGATGCCGTGGCGCGCCCCCGGCCCGCAGCCGGGCCGCCTCCCGCGCGACCTGCCACGCCCAGGTCGGCTCGATCTCCATGTACTGCCGCATGTCCCACCGGTTGCCCGCGGCGGTCACGACCAGCCCGAGCTCGGGGTAGGTCCACGAGACCGACCACCAGCCGAACGGGTACGCCGCGTTGTGGCCCACCGCGAACTCCCGCTTGCCCACGTCGCGGAGCTGGATCCCGGCCCCCAGGTGCATCCCGACGGGACGGCCCATGAACGTGTACTCCACCTGCGGCGTCGTCAGCCACCGCAGGGTCTCCGGGCGCAGGAGCGCGCCCTCTCCTCCCAGGAGGTGCGTCATCAGGCGGTTCTGGTCCCCGACCGTCGTCACGACGCCCGTGCTGGAGGCGCACCGCGAGCCGATGACCGGCGTCGGCACCGCGTGGTCGCCGAACCCCATGTATCCCGTCATGCGCTCACCGCGGCCCCAGCCGGGACCACCGGGCCACGACGTGGCGACGAGCCGGGCCGGAGCGGCGATCTCGTCGGCGACGAACGTCGCGAACGGCACACCGGCCAGCTGCTCGATCACGGCGGCGACGAGCGCCAGGCCGAGGCTGGAGTACGCGAACGCCTCGCCGGCCGGAGCGACCCACCGCTGCCGCACCTGCCCGTACTCCGGGCCGTACAGCTCCTCGACGAGCGCCATCGCCTCGTCCTGCGAGGTGCCGATGACGGCGTCGTAGGTGTCCAGCGCCAGCCCGGCGCGGTGGGTCAGCAGGTGCGCGACGGTCAGCGGATCACCCCCGAGGGGGTTCGCCACCTCGATGTACTTCGTCAGCGGCGCGTTGACGTCGAGCGTCCCGCGCTCCACCAGGAGCGCGACCGCGAGAGAGATGTAGATCTTGCTCAGGCTCCCGCCGGGAAACGCGAGGCCCGCGGTCATCGGTTCCCGCCGCGCGAGGTCGCCCCACCCGCACGCCACCTCGGCCGTCTCGGAACCGTCCGATATCTCGATCACCCCGCCGGGCGTCCCGGTCGCCCGGCGTATGTCCTCCGCGTACCCGTGTAACTCGGCTCCGATCTCCGCGATGTCCATTCGCGTCACCCTTCCGGTGAGCCCCGCCGGGGTACCCCGACCGGCTCTAGATCGACGGTAATCCGCTGGCCCGCGCTCGGCCATGTGAATCATCGTCGCCGCCGGAACCCCCGCGCGTCACGTCCGGACTGCGATCCCCGTCGCACGGGTGGGGCGAGAAACGATGTTCCCGGTGCCGCCCGTCGCGGGCGGCACCGGGAACGCCGACGTCAGGAGGCCCCTGAGGACTCCGGGGACTCCGGTGAGTCCGGGGACTCCAGGGAGCCCTGGGATTCCGGGGAACCCTGGGCCCCCGAGGACCCAGAGGACTCCAGCGAGGTGAGGAACTCCTTCGCCCAGCGGTCCACGTCGTAGGTGGACACCCTGCGGCGCAGCGACCGCATCCGGCGTGACAGGTCGTGCGGGGTGGCCCGCATCGCGGTCAGCATCGCCCGTTTGAGGCCGTCGACGTCGTAGGGATTGACCATGAACGCCTGGCGCAGCTCGTCGGCCGCCCCGGCGAACTCGCTGAGCACCAGCGCGCCGCGCAGGTCGTTGCGGCAGGCGATGTACTCCTTGGCGACCAGGTTCATCCCGTCGCGCAGCGGCGTCACCACCATCACGTCCGCCGCGAGATAGAGCGCGGCGAGCTCGTCCCGGCCGTACGACTGGTGCATGTACTGCACGGGCTGCTGCCCCAGCTCCCCCTGCTCGCCGTTGATCCGGCCGACCTGGAGCTCGATCGAGTCGCGCAGCCGCATGTACTCCTCGACGCGCTCCCTGCTGGGCGTGGCGATCTGCACGAACGCCGCCTCGCCCGGCTTGACCGCCCCCTCGGAGAGCAGCTCGCCGAACGCCTTCAGGCGCTGGCCGATGCCCTTGGTGTAGTCGAGCCGGTCGACGCCGAGCAGCAGGCACTCGGGGTCGCCCAGCTCCGCGCGGATCTCCCTGGCCCTGGAGATGATGTGCGGCTCCCTGACCAGGGAGTCGAGCTCGCCGAAGTCGACGGAGATGGGGAAGGCCCCGGCGCGCACCACCCGGTCCTCCACGTGGATCTCGTGCTTGTGGTGCTGGAGGCCGAGCAGGCGGCGACAGAGCCGGATGAAGTTGGACGCGCCGCCGGGGCGCTGGAACCCCACCATGTCCGCGCCGAGCAGGCCCTCGACGATCTCGCGCCGCCACGGCAGCTGGGAGAACAGCTCGACCGGCGGGAAGGGGATGTGCAGGAAGAAGCCGATGCGCAGGTCGGGGCGGAGCTTGCGCAGCATGGCCGGGACCAGCTGGAGCTGGTAGTCCTGGATCCACACGACGGCGTTCTCCGCGGCCTCCTCGGCCGCGGCCTCGGCGAAGCGCTCGTTGACGGTGCGATAGGCCTCCCAGGTGACCCGTGAGTAGGCGGGGGTGGCGACCACGTCGTGGTAGAGCGGCCAGAGCGTGGCGTTGGAGAAGCCCTCGTAGTAGAGCTCGACCTCGGATTCGGAGAGCGGGACGGGGACGAGCTGCATGCCGTCGTGTTCGAAGGGTTCGAGGATCTCGTCGGGTGCGCCATGCCAGCCGACCCAGGCCCCCTCCCTGCGCTGCAGGACGGGGGCGATCGCGGTGACGAGGCCGCCGGGGCTACGCCGCCACATGTCCTCACCGACTCGGTCGACGGGGAGACGGTTGGCGACGATCACAAATGCGCTGCGGCCCAGCACAGATTCCTCCAGGTAGTCGGGGGCTTACTGAATTAACTACCCGTTTGAGAGGTTTCTATGACTTGCCAGGTGGGAGGGCACGGTGAACCCTCAGATCGGCCCGTACGACCTCGCCGAGCTTCTTCGTGGCGGCGCGGTTGAGGAACCCTCCGGCCACGGCGCCCGTGAGGAACGGGCCGAAGGTGGTGAGGTGCCGCCCGAGGGTGCGCATCAGCCTGTTGCGCAGGGCGGTCTTGGCCGCGGTTCCCAGGGCGACGGTCATCGTCCCGGGGGCCATGGGGTCGACACCGCGCTGCTTGGACCAGGCCATCGCGAAGGCCATCGCCCGCTGGGAGCCGGTGCCCGGCACCTGGATCCCGTACACCTCGTGGAGCTCGGCGATGAGCTTCACCTCGATCGCGGCGACGACGAGGGTCTCGGCCACGAGCTGGGCGGGGGCGGAGAGCAGGAGGGGTGGGGCGGCGAACTCGGCGGCGGCGACGGCCCCGCCGATGGCCCCGACCGCCATGGTCGCCTTGGTCGCGGTGCGCACCAGATCGTCGGCGAGCGCCTCGGAGGTGAGCCCGCGATAATGCTCGGAAAGGGTCTGCAGGTCGCGGATGGGGATGCGGGGCGCCACGGCCATGAAAACGTCGGTCAGCCAGCGGCCCCGGCCCTCACCGGACGCCTTGGCCCTCCGCGCCCCCCGGGCCAGTGATTTCGTGAGACGGCCGAGCAGCTTCCGCCGCTCGGCCCCGTCCATGTCGCCCGGCTCGGCGAGCCTGCCGACGAGTTCGGCCACTTCCCGCTCGGCCCGCGCGTCCTCGGCCGCCTCGTGATCGGGACCGCCGTCCACGGGCACTTTCCGATCGGACCCGCCGCCCGTGGCCGCTTCGTGATCAGACCCGCCGCCCGCGGCCACCTTGTGATCGGGATCACCGTCCGCGGCCACTTTGTGATCAGGCGCGCCGTCCGACTCCCCGGCCGTGGAGTCGTCCGGCGCGGCACCGGTCTGCCTGTTCTCTGACGTCATGTCTCGGAACCTCCTCAAGGCTGTCCTGAGGCCCTACCCATACCTGGAAGGGCACACCTCGGACAGGCCATCGGAATCATCTCAAGCCGCGCATTCCCGGCAGATCTGCTGGCCGTTCTTCTCAACGGCGAGTTGACTGCGGTGGTGCACCAGGAAGCAGCGCGCACAGGTGAACTCGTCGGCCTGACGAGGAATCACCCGGAGCGAGAGCTCCTCATTTGACAGGTCCGCGCCCGGCAGTTCGAGCGATTCGGCGAGATCCGTCTCGTCGATGTCGATGCTGCCCGAGGACTTGTCGGTACGGCGGGCCTGCAGTTCCTGAAGACTGTCCTCGCTGAGGTCGTCGTCGGTCTTGCGTGGGCTGTCGTAATCGGTAGCCATCGGTGTGCTCCATCCCCCTCATCTATCTGTCTGCGCTCACTCGCGCGTGTGTAACGTTCGAGAGGCACGACTTGTGCCCGATCCGCCAGAGAGATTCCTGCTTCGGTACCCCGCCGGAATGGTCACTGAACCTCCCTACACGTGAGGGACGTACTGCCAATGGCCACGGTTAGCCAAATATGGCGTAAACCACAGCATCGGCGGCATGCACCACCGTGTTCGACGGCACATCCAACCACATGTACGGCGTGAACGAGACGCCCCCCGCCGGATCAACGTGACCGAAGTCGCACCGTGACCACCAGACCGCCTCCGTCCCTGGGTACGGCGGTCACGTTGCCCCCGTGGGCGCGCACGACCGCGCGGACGATGGACAGCCCGAGCCCCGCGCCCTTGTCCGAGTCGACCCGGTCGGCGTTGAGCCGCCGGAACGGCTCGAAAAGGCTGTTCACCTCGTACGCGGGCACATGCGGCCCCGTGTTGGCCACCTGAACAACCAAGGCACCCTCCACCATTCCCGCCCTCACCCACAGACGGCCGGAATCGGAGAGATTGTGCTTTATAGCGTTCTCCACCAGATTGGCCACGCAGCGCTCCAGCAGCACCGGATCGCCGACGGTCTCGGCGCTTCGCAGCTCGGTGACCACGGTGACACCGGCCTCCTCGGCCCGCGCGGCGAGCTGGTCGACGACCGTCTCGGCCACGTCCTTCATGTCCACCGGCTTGCGCACGCTCAGCTCGCGCTCGCTGCGGGCCAGCAGCAGCAGGCCCTCGATCAGGCGCTCGTTGCGGGCGTTGACCTCCAGGAGGGTGCGGCCCAGCGCCTTCAGGTCGCCCGACGCCTCCGGATCGCCCAGGGCGATCTCCAGGACCGTCCGGTTGATCGTCAGGGGGGTGCGCAACTCGTGCGAGGCGTTGGCCACGAATCTTCGTTGTGTGTCGAACGCCACATTGAGCCTGGTGAGCATCGCGTCGAAGGTGTCGGCCAGCTCCTTCAGCTCGTCGTCGGGCCCCTTGAGGTCGATCCGCTCGTGGGCGAGCGTGGAGCCCGACAGCTTGCGGGCCGTGGCGGTCATCTGCTGGATCGGCTTGAGCGCCCGGTCGGCGACGATGTAGCCGATGATGACGGCCAGGATGCCGACCCCCAGCAGGGCGAGCAGCGAGCGGGCCAGCAGCTCCTTCTGCGCCCCGGAGATCGCGGCGTGCTGCTGCCAGTACCACTCCTGCTTGACGTTGGCCGCCACATCCGGCCCGAACAGCTCCTTCATCTCGTTGTACGGGAAGTCCGGCCACGCCGAGTAAAGGGCCCAGCCCACCATCAGGTAGATCACGGCCATCAGCAGGGCACCGGCGATGAAGAACAGCGCGGCGTAGGTGAGGGTGAGCCGCCACCTGATGCTGAGCCGGTCCAGGATCGCCCGCAGCCGGTCCAGCGGGCTCCGCGGGGCCGGGGCGGCGCCCGCCGGGGGCGGCCCGTCCCACGCGGGCGGCCCGGTCGGCGGCGGGGGCCGCTCGGCCGGTCTCCCCTCCCTCTCGGCGGGCCCGGACTCCAGCCGCTCGCTCTTCCACGCGCCCCGCTCGGAGTGAGGGCTGATCATCGGGTGGGTCGGCACCGACTCGCGGTCCTCGCCCACCGGGACGAACGTCGGGCGTTCCTCTCCCCCGCCTGCCGGAGCGCTCACAACTTGTACCCGACCCCGGGCACCGTCTCGATCACCTGAGGCTCGCCCAGCTTCTTTCTCAGCGTCATCATGGTGACGCGCACCACGTTGGTGAACGGGTCGATGTTCTCGTCCCACGCCTTGTCCAGCAGGTCCTCCTGGCTGACGACCGCGCCCTCGGCGCGCATCAGCTCCTCCAGGACCGCGAACTCCTTCTTGGTGAGCGCGATCTCAGCGCCGTCCCTGGTCACCAGCCGCTTGCCCGGATCCAGGCGGACCCCCGACCGCTCCAGCACCGGCGGCAGCGCCGGGGCCGACCGGCGGCCCAGCGCCCGCACCCGCGCGACGAGCTCGACGAACACGAAGGGCTTGGCCAGGTAGTCGTCGGCCCCGAGCCCCAGCCCCTCCACCTTGTCGTCGACGTCGCCGGAGGCGGTCAGCATGAGGATCCTGGACGCGGTGCGGGAGGCCACCAGGCGGCGGCAGACCTCGTCGCCGTGGACCTTGGGCAGGTCCCTGTCCAGGACGATGACGTCGTAGTCGATGTATCCCGTCCGCTCCAGCGCCCCCGCGCCGTCGTAGGCCACGTCCACGGCCATCGCCTCGCGCCGGAGCCCGGTCGCGATCGCGTCGGCGAGCACCCGCTCATCCTCAACCACAAGCACTCGCACGGCTTATGGCACCTCCCGTCAACATTCCCCGAGCAACCGCTGGGACGGCTCCCCATTCTCGCCTCACCACCTGTAAGCACACGGTAAGGCCACTTCACGAGAGCGGGCACTCCGTGTGATGTCGGGAACACACAGGTTTAGCTCGCGGTTCACCCTGGGTACAGCCGGTTCCAGTCTCTATCGCGCTACCTTCCGTCCCCATGAGCCCGTGAGAAAGAAGGTGAGATGGGCGAGTTCACCACCACAATCGAACACCGCCTCGACCAGGCATACAGGAATCTGCAGGAGGCCAGGACCTCCGGCGACGACTACCTCGCCGACACCTTCACCGCCGAGATCGAGGATCTCCACCGTCTAGCCACAGACAACGGTGTCCCCATCCAGCGCTGATGGGAAGGAGCCCCCCGGCCACCCGCCGGGGGGCTTTTTCACGCCCTCGCCCCGTCACCCCCTCGGCCGGGGGCCGGGGCTGTCTCCGTGCCCTCGCCCGCTCCGCCGGGAGCCGGAGCCCCCGCGCCCGGAGTGAGGCACCCCGGGCCCCCGGGCCCCCGGGCCCCCGGGCCCCCGGACCCCTGGAGACCGGGGAGGGGAGGGGAGCAGGGACCGCCCGACGATCCTCCCGGGGTCAGGCGTCGCGTTCCGGGTCGAGCGGGAGCAGCAGGTCGTGCAGCTCCTCGAACAGGCCGGGTGCCGCGCACAGGGTGAGGCCGGGATTGGCCGGCCTGCCCTCCAGCCCGCCGACCCTGGCCCCGGCCTCGGCGGCGATGAGGCCGCCGGCCCCGTAGTCCCAGTACTGGGGGCCGCGCTCGTAGTAGCCGTCCACCCGCCCCGCCGCCACCGAGCACAGGTCGGAGGCGGCCGAGCCGCCCCTGCGGATGTCACGCACCCGAGGCAGCACGTGGCGGAGCACCTCCGCCTGCACCTCGCGCCGCCCGCTCTCGTAGCCGAACCCGGTGGCGATCAGCGCCCGTTCCAGCGGCACGCCGGTGTTGCAGCTCAGCCGCTCCCCCGCCAGCCACGCGCCCCCGCCCCTGACGGCGGTGAACACCTCACCGCGCGGCACGACGTTGACCACTCCGGCGATCACCTCGCCGTCCATCTCGACCGCGATGCTGACCGCCCACTCGGGCACCCCGTACAGGAAGTTGACCGTCCCGTCGATCGGGTCGACGACCCAGCGGACCCTGCCCTCACCGGTGGGACCGCCCTCCTCACCGAGGATCGCGTCGTCGGGCCTGACCGCCTTGATCCGGTCGCGGATGAGCTCCTCCGAGGCCCGGTCGAGGGCGGTCACCACGTCGGTGGGGCTGGACTTGGTGGCCAGCACCTCGGGGCGGGCCGGCCGCTTGGCCAGCAGCATCTCGCCGGCCTCCCTGGCGATCTCCTCCGCAAGCCGGCCGAAGGTCACGGCGCTGTCCACGATCCACTCCTCGCTCGTTCCAACGGGTCCGCAGCGGCACCCGCCGACCCCCCATGCCCAGCCGGACGGTACGGTATTCCCCTCCCGTCCCGCCGACCCGGGTCCTCCGTCACCGCCCCCGCCGCGCGGCGCCCCCGTCCGCCGCGCCGGGATCACGACAGCGACTCCGGGCGCTTCCACTCGCGCCCGAGGACGTGCTGGTCGAGGAAGGCCAGAACGGTCTCGTACCAGACGACCGCGTTGCCCGGCTTGAGCACCCAGTGGTTCTCGTCGGGGAAGTACAGGAACTTCGACTCCACCTCCGAGCGCTGCAGGTCCCACCACAGGCGCAGCGCCTCCCCGATGGGCACCCGGTAGTCCTTGTCGCCGTGGACGACCAGCATCGGGGTGGAGATGTTCTCCAGCGACAGGTGCGGGGAGAGCTTCGCGTACAGGCCGGTCCCCGGGGAGCCGAACTCGCGCTGCCAGTACATGGACGCGTCGGTGGTGCCGGCGAACTGGTCGAGGTTCCAGAGCGAGGCGTGGGTGACGATCGCCCGGAACCTGCCGGTGTGCCCGGCGACCCAGTTGGCCATGTAGCCGCCGAACGAGCCGCCCATCGCGGCGGTCCTGGCCGGGTCGACCTGGGGCAGCTCCAGGGCGGCGTCGGTGATCGCCATCAGGTCGGCGTGGGTGCGCGGGCCCCAGTCGGCCCAGCCGCGCCGGATCATGTCCGGCCCGTAACCGGTGGACAGGCACGGATCCGGCAGCAGCACGGCGTAACCGCGCTGGGCCATGATCCACGGGTTCCAGCGCCAGGACCAGTCGTTCCAGCTGGACAGCGGGCCGCCGTGGATCCACAGCAGGAGCGGGGCGGGGTTCTCCGCCGAGGCGCCCTCCGGCAGCGCCAGCCAGGCCCTGATCTCCGTGCCGTCGTCGGCGGTCACGGTGACCTCGGTGAGCGTGCCGGGCAGCTCCAGCTCGGGCGCGGGGGAGGCCAGCCTCCCGACCGTGCCGTCCGGGGCCACCCTGACCGGGGCCGCGGGCGCGTCCACGGCGCTGCGCAGCGCGTAGACGGCACCGTCGGGCGCGATGTTGAGCGAGGAGTAGGCGGCGGCGTCGGAGGTGAGCCGCTCCGGCGCTGACCCGTCGGCCGGGACCTTGAAGATCGGGCGGCGGCCGTGGTCGTCGGCGGCCACGAACAGCGAGCGGGAGTCGGGCGCCCAGACGATGTCGGACGGCCAGAGCGCGCCGCCCGCCGGATGACCCTCTCCGGTGGCCAGGTCGACGATCCACAGGGTGCTCTCGGGGATCCGGTCGATGTCGGCGTGGTTGTTCCTGACGCACGCGACCAGGCGCCCGTCGGGGGAGATCCTGACCGGCCCGTCGAAGTCGTGGTCGTCGGCGGCGGCCAGGACCCGCCGGGCGCCGCCGTCGGCCGTGTCGATGGCGGCCAGCTCGAAGCGGAGCTCGCCCCGCGGCATCGACACGGCCCAGGTCGTCACGACCGTGGAGCCGTCGGGTGTCACGTCGCACGCGCTGTGGCTGGACAGCGCCTTGCCCGGCTGCGGGGTGAGGTCCCTGACCTCGGTGAGCCGCTCGCCGTCGCCCAGGGTGCCCGCGAACAGCCGGGGCTCCCCGGGACCGAGGTCGTGATCCCAGTAACGCACCGGGTAGCTCTCGTGCAGGATCGCGCTGATCCCCGCGTCCTTGCGTGTCTTGCGCCGCTCGGCCTCGTCCGCCTCGTCGCCGGGGAGCACGTCGGAGCAGAAGACCACGGTCTCCCCGCCGATCACGAACCCGGCGATGCCCCCCGGCCTGGAGGCGATCTGCCGGGCCTCGCCTCCCGCCGCGGGCAGCAGCCAGAGCGCGGGAACCTCCTCGTCCGCCTCCTTGACGGTCGGGTCGGGACGGCGCGAGCCGAAGAGCAGGTCGCCGTCTCGCGTGAACTCGGCCCCGGCCTCGCCCTTGACGGATCTGGTCAGCCGGTACGGCCTGCGGCCGTCGAGAGGGATCTCCCAAAGGGAGGTCCCGTAGGATCTTCCGTCGGGATTAAGCGCCTGCACCACGCTGACCAGGCGCGCTCCATCGGGGGATAGCCGCAGGGATGCCACCCGCGGCACGCCGACATAATCGCGGATGTCGTTAAATGGGGTCACGGTTTCGAACTTACCCCGGCGATCGTCTCCGAACATGCATCCGAACATGCATCCACAAACCTTGTTGATAACGAAGCGCTGAACGTGAGGATGCGAGAGGAGACCCCGGCATGCGGTTTGATGAATGACATGGGGAATTACGACGCGCTTCTCGTCGTCTCGTTCGGCGGGCCGGAGAAGCCCGACGACGTGATGCCGTTCCTGGAGAACGTGATCCGGGGCAGGGGCATCCCGCGCGAGCGGCTGCTGGAGGTCGAGGCTCACTACCAGCGCTTCGGCGGGGCCAGCCCGATCAACCAGCAGTGCCGTGACCTGATCGCCGCCGTGGAGCCGACCATCGACCTCCCGGTCTACTGGGGCAACCGCAACTGGCACCCCTACCTGGAGGACACGCTCCGCCGGATGGCGTCGGACGGCGTGCGCAGGGCCGCGGCCTTCGTCACCTCCGCCTACAGCTCGTACTCGGCCTGCCGCCAGTACCTCGACGACATCGCGCTCGCCAGGGCCGCGGTCGAGGGTGCCCCGGAGGTCGTCAAGCTCCGGCACTACTTCGACCACCCCGGGTTCGTCGCGGCGATGGCCGACCACACCCGCGAGGCCCTGGACCGGCTGCCCGCCGGGCTCAGGGACTCCGCGCGGCTGGTCTTCACCGCGCACAGCATCCCGACCTCGATGGCCGCGACGGCCGGGCCCGGCGGCGGGGCGTACGAGGCGCAGCTGCGCCGGGCGGCGGCGCTGGTCACCGCCGAGGTGCGCGGTGACGGCGAGGGCGAGGGGGCGTGGGACCTGGTCTGGCAGAGCCGGAGCGGCGCCCCGCACATCCCGTGGCTGGAGCCCGACGTCTGCGACCACCTGCTGGAGGTCGACGCCCCGGCGGTGGTGCTGGTGCCGATCGGCTTCGTCTCCGACCACATGGAGGTCGTCTACGACCTCGACGTGGAGGCCGCGGAGACGGCGAAGAAGATCGGTCTGCCGCTGGTCAGGGCGACCACGGCCGGCACCCACCCGCGGTTCGTCTCGATGGTCGGTGAGCTGCTCGCCGAGCCCGAGCCCACCGGGTGCGCGGCCACCTGCTGCCCGGCCCCGCCGCGCCGCCGGGGGTGACCGCGAGACCGCCTACGGTCACGGGCCATCGGCGATCACGGGGCCTCAGGCGGTCATGAGCGCGGCGGTCGTCGGCGGCCATGAGCGCGGCCGGCCGCGGGGCTCGGAAGCCGCCACGGAGTTTTCGGGCGGGCACGGGTGCCCCAGGAGCCGACGCGGGTGTCCCGGGCGGGCGCGGGTGCCTCAGGGGTAGGCGGCGGCGTAGCCGCGGGAGATGCCCATGACCTTGGCGACGTACGACCAGGAGTGGTTGTAGAACCAGATGGCCTTCTCCAGCTTCTTGCCGCCCCGGCCCGCGCCGTTGGCGCACAGGTAGTTGGCCGCGCCGGGAACCGCGTCGTAGGGGTTCCAGATGTCGGCGACGCCGTCGCCGTCGCCGTCCACGCCGTAGGCCTTCCAGGTGGCGGGCATGAACTGCATCGGTCCCTGCGCGCCCGCCGAGGAGGGGCCGTTGTTGCGCCCGTGCGAGCTCTCCACCTGGCCGATCGCGGCCAGGACCGTCCAGGAGAGCCCCGGGCAGACTCCGGCCGCCTTGCGGTAGAGCTCCAGGTAGCTGGCGGGCCTGCCGACCGTGGCCTGCCGCACCCGGCCGATGCCCGTCTTCCCGGCCGTCCCGCCCGTGGTGGGCCTCAGGGTGGGTTTCGCCGTACGGGAACCGCCGACGGCGACCACCTGGGACCCCGGGCCCAGCAGCCTGCCCACCCGTGTCCTGAGGACGCCGGCGGCCTTCTCCGAGCTGTGCACGAGCAGCGTCACGCCCGGCAGCAAACCCAGCCTGCGGCCGGTCTCCTCCCCCACGATGCCGTCCACGCCGGGCAGGCCGAACCCGGCCGAGGCCGCGGCCCGCAGCCGGGGGCCGCCGTCCACCTGGTACTCCGAGCCGAGGACCAGTCCGAGACGCCGCGCCGCCGCGCTGTCGGCGACGAACTCGCCCCTGGTGAGGGCGTTCCAGATCCCCTGCTGTTCGGCGACGGCCCTGGGGGCCCACGCGCGGAAGCGGGCCGGATCGACCGCGATGAGGTTGAGCCCGACCCCGGACACCTTGACCGCGCCGCCGTCGAACGAGTCGATCTTCTGGACGTACTTGAGCCGGGAGATGTCCTGCTTGGTCTGCTCGGTCAGCGTCGAAGGGGAGATGACCAGCAGCCGGGGCGGGGTGGGGGTGAGCCCGGAGGCGCCCGTCGCCCCCGGCTCGGGGACGGGGCTCTCCCCGGTTCCCGGCCCGAGGGTCGGCCCCTGGGAGGCGGAATCCCCCGGGCCCGGATTCCGCGGGGCCGAGCTCTGCGGGTCCGGGTTCCGCGCGGCGGGGTCGTCTCCGGGTCGAGCCTCCGAGCTCGGGTCCGGGCCCGGGTTCGAGGCCGGGTCCGGGTCCGGGTCCGGGTTCGCCGTGCCCACCGGGACCGCGGGAGGGCTCGCCACCGGCGCGATCGCCGCCAGGTCCCGGACGCGGGACTCCACGACGGCGCTCTCGCCGGAGGCCGCGGAGGCCACGGGAACGGCGGGGCGACCGGCGTTGATCATCGCGAGCGCGACGCCGCCGAGGGCGAGGAGGGCGGTGATGACCACTGCGACTGGGACGAACAACCGCAACCCGGAAAGACGTGACACCGCGCTCACGTTAGCTCCAACGGACCGTGTCGTGAGCCGTTGCCCGGAAAATCACTTGCCGATCTGTGGTTCTGTGCGAAATCGTCGGCCTGTTCCACGCGCGCGGAGCAGCAGGGAGATGATCGGTGGTCGGCCCGTACCGGGGGCTCTTCAGCACGCCCGGCGTCAAGGGTTTCGTCGTCGCGGGATTCCTGGGGCGGATGCCCATGTCGATGCTCGGCATCGGCATCATTCTGCTCATCGAGGCGCTCACCGGCTCCTACGCGACGGCGGGCGCGGTCGCGGCCACCGTCAGCGTCTCCTTGGCCGTCGCGGCCCCGCTGTCCGGGCGCCTGGTCGACAGGTTCGGCCAGGCCAGAGTAGTCGTCCCCCTCACGTTGACGCACGGCGCCACGCTGACCGGCCTGATGCTCTGCGCCCGCCACGGCGCCCCCCTCTGGACGCTCTTCGCCACCGGCGTCGCGGTCGGAGCGACCGCGCTCTCGCTCGGCTCGCTCGTGCGCGCCCGCTGGTCGCACCTGCTGGCCGGGTCGGGGAGGCTGCACACGGCGTTCTCCTTCGAGTCGGTCGCCGACGAGGTCATCTTCGTCGCGGGCCCGGCGCTGGTCACCGCCCTGGCCACCATGATCAACCCGTACGCGGGCCTGATCGTCGCTCTGACCTGCACGGTCGTGGGCACCGTCGCCTTCGCGCTGCAGCGCGGCACCGAGCCGCCCGTCCGCCCCAGGCAGGCGGGGGCGGGCACCCCGATCACCATTCCCGGCGTCGCGCTGATGTCGTGCGCGTTCCTCGCGATGGGGGCGGTGTTCGGCTCGGTCGACCTGATCACGGTCGCGTTCGCCGACGAGCGGGGCGCCAAGCCCATGGCCGGGCTGCTGCTCGCCTCGTTCGCCGGCGGGAGCCTGGTCTCCGGCCTCTGGTACGGCTCGCGGCGGTGGAGCATCCCGCTGAGCAGCAGGTTCGTCCGCTCGCTCGCGGCGTTCGCGGCGGGCCTGACCCCGATCACGCTCATCGGCGACCTCAGGCTCATGGCGGGCGCGCTCTTCCTGGCCGGGCTGGCCATCTCCCCGACCATCATCACCGGCTACAGCCTGACCGAGCGGCTGGTCCCGGCGGGCCTGCTCACCGAGGGCATGGCGTGGATCTCGACCTCGGTCGGGTTCGGCGTGGCGATCGGCGCGTGGGCGGGGGGCAGGCTCACCGACATGTTCGGCGCCTCCAACGCCTACGGGTTCTCCTTCGCCTGCGCCCTGCTGGCCGTGGCGATCGGCGTCGGCGGCTCCGCCTGGCTGCGAACCCCTGTCGCCCGGCAGCAATCGTGAGTATCGTTCACATTCACTGGCGAAACACGCGAGCGTGAACCGGCGGTGGCCCACCTGACCGTGGGCGGGACTCCCCCGTGGCGGGCGTCGGCGCCCCCGCACGGCCGGGCGCCGCCCGCGGGGCAGGAGTGACCATGGGCGAGATCTTCCGCAACTGGGCCGGCAACCAGTCCGCCTCCCCCGCGGAGGTCCGCGCGCCCTCCTCCGCCGAGGAGGTCTCGCGGGCCGTACGGGACGCCGCCGCGGCGGGCCGCCGGGTGCGTATGACCGGCACCGGCCACTCGTTCACCCCGGTGGCGCTCACCGACGGCCTCCTGCTGCGGCCCGGCGCGCTGACCGGGATCCGCGAGGCCGGGGACGGCTGGGTGACGGCCGAGGCCGGGACGACCGTCGGCGCGCTCAACCGGGAGCTGCACCGCAGGGGCCTCGCCCTCGCCAACATGGGCGACATCGACGCCCAGACCGTGGCCGGGGCCATCCAGACCGGCACCCACGGCACCGGCAGGGACGTCGGCGGGATGGCCGACCAGGTGCTGGCGCTGGAGATGGTCCTCGCCGACGGCGAGATCGTCACGGTCCGCGGCGACGGCGACGGGAAGATCCGCGGGGTGGCCGAGCGGGACCTGTTCGACGCCGCCAGGGTGAGCCTGGGCGCGCTCGGCGTGGTGACCGCGGTGACCTTCCGGGTGGAGCCCGCCTTCCTGCTGCGCAGCGCGCGGGAGCCGATGACGCTGACCGCGATCCTCGACTCCCTCGACACGCTCGTCACCGGCAACGAGCACCTCGACTTCTTCTGGCTGCCGCACACCGACACCTGCCTGACCAAGCGCAACAACCGCGACCCCGGACCGGCCAGGCCGCCGAGCGCGTTCAAACACTGGCTCGACAACCACTTCATGGAGAACACCCTGTTCGGCGCGCTGTGCGGCGTCGGCGGCCGCTACCCGGCCGCCATCCCCCGGCTCAACGCGCTCTCGGCCGCGGCCCTGTCGGCCTCGGCCCACACCGACGCCTCGCACAAGGTCTTCACGAGCGTGCGGGAGGTGCGCTTCCTGGAGATGGAGTACGCCGTCGCGCGCGAGCACCTCGGCCAGGCCCTCCGCGAGGTCCGCGACCTGCTGGACCGGCGGGACTGGAAGATCAGCTTCCCGGTCGAGGTGCGGGTCACCCCGGCCTCGGACGCCTGGCTGTCCACCGCCTACGGCAGGGACTCGGCCTACATCGCCTGCCACGTCTACCGGCCGACCCCGAACCCGGCCTACTTCGAGGGCGTCGAGGAGATCATGACGAGGCTCGGCGGCCGTCCGCACTGGGGCAAGCTGCACACCCGCGACGCGGCCTACCTCGCGACGGTCTACCCCCGTTTCGCTGACTTCCTTGCGGTACGGGATGCTCTCGACCCGGGACGTGTCTTCGCCAACGACCACCTCGACACCGTCCTGGGCTGACCGTCCTGGGCCGAGGGACGGCACCCCCTGCCTCCTCGGCCGCGCCCCTCGGGCCGTGCCCCGTTCCCCCGAATCGGCCGCTTCTCGCCAGCTTTCGGTAAAGGATGGCGCAAAGGCTCGCTCGAAGAGTGACGCGTCCGCGTGTCCCGTCGTTCCCCGGGCGCGTACGGGGGCAGATTCGCAGACGCCCGCGCCGCTCGACCCCGAGGGAGTCCGCTGGAGATGACCTTCTCCCGCCGTCCATGTCAGCCGCCGCCGCGTCCCGTCGTCACGGAACGCGACGACCGGCCTCCGCACAACGCCGCGATCGCGGCATACCCTCCCCGGGCCGGCGGACCGGCCTCACCGCCATCTCCCGGTTCTTGGTGGAAGTCCGCAGCGGTTCCCGGAGTTATCCGTGAGAATCCCTTGAGGACCCCGAAGTTGCTGCTCCAGCCCGGTGCCCTGTAATTAGATGAATGGAGCAAATGTGACCGGCGTCACATCGCTGCGAGCCCCATCCAGGAAGGCGATGTTCGGACATGCCGGGTACGGTGCTGGCAGGCAACCGGCACACGCGAGAGACTCAAGGGTCCGGGGGAAGATTGAGCACGACGACGAAGGGACTCGCATGCAGGAGCTCCGACTCGTCGCGGTGAGTGAGGACGGGACCTATCTCGTGCTGGCGACAGCCGGCCGGGGTACCCGGTTCACGCTGCCCGTCGACGACCGGCTCCGTGCTGCCGTCCGCGGCAACTTCTCCCGTCTCGGCCAGTACGAGATCGAAGTGGAGAGTCCGTTGCGCCCCAAGGAGATCCAGGCCCGGATCCGTGCCGGCGAGACCGCGGAGGAGATCGCCAACACGGCGGGCATCCCGGTCGAGCGCGTGCGATGGTTCGAGGGCCCCGTGCTCCAGGAACGTGAGTACATGGCACAGCAGGCGCAGCGCTGCGCCGTACGCCTGCCCGGCGACTCCGCTCCCGGTCCCACCCTCGGCGACCTGGTCGCCGAACGGCTGACCCGCCGCGGCGTCCCCGCCGACGAGATCGAGTGGGACTCCGCCAAGCGGGACGACAACATGTGGCGCATCAAGCTCGGGTTCGTGTGGAACGGTCACACGCGCAACGCCGAGTGGCTCTTCGACCCGCGCCGGCGCCACATCACGCCCCACGACGACGAGGCCCTGCGGCTGTCCAGCGGCGAGGACGTCGAGCCGTTCGAGGACACCACGGTCACGCCGTTCGTGCCGCGCGTGGCCAAGCTCGCGCCGGTGCCGCCGCTGGCGCCCGAGCCGCTGAACCAGCCGCCGGTGGCCTTCCCCTCGGTCCTGCGGCACGAGACCCCGGCCCAGCCCCGGCCCGCCTACGCGCAGGCCGAGACCGCCACGACCCCGGCGCCCCCCGCGCCCTCGGTGTCCCCGGCGGCCCCGGCCGCCTACCAGCAGCCGCCCATGCCACCGCTCCCCGCCGGATACGAGGCGCCGCGGGTGTCGGTGCCGCCGCTACGCGCTCCCGACCCGGCCGGGCACCAGCAGGAAAGGGGCCCGGAGCCCGCCGCCCCCGCGGCCCAGGGTTCCGATCCCGCCGCGCGGGTCAGCCCTCCCGAGCCCGTGCTGCCCGAGCCCCTCGCCCCGTACCCGCCCCCGTACGAGCCGGTCACTCCGGCCGCGCACGAGCCCGTCACGTACGAGCCGGCCGCGTACGAACCGGTCACGGCGGCCACGTACGAGCCGCTCACCGCACCGGAGCCGGAGCCCCGGGCATCCGTCACGCCGCAGCCCGTCTCCGCTCCGCGGCCCGCCGCGACGGCGGCCGAGCCGCCCGCGGTGAGCGCGCCCGAACCGGCGCCCGCCGCGCAGGAATCCGCCACCGCGCCGGAGCAGGACCTCTCCCGGGAGCCGTCCCCCGAGCACGGGCCGGCCGTTCCCTCCGGGGCGGTCACCGGGCCGGAGACCGCGGACGAGCCCGCGGCGGCGAAGGCGCCGGAGGTCGTGAAGGCTCAGGAGGTCGCCGAGGTCGCGAAGCCCTCGCCGTCCCCCGCCCCGGCCGCCCCGGAGGCGGCCGGGGCCGCTCCGGCCACCGTCCCGTCCGAGCCCGCCGACCGGCGGTCCCCCGCCGCCGGGAAGGCCGTCGAGCAGGCTTCCGCGGAAGCGGAGAAGACCGTCGCGGTGAAGGAGACCCCCGCCTCCGAAACCGCGCCGGAGACCGGATCGGCCCAGGAGGGTTCGATAGCTGTACCGGCGGCGCGCGTCAGCGTGGACGAGCGGGCCAAGGCCGAGCCGGGCAGGCAAGAGACACAGGGGGACACGGGGGCCATGCAGGAGACCAAGGTCGACAAGCCCGCGGCGGAGAAGCCCGCGGAGCCGCCGAAGCCGGCACCGGCTCCGGCGCGGCCTGCCAAGAAGTCCCGGGGACGGCGCGCGTCCGTGCCCACCTGGGACGAGATCATGTTCGGCGCTCGCCGCCAGGACTGACCGCACCGCGCCAGGCGGGGGTGACCGGGACACCGGTCACCCCCGCCTCGCCGTATGTCAGCCGTTTCCGGGGGCGTCCGGAGCGGCGGGGGCGTCCTCCGGAGGGGGGGAGTCGTTCGGAGCGGGAACGGTGCCCGGGGCGCCGGGGGTGTCCGTGATGAGGAACGGGGCGAGCCAGGCGGGGGTGACCTCGGCGGCGAAGGCGGGGCCCTCGACCTCGCCGACGTCGAGGGCCGCGTAGCCGCCGGTGCCCGCCCCCACGCCCGCCGTCACGGTCAGCAGACCGGCGCGGCGCTGGAACCAGGTCTGGCTCAGGGTCCAGCCGACCACGGCCCGCCGCTCCACCACCGCCTGGGAGCGCCGCAGCGACCCCGACCTGACCGACAGGCGGCTCCCGTCGTACGTGTGGCCGAGGGACCGGTACCGGTCGAGGCCGAGCGGCACGCCCAGCAGCGCGAGGAGCAGGGCGGGCACCGCGAGCACCCACCAGAGCCCGGACCACAGCAGGGCCGCCGCCACCGTGAGGGCGGCGATCACCAGCCAGGGGAAGATCGCCCGGAACAGCCTGCGCCTGCGCGCCGCCGGCGGGTGCGGCCGCAGCCCGGTGGCGATCGGGCCGATCGCCTCGCCCACCACGCCGAGCACGACGTCCCTCGGCGCGACGGGCATCAGCTGACCCCGGGTCTCCGAGTCGCCGAGACCGGTCACGATCGCCCACGCGCGGCCGAGCCCCGCCCGGCGCTCGGCCGGTCCCTCGACGAACTCGAACCCCCGCACCCTGCGCCGCTCCAGCGAGACGCTCCTGCGCGTGATCAGACCGCGCCCGGCGATCAGGTATCCCTCGCTGGCGCGGAGGGTGAAGTCCCAGTTGAACACCGCGTACATGATCACAGCGATCACCGGCATGGCGAGGACCAGCAGCACCAGTGCCGCGACGAGCAGGGGCGGGTGTTGCCAGATCCACTCCCCCGCGCCCACCACGACCTGCCTGTCGATCCTGAACTCGCTGCCCCACTGGAACGCCAGGCCCACGGCACCGGCCACCAGCGCGAACGGGGTCAGCAGGTAGGCGCCGGAGAGGGGGCCGTACGCGAGCCACTTCCTCGGCATCACGAAGAACACCCGCGCGGGGGTCGTGTCGCCCACCTCGTGGCGGACGGAGGATCCGTCGGGCACGTCGGGCGTGCCGGAGCCGGGTTCGCCGGACGGGGGACCGGAGACGGAGGTGGCCGCCGGAGCCGCCCCGCGCGCCTGGACACGTCTCGCCGTCCGGGCGCGGGCGTGCCAGAGCAGCACGGCCTTGAGCCGCTCCCCCTCCGCGACGGTGACCCCGTCGAGCTCGCCCTCCTGCTTCTCGTCTCCGCCCGCGCCGGTGTCGATCCGCAGGACGGCGATGCCGAGCAGGCGGTGCAGCGGCGGGGCGCTGACGTCGACGCCGCGGATCCGCTCCAGCGGGATCGTCCGCACCGACCTGCTGATCAGCGACCGGGTGAGCTCCATCCGGTCGCCGACGATCTGGTAGGTGAAGGTGACCCAGCGCACGGCCGCGAACACGACGGAGCCGACGACGGCCATCGCCGCCCACCCGAACGATCCGATGGAGAAACCACCGAGGAACAGGACCCCGGCCAGCGGCAGGAGGAGCGAGGGCAGCATCCGGATCGGGTCGGTCAGCAGCACCTTCGGGCTGAGCCGCAGGGGCCTCTCCGTCGGCGTCCTCTCCGCCGGCACGCCTCCCGTCCCCTCCACGGCGGGCGGCCCCCCTCCCGGTACGGCTCCCCCCGTGCCGGCCGCGTGCCCCTCGGGCGTACGCGGGAATCCAGGCCCGTCACCACCGGCAGCCGTGGGCGGGAACCCCGGCCCGTCACCGCCGGGCGGGTGCGGGGACCCGGGCCCACTGCCCTGGACGGGCGGGTGGTCCGGCACGCCGCCGGGGGAACCCTGCGCGCCGCCGTCGGTGGCGGCCTGTGCGCCCGCCGCGGGGCCGTCCGGCCCGGCCTGCGGGTCGGCCCGAGGATCTGCCCGTGGGTCGGTCCGAGGGTCGGATCCGGCCGGCGGGTGCCCGTCAGGCGCGTGCCCGGCGGATGGACGGCCGACAGGTGGGCGGCCGGGATCGGGGGAGGATTCGGTCACGTCGCGTCGTCCCTGAGCTCTTCCGCGCGGCGGGCGAGGCCCTCGGCCAGCTTGGCGGCGACCTCGTACTCAAGACCCTTGATGGTGGACGAGCCCGCGTGGGAGGCGGTGCGGATCTCGACCGTGGCCAGGCCCAGCATTCGCTCGAACCAGCCCTGCGCCTTGTCGACCGTCTGGATCCTGCTGACGGGGACGAACACCCATTCCCTGCTGAGCCACCCGGAACGGGCGTAGACGACGTCCCCGCTGAACTCCCACCGGTGCACGGCGTACCGCCAGAACGGCTCGACGAGCGTGCCGGGGATCAGGAGCAGCACCATCAGCCACGGCAGCCACCAGATGTTGTCGAGCGCCCACCCGGGCAGCCAGGACCACCGGTCCCCGTCGATCCACCTGGCCAGGAAGAAGGAGCCCCCGGCCAGGAGAAGGGACCAGAACAGCCCCTCCAGCAGCCACAACGCGATGGCCTTACGGGAGACCGGGTTGGCGGGGGCGCGCAGGGAGACGCCGGCGCGGCGCCCACCCGGCAGACCGGCCACCCTGGCCTCCCCGGGGGCGGCGCTGTGCTCAGCGGCGCGGTGCTCATCGGCTCGGTCGCTCACGCTGTCAGCCTAAACGCTCTTGTCCGGGTGGGCGTTCCGGCCTCGTCACGTAAAAACACCACCGGTAACCGGGAAAGCGGCACACCAGGGGACCGGGCACCGGCGAAGCGGCGCGCCCGGGGGCGGCGCGGCGGGGGGAAGGCCGCGCGGCGGAGAAGTGGCGCACCGGGGCTGGCACGGCGGGCCCGGAGGGCGCTGCGGGCCCGGAGGGGTGGCGCGGCGGGCCCGGGAGGGTGGCGCGGCGGGCCTGGAGGCGGGTGCCCCGGTACGCCGGACGGCCCCCGGCCGTGCGCCGTCGATCGGCCGGTGTTCCCTCGCCTCCGCCCCAGCTGAGGCGCGAAAAATGTCGGCGCCACAGTGCATGCTGGAGATCCGATGATTATCGAGAGGCGCGAATGATGACCTATGCGATCCAGGCCGAGGGTCTGGTGAAACGTTACGGGGAGACCCGTGCGCTGGACGGGGTGGATCTCGTCGTTCCGCAGGGGCGGCTGCTGGGCGTGCTGGGCCCCAACGGGGCGGGAAAGACCACCGCGGTGCGGATCCTGGCGACCCTGCTGCGTCCCGACGCGGGCACCGCCAGCGTCGGCGGCTACGACGTGACGCGCCAGGCACACCAGGTGCGCTCGCTGATCGGCCTGACGGGCCAGTACGCCGCCGTCGACGAGATGCTCACCGGCGTCGAGAACCTGATGATGATCGGCCGCCTGCTGGGCATGACACGTGCCGACTCCCGGGCACGCGCGAGCGAGTTGCTGAGGCGTTTCGACCTTTCCGACGCCGGTGGGCGTGCCACCAAGACCTACTCCGGCGGCATGCGCCGCCGTCTCGACCTGGCCGCCAGCCTGGTCGGCCGTCCCCAGGTGCTCTTCCTCGACGAGCCCACCACCGGGCTCGACCCGCGCAGCCGCACCGAGCTGTGGAGCGTGGTGCGCGGCCTGATGGCCGAAGGCGTCACGGTGCTGCTCACCACCCAGTATCTGGAGGAGGCCGACCAGCTCGCCGACGACATCGTCGTCTTCGACCACGGGAAGGTCATCGCCTCCGGCACCTCCGACCAGCTCAAGGCGACCACCGGTGCCCAGGTCCTGGAGGTGCGCCCCCTGGAGGCCGAGCACCTCGACCTGGTCGGCAAGATCATGGCCGACGTGCTGGGCGAGACGCCCGACCTCAACGGGGGCAGGGCGACCGCCTCCGTCCACGACCCCGCCGTCGTCCCCGCGATCGTGCGCCTCCTCGACGACCAGGGCGTCGTCGCCTCGGAGCTCGCGCTGCGCAAGTCCAGCCTGGACGAGGTGTTCCTGTCCCTCACCGGCCGGCTGCCCGACGTCGAGGACGCCCCCGGCGACGAGGGCACCCCCCGGAAAGAAGAGGCCTTCGCATGACCACGCTGACGACGACCATCCCGCAGGTGGCCGCCAAGCGCGTCACCCCCCTGGCCACCCTGCAGCAGACCATGACCCTGGCCTGGCGCAGTCTGGTCCAGATCAAGCACAACCCGTGGGAGCTGCTGGATCTGAGCATCCAGCCCATCATGTTCCTGCTGCTGTTCACCTACGTCTTCGGCGGCGCCATCTCCGGGTCCACCGGCGACTACCTGCAGTTCGCCCTGCCCGGCCTGCTCGTGCAGAACGCCCTGTTCTACACGCTGTCCACCGCCATCGGCCTCAACACCGACATCACCAAGGGCGTCTTCGACCGGCTGCGCAGCCTGCCCATCGCCCGCACCGCGCCCCTGTCGGGGCGCATCATCGCCGACACCGCCAAGCAGGTGTGGGCGTTCGCCCTGCTGATCGGTTTCGGCATGGTGCTGGGCTTCCGGGTGACGACCAGCGTCTTCGGCCTGCTGGGCGCGCTGGCCCTGCTGGTCGTGGTCGCCCTGGCCATGTCCTGGATGTCGGTGCTGATCGGCCTGAAGGCCTCCAGCCCCGAGAAGGTGCAGATGATCACCTTCTCCACGATGATGCCGCTCACCTTCACCAGCAGCGCGCTGGTGCCCTCGGCCACCTTCCCGTCCTGGCTGAAGACCTGGTCGGACATCAACCCGGTCACGCATCTGGCGGACGCCATCCGGGGCCTTCTCATCGGCGGCGAGGTCGGCCAGGCCACCTTCTTCTCGCTGCTCTGGGCCGCGGGATTCGCGGTGGTCTTCGCCCCGCTGGCGATCCGCGCATTCCGCAGCCACGTCTAGTCTGTCGGCAGGCCGGGCTCGGGGGTGACGCCCGCCGGATGACGGAGAGCTAGGAGTGGTCACGTGCTCGTGGTCCATGGCGTGTGGGTTGACGGGCTCGTGGGGGTCTGGGCGGAGGACACCGCGCAGACCCCCACCACTGTTTCCCGCGCAGCCCTGCGCCCGCACCCCTTCGCGGCGTCCACGACCGCGCTGGCCGCCGCCCTCGGTGGCGTTTTGGGGGATTTATCAAAAGAAGCCCCAAATGGGCCGCTAAGCGAAGTTTTAGGCGGACCCCTCCCTCGGGGTGCGGGCGGGGGCCGCAGGTCCGTGGCGACCCCTCAGGGGGCCGCCACGGGCATCCCTGCCGCCACGGGCACCCCCTCCGCCGCGCGAACCCCAGGCGTCACGAGCGCCGGAACCGTCGCGCCCCTGCCTAACACCACGGCCGTCGGGGGCGAGCTGGTCGTCCTGCTCCCCGGTTCGGCCTCGGGCCCGCTGCCCTCTCCCGAGTCCGGCCTGGCGAGCCGGGCCCGGAATCCGAGGATCTCCGCCTGGCGGGTCCCCGCCCTGCTGCTCCAGCCGGCCGGCGCGCTCCGCCTGCTCGGCTCGCCGGCGGACCTCGGCCCCGTCCCCGCCGGTCTCACCACCGGGAGCGCGAGCGGCACCGAGAACCCCAAGGGCACGGAAGACGCCAAGGACACAGAAGACGCCGACGACGCCGAGGACCTCGCGTGGGAGCCCGCCCTCTCGCTGCGTTACCTCGCCGTGGTCGCCGAGCACGCTCGCGGCCTGGTCCGGCGTGGCCGCATCCTGCCCCAGCTCGTCCTGGAGGGCGGCGTCCACGCGGCCCGCTGGCGCCCGGTGCTGACCGGCGCCGACCTCGCCGCGCTGCCCGGCCTCGCCGCCGCGATGCCGCCGGTGTGCCGGGCGGTGGCCCGCGAGAGACCGGCGGCAGAGGTGCTGGGAGAGGCCCTGGACGGCCTGGTCGACGGCGCGGCGCGGCTGTCGCTGCCCGGCCGCCTGATCCTCGGCAACCGCCCCGGCCCCAAGACCGCCCTGCCCGACCGCTGGCTGTACGCCCTGACCGGCGAGGACGCCTCGCTCCCCGGCGCGAGACAGGACGAGGCCATGGCACTCGGCGAGGCCCTGACCGGCTGGTTCGACTCGGCACACGAGCTGGGCGGGCCGGTCAGGGTCTGCTTCCGGCTGATCGAACCCGCCGGCGACGGCGACTCCTGGAGGGTCGAGTTCGGCCTCGCCCCGGCGGACGACCTCGACACCGTCCCCGCGGGGGGACACGACAGCGGCGAAGAGCACGCGAAAGACCTGAGACGCGAAGGCGGCGGAGGCCACCCCGGAGACCGGGAACGGGCGGGCAGCGGGAAGCGCCCGGAAGACCGGGACCGCGAAAGCGGCGGAGAACTCCCAAGAGACCAGGAACACGAAGGCGGCGGGAACGGCGAGGGGGGCGGGACCGGCCGGGGGCGTGAGGACCGCGAGCCCGTCCGGTATCTGTCGGCCGAGCGGATCCGGGCCGGCGAGCGGGCGCCGTGGCTGCCCGAGCGGCCCGGAGAGCTGATCCGCGCCGACCTCGGCCGGGCCGTACGCCTCCATCCCGACCTCTACGTCGCGCTGCGCGCCCCCGAGCCGGTCGCGCTGACGGTCGAGACGGCGTGGGCGTTCTCGTTCCTCCGCAACGGCGCGCCCATGCTCAGGGCGGCGGGGTACGGCGTACGGCTGCCGGCCTGGGCCGGACGTCAGGGGCTGGGCCTGAAGCTGACCACCCGCACCCTCACCGGCGACGACGGCAACGACGAGGGGGTCGGCCTCGGCGGGCGGGTGAGCGTCCGGCTGGACGTCGCCGTCGGCGACCACACGATCGGCGCGGAGGAGCTGGCCGAGCTGGCCGGGCTCCGCATCCCCCTGGTACGGGTCAAGGGCCGGTGGGTCGAGCTGGACGACCAGCAGGTCAAGGCCGCCCTGAAGATGATCGAGCAGCGCGGCGTCGGCGAGAGGACCGTCGGCGAGGTGATCCGCGAGGTCGTGGAGGGCGGTGACGAGAGGCTGCCGCTGATCGCGGTCGACGCGGACGGCCTGCTGGGCGACCTGCTGTCCGGCGAGGCCGACCGCCGTCTCACCCCGGTCGCCACACCCCGGGCGCTGCGCGGATCCCTCCGCCCCTACCAGGAGCGCGGCCTGTCATGGCTGAGTTTCCTGTCCGGGCTCGGCCTGGGGGGCATCCTCGCCGACGACATGGGCCTCGGGAAGACCGTCTCGACCCTCTCGCTCCTGCTGTCCGAGCGCGAGACCGGCACGCCCGCCCCGACGCTGCTGGTCTGCCCGATGTCGCTCATCGGCAACTGGCAGAAGGAGGCGTCCAGATTCGCCCCGTCGCTCCGCGTCCACGTCCACCACGGCGGCACGCGCAGGCGCGACGAGGAGCTGGCCGCCGCCGTGCGGGAGGCCGACCTGGTCGTCACCACGTACGGCACCGCGCTGCGTGACCTGGGGGCGCTCGCGGGGCTCGGGTGGGAGCGGGTGGTCTGCGACGAGGCGCAGGCGATCAAGAACAGCTCGGCGCAGCAGTCCAGGGCGGTGCGGTCCATTCCCGCCCGCACCCGGCTGGCGCTGACGGGCACGCCGGTGGAGAACCACCTGGCGGAGCTCTGGTCGATCATGGAGTTCTGCAACCCCGGCCTGCTCGGCCCGGCCAGACGCTTCAGGACCCGCTACCAGGAGCCGATCGAGACGCGGCGCGACCCCGACGCCACCGCGGCGTTGAAGCGGGCCACCGGCCCATTTGTGCTGCGGCGGCTCAAGACCGACCGTTCGATCATCTCCGACCTGCCGGAGAAGCAGGAGATGAAGGTCTGGTGCACGCTCACCCCGGAGCAGGCGGAGCTGTACAGGGCCGTGACCGGCGAGATGCTGGGAAAGATCGACGCCTCCACGGGCATCGAGCGGCGTGGCAACGTGCTGGCGACCATGACGAAGCTGAAGCAGGTCTGCAACCATCCGGCCCAGTTGCTGAGGGACGGCTCGCGGCTGGCGGG
>NZ_JBHMBS010000002.1:0-650881 GCF_042428775.1 Streptosporangium vulgare | reverse complement strand
CGGTCCTTGCGCACTGGACCGGGAACTACGCGCTCGACATCAGTCGAACCTCCTTCATCGCATTCCACTCATCACATGCGACTTCGTGTCGCACGATCGGGTTGGCCCAGGAGGCGTAGGTCGGGGTGAAACACAACTCGACCTTGTCGCGCCTGGCCCAGGCTCGGACGCGCCAGTTCTTGTGCGCCGACAGGTTGTCCAGGATCACATAGATCGGAGCGCCGTCCGGGCGGGCGGCACGGATGGATCGCAACGCGGACCAGGTGTGGTCGATGCCCTTGCGGCACCGGTTGACACCCCACAACGTGTCGTCGCCGACGGAGCGGCAGCCGTGAAAGTAGGTGGTCCCATGGATGCGGTGATAGGTGGCCGGCAGCCGGTCCGGTCGGCTCTGGGGCGCCCAGCCCGAACCGTGTGCCGGGCGGATGCCCAAAGGGCCGAACTCATCGAAGGCGAACGTCCGCTCCGGCCGCTGGGTCAGGGCGTACTCGATCCGGTCCAGCTTGGCCTCGAAGTCCGGATCCGGGGATTCCTTCCAGGTCTTGGTGCGCTGGAGGGAGATCCCGCGCCGCCCCAGCAGCGCGCGTAACGCCTCCCGGCCGATCTTGATGGCCCGGCCGGGAAGAGCCCACAGGTAGGCGGCGAGTTCGCGGATGGACCAGCGGGTGAAGGGCTGCCCGAGCCGGACCGGTCGGGTGGTGGCCGTCGCGGCGACGAAGGCTTCCTCGTCGTCACTGAGCAGGCGGGGACGGCCTCCCGCCCACCGAGGGTCCAGGCAGGCCAGCCCCATCTCCTTGAACGGGTGAATGACATCGCGCACGGTGTCCTCATCGGCGACCACCAGCCGAGTGATCACCGGGACGGTGTTGCCCCCGGCCGAGGCCAGCAGGATCATCGCCCTCCGATACCTGACCGAGCTGGTGCCACCCCGGCGCACGATCTGCTGCAGCTTCTGCCCTTCGGCGTCCATCAGTCTTCGTACTCTGACCGGTTCCACCACCCCGCGCCTCCTCGCATCAGCTGGACCTGTGAAGACATCCAACCGGCGCCAGCGGCTACACGCGAGACCGGTATAGGTTTCCGGTCACAGCACTACGTCTACGGATCAGAAGGTAGGGGTTTCGAATACCTGCGGACGCACACGTGCGAGAAGTCCCCTGAACAGGCATTACACCGTCAGAGGACTTCTTCGTTGATGTCGTCGGGTATAGGTGAAGTCATGATCTTCCTGAGACGTGCAGCGCACACCGCCGTACTCACCTTCGTGCTCGTCCCGATCACCGCCGTCCTCACCACCCCGCAGGCGGCGGCCGAACCGCGTAAGCGATCACAGACGGAGTCCGCGGCCCTCGCTCGGCACGTGCTGGCTCAGCTCAAGGTCGCCAGGCCCCTGTCCATCCGGGGCTACAGCCGCGAGCGGTTCCACTCCCGATCGGCGCACCGCAAGGGCAGGTGCAACACGCGGGAGATGGTCCTGGCCCGCGACGGGCGGAACGTACGCCGCAACGCGGCCTGCCACCCGGTCAAGGGGCTCTGGTACAGCTCGTACGACGGCAAGTGGCTGAAGAACGAGAAGTACGCGGACGTCGACCACCTGGTGCCGCTCGCCTATGCCTGGCGTTCGGGCGCCAAGAGATGGAGCCAGGCCAAGCGGCGCGCGTTCGCCAACGACCTGGTCCGCCCCGAACTGCTCACCGTCAGCCACTCCGCCAACATCGCCAAAGGCGGCAAGGGGCCGCAGAGCTGGCGCCCGCAACGTCGCGCCCACTGGTGTCGGTACGCGACCTCGTGGATCACGGTGAAGCGCCACTACCGGCTCTTCGTGACCCGCAAGGAGAAGGTGGCCCTGCTCAACATGCTTCGCACCTGCTGAAGCCGACGTTTGCCGACGCCGCCTCGATCCATCGGTAGAACCCCGAGCGGGACGCCTTCAGGACCCGGCACAGCCGCTTCACGCCGAAGGTGTCCCGATGGTCGTCGACGAGCCGGAGGCGGCTCACCGGTTGGTTCCGGCCCCCGGCACCGAGCACGCAGTACGAGATCGGCACCGGGGGTGAGGGCTTGTGCCGCGGATCCGCGGGTTCGTGTCGCGGATCCGCGGTCACGTCGAGACGACCGTCAGACGGCCGTGCGCGACCACTGCTGGTTGGTGCCGGTGTTGCACGGATACTGCTTGAGGATCACGCCGTCCGCGGTCGATGCGGCCGGTACGTCCACGCATTTGTTGCTGTGCCGTGCCCGGAGCTGGAAGTAGGTGCCGTTGCTGACCATCTGGAAGTGCTGGTTGTTGCCGAAGCCGCAGGTGTACTGGACGAGCTCGGCGCCGTCGGCGGTCGAGGCGCCCACCACGTCAAGACACTTTCCGCTGTGGCGGTTGACGATGCGCCAGTAGCCGCTGCCGACGTCCTGGAACTGCCACTGCTGCCACGCGTTGCCGTTGTAGGTGTACTGGTCGACGCGCGCACTGTCGTTGGTGCTCGCTCCTTGGACGTCCATGGCCTTGCCGCTGTGGCGCGCGTTGATCCTGTAGGTCACCGTCGGCGGAGGGGTGACGTCGCCGACGGCGTCGCCCCAGGCGTACCTGACCCGGTTGGCGCCGTGGCCGTTGCGGACGGTCACGCTGAGGTTGGTGCCGCTGCCGCCCATGACGTACATCGAGTACCAGTCGTAGCCGATGGTGCCCGGCTTGCCGCCGAGGGCGGGCCAGTAGGTGCCGCCCATCTGGTTGTCCCGCATGACCTGGGCCATGGCGCGGAGGTAGCGTACGAAGTTGTCGGTGCTGGTCGGGTCGGCGTAGTTGAGGCCGGTGGACATCGGCGCGCCGAACTCGGTCGCGACCGCGCGGTGGGCGCAGTTGCCCAGACGCGTCTGAATGTGGCTTCGGAACTCGTCGTAGGTCATCGGGCTGTAGAAGAAGGCGTAGTAGTGGAAGGACAGCAGCGTCGAGTTGAAGCGGCTGTCGTTGCAGATGTCCCGCAGGTCCTGGCTGAAGCCGGTGCCGCCGATGAGCACCCGGCCGGGCACCGCCGAGGTGTGATAGCCGAGCCAGTTCGCCGCGACGTTGCGCCACTCCGTCGACGAGTAGCCGTGCGGCTCGTTCATCGGCTCGAAGTAGACGTTGCTGTTCGAGCCGTACGTGTTGATCACGCTGGACCACATCGTGTTCCAGGCGGTGAGGTTCGTGATCCTGCCGCCTGAGGCGGCGCCGTCCTCCCAGTAGGCGAGGATGACCTTGAATCCACGCTCGGCGGCGGCGTCGATGGCGCCGCGGTAGGAGTTCCACCAGGTCGTGTTGGCCACGGTGTGAGTGTTGATGGGCAACCGGATGGTGTTGATGCCCATGATGTATTCCATGTTGTCGTAGAGCGAGTTGGCCTTCGCGCGAACCGTCGCGTTGCTGTCGGACTGGCTCAGTCCCTGCACGACGAGCGTGCCGGTGCTGAAGTTGTCACCCAGCACGGCCCAGTTCATGCCTCGGAACTGGCTGGTCTCGGCATTGGCCGACGGTGCGGAGACGACGAGGCTTGTCGCAGCGGTGAGCGCGGTCACCACGAGGGCGATCAGTAATCGACGCAACGACCGAGTGCGCCGCGACGGTCCTGATGAGTAACCATCGGAGGCCATGATCAGTGCCATAAATGTCCAATCACTGGGGACGGAGGGACACCGCGGGCATCCTTTCCGGAAACCGGGAAGGAGACGGCGAGGGGCGACATCACAGCTGCGCGCTCACGGCTGGACCTGGGGGGAAGGAGAGTGCATCAACGGACGCACGGAGAATTGTTAGCGATAACATTTCTGCGTGCATCTCGTCCCTGCGGGCTTGGCGGTGGGGCGATCGGTTCTCGATGAAGGCCCGACGATCGGGTCGCATTCATGTTTCTATTGCATTTCCGCAAAGTGTCAGGGTTCGCAAGGCGGGATGTCAATATCTCGCTACCAGAAATTCGTCCCCATGCGGTCGACATTCCGCGGCGGTGGCAATGCCGGTCTCCGGGGCGGAGGCGGCCATATCGCCTGTTCAGCCTTCTTCGGTGCGTGGCGGCCGGAATCTCCGCGGCCACTCACGACGAGGAGGCCTTCTTCGTCCGGACGCCCACCACACGACCGGCGAAGCTCGGGCACCACTGCCTGGGAACGCATCGCGGAGTCCGGCGAGGCGCCCGAGCGGTCGTTACAGCCTCAAGATCAACGGAGCCTGCTGTGAGTGGGACGGGCATACTGTCGGCCATGGCTTCTCTTGTGCACCACATGAGCGTCGACTGTGCGGACACCTACCGGCTCGGAACCTTCTGGGCCGAGGTGCTGAACACCAAGATCGGCGAAGACGACCACCCCGGTGACCCCGAGGCACTGGTCGAGACGGAGGGCGTCTCGATCCTGTTCATCGCCGTCCCCGAGGGCAAGACGGTCAAGAACCGGCTCCACTTCGACATCCAGCCCACCGACCGCACTCGCGACGAGGAGGTCGAGCGCCTGCTCTCCCTCGGTGCCACCCTGGTCGCCGACCGCCGCCGTCCCGACGGCACCGGCTGGGTCACCCTCGCCGACATCGAGGGCAACGAGTTCTGCGTCGAGCGCAGCGCCGCCGAGCGTGCCGCCACCGCGTCCTGACCTTTCTCGGAAACCTGGCAGGCGCTCCGTTACTCCCGGGCGGTGATCTGCTTCGCGGTGGCGAGGAGGCGTTTGGCGGTGTGCTCGACGTCCAGATCGACCATCGACACGATGCCGAGGCTCGCCTCGAGCGGCCGCCCCTCACCGTCGTAGAGCGGCACGGCGATGCCGACCGCGCCCGGTGTCAGGTTTCCGCGCGACACCGCGTATCCGCACCCCCGCGCCTCGACGACCGCAGGCGGGTCGTCGGCTCTGGGCGGCCGGGCCAGCATGATGGCGAGGCCGCTCGCCCCCTGGTCGAGCGGGTGCCGGGCACCGCTGCGCTGGGACAGGTGGAAGATCGCGTCGGACGGCTCGACGACCGCCAGCACCACGGCATCGGCCCCCTCCGACATGACGCACTGCGTGGTGACGCCGAGCTCTTCGGCCAGCGTTCGCAGGTAGGGGATGACCGCGCGCTGGAGCTGCGGGTTGGCCTGCCGGGCCAGCTGGATCACGCCCAGCCCGAGCCGGTAACGCCCCGAACTGCCCTCGGCGGCGAGGCGGTGATTGCGGAGCGTGGTGAGCAGCCGATAGACCGCCTGCCGGTGCATGCCCAGCGCCGTGGCCAGCTCCGCGACGGTCATGTCGCGGTCCTCTACGGCGAGCAACTCCAATAGTCTCAGGCCGCGATCCAAGGTCTGGGATCCGCTGCCCTGATTCCCGCCGTCTCCGGCGCGATCATCAGCGCTCACGCCAAGCCACCCCCACCGCTGTTGGTTTTCCCAATGCGCACTGTATCTGTATTGAACAAATCTGATGTCACTTGTCGCACGAGAGTCAACTTATGACAGTCCGATCGGCTGCGGCATTACGCCCGGCGATCCGGCCGAACGCGAGACATTCGGCGATACTACCGCCACCTGTCGGATAAAGCAGGCCGTGTAATGATCCTAGCTCACCGGCGGAGTAGAGATTGTCTATCGAACCTCCGTGAATCGAGGCCACACGCGCTTTCGCGTCGCGGCGCGGACCTCCGACCGTATGCGAGCCACCCGGCCATAGCGGAACTGCGAAATAGCGGTCGCCGCCGATCGGGGCCAGAGTGATGGGGTCGCGGCCGAAGTCGGCGTCGACGCCCGCCGCGCAGTGCTGGTTGTAGCGGGAGACCGTCTGCTCCAGCACGACCGGATCGAGCCCGCAGGATCGGGCCAGATCCGGGATTGACCTGGCGGAATGAATCCAGCCCCGCCGCAGTTCGGCCTCGTTGTCCTCACTCCAGGTGTAGTCCCGCACCGGTCCGGTGGGGCCCGAGTAGGTCGGGACCAGCGTCGCCCGCTCGAAACGGGCTTGATCGAATATCCACCACGTCGGAATCCTCGGGTAAGTGAGCTGGTCGGCGTCCATCGCCAAAAGCGCCAGATGGGCGGCGTGCTGCTTTCCCGGTTCGCGGATGAATCGCCGGCCCGACCCGTCGACGAAGATCGAACCCGGTGCCGGCTCGCCCTCGGCCGGTCCGAACCGGCCGGATCCCCACAGATCGATGGCCGTTCCCCCGGTGTATCCGGCGTCGGGGAATCTCGCTACGAAATGTCCTGGCCAAACATTCATGTGCCACAGTTCGGCGCCGATTTCGGTCGCCATGGTGATGCCGTCTCCGGTGTTGTGCTCGGTGCCATAGAAATGCACCGGAGTGACCGGCAGGTAGTGCGTTTTGAGTCGTTCGCTGGCCTCGTAGCCGCCGACCGCCAGCACGACACCGCGGCGTACGCCGATCCGTTGGACCCCGTCGGCGCCGTCGGTCTCCACCCCGACGACCGCGCCTCGTGCGTCGGTGAGCAGCCACTTGGCTGCCGTCGCGTACCGGACCTCGATCTCGCGCTCGGTGACCAGGCTCCGCAGGAAGCCGTGCATCGGGCAGCCGGTGTAGCCGTCGGACCCGCTCGTGGGCTGCGCCTTGTAGACGCTGATCGACTCGTGACCGGGCAGGGAGGGGTGCTCGCCGCGGATGTTCAGTCTCTGGTACTTGCCGCCGTGCCGGTCGAGCCAGGCCGGGGTGGCCGCCGTCTCCTCCGCCCAGGTGCGGATCAGGCCGGGGTCGATCATGGCCAGCTCGCCGTTGACCGCGTACAGCGCGGACAGATACTCCACCGCGCCGTCCACGTCCTCTGGCACGAGGAAGAAGCCGGCGGCGTAGCGGCTGTTGGGCCGGTGATCGTCGGCCGGCTGCTTCTCGATGACGAGTACTTCCGCGCCCTCGTCGTGAGCGGTCACCGCGGCGACCGCGCCGGCGTCGCCCAGGCCGAGTACGACGACGTCGACGCTCCGATCAAAGGGACCGGTGTGGTGCATCGCGACCTCCTTGGCCGAGGGCTGTCATCGCGACTGTCCGGTGAGTCCGAACAACTTGGCCGCGTTCTCCTTGAGGATCTTCGGCCGGACTTCCTCCCGGATGTCGATCTTGGCGAAGTCGGCCAGCCAGCGCTCCGGAGTGATCATCGGGAAGTCCGATCCGAAGAGCACCTTGTCCTTGAGCAGCGTGTTCGCGTACTGCACCAGCTGGGGTGGGAAGTATTTCGGCGACCATCCGGACAGGTCGATGTACACCTTCGGCTTGTGCATGGCGACCGAGAGCGCCTCGTCCTGCCAGGGGAACGACGGGTGCGCGAGAATGATCTGCAGGTCGGGGAAGTCGGCGGCCACGTCGTCGACGTGCATCGGGTTGGAGTACTTCAGCCGCAACCCGCCGCCGCCCGGTGTGCCCGCACCGGCGCCGGTCTGGCCGGTGTGGAACAGCGCGGTGAGCCGGTGCTCGGCGATGACCTCGTAGAGCGGATAGGCCATCCGGTCGTTCGGGAAGAAGCCCTGCGAGGTGGGGTGGAACTTGAATCCGCGGACGCCGTACTCCTCGACCAGCCGCCGGGCCGCCCGCACGCCCGCCGCGCCTCGATGCGGATCGACGCTCGCGAACGGGATGAGCACGTCGCCGTGCAGTGCCGCCTGCTCCGCGATCTCCTCGTTGGTGGGTGTCTGCTCCCGGCCGCTGACGTGCATCGAGTCGACGCCGAAGACGATCGCCGCCATGTTCCGCTCGCGGTAGTACTCGGCGATCATGGGGACGGTGAACTTCCTGACCGCACCGGCCTTGAAGTAGTCGGCCATCGCCGAGAAGTTGTCGTTTCCCGGCTCCGGCGTTTCGTGGACGGAGATCTGCACGTGGGTGTGCACGTCGATCGCGTCGAGCGCGGTGACGTCCATCACGTCACCTCACCTTCGTCGGTGACGATCGCGGTGGGGGTGCCGGTCAGCACTTTCCCGATGTCCATCACGTCACCTCACCTTCGTCGGTGACGATCGCGGTGGCGGTGCCGGTCAGCACTTCCACGCCCGCCGCGTTCACCGCCGAGACGGTGAGCTCGGCGCGTCGCTGCCCGTCGACCGTGTCCACCGAGGTCACGGTCGCCGTCGCGGTGATCGTGTCGCCGGGCCAGACGGGCGCCTTGAACCGGGCCCGGTAGCGCCGGATGTTCTCGTGCCCGAACCAGTCGGTGAGCACGCGGCCCGCCAGGCCCATGGTGAGCATCCCGTGCGCCATGACGGTCGGGTTGCCGGCGATCTGGGTGGCGAACGGCTCGTCGGTGTGCAGCGGATTGAAGTCGCCACCGGCGCCGGCGTACATCACGATCTGCGTCCGCTTGAGGTCCGTCACGACGACCTGGCGTACTTCCTGGTCGGGGGTCACGGTCATCGGCCCGCCTCCGGGGTGTCGTCGTCGCTCTTGGGGGTGACCGTAACGGAGACCGTGGTCGAGCGGGCGACCAGCTCTTCTTCGGCGTCGAAGAAGTCGACATGCCGCTCGGCGAAGTCGAGCACGCCCTTCCCGCCGGTCTTGCGCCAGGTCCGTCCCTCCCGCTTGCGGGCCGTCAGCGTCTCGCCGATCCGGATCGGGCGGAAGTACTCGAACTCCTGCTCGGCGTGCAGGCCGCCGCCTCCGCCGGATGACACGCCCGGCCCGGACCCGGAGCCGTTCCAGGGCCGGTCGGGGCGCATGCGCAACCCCCAGTCCGGGTCGAACTGGGCGAAGGCGATCGGGAAGGTGGGCGGGACGAGGTCGGCGTCCTCACCCAGGGCACGGGCGAAGGCCCGCACATGGCCCTGCTCGATCGGGAACGGTATGCCGGTCACGACGCTGTCTCCTCTGCTTGCAGGTGGCGGGTCGCCACTTCACGGGCCGACGCGCGGTTGATCTTTCCGGCCGGACTCCGGGGGAGCGAGTCCACTCTGACGATCCGGCGCGGGCGCTTGTAACCGGCGAGCCGCTCGGCCACATGCTGACTCAGTGTCTCGTCCTCGACGTCGCCGAGCGCGCTCGCCGGGGCGACGACGGCGGTCACGATCTGGCCCCAGCGGGGATCGGGAACGCCGACGACGACGACATCGGTGATCTTCGGGTGGGTGAGCAGCGCCTCCTCGACCTCCTCGGGGAAGACCTTCTCGCCCCCGGTGTTGATCACACCGTCGCCGCGGCCGAGCAGGATCAGCTTGCCGTCGGCGTCCAGTGAGGCGAGGTCACCCGGCGCCGAGTAGCGGACGCCGTCGATGACCCGCCAGACCCTCGCCGTCCGGTCCGGGTCCTTGAGATACCCGACCGGCTGTGGTCCGGCGCTGGCCAGGATGCCGATCTGTCCGGTGCCCGGCTTGATGTCCTGATCGTTCTCGTCGAGAACCCGGGCCACGGGGGCGAGCGTGAACCGCCCGTCCACCAGGTCGGCCTCCGAGCGGGCCATGGCGAGCCCGAAAGGCCCGCCTTCCGAGGCCGAGATGTTGTCGATCAGGGTGAGGTCGCCGCCGTGCCGCAGCAGTTCCCGCTTGATGCCGACGCTCCACACGACGCCGGAGCTGGTCATCTTGCGCAGGCTGGCGATGTCGTACGGCTTCCCCGAGCTCTGGGCGGCGGCGAGGGAGTCCACCAGGGGGCGGCCGAACGCGTCGCCGACGATGACCATCTCGGTGACCGCGTTCTGCTGTACGGTCCGCCACACCTCGTCCGCGTCGAGGGATTTGGAGGCGCAGAAGCAGATCGTGCCGCCGCCGTACAGGGAGCGCAGCGTCTGCAGCAGGCCGGTGCCGTGGATGAGCGGCGACATCGGCAGCACGATGGGGGCGGTGAACTTCTCGTGCAGCTCGCGCACTCGCGCCCGCACGTCGTCCGGTGTCTCCGGCGCCTCCATGCCGTGCTGGCGGAAGACCGACGCGATGATGCCCAGCAGCCCGTCACGGTCCCAGACGACACCCTTCGGCCGGCCGGTCGTGCCGCCGGTGAGCAGGATGATGCCGTGCGGGGAGTCGGTGTCCGCCCTCCGGTGGACCGGGCCGTGCTTGGCCGCCCACTCGAAGGGGACCGCCGGTGCGAGCGGTTCGCCCTCGGATCCGGCTTCCAGGAGCAGGTTCAGCTTGGGAAGGTCGTCCATCCGGTGAACCTGGTCGGCCAGGCCGGTGTCGTAGACGAAGGCGACCGCGTCGGTGTAGTCGAGCACATAGTGCAGCTCTGGAGCGAGATAGCGATAGTTGATGTTGACCGGCTGCGCCCCCAGCTTGAACGCGGCGAGGATGGTCTCCAGATACGCGAACGAGTTGTACAGGGAGATGGCGACGGTCGAGCCCACGCCGACCCCGCGTTCCGACAGCGCCCCGGCCAGGCGCGCCGCGCGGGCCTCCAGCTCGGTGTAGCTGATCGACCGGTCGCCCTGGATCATCGCGGGCCGCTCTCCCGCGGCCTCCGCCGCGGCGCGCAGGGCCGTGGCGATGCTCATCTTCTGCTCGGTGAGGGAGGAGGTGGGGGAGGAGGTGGGGATGGAATCAGGCAAGGTGGCCTCCGATTCGGGTGTGACCGCGTAGCAAGTCGCGCGAGAGGATGAGCCGCTGCACCTCGTCGGTGCCTTCGAAGATGCGCATCGCCCGGACGGCGCGATACCAGCCTTCGAGGGGGAGCTCCTTGGTGTAGCCCATCCCGCCGTGGATCTGCAGCGCCCGATCCACGACGCGGCCGACCATCGCGGTGCAGAAGAGCTTCGCCATCGCCGACGCGTGTCTGGCGTCGGCCCCCCGGTCGACGTCCCAGGCGGCCCGGAGGGCGAGCCATCGGGCCGCTTCGAGCTCGGTCTCGGAGTCGGCGATCATCCACTGGATCGCCTGGTTCCGGCCGATCTTGCTGCCGAAGGTCTCGCGCAGGCCGGCGTAGTCCACCGCCATCGTCAGACAGCGCTCGGCGATGCCGACGCAGTGCGCGGAGATCACGTAGCGTCCCTTGCCGACCCAGCGCATGGCGAGCTGAAAGCCGCCGCCGACCTCGCCGAGGACCTTGCCGGCCGGCACTCGCACGTCGTCGAAGGAGAGCGAGGCGGGCTGGTGCCAGCTGCCCATCGTGCTGATGGGCGAGGAGGTCCAGCCCGCCTCCCGGTCGACGAGGAACGCGGTCGCCCCGTGGCGGGCGCCCCTGTCCCTGTCGGTCAGCGCGATGACGATCGCGTAGTCGGCCTCGTGGCCGTTGCTGATGAAGGTCTTCTCACCGCTGATCAGCCAGTCGTCGCCGTCGCGCCGCGCGTACGTGCTGATCGCCCCGGCGTCCGACCCCGCGCCCGGCTCGGTCAGCGCGAAACAGCCGAGGCGCTCGCCCTCGATCGTCGGCTTCAGGTACTCCTCCTGCTGGGCCGCGTCCGCGCCGTACAGGATGTTGTCGGCCTCCCCGCCGAAGCGGAAGGGTACGCAACTCTTCGCCAGCTCGATGTGGATCAGCGACTGGGTGACCGCGGGAAGCGCCATCCCGCCGTACTCCTCGGGCGTGCTGAGCCCCCAGAAGCCGAACTCGCGCGCCTTGGCCCGCAGCCGGTGTTCCTCGTCCCGGGGCAGCCTCGCGCCGCCCTCACGCACCAGCCTGAGGAAGTCCTCTTCCAACGGAAGGATCTCCTTGGCGACGAAGGCGCGCACGGTGTCGCGGATGTCCCGTTGTTCGTCACTCAGTTCGAAGTCCATCAGGTCCCCTTCGACATGCCGGTCATCCGGCCCGAGGCGGCAGGGCGTGGGCGCGCACGTTGGAGATCATCGCGGCGTCCATCATCCAGTTGTGGGCCCGCAGCGGATCGGCCACGATCTCCGACATCTGAAGCTGGAACCTGCGCCGCTCCGACTCGTCCTGCTCCGCCATCGCGGTGGTCGTGCGGTGGGTGAGCTCCTGTACCGCCTCGACCGCGGCCTTGCGCCTGCGGTGCGCCCAGGCGTCCAGCACGTCCGGGGTGGCCTCACCGTGGAGCACCGCGCTGAGCTGGATGGACAGATCGAACGCGTCGTGGATGCCGCCGTTGAGACCCATGCCGCCCATGGGGCTGTTGACATGCGCCGCGTCGCCGAGCAGCAGCACCCGGTCCCGGCGGAAGGTGTCGGCCACCCGCTGGTGCACGGAGTAGATCTTCCGTTCGCGCAGCGGCAGTTCGGGGTGGTCACCGAAGACGCCACGCAGCCGGTCCGCGACGTACCGGTCGGAGAGGGCCTCCTCGCCGGTGACGTGGGGCGGCACCGAGACGACGAGCCGCCAGACGTCCGGCACCCGGAGGATCAGCAGGTGCTCCACGGGGTCGGCGATGTAGTTGACGTCACAGATCCCCGGCAGCAGCGTCTCCACCGGATAGTCGATGCTCAGCACGAGATAGCGATGCTCGTAGGTGAGCCCCTCGAACGAGCTGCCGAGCGCCTTGCGGATGGTGCTGCGCGCGCCGTCGGCGGCGAGCACCCAGCGGGCCGCGATCCGCTCCCCTGACACGGTGGTCAGCAGCGCGCTGTCCTCGTCCTGGCTCACGTCCGCCACGCCTGTGGCGAGCCGTATGTCGACCGGGGCGGGACACTCGTTGATCGCGTCCTTGAGGATCTGGGTGTACTTGTACTGTTCGAGCTGCAATCTAAAGGGATAGTCGGTCTCGCCGGCGAGTGTGCCGAAGTCGAACTCCGCGATCAGCCCGTCGCGGCGATCATGCACCTGGTACTTCCGCGCGACGATGCCGGCCTCCAGCATCGTCGTGACGACGCCGAGGTCGCGGGCGATCTCGATCGTCGGCGGGTGGAAGGTCGAGGCCCGCCACTCGGTGCTGAGCCGGTCGCCCTCCTCGAAGACGGTGACGGACGCGCCGCGCCTGGCCAGGGCGAGGGCCGCGGTGAGCCCGACCGGGCCGGCGCCGACCACGGCCACGTCGAGGATGCCCATCACTTGCTCCACTCGGCGATGTGGTCGCACATGATCCTGGCCAGATCGGGGCGGCCCTGGAAGTAGTGGTCCGCCCCCTTGATCTCGACCAGCTCACGCCTGTCGTGCGCGACGGCCTCGTACATGGTGCGGGCGTGGCTGGGGAAGGCGGCGCAGTCGGCCGATCCGTACACGACCATGACGGGCGCCTGCACCTCGGGGAGGGCGACGTAGGCGTTGGCCCGGCTGTGGTCGTAGCTCCACTGGCTCAGCCAGGACCGCAGGCTGGTGAGGTGACCCAGCGACGCCGGCTGGAAGTTGGCCGCCCAGGGGCTGCCCCAGAGGGTGCCGGTCCGCCTGTCGGAGGGGTCGAGGGCGAGGTCCAGGAAGCGCGGGTCGGCCGCCGTGCCGTGCACGACGAAGGGCAGGTCGTCGGGCGCCACCTTCTCCCCGTCCGCCGACTCGCGGACGTGTCCGCGCAGCGCTTCGAGCTGCTCGGTGACCCAGCCGGAGATCCGGCGGCTGCGGTCGATCTGGGCGAGGCGGTAGCGCTCGACGAATTCCTCGCCGTAGGCCGGGCCGTTGGCGGGGTCGAACATGTCGAGCGAGTCGTCCCGGTCGAAGGGCCGCCGCTCGTCGGTGATGGCCGGATCGAGCCCCTCGGTGTAGACGACCGCCCGGCCGGGGTGCGCCATGGCCATGACGACCTTGTCGGCCGGGATGAGCCCGGCGCCGGCGAGGTCGACGGGGTCGCCGGCCGGGGTGTGGGTGATGGTCGGGTTCTCCGCCTGCGCCTGGTAGAGCGCGGCGAGACCGCCGCCGCCGGAGTTTCCGACCAGGACGATCCGCTGGTAACCCAGCTCGCGAAGGTGCCGGATCGCCGCGCCGATGTCCAGGAGGCAGTTCTCCATGATGAGCGCGGAGTCGTTGCCGACGTAGCGGGTGGCGAGCCCGACCGCGGCCACCCCACGGTCGGCGAGCTCTTCCAGGGCGTAGTGACCGATGAAGTTGGACGCCGGGTGCACGATCAGCACGGCGGTCGACGGTGGCCGCAGATCGTTCTTCCAGAGGGTGGCCCAGATCTTCCCGCTCATCCGGGCGACACCGGAGTTGATGTCCAGGCGTCCGCCAGGCGTCATCGGTATGGGGAGTAGTTCGCGAGACAGCACGAGGCAGCTCCTGATCAGCGCGGATGGGGCAGGGATGGGGTCGGTGGCCGCGCGCTACCCGCGCGCGGTCCACTTCCGCAGCGTCTCGGCGCCCGCGCGCGCGTCGGCGTCGTCGAGAGGGCGGGTCTGCAGTGTCAGCTCGATCCGGACCCCGTTCGGGTCGAAGAGGTACAGGGACTCCCAGACCCCGTCATGGTCGACGATGCCCACCGTCTCCACGCCCTTGGCGGCGAAGTGCGCCTTCCACTCGTGGAGCTCCTCCATGGAGTCGACGTTGAGTGCGATGTGCCGCACCCAGGAGGGCACCGAGTCGGGGCCGGGGTTGGGCATGTCGTCGACCTCGAAGAAGGCGATGGCGCTGCCGTCGCCCAGTCCGAAGAAAGTGTGCAGGTAGGGGGTGCGGGCTCCGTTGGAAGGCACCTCGTCCAGCTGGATCGCGGTGAGCAACTCGCACCTGAGGACCTCGGTGTAGAAGTCGTGCGTTGCCTGGGAGTCCCACGTCGGATAGGCGATGTGGTTGAGCGAGCGCGGTGCGCGGAGATCGGCTGTCGCCATCATCTGATCCTCAGCGTGTCAATTATCGGACAAGTAGTCCGGAATTTGAATTGATTGTCTGTTCGTGCATGTCAACTTGTCAACCGCGGTCTGAGGGGATCACCACGCTGCGCAGCGCCTCTCCGGCGAGCAACCGGTCGTAACCCTCCTGTGCGTCGGTGAGGCCGAACGTTCCCGAGACGTACTCGTCCAGCGGCAGCCGGCCGTCCAGATAGAGGCCCGCGAGCAGGGGCAGGTCCCGTGACGCCACGCAGTCTCCCCAGATCGAGACCCGGATCGACCCTCCGGTCAAAAACAGCCGTCTCAGCGGCACCTCGGCCATGTCCCCCTGCCTGGGGGCGCCGACGATCACCAGCCGTGAGCCGGGGGCCCGCAGGCCGTCCGCCGTCGCGAAGGTGGCGGGCCCGCCGACCGCGTCCAGGACGACGTCCGCGCCCATGCCGTCGGTCAACCGGCGTACGCGTTCTCCGGGCTCCTCCTGGGACGCGTCGATCAGATGGGTGGCGCCGAACCGCTCGGCGACGGCGAGTTTGCCGGGATTGGTGTCGATCGCGATGATCCGCCGCGCCCCCGCGTACGCGGCCCCGGCGATGGCCGCGATCCCCACGCCACCGCATCCGATCACCACCACGTCGTCGGCCGGCCCGGTCCCCGCGGTGTTGACCGCCGCGCCGAAGCCGCTGGGCACGCCACAGCCGAGCAGCGCGGCTATCCGGGGCGGCACCCTCGGGTCGATCGCGATCGCCTGCCGGGCGGGCACGATGACCCGTTCGGCCAGGCCGCCGATGCCGAGGACCGGGGTCGCGGCGACGCCGTCGCCGAGGCCGACCTTCGGCCGGCGGGGCAGCCTCGACGCGCACGCCGTGGGCCGTCCCGCGCGGCAGTGCTTGCAGGTCCCGCAGGCCACCATCGGCGCGACGACGACGCTGTCACCCTCCGCGACGCCCGTCGCCCCCGGCCCCAGGGTCTCGACGACGCCGGCCACCTCATGGCCGACCAGGTAGGGGAAGTCGGTCCCCGACGTGCCGTGTATGAAGTGCACGTCGCTGTGGCACAGCCCGCAGGCGGTCACCCTGATCAGCACCTCGTCGCCGGTCGGGTCCCGCAGCGGGATGTCCTCGACGTTCAGTGGCCCGTGCGCCTCTCGGACGACGGCGCCTCGGTAGCAGGCGGACATGGATCACTCCTCGGATCGGGTCGGCTGAAGGTCAGTACCAGCGGGGCGCGTCGGCCGCGGCGGTGTCCACGATCACCGTCTTGAGCTCCGTGTAGGCCTCGTGCCCCACCCGGCCGAGCTCTCGGCCGACGCCCGACAGGCCGACGCCGCCGATCGGGGCGTCCAGCGCCAACGCCCCGTAGGAGTTGATCCAGAAATAGCCCGACCGCACGGCTCTGGCGGTCGTGAGCGCCCGGTCCAGGTCACGGGTCCAGCAACCGCCCACCAGGCCGAAGGGTGAGTCGTTGGCGAGCGCGATCGCCTGCTCCACGCCACCGAACCCCTGGACGGTGAGGACCGGTCCGAAGACCTCGTCGTACACGATGTCGGGCACGCGGGGCAGTCCTGAGGGGATCTCCAGTACGGTGGGCGCGACGAACGCGCCGTCGGGATGGACACCGGGCGGCCGACCACCGCCGGCCAGCACACGCGCGCCCTGGTCCACGGCCGTGTCGATCATCGCCCGGACCCTGGCCGCCTCCCCCGCCGAGATCAGCGCGCCCAGCTGGGTGTCCGGCGCGAACGGGTCACCGACCCTGATCGAACGCGCCACGTCGGCGACCCGCTCGACGAACGCGTCCGCGATCGAGTCCTCGACCAGGAGCCGGGAGCCGGAGAAACATCGCTGACCGGCGTTGCGGAAGATGCCGCCGACCGTGGCGTGCAGGGCGGCGTCCAGGTTCGCGTCGGCGTAGACGATGTTCGCGGACTTCCCGCCGAGCTCCAGCAGTACCCGTTTCACCCCGTCCGCCGCCGAGCCCATCACCTGCCGGCCGACCGAGGTGCTGCCGGTGAACGACACCATGCTCACCCCGGGATGCTCGACCAGCCGACGGCCCACCTCTCCCGCGCCCTGGAGCACCTGGAGGAGACCGTCGGGAAGTCCGGCGGCGGTGAGGATCCTGGCGAACACGGGCGCCGCGAGCGGGCTGAGCTCGGGCGCCTTGATCACGATCGCGTTGCCCGCGGCCAGGGCCGGGCCGGCTTTCTGTGCCGCGAACATGAGGGTGGTGTTGAACGGGATGATCGCCGCCACCACTCCCACCGGCTCCCGGAAGGTCATCCGCAGCGTGGATCCGTCCGCCGGCAGGGTGGTGCCTTCGAGGGTGGACGCCCACCCCGCCGCACCGCGCAGGTGGGCCGCCGCCACGAAGACGTCGCCGCGCGCCTCCGCCAGCGTCTTGCCGTTGTCCAGCGCGACCAGGTGGACGAGTCGCGGGGCTCGCGCCTCGATCAGGTCGGCGGCCATGCGCAGGATCCGCGCGCGTTCGTGCGGGGAGGTGCGCGCCCAGGCGGGCTGGGCCGCGACCGCGCCGGCCACGGCCTCGTCGACGAAGCCGGCCGTCGCCGCCTCGACCTCGGCGATCGGCGAGCCGTCGCCCGGATGACAGGTCGTGAAGACCGCCCCGCCGCCACCGCACAGAGCCCCCCCGACGAAGCTGTGCGCCGCCGGTAACTCCGCGACGGCGAGGTGCTCGGACAGGTTTGTGCTCATCGAGGAGACTCCTTGGGCGGATCTGTGCCGTGGCCCAGGTGCATATGCGGTCAGAAGCGTGACTGCCTGCCGGACCAGTGCTCTTTACCTCATCTGCCCATGAACGCTACCATCAAAATTCAAATATAGGACTCGTCGTCCGATAAATGGAATGAGGAGATCTCGTGGAGTTCACTCACCTCGGTCGCAGCGGTCTGACGGTCAGCCGACTGGTGCTCGGCACCGACAACTTCGGCACCCAGACGACCGAGGAGGACGCGTTCCAGATCATGGATCATGCCCACGAGCTGGGGATCAACCTGATCGACACGTCCGACGTGTACGGCTGGCAGTTCGGCGAAGGACTCACCGAGCAGATGATCGGCCGGTGGCTGTCCGCCGGCGGGGGCCGCCGTGAGCGCACGGTGCTCAGCACCAAGCTGTACGGCCGCATGTCCGAGTGGCCGAACCACGCCGGCCTGTCCGCCCTGCACATCCGGCGCGCCTGCGAGGCGTCGCTGCGGCGGCTGCGCACGGACTACATCGACATCTACCAGATGCACCACATCGACCGATCGACTCCGTGGGAGGAGATCTGGGAGGCGATGGACGTGCTCAAAACCCAGGGCAAGATCGTCTATGTGGGGTCCTCCAACCATCCCGGCTGGCACATCGCCGCCGGGCAGGAGGCCGCCGCCCGGCGCGGCCGCCCGGGTCTGGTCAGCGAGCAGACCATCTACAACCTGCTCGAACGCACCGCCGAGCTGGAAGTCCTGCCCGCCTGCGCGCACTACGGCGTCGGCATGATGCCGTGGTCGCCGCTCGACGCCGGCCTGCTCGGCGGGATCCTGCGCAAGGAGCGGGAGAACCAGATGGGCACGCCGCTCCCCGGAGCCAAGGTGGCGACCCACCGGGGCAAGCGACTGATCAAGCTGGACCGGCACCGCGCCGCCATCCAGGCCTTCGAGGACCTGTGCGACGAGCTCGGCGAGAACCCCGCCGACGTGGCGATGGCCTGGCTGCTGGGCCGGCCCGGCGTGGCCGCGCCGATCATCGGGCCGCGCACCCTGGCCCAGCTCGACGCCGCCACCCGTGCCTTCGAGGTGTCCCTGGACGACAAGACGCTTGAGCGCCTCGACGTCATCTTCCCCGGCCCGGGACCCGCCCCGGAGGCCTACTCCTGGTAGGCCCCCGGGTGGGCGGCCCCGTTCAGCGGAACGTCCGCCGGGGACCCAGGGGCCCGTTCAGCGGAAGGTCTGCTGGAGACCCAGGAGACGCCGGGCGCCCAGCTTGTCCAGGTACTCCTGGTGGTCGTTGACCGAGAACACGTACTTCTCCAGGTACTCCTTGGTCCGGTCCTGGGCGGCGAGGTCCCGGTACTCCACCAGTTGCTCCCGGTCGTAGGCGTAGTGCCCAGGCGAGGACAGCGGGTGTGAGCCGTAGGGCGCGTGCGCGACGCTGTCGACGATCGCGCCTGGGATGGACACCAGGCGCGGGTCCGGGGCCGGGGCGTACTCGTCCAGGATCTCGTCCGAGCTGATGATGACGTGCTCGCAGGCCTTCGCCATCACGTCCTCGAACCGCCGCTGGCCGAAGATCTGCGTGTTGCCCTTACGGTCGGTGACCTGCGCGTGGAACAGTCCGTAGTCGGCACGCAGAGCGGGGATGGTGGTCACGGTCTTTCCGGTGTACGGGTCGGTCGTGGACCGGATGTCCTTGTTGACCTTGGGCAGGTCGGTCCCCTCGTAGAGCGCGGGCAGCGGCAGGAACGGCAGCCGGCTGGCTCCGGCCCGGAACCCGTAGACGATGTAGGCCTCGTCCGCCTCGACGATCTCGATCGACCGGCTCTCCGCGGCGCGGCGGTAGTTCGGCGCCATGCCGAGGAATTCCAGCCCCACGTAGGAGACGTGCAGCCGCCGGACGCAGCCGGCGGCGATCAGCATGTCCACGGGCGGACCGGCGCTCGGCGTCGGGATCAGCTCCAGATCCTTGACCCCGCGCCGGATCAGCGCGTTCACCAGCGCCATCGGGCCGTTGTGGGAGTGCACGCCGCCCAGCGCGATCGTGGCTCCGTCGGGGATGCCGGCGACCGCCTCCTCGGGGGTCGTCACCTTGTTCGCGCTCATCGCCTGAACTCCTTAGCCGGACCGGCGTCGCCACCGGTCGTCACCTCGCCGAGCAGGCGCACCTCGGTGACGCGCTTCAGCTCGGCTCTCCTGATCTTGCCGCCCTCGTCGACCGGCAGGTCGGTCACGAACTCCACCTCGCGGGGCCGCTTGTAGCCGGCGAGCCGTTCCGCGCAGTAGTCGAGGACCTGCTGCTCCGTCAGCTCCTCACCCGGCGCCCGCTGCACCAGCGCCTTGACCGACTCGCCGAACCGCTCGTGCGGCACCCCGATCACCGCGGCGCGGGCGACGCCGGGGCAGGCCTGCAGCACCGCCTCGACCTCACCGGCGTACACGTTCTGCGCCCCCGACCGGATGACGCCCTGCGCCCGGTCGGCGAGATAGATGTAGCCGCGCTCGTCCCGCCAGGCCATGTCGCCGAGCCGGAGCCAGCCGTCCTTGAGCACCGCGCGGGTCAACTCCGGCTGGCTCCAGTAGCCGGAGAACACGCTGGCCGCCCGGATCCGCATCTCGCCGGTCTCCCGTACGGCCACCTCTCGGTCCTCCGCGTCGAAGATCTTGACGTCGGCGAACGCGGCCGGTCTGCCCACCGGGACGATGGAGGCGGCCTCGGTGCGCAGGAAGTTTCTGTGGTCGTCCGGGGTGAGCAACGCCACGAAACCACCCGCCTCCGTCGCCCCGAACGCGTGATAGAACTCCAGGTCCAGCGCCTCCGCGAGGGAGCGGATCAGGCTCCAGGACACCGACGCGCCGCCGTACCCCACCAGCCTGAGCGCGCTCGCGCGGTGCAGGTCGAGGTCGGGCAGCGCCCTGACCAGGTCGACGAGCATGGTCGGCACCAGGAAGGCGTGCTCGACCCCGAACCTGTCGATGTCGTCGACGAACGCGGCCGGGTCGAAGCGCCTGCGCAGCAGCAGCGGGACGCCGAGGTAGGCGGTGGTCGTCACGAAGGACGCGCCGACCCCCAGCGTCAGCGGCACCGAGATCCAGGTCGGGCCGCCGCGCGGCACGTTGACCTCGCACAGGTAGTTGGCCGTGCTGGCGAGCTGCTGGTCGTGCGTGGCCATGCAGCCCTTGGACGCGCCGGTGGTGCCGCTGGTGTAGCGCAGCGAGCGCAGCTCGTCGCCGGTGCCGGTCTCGGGCACGTCACCCGGGTCACCCGAGGCGACGAGGCTCACGAACGACCCTTGGTCGTCGCCGTCGCCCAGGCCGATGGTGTAGACGCCTCGTATGCCCGGCACCCCTGTGGCGGCCTCGACCGCGGCGGGGGTGTCGCAGATGACGAGGGACGCACCCGAGTGGGTGAGGATCCTCGCGATCTCGGGCGCGGTCAGCCGGGTGTTGATCCCCACGGTGACCAGGTTGGCCTTCCACGAGCCGTGGAAGGCCGTCACGATGTGGTGGCAGTTGGACAGCACCAGCGCGACCCTCTCCTGCGCGCGGTATCCGAGCCCGATCAGCGCGTTGGCCAACCGGTTGGTCTCGATGTCCAGCTCGGCCCAGGACAGCTGGGCCTGGTCACAGATGACTGCGGGCAGCGGGCCACGTCGTACCGCGTTCTGCCGCAGCAGGTTCTCGATTCGCATGAGTGTCCGTTCGTCAGCGGCCGAGTGCCCGCTCGACCAGGTCGGCGATGAGGCCGGGGCGCTCGATGTGGACGTTGTGCCCCGCGCCGGGCAGCACGGTGACCGGGTGCCCGAGTACCCGGGCCAGGTCCGCCGGCTCGATGCCGGGATCGTGATCGCCGCAGGCCAGTTCGACCGGGCAGGTCACCTTGCGCATGCGCGCGGCCAGTTCGGGGCCGGTGGCCGGGCCGGCCTTGGCGATCCCCGGATCGCCGGAGAGCGCGTAGCCGCCGTCGCGTGCCGTGATCCCGCCGGCGCGGTCCTCGTCGGTGAACGCGGGTCCTCGCAGACCCGACACCCGCCCGAACAGCTCGCGGGCCTCTTCCTCTCCGGGGAAGATCCGGACCGGCCGGTCGGCCGTCGCGGCCCGCCTGGCCAGCTCCTCCCCGGTCCAGGAGACCTTCATCGCGATCACCGTCAGGGACTCGACCGTGACGCCGTAGGTCCCGTCGGCGATGGTCATCCCGACCATCCCGCCGAGCGAGTGACCGACGACGTTCAGCGACGCGTTCTCGCCCAGGACGCCGGCGAGCGCGGTGGACACCGCGCCCGCGTAACCCTCGGGCGAGTAGTCCTCGCGATGGCCCGAGCGGCCGTGCCCCGGCAGGTCGGCGACGAGCCACCGGTACCGGGTCCCGCGCTCGCGAAGCCGCTCCAGCACCGGCTTCCAGACGGCTCCGGACGCGCCGGAGCCGTGCAGGAAGAGCACCGCGGGGCCGTCGTCGTCGCCGCCGGACTCAAGGTGGAGGTCGGTCATCGCGCCTCCGCCTTCGTTCGCGCGAGGAACCCGAGCGCCACCTCGACGAACTCCTCCGAGCGCTCGATCTGCGGATAGTGACCGCTGCCGCCGATCGTCTCGGTCCGCGCGTACGGGATCTGCGTCGCGAGTTCCTGCCAGGTCAGCGGTGGTACCAGCCGGTCATGTTGTCCCCTGACGAGACAGGTGGGCACGGTGATGCCCCCGTAGTCGCGGGCGGGCGGGCGCACGTGCGGCCGTCGTTCGCCGCCGTCACGTCCCGGCGCGCGCAGACCGCCCGCCGCGGCGGTCTCCCACGCCCCGGGAACCATGCAGTACTCATGGCGGCGGCGCAGGTAGTCCTCGCTGTTCTTCCAACGCGGGTCGTGGAAGAGGACGTCCATCGACGGGCGCAGGCCGTCGAGCGTGCCGTCGAAGTCCTCGAGCACGGCGCGGGCCTCGGCCGCCGGGGCGGCCAGACCGGTGCCCACCACGACCATCGACCGGATCGGCCACTCGGGTGACGGCCGGTTGGCGATGTCGAGCAGCAGCCGCCCGCTGAGGGACGTACCGATGAAGTCCGCCGAGCCGACGCGCAGGGTGCGCAGTACGCCGGAGACCTGCCGTCGCATGAGACGGCGCTGGCCGCCGAAGTCGCGAAGTTTGTCGCTGTGCCCGAAGCCGACGAAGTCGAGCGCCAGCACGCGATGGTGCTCGGCGAGCGCCGGGATGCAGTTCTCCCAGGCGAGCCGGGCCGAGGCGCCGTACTCGCCGCCGTGCAGGAGGATCAGCGGAGGACCGTCCCCGGCCTCCAGATAGTGGGTCGTGCAGCCGTCGACGACAACGTACCGATCGTGAAAGCCCATGAGCGCTCAGGCCACGGACGGGTAGCGGCGCAGCACACCGTCGCGGTCGACCTGGGTCCGGAGCAGGGTGAGCTCCTCGTCGCTGGGGGCGCCGACGGTCTGCACGTCGTCGGCGATCAGCAACTCGAATCCGGTCGCCGCCTGGATCTTCTCGATGCTGCTCCACGGGTGCACCTTGATCAGGCGCATCCGCTTGCTCTCCGGCTCGAAGTCGAACACGCCCAGGGGGGTGAACACCCGCCGGGGCCCGTCGGACTCCGGGCGGAAGACCTTGGAGCGGGCGTCGCCGCCGTCGAGCCAGCCCGCGCCGCTGATGAAGTCGACCTTGTCCACGAAGATCTTCGGCGTGTGGTGCTGGGTGTAGATGTAGCTGGTCTTGAAGCCGCCGAGGAAGATCAGGCCGATGGTGCCGGGTCCACGCACCTTCGGCTTGTCCCAGTCGCCGATCATGGCCATGTTCAGGTTTCCGTGCTTGTCGATCTGCATTCCGCCCAGGAACGCGAAGTCGAAGCGCATCGCCGTCTCGAAGTCCACGACGTCGTCGAGACTGAAGTGATATTCGCTGGTCACGAGGTTGCGGTAGTCGGCCGAGGACTCGGTCAACCGCTGGATCTTCGGGTTCATCGCACCGCTGCCTCCACAGAAGAAGGACAGGTTGGGCGCGTGGGTGAGCTGCGCCAGGCGCAGCCCGGCGGCGGGAATGTGCGATGCGGCGCCCACGGAGCCGAAGGCACCGTCGGCCATCTCGTGCGAAATGGAGATCGCCATCATCTCCGCCCAGGTATAGGTCGCCTCCGGCACGTGGCCCCCAATCGGGTTTGAGCGACAGCGCAGGTCGTCGCGCTGGAACATCTCGCCGGGACAAGTGCTTGTCAGAACAGCGAGTCGCATTTATCGTACAGTAAGTCCGTAATTTGTAACAATGCTATCGTGGCGGTGTTTCTGTCAAGGGTCGTCGCGCCCTGGCCGGTGGCTGCCGCGCAGGAGGAGCAACGATGACCCGACCCGCTGTCGAGCGAATCCTGCACGGCCTCGTCGACCTGCACTGCCACTCCGGGCCCAACCCGCTGCCGCGCAAGTTCGACCATGTCCAGGCCGCCGAGGACGGCGCGCGGCTGGGCATGCGCGCCTTCCTGGCGAAGTCCCACCACCACAACACGGTGATGGACCTCCTCGCGATGAGCGATCGGCTGAAAGGCGTGAGCACCGCCGTCTACGGCGGCATCGCGCTGAACAACCAGGTCGGCGGCATCAACCCGTACGCGGTGGAGATGTGCCTGCGGATGGGCGGGCGGTGTGTCTGGTTTCCCACCATCTCCTCCAGCGCGCACGTCGACCATCACAACTCCGGCGGCGGTTTCCCCACGCCGACGATCCCCCTCACCACCACCCAGGTCGACGTGCGTGGCCCGGATGGCGAGCTCATCCCCGAGGTCGGCCAGGTCATCGCGGTCATCGCCGAGACCGGCGCGCTGCTCTCCGCCGGGCACATGGCCCCCGACGACATCCGGGAGGTCTTCACCGCCGCGCGCGAGGCCGGAGTCCGGCGGCTGGTGGTGAGCCATCCGAACTTCGTGATCGGCTCCGACCCGGCGCAGTGCCGGGACTTCGTCGCGCTCGGCGCCTACATCGAGCATGAGACCAGCATGTACGACCCCGAGGTGGCGAACGTGCGGTGGGGTCCGGAGGTGCTGATGGACTGGATCGAGCGGGTCGGGCCCGAGCACACCGTGCTCGCCTCCGACCTAGGCCAGGTCGGCCGCCCGATGCCGGTCGACTCCTTCATCCGGGTCGGGTCCGCGCTGCTCGATCTCGGGCTGCCCGAGAAGGACCTGCGGCAGATAGTCCGCGTCAACCCGTCGTACCTGCTCGGCCTGGACGACTGACTGTAAGGACGGATCACATGTACGCCCCCAACGATCCTCGCGCCGCGCTCAACACGGCACCGGTCACGACGAATCCGAACGCCCCCATCGCCGCGCTCGCCACCTACGAGTTCCTCGCGCTGCCGCCCGACGAGGTCACCGAGCTCGGCAGCAAGACCTGGTACGTCCGCGGCCAGAACTTCGTGCTCGCCTTCACCCGCCTGGTCCCCGGCGACGCGCTCCGCCGCGACGCGGCCGCGCAGCGGGAGGAGTACGTCGTCGTCCTCCCCCACGACGACATCACGATCGACGTGACGGCCGGCGCGGAAAGCCGGACGGTGACCGGGAGCGGCGTGGTCATCGTGCCACCCGGCGACAGCGAGCTCACCGCGCACGGCGACGCCGACCTGGTCCGCCTGTTCGACGTCCGGACCACCGACCTCCTCGCACGCTGCGGCAACGCCTCGGAGTACGCCGAGCCCCACCCGCGCGTCGCCCCGCTGGAGCCGTGGCCGGAGCCGCCCGCGGGCCACCGTCTGCGCGTCTACCGCAACGCCGACTTCCCGTTGCGACCCGGCCGGTTCGGCCGCATCTTCCGGTCCAGCGCCTTCATGGTCAACTTCGGGGATCCCAAGGACGGCCCGCGCGATCCCGATCGGCTCTCCCCCCACCACCACGACGACTTCGAGCAGTGCTCGCTCACCGTCGCCGGTGACTACATCCATCATGTCCGGACGCCCTGGACGTCGAAGCGTTCGCAGTGGCGCGCCGACGAGCACGCGGCCGTCGGCAGCCCCGCCGTCGCGATCATCCCGCCGCCCACCGTGCACACCAGCCAGGCGATCGGCGACGGCGTGCACATGCTCATCGACGTCTTCAGCCCACCGCGCGCGGACTTCTCGGCCAAGGCCGGATGGGTGCTCAACGCCGACGAGTACCCGGCCCCCGACCACATCACGACCGCATGACGTTCTTCGCGACCGCCTCCGCGCAGACGCCGCGGCTGGGCACCTGGATCAAGCTGGCGACCGTCGAGAGCGTCGACATCATGGCCAGCGCCGGATTCGACTTCGTGGTCATCGATCTCGAACACTCCCCGCTCGACCTCACCCTCGCGGCCCGGATGATCAGTGCGGCCTCGGCGTACGGCGTCGATCCCCTGGTACGCGTGCCCGACCATCGGGGCAGCACCATCCAGCGGGTCCTCGACGCCGGCGCCCGGGGCATCCTCGTCCCCCGCGTCGACTCGGTCGCCGACGCCGAGCGGGTGGTGGCGGCCACCCGCTTCCCGCCCCTCGGCCGGCGGGGAGCGGGCGGCACCAGCCGCGCGGGTAAGTGGGGGTTGACGCCCCGAGACGAGTACGTCCGGGTCGGCAACGAGGACGTCGTCTGCGTCCCCCAGCTGGAGAGCCCCGCGGCGATCGACGCCGCCGCCGGCATTCTCGCCGTGCCGGGAGTCGACGCGGTGTTCCTGGGCGCCGGTGACCTCTCCCTCGCGCTCGGGGCCCGCATGAACGATCCCGTGGTCGAGGAGTCGCTCGACCGGGCGCGGGCCGCGGCCGCCGCGGCGGGCAAGCCCTGCGGCGCGGCGTGTACGGACGCGTCGTCGGCCGTCCGGACCGCCGCCCTCGGCCACCAGTTCCTCATCATGGGCAACGACGCCACCATGCTCGCCCGTACGGCCCACTCGATGGCGCGGGCGTTCCGGGAGCAGATGGGCGCGACCTCATGATCGTCGGCACCTGGCGGCTGATCGACTACGTCATGGAGGGCGAGTCCGACGACGGTGCGCGCCCCCTCGGGGACGAGCCGCTCGGCCTGCTCATCTACGGTCCCGACGGCTACATGTCGGTGCAGTACATGGCCGGTGACCGCCCGCTCCTGCGGACGGAGAACTGGCGCTGGACCACCGACGCGGAGAAGCTCGCCGCCGTACGGACCTTCGGCGCGTACGGCGGACGCTACGAATGGTCCGGCGACCGTGTCGTCCACCAGGTCGAGACGGCCATCTACCCCAACTGGATCGGCGCCACGCTGGTCCGCCTCGCCGTCGTGGACGGGGACCGGCTCACCCTGCGCGCCGAGCGAACCCCCGGCAGGCCGCCCACCCCCATCCTCACCTGGGAGCGCATCCGATGACCCCCACCCTGATCGACGCGCACGCGCACCTGGTGACCAACGACCCGGCCTACCCGTTCAACCCGCCCGGCGGCTCGGTCAGCGACGCCGTGCGCGACGATCCGATGACCGCGGAGCGGTTGCTCGCCGCGCTGCGCGACCATGGGCTGTCGGGCGCGGTCGCCGTCCAGCGCGCCCACGTGTTCGGCTACGACAACAGCTATGTGGTGGACTCGGCGGCTCGGCATCCCGACCGGCTCGCCGCCATGTGCGTCCTCGACGCGCAGGCCCCGGACGCGGCGCGGAGCGTACGCCACTGGGCGGAGCGCGGCGCCAGGGCCATCCGCCTCACCTCGCCGGGCGGAAACCAGCACGGCGGCACACCCGGAGCCGAGTGGTTCGCCGGCGAGCGGGCGCGCGAGGTGTGGCGGCAGGCGAGCGAGCTCGGCCTGTCGATGTGCCTGCACATCTACCGCTGGAACCGAGACGAGAGCCTGCGCGCGCTCGCCGCGGTGGCCCGCGGGTTCCCGGACACACCGGTCGTGCTCGATCACGTCGCGAGCGTCGAGGCGGATCGCCCAGAGCCCTACCCGGGGGCCGGCGAGTTGCTCGCGCTGGCCGACCTGCCGCAGGTCCACGTCAAGGTGACGACGCTCAACTTCGCCCGGATCATCGCCGCGGGCGGCGCGCCGTCGGTCGTGGTCGAATGGCTCGTCTCCCGGTTCGGCGCCGAGCGGGTGCTGTGGGGTTCGGACGTCACCCAGACCGCCGGCGCCTACGCGGACATGGTCAGGATCGCCCGCGAGTCGGTCTCCGGCCTGTCCACCAGGGACGCCGCCCTGGTCCTCGGCGGGACGGCGGGCTCGCTCTACCGCATCGCGACGCCGTGACGGGCGACGCCGTGACGGGTGACGGCCTGCCAGGTGACGGCGTGGCGGGTGACGGCCTGCCGGAGGGCGGGGCGCCTCTCGTGGACACCCATGTTCACCTGTTCACCCGCGCGTTGCCCCTCGCGGCGCGGGCCTGGACCCGGCCCGAGGGTGAGCTGACGGCGGACGCCTTCGTGTCGATGATGGACGAGCACGGCGTCGGCTACGGTGTGCTGTCGGCGATGAGCCTGCTCGGCGACCTGAACGACTACACGATCGAGGCGTTGCGGGCGCACGAGCGGCTGCGCGGGACCGTCATCGTCGAGCCCACCGTCGATCGATACGTCCTGGAACGGATGAAGTCCGACGGCGTGGTGGGCGTCAGGTTCCAGTGGCGACGGCTCGCCGACCTGCCGGATCTCACCGACCCGGCGTACCGGCGGCTGCTGTTCCGGGTCGCGGACCTCGACTGGCACATCGAGCTGAACATCGAGGGTGACCGGCTGCCGCCGGTGCTGGAGCGGCTGACCGCCTCCGGGGTGAAGGTCGTCGTGGACCATTTCGGCGACCCGGACCGGGTCACCGGCTACACGGGCGCCGGCGGTGCGGCGCTCCTGCGCGCCCTCGACAGCGGCGGGGTGTGGGTGAAGCTGTCCGCGGGCTACCGCTTCGGCGTCAGCCCGGACACGCTGGCCGGCCACGCGGCGACCCTGATCGGGGCCGCCGGGCCGGACCACGTCTTCTGGGGCAGCGACGCGCCGTTCGTCGGCGCCCGGCATCCGGTCACCTATCGTGACGCCGTCGGCTCCTTCGCGCGGCTCGTACCCGATCCCGCGCTACGCCGGCGGATCTCGCTGGCCTCGCACGCGTTCTACTTCGGCTGAGCACAGGGTCTCGCACGTCCGAGCACGGGCTCGTACGCCGAGCACGCGTACTCCTTCAGCCGAGCGCGGCCGATCACGCGCTGACCGTCGCGGCTGACATGCGCCGACCCTCGCGGCCGAGCCGCAGGGCCGAGCCGCACCGAAGCCGCAGGGCCGAGCCGCGCGCCGAGCCGTCCCAGCCTGGCTGGGACGGCTCTCGCCGGTCACTTCGGGGGCGGCAGGTGGCTCTGCAGGTGCTCGGAGAACCCGGCGAAGTCGGTGGCGAGTTGCTCCGCGCTCCACCCACCGTCGCGGTGCGTGACGAACGCCTCCTTCGGGTGCGCCCAGATCGCGAACCTGTCGCCGCCGAAGCCGATGTACTGCCCGGTGACGCCGGCCGCCTCGTCCGAGGCCAGGTAGACGACGAGCGGCGCCACGTCCTCGACCTTGCCGATGCCGCGCCGGCGCAGGTCGGCCGGGACCGGGCCGCCGGCCTCGACCGCGGCGACGACCTCGGTCAGCGCCGGGATGGTCGCCGCCATCCTGGTCAGCGCGGTGGGCACGATCGCGTTCACGGTCACGCCCAGCTTCGCCGTCTCGATCGACCACACCCGCACCATGGCGATGATGGCCGCCTTGGACGCGGCGTACGCCGTCTGCCCGAAGCCGCCGTACTGGCCGGCGGGTGAGCCGACCAGGATCAGCCGGCCACCGCCGCCCTGCTCGCGGAACCGGCGCACCGCGGCGCGACCGCAGGTGAAGGTGCCACGTACGTGGCTGTCCACCACGAGGTCGAACTCCTCGTCGGTGACCTTGGCCAGCGTACGGTCGCGCAGCGCGCCGGCGTTCGTGCACATCACATCAAGGCGGCCGAACTCCGAGACGGCCCGCTGCACCAGGGCGTCGGCCGACTCCGTGGTACCGACGGCGCACACCTCGGCGACGGCACGTCCACCGGCGCCGGTGATCGCCTCGACGGTTTCCTTGGCGACGTCGGCGTCGATGTCGTTCACCACCACGGCGGCACCGGCCGCGCCCAGCGCCTCGGCGTACGCGCGGCCGAGGCCACGCCCTGATCCGGTGACGATGGCCACCTTGTCGTTGAGCCGCATGGGCTTCCTTTCCCTGTTACTTGCTGATCTTCACCGAGTTGTAGTGGTAGTCACCGACCGACGGTACGTCGAGTCCGGTCACCCCCTTGCGGAAGGCCGCCACGTAGGTCACGCCGCACACCGGGACCACCGGAGGCCCGGCCGCCGCGACGTCCTTGATGATCTGGTGCATCGGCGCCGCCCGCTCCGTGACGTCGTCACTGGCCCGTGCCTTCGCCAGCAGTTCGCCGATCCCCTCCTGGGAGAAGCCGCCCGGGTTGTAGGCGCCACCCTTCATGTAGAAGTCCGCGACGAACTGGCTCGGGTCGGGCCGGCCGGCCTGTACCAGCGCCACCGTGGCGGTGAACTGGCCGGTCCGGCGAGCGGTGATCATCTGCTGGAATTCCAGGACCTTGATCGTGGCTTTGATCCCCACCTGCTGCAGCTGCGCCTGCAGCGCCTGGGCGAGTATCTGGTACGACGTGTTGGGGCCGACCTCCAGCGTTATCTCCATGCCGTTGGGGAAGCCGGCCTCGGCGAGGAGCTTCTTGGCCTTCTCCGGGTCGTAGTAGGAGGACACGTCGCCCAGCTCGGGCACGTAAGCCCAGAAGCCCTCCTGGTACGGCTGCACCGCCGAGACGCAGGCGCCCTCGTACAGGTTCTTGCTGATCGCGTCGCGGTCGATGGCGTACATCAACGCCTGCCTCACCTTGGGGTTGTCGAGCCCCTTGACGGAGGTGTTCAGCAGGATTCCGTTGAAGGTGGTGTTGGGGCCCCTGACCACGGTCAGGCCGTCGGCCTCGGCCTCCTTGATCTGGCCGGGCGTGATCGAGGTGCCGTCGGCCTGCCCCGACTTCACCGCGCGCAGGCGGGTCGTCTCATCGGAGTAGACCGTCATCTCCAGGCCGCCGATGGTCGTCTCGGCGGCGTTCCAGTAGCCCTCGAACTTCTTGAAGGTGACCTTGCCCACCTGCAGCGTGTCGATCTCGAAGGCGCCGGTGCCGACCGGCTTCGTCGGCAGGTCCTCGGCGTCGAGCGCACCGGGCGCGACCACGATGCCGGCCTCACCGGCGAGCACGTTGATCATGTAACCGGCCGGCTCGGAGAAGGTGAGCTTCACCTCGGACGGGCCGGTGACCTCGACCTTGTCGAGCACCGACAGCGTCGTCACGAGCGCACCGCTCTTCTTGTACGCCTCAAGCGACGCCTTGACGGCCTCGGCGTTGAACTCCTCACCGTTGTGGAACTTCACCCCCTCGCGCAGCTTGAGAGTGATCACCTTGTTCTCGTCCGAGAACGTCCACTTGGTCGCCAGACCCGGCCCGATCTCACCGGCCGAACTCCGGCTGATCAGGTGCTCGTAGACCACGTCGAGGAACACCGGGTCCAACGGCGCGGCCTTGCGGGGATCGAAGGAGGTCGGGTTGCCCGGCACGGCCCACCGCAGGATGGCCGTATTGTCAAAAGCGCCGGAATCACCAGAAGTGCCGGAAGCGTTCGACGTCGGCTGGTCGGTCGTCCCGGCGCCACAGCCGGAGAGGGCGAGACCGGTGGCGAGAAACGCACCGGCGGTCTTTACTGCTGCTCGTTTCACGGCTTATGCCTCCATATTTCAGAAGCGAGCTTGACTGGTATGACTGGCGACTCGCGGTGCTCTCCGACTCCGTCGTCGACGTGCCGGCCCGCATCCGCGTGTCCCGTGGTTCTCGATGACCCGTCTTCAGCCGTGACGCTGAATTACGCCCCCACCAGGTCCTGGACTTGAGCTGTGGGCCGGTCGGCCTACAACCGGCTGCTGGCGATCGCGGCGCCTTCGGAGAGTGCGGCGAGCTTCGCCCACACGATCTCCTCGTGGCCCACGCGCGATCCGATCCCGCAGTCGGTCCCCGCCTGCAGGTTCTCCTTGCCCACCACGCTGGCGAAGTTCGTCAGCCGTTCGGCGACGAGCAGGGGATGTTCGACCAGGTCGGTGGCGTGGCTGACCACTCCGGGGGCGAGGATCTTGCCCTCGGGCAGTTTCACGTCCTCCCACACCCGCCACTCGTGCGCGTGCCGGACGTTGCCCGACTCGATGGCGTAGGCCTGGGTATTGACCTTGATCAGCAGGTCCGCGATGTGTTCGAGGCCGATGTCCTGCGTGTGCGGCCGGTGACCGCTGCCCCAGCAGGTGTGCATCCGGATCTGCTCGGTGGGCAGCCCGTCGATGCTGTGGTTGATCACCTCTACCGCGAACTCGAGGTAACGACGCAGGTCCTCGACCGTCCAGGTGGGGTGGAACTGCCAGGTGGTCGCGAACTCGGGCTCGTCGATCTGCAGCACCAGGCCGGCGTCGGTGATCGCCCGGTACTCCTCGCGGAGCGCCTCGGCGACCGCGAACATGTACTCTTCCTCGCTCGCGTAGTGCTCGTTCCTCGCGCCCGCGCCCAGGCTGAGCGGTCCCAGCGCGGCGATGAAACCGTCCACCTCCTTGCCTTCGACCGCCGTCCTCATCGCCGCGATGTCGGCCGCGATGGCGTCCTGGCCGATGTAGGTGATCGGGGAGGTGCACACCCGGCCCGACGTCGGCGGCTTCGGCGCGGCGCCCGGGGTCGAGAAGCCGGGCCTGACCGGCCCTCCCGCTCCGGCCAGCCAGAGGCCGGAGGCGTAGGTGCCCGGGAAGTCCGCCTTGTCGCGCGCGGCGACGTACTCACGCTTGGGCGGGACGTTCGGGTCGATGGGCAGGGTCTCCCAGCCGGTCACGCGGGCGTGGATGTAACCGCTGTAGGCGGTCAGGTTCGCGGCCTTGACGTACTCGCCGTCGTTGACGGTGTCGAGGCCGCACTCGATCTGACGGGCGACGACCTCGGCCACCGCGCTGGGCAGGCGCGCGTCGACGGCCTCCTGATCGCCCTGGGCGATCAGCTCGTCCAGGTCCTTGGGCCGCGGCAGGTTGCCGCCGTGCGTGGTGAGAATCCGACCGTTTCCGCGCCTCATACGTGTCTCCTAGCCAAGGTGTCTTCTCCCGCGCCGACGCGCAGGAACTTCTGCAGTTGGTGCCGGCCGCTCGACGGCGCGACCCAGCCGGGTCTGATGGCGAAGCTGTACGTCACCTCCGCGACGTACAGGTCTCCGTGGGAGTCCAGTGCGACCCCGTGCGGCGCGATGAAGTTGCCGACCGCCGTGCGATCCGTCGTGGAGTCTCCCCACCGCTCGACCACGTCGCCGTGCCGGTCCAGCACGGTGAGCCGAGCGGGCTGGTCCTCCAGTGCCTCGCCGTGCACGAAGGACCTCTTGCCCGCCGGCCGCCACAGTTCGACGACGAACACCGAGCCGTCCGGGGCGATGGTGAGGTCGCACGGGCGCCGGACGTCGGTCCACTCCTCGATGAACTCCCCGTCCGGGGTGAAGATCTGGATCCGGTCGTTCTCGCGGTCGCCGACGAACACCCGCCCGTCCGCCGCGATGTCCAGGCAGTGCGGCAGGTGGAACCGACCGGGGCCGGTGCCGGGCTCGCCCCAGGAGCCGATCAGGTCACCGGACGCGGTGAACCTGTGCACCCGGCTGTTTCCGTACCCGTCGGTCACGTAGAGGTCGCCGTCCGGGGCGACGGCGAGGTTGGTGGGCCGGTTGAACGGCCCGCCCGCGTACCGGACGCCCTCGACACTGTGCACGTGCACCGGCCGGCCGGAGACGAACCCGGTGTCCGAGGCCGTCCCGGTGGTGCCCAGCGTCATGAGCTGCTCGCCCTCGGGGGTGAACTTGCGGACCGTGTGGTCGCCCGCGTCGACGCAGTAGACGCCGCCGTCCGGCCCGACGGTCAACCCGTGCGGCGTGGTGAACAGGCCCTTTCCCCAGCTCCGGACGAAGGTGCCGTCCCGCTCGTACACGATGACCTGGCCGTCGAAGCGGGTGAACAGATAGACGCGGTCGGCCGCGTCCACGTCGACCGCGGCCACGTCCGCGTGCCGCAGCCCGTCCGGCAACCGCTCCCAGTCACCGTCGACCTCGAACCTCCGCCCGTCCGTCACGACGCCGCCCCGGAGGTGGAACGCGGTGCCGGCAGCCAGCCCCACGGGTGAGTGCCCCATCCGGGCGCGATCAGCTCGCCGGCCCGTACGGTCTGCACCGGCCGCAGGCCGAAGCCGCCGTGGAAGACCTCCTGTTTGGTGTCGACGAACTCGAAGTCGCCTTCGACCAGGTCGAGCACCGTGAGGTCGGCTTCCCTGCCGACCGCGATGGCACCGAGCTCACGCTCCGCGCCGATCGCCCGCGCCGCGTTCGCCGTGGTCATCTGGACCACCTCGGACAGGGTGTAGCCCACGGCCATGAACTTGGCCATGCACTCCAGCAGCGAGTGGAAGGTCTCTCCCGCCGCGGTGAGGTCGCTGCTGATGGTGTCGGGGAGGAGCCCGAGCGCGCGTTGCTCGCTCGCGACCCGGTAACCGAAGTTGCCCTTGCCCAGCGCGGAGTCGAGGGTGATCCCGCGCTCGCGGGCGGCGAGCAGGGCGGGCATCATCCGATCCACCGCGTCCATCACGCCGCCGTGGTTCGGCGTGCACAGATGGGTGAGGATGTCTCCCGCGTCGAGCTGTTCGATGGCGAACCGGGTGGCCGGTTCGAGCAGGTGCGGATCGGGGCGCCGCCGCGCGGACAGGTCGCCGATGTGCACCATGAGCGGGAGCCCGTGCTCCCTGGCCACCGCCTTGGTCGCGGACACGATGTCCTTGCCCCGCGTGGCGACCAGCGGCCCGACCAGCCGCAGCTTGATGCCCTGGACCAGCCCGGGATTGGCGGCGACGCACTTCGCGATGGCGACCGGGTCGATCTCGGCCAGGTCGTTGATGTCGATCATGGTGGGCATGGTGTGCGCGTAGCTGCCGATGTTCAGGTACGGGATGACCCGTGTTCTGGCGTTCGGCTGGATGTAGGCGGAGAAGACACCGATGTTGGCGACGCCGACGGATCCGGCGTCGACCAGCGTGGTGACTCCCGAACGCACGCCGATGGCGTCGGGATCGCAGCCTTCCATGCCCACACCCGGGGTGATCGCGCCGTGCGCGACGTGCGTGTGGATGTCGATCAACCCGGGGACGACGTAGCGCCCGGAGCCGCTCGCGTCGATCACCCGGCGGGCCGAGTCGCCGGGGATGTCCTCGCCCACCTTGGTGATCCGGCCGCCGGTGACGGCGATGTCCATGACGCCGTCGAGTCCTTGCCCGGGGTCCAGAACCTGGCCGCCCTTGATCAACAGGTCGTACCGGGTGACCGGGTCGTCGCTCATCAGTCCTCCTGTCAGTGCCGCGATCGCGGCACGTCCCGCCCAGCGGGCCTGGGATGTGCTGTTCGGTTGCCGGTCCGGGGTCAGAAGTGGTCCCAGCCAGGGGGCAGCGCGGTCATCTGCACGGCCCAGCCTCGTTCGAGTGCCTCGGCCGAGTCGGCGAGTCCGATCCGGCTCAGCACCTCGCGCGCGTCGGCGCCCGGTCGGCGTACCGGGTGGCCCAGGCGCGGCGGGTTGCCGTGCACCCGGATCGCGATGCCGGGCATCACCACCTCGCCGACCTCCTCGGAGATCTGGCTCACGGTGAGCCCTCTCGATCGGGCCCACGTGTCGGTCATCAGCTCCACGAGGGTCGTGACCGGATGCGCGCCCAGCCCCGCCGCGGTGAGGCGGCCGGTCCACTCACGGGCGGTGCCGGTGTGGAAGGCGGTCTCCAGGGCCGCGGCCACCGCGTCGTCGTCGGCCCCGTCCAGGCCGGACAGTGCCTCCTTCAGGCCGGGAACCTCGCGGAGCACGGGTAGGCCGCCCCGGGTCGCCCCGAGGAAGAACCATCGGTCGGACGCCCGGTAGAACCGGTGCCACGGGTCGACTCCCAGGGCCGACGGCCCGCACGGCTCGGCCGCGGGGCGGTGCCGGCCTCGCTCCGCATCCGGGAGCCCGGGTGCGGGGCGCACCGCGAACCTCGCCTGCTGGTAGCCGCCGGTCTGGGTCAGGGAGGTGTGCACCTGCTGGCCTTCTCCGGTCAGCTCGCGATGGTAGAGACCCACCGCGCTCGCGAAGGCGGCCATGGCGCCGGTGCCGTAGTCCAGGAGGTTGTACGGGCCCAGCACGGCCGGTCGGCCGTCGCCGCCCGTCCGGGTCATGATCCCGGTCGCGGCCTGCCCCTGGGTCTCGTACCCCCGGCGGCCGGACCAGGGCCCGCCGTAGCCGTAGCAGCTGACGGAGACGTAGACGATGTCGGGACGGCGGGCCCGGACGTGCTCGTAGCCGAGGCCGTAGCGTTCGGCGGTCCGCTCGGGGAAGTTGTGGGTCAGCACGTCCGCGTCGTCGATGAGGCGCCAGAGGATCTGCTGGCCCTGGCTCGACTTCACGTCCACGAGGACCGTCCGCTTGCCACGGTTGACGAACCCGTGCGCGCCGACGCGCCGCTGCGGTGAGTTGATCTTGACGACGTCGGCCCCGAACTCGACCAGAATCCGTCCCGCGCTCGGCCCGGCCAGAATCTGGGTGAGGTCGACGACCCGCCGTCCCGTGTAGGGCAGGGAGACCGGCGCGCCCTCGCCCTCGCCGCGCGGCGGGTCAGCGGGTGGCGAGGTGAGTTCGGCGAGGATCTCGGCGCGGTCCGCGTCGGGCAGGTGCCGTGGCCTGCCGGGCGGCACGGGGGTGGCGGACAGCCACACCGCCGAGCCGGGCATCACCGTCGCGCCGAGCTCCGGATCGTCGACCACGACGGCCTGCCCGGAGGCGAGCGCGTGGTCGGTCTCCAGCCACTCGGCCAGCGTCCGGACCGCGGCGAGCGGGACGCCCGCCGCGTTGGCGAGCTCCTCCCATTCGCCCGCGGGGCGGGTCTGGAACAGCGCGGTGAGCCGGTCGTGCAGCAGCCGGCGCAGCGACGGGTCGCGATCCATCCGGGCGCGGTCGGTCAGGCCATCGCCCGTCCAGGCCGTCACCCCGGCCGCGTCGAGGAACCAGGTGAGGAAGCGGGGCGTCGCGCCGATCGGGTTGAACTGCACGTACCCGCCGTCCGCGCAGCGGTACGTGCCACTGCCGTTGGAACTGATCGCCCGCTCCGGCAGCAGTCCCTGCGCGACCGGGTAGGCGCCGCTCCCCCCGATCGCCTCGAACATCGCGTTGAACAGCGGGACCTCGACGCGATCACCTCGTCCGGTGCGGTGCCGGGCGGTGAGGCTCGCCACGATCGCGAAGGCGCCGCAGAACGCCGCGAAGTTGGACGCGACGGGTATCGCCGTGTAGGTCGGCCGGGTGTCGTCCCAGCCGTCCGGCGCGTGACCGGCCCGGATCCGGCAGTTGCCGGTGGCGGCCGCGATGACCCCCTCCCAGCCCGGGACACCGGCGCGCGGATCGTCGGCCGCGAAGCCCGGCATCGAGCAGTAGACGAGCCGCGGGTTGCCGGCGCGCAGTTCCTCCCAGCCGAGCCCGAGCCGGTCCATCACCCCGGGCCGGAAGTTCTCGATGAGGACGTCGGCCCGCCGGACGAGGTCGCGGGCGACGCTCAGGTCCGCCGCGTCCTTCAGGTCGAGGCTGATGCGCCGCTTGCCCCGGTTGAAGAACGCGTCGTCGGCGGGGGGAGTGACGCCCGGACGGTCGACGTGCACGACGTCGGCTCCCTGGTCGGCGAGCATGACCGCGGCCAGCGGTCCGGCGACGTGGTGACCGAAGTCGATGACGCGGATCCCGTGCAGAGCTCCGGGGGCGCTCATCGCGAGGTCTCCTGAGGCTCGCTGACCAGCGTGTCGTTCGGCGACGGCCGGTGCAGGACGCACGCGACCCTGTGCTCGGCGCCGATCTGCAACAGCGGCGGGTCCTGGTGGGCGCACTCGTCCTGGACGACCGGGCAGCGGGTGCGAAAGCGGCATCCCGACGGGGGGTTCGCCGGATCGGGAAGCTCGCCGCGGAGCACGGTGCGGCGCCGCGAGCGCTGCGCGTCCGGATCGGGCACCGGCACCGCCGACAGCAGCGCCTTGGTGTACGGGTGCCGCGGGTCGGTGGCGATCTGCTCCGCGGTCCCCTCCTCGACGATCCGGCCCAGGTACATCACCGCGATCCGGTGCGACAGGTGCCTGACCGTGGCGAAGTCGTGGGACACGAGGACCACCGCCTGCCCGGTGTCCTCCTGGATGGACAGCAGCAGGTTGAGGATCTCCGAACGGGTGGACAGGTCCAGTGCGGAGGTCGGCTCGTCGGCGACGAGAACGCTCGGCGAGAGCGCCAGCGCGCGGGCGATGCAGACCCGCTGCCGCTGCCCACCGGACAGCTCGTCCGGATACCTGTCGACGAACGCCGGATCGAGGGTGACCCGGCCGAGCAGCTGGGCGGCGCGCTCACGCATCTGGTCCCGGCTGATCAGGCCGTGGACCAGGAGCGGTTCGGCGATGGCGTGGCCGATCGTCTTGGTCGGGTCGAGCGCGCCGTACGGATCCTGGAAGATGACCTGGAGCTTGCTGCGCATCTCCTTGAGCTCGCTGCCGCGCGCTCTGCTGACGTCCTTGCCCTCCACCTCGACCGTGCCCTGGTCGGGCTTGAGCAGCCGGGCCATCAGCCGGCCCACCGTCGTCTTGCCCGATCCGGACTCGCCCACGATGCCGACCGTGGTGCCGGCCCGTACCTCCAGGTCGACTCCGTCGACGGCCTGGACGCTCTCCAGCGTCCGGCCCAGCAGGCCGCGGCGCAGCGGGAACGACTTGGTCAGGCCGCGCACGCGCAGAACCACACGATCCTCAGCCACGAACGGCCCCCTTCAGAATCAGGTCGCCGGAGGCGACGCGTCCGCATCGCGTGCGGCGGTCGTCGCCGATGGTCGTGTCGGCCTGGGGGCGCCGGCAGAAGTCTTCGACGCTGTGCGCGCAGCGAGGCTCGAACCGGCAGCCCTCGGGGAACTGGCCCGCGGACGGGACCCTGCCCGGGATGACCGTCAAACCGGTCCTGGCCCGGCCCGCCTGCGGCACGGCGGCGAGCAGCGCGCTGGAGTACGGGTGCCGAGGCTCGTAGAAGAGCCGGTCGACGGGGGTTCGCTCGGCGACGTGACCGGCGTACATGACGACCACGTCGTCACAGAAGTCCGCGACCACGCCGAGATCGTGCGTGACCAGCAGGACGGCCAGATCTAGGTCGCGTCGCAGATCGCGCAGCAACTCCAGGATCTCGGCCTGGATCGTGACATCGAGGGCGGTGGTGGGTTCGTCGGCGATCAGCAGCTTCGGGTCGCAGGCGATGGCGGCCGCGATCATGACGCGTTGCTGCATGCCGCCGCTCATCTCGTGCGGGTAGGACCTGAGCCTGCGCTCGGCGTTCGGGATGCCGACCCGGCTCAGCAACTGTCCCGCCTGCCTGAGCGCGACCGACCGCCGCTCGCCCAGGTGCAGCCGTCGCACCTCGGCGATCTGGTCGCCGACGGTCATCGTCGGGTTGAGGCTGCTCATCGGCTCCTGGAAGACCATGCCGACTGGCCCGCCGCGGATCCGGCGAAGCTGCCGCCGGTCGCAGGTGAGCAGGTCCACCCCGTCGAAGCGGATCGAGCCCGCCGCGACCCGGACGGCCGCGGGCAACAGGCCCAGGATCGCCATGGAGGTGAGCGACTTGCCGCAGCCGGACTCGCCGATCAGCGCGACCGCCTGCCCCTTGCGCACCTCGAAGGTGACGTCCTCGACCAGGCCGGGCTGTCTGGAGCCGCCGGGCAGGTCGATGGTGAGGCCCTCGACGGAGAGCAGCGGCTCGGTGGCGCCGGCATCGCTTCGCCGTGCCGGTCCTGCTGTCATGTACGCCTCCTGAGTCCGACGGCGTCACGGATCGAGTCACCGATCGTGTTGAACGCGAGCACGGTCAGTACCATCGCGATTCCGGGCGGCACCACCGAGAAGGGCGAGTGGAACTGGTTGGTGTACGCGGCCTTGAGCATCGAGCCCCAACTCGCGTCGGGTGGCTGGACTCCGAGACCGATGAAGCTCAGGCTCGCCTCGACCAGGAGTGCGACGCCCATCAGGATCGTGACCTGGACCAGCAGCGGAGCGGCGATGTTGGGCAGGATGTGCACCCAGAGGGTCCGCCGGGTGGACGAGCCGATCGCCACCGCCGAGTCCACGAAGGTCTCCTCCGCCACGGCCAGCGTCGCCCCGCGTACGACACGGAACAGACCGGGGGCGAAGATGATGCCGATCGCGAACATGGCGTTGACGAGCCCCGGGCCGAGCACGGCGACGATGGCGAGCGCCCCGACGAGGGCGGGGAGGCTGAGGATCGTGTCGGCCAGCCGGCCCGCGACGGTGTCGACGACACCGCGGCGCAGACCGGCCCACAGCCCGAGCGGCAGGCCGATGAGCAACGCGACGCCCACCGAGATGAGCGGGGCGACGACGGCGATGCGCGACGCCTGGATGATCCGGCTCGCGACATCACGGCCGAACTCGTCGGTGCCGAGCAGATGCGTGAAGCCGACATCGGCGAACCTGTTGCCGAGGTTCTGGGCCTCCGGGTCGTGCGGGTAGACGAGAGGCCCGGCGATCGCGAAGAAGACGAGGGCGACGATGAATCCGACGGCGATCGCACTGGACGGCCTGCGCAGGGTCGAGCGCAGGACATGGCGAGGACGGGCGCTTCGGGTGGCCGTGGTCATGCCGTACGCACCTTCGGGTTGATCCAGCCGTAGGCCAGGTCCACGATGAGGTTGATCGCCACCACGATGACGGCGCTGAACAGGACGTATCCCTGGATCATCGGGTAGTTCCGTTGCAGCACCGAGTTGATGGCGAGGGAGCCGAGTCCGGAGATGCCGAACACGGCCTCCACCACGATGACTCCGCCGAGGAGCCGCCCGGCCTGCAGACCGAGCACGGTCACCACGGGGATGGCCGCGTTACGCAGGATGTGCCGCCGGACCAGCCACATGCCCGAGGCGCCTCGGGCCCGTGCCGTGCGCACATACGGGCGAGTGAGCACGTCGGCCACACAGCCTCGGGTGTGCCTGGCGAGCTCGGCCGCCGTGGCCACCCCGAGCGCCGTGGACGGGAGGATCACGTAGGAGAGCCACTCCCCGAATCCCTCCCTTAAGTCGACATATCCGGTCGCCGGCAGCCAGGGGTTGGCCAGCGCGAACACGGACACGAGCACCATCGCCAGCCAGAAGCTCGGCATCGCGATGCCGAGGGTGGCGAGGGCGGACACGGTCCGGTCGATCCAGCTTCCCTGGGTGAGGCCCGCGACGGTGCCGACCGTCACGCCGAGCACGACGGCGATCATGATCGCCATCAGGGTGATGACCACGGTCGGCGGTGCCGCCTCGATGATCGTGTCCGCGACGGACCTGTTGGTGAACAACGAGTTGCCGAGATCTCCATGCAGGATGCCGGAGAACCAGCCGAAGTACTGCTCCAGGACGGGTTTGTCCAAGCCGAGTTCGACACGGATCCTGGCCACTTCGGCCACGGTGGCGTTCTCGCCGGCGATCACTTCCGCCGGGTCGCCGGGAATCAGCTGTACCAGCAGGAAGGTGAGAATCGAAACAAGCCACAAGACCAGCAGACCGCCGCCGAGCCGGCGAATTACCATGCCCGCGCTCACCGCCACCTCCGTCCAGCGCTACGTGGAACGAAGAGTGCGCGGAGCCGGGCGAGGCACTCGCCGACTCCGTTCGTGCAACATCGATCCACTGCGCTGTTGTCCGATAATGGGACAAAATGTGCAATAGTTGTAAACGCAATGCTGCCCTGCGGTTACGTGGGCGTCAAGAGGGAGCCGTTGCGTAAATGGGCGGTTTCGGGATCGTTACCGGGCGCCCGTCGCAAGGCGGTGACCACCCGAAACGCCGTCACGGTCAGACGGCTGCGGGCGCGCGTCGGTTACCACGTATAGCCGACGGGGCGAGGTGGCACCGTGGGCCGCGGCACAGTATGGGGACGTACTCTTTGTCGTCACACACATGGCAACCCCGGCGTTCGACCTTAGGATTCGCACATGGCCGCAGAGTCATCGTTCACCGGCCTCGCCAGTGTCACCAGCGGGTCTACCGAGATCACCCAGGAGAACCGGACTCTACGTGACCTGGTGGAGATCTATCGTCAGCTGTCCGGCCTGGTTCTCCAGGACGCCGACATCGGCACGGTCGCCCACCTCGTCGCCCACCGGACCGAGGTGACGGTGGCCATCATCAGCCAGAAGCTGGGCATCCTCGCCGCGGCCTCGCCCGGCCAGAGCGACGACAGCGCCATCCAGTACGTCCACGACCACCTGATCCATCCCCGGCTGGCGCACATGCTCGCCAGCGCGGGCAAGTCCCGCCATCCGCTCCGGCTGCCCGATCCGGCGCGCGGCCGAGCCCGCATCGTGGCCCCGATCTTCATCGGCGACACCGTGTCCGCCTATCTCGTCTCGCTCGTCGCGGCGGCCCCCGACCAGGGGGAGGACATCGACCTGCTGATCGCCGAGCATGCCGCGACGATCTGCGGGGTCATCCTGGCCCGCGAACGCGTCATCTTCTCGGCGGCGAGCCAGGTGCGTGACGACCTCGTCGAAGGGCTGCTGTCCGGGTCGGGCCGGGACAACGACGAGGTCGTGCGCTGGGCGCAGCACCTCGGCTACGACACCGAGCGCGACCACCGCGTCCTGTCGATCATTCTCGAACCGCCCACGGGCGACACCCAGCGCAGCGCCCTCGTCGCCGAACGCGCCGCGGGCGCGACCGCCCGCCTGTTCATCGCCCAGTCCCCGGACGCGATCACCTCCGTACGTACGGACGAGGTGGTCGTGGTGTTGACCGAGAGCGCGACGCCGGGCTCGACCACCCGGGCAGAGCAGCTCGGCACCCTGTGCGTGCAACGACTCGGGGCGCTGTTTCCCGACGTCGGCGTGTCCATCGGCATCGGTGGAACGTTCCGCGAACCGGCGCACATCGCCCGCTCGTACGAGGAGGCGCGGCGGACCAACGAGGCGATCGGGCGGCTCGGCCGGCGCGGCACCGTGGTCGCCTTCGACAAGCTCGGCATCAGCCGCCTGCTGCTCCAGGTGCCCGACATCGAGACGCTGCGCGAGTTCGCCGCGGACATCCTCGGCGAGGTACTGCGCCACGAGAAGAAGCACCACTCGGAGTTCATCTCCACCCTGATGTGCTACTTCCGGGAGAACAACAGCCCGCAACGCGCGTCGAAGCTGCTGCACGTGCATCCCAACACGGTCACCTACCGGATCCACCGGATCGAGGAGATCACCGGACTGGATCTGAACACCTATCGCGACCGCCTCGCCGCGCAGGTGGCTCTGGAGATTCTCGACGCTCTCGGCGGCGAGGTCGGGTGAGGTCGGTGCCGGACCTCTACTGCTTGATCTCCGGGGACGGATCGCCCGCCGTCACGGCGGCGGCGGCGGAATAGACGATGCCGGCGCCGCTCGACGAGTCGATGTAACGCGGGATCCAGCTCTCCTCGTCGTCGACCTGGGTCGCACCCCACCCGTAACAGACGTTGAAGCCGGTGGAGGTGTGCACGCGGAACAGGAACATGTTGTCCGACAGCCGGCGTCCGGGGCTGACGAAGGCGTCCATCTCACTCCGGGCCAGGTCCCAGGCGATCTCCACCTCCTCCAGCGTGGTCGCCTCGATCATCAGGTGCTCCAGCCGGAGGGCGTCGCCCCCATTGAGCAGGGCGATGCTGTGGTGGCGAGGATTGCACCGGAGGAACCACATCTCGCCGAGGTGCGCGCCGAGGTTGATCGCGTCGGACACCTTCATGCCCATCACGCTGGCGTAGAAGTCGAGCCCCCGCTGCAGGTCCGGCAACCGCAGCACGACGAAGCCCAGGCCGAGCGCTCCGGTGACCGTCCGCGACGTCGGCCGGTGTCCCCGGTAGGAGCCCGCCGTCTCCTCCTGGCCGACGAAGAACTCGTGCCGCAGGCCGAAGGGGTCGTCGAAGGAGATGAGCCGCTCGACCGAGCGCTCCGCCGCCAGTCGTGCCGAGCCCTCGGTCACCTCGAACCCGGCGGCGGTCAGGTGTGCCGCGACCTCCTCCAGCGACTCCTCGGCGCCGATCTCCCAGCCGAGGTAGAGCAGCCGATCGGAGTCACCCGGGTGGATCGCGAGGCGGTGCGAGCGGTCGCACCAGCGCACCCGGACCGTGCCGTCAGGAAGCCGGTAGGTCTCGAAGCCGAAGACGCGCGGGCCGAAGTTCAGCCAGTCCTCCGCCGATGCGGACCGTACGCCGACGTACCCGATGCTTCGCATGCCGCATCTCCTCGCACTTCGTGGCACACAGGGTGTGCCACGACAAGAATACGCGGCGGGGAAAACGCGGCACCGCCTCAGGTCAGGGCGGCGCGTAGCACCGGCTCGATGTCCGCCGCCGCCTCCTCACCGTAGGCTTCGCGCAGGCGGGCCACGTCGGTGTCGGCGTCGATGACCCACTCCTGGGCGCCGTTCGTCTCCAGCACCAGCGTGGCGACGAGCGCCCCGAGCTGAGCGGCCCGCTCCGGCCCCAGCCCGCCGTTCCCGCCGGCGAGGAAACCGGCCCGGAACCCGTCGCCGACGCCGGTCGGGTCGACGATCGTCCGGGCCGGCACCACCCCGACGTGCAGCGCGGTGCCGTCGCGCCCGACGATGTCCACGCCTCGGTCGGACAGGGTGGTCACCCGCAGGCCGACCCGGGTGGTGATCTCGTCGGCGTCCCAGCCGGTCTTGCGGATCAGCAGTTCCAGTTCGTACTCGTTGGTGAACAGGTAGCGGGCGCCGTCGACCAGAGCCCGGCACCGGTCACCGTCGAGGCGGGGAAGCTGCTGCGACGGGTCCGCGGCGAACGGCACGCCCAGCGCCCTGACCTCCTCGGTCTGCGCGACCATCGCGTCCGGATCGCTCGCGCCCACCAGCACCAACCCGATGCCGTACCGCTCCACGATCGGGGCGAGTGAGATGTTCTTCGTCTCCGTCATCGCCCCCGGGTAGAACGACGCGAGCTGGCACTGGTCGTCATCGGTCGTGCAGGTGAACCGCGGGGTGTGGGCCGTCTCGACGGTGAGGACCCCGCCGCAGTCGACGCCGTGCCGTTCGAGGATCGCCCGGTGGTCGGCGAAGTCGGCGCCCACCGCTCCCACCAGCACCGGCCGTTGCCCCAGGACCCCCATGCCGAAGGCGATGTTCGCGCCGACTCCGCCACGGTGGACGACGAGATCGTCGACGAGGAAGCTCAGTGACACCCGGTCAAGCCGGTCGGCCACGAGATGGTCCGCGAAGCGGCCGGGAAAGTGCATCAGATGATCGGTGGCGATCGATCCGACCACGGCGGTCGTCCCTGGGGGCACGGTTACTCCTCGGTGTGTGGATTCTGTTGCGGGCCGGCGGGGTCAGAAGACGATCGTGGTGCGGCCGTTCACCAGGACACGGTCCTCGCAGTGCCAGGTCACGGCTCTGGCCAGCACGGTCCGCTCGATGTCGGCGCCGCGCCGCGCCAGCTCGCGCGCGCTCGCGCGGTGCGAGACCCGGACGACGTCCTGCTCGATGATCGGTCCCTCGTCGAGCTCCTCGGTGGCGTAGTGCGCGGTCGCCCCGATGAGCTTCACGCCGCGCTCCTTCGCCTGCTCGTACGGCCCGGCGCCGGCGAAGGCGGGCAGGAAGGAATGGTGGATGTTGATCACCGGTACGCCGATCCGGTCCAGGAAGTCACCCGAGAGGATCTGCATGTAGCGGGCGAGGACCACCAGATCGACGCTGTCCCGCAGGAGGCCGAGCTGGCGCCGTTCGGCCTCGGGTTTGGTCGCCCTGGTAACCGGGATGTGCTCGAACGCCACCCCGAACGAGGACACCTCGTCGGCGAGGTCCGGGTGGTTGGAGACCACCTGACACACCTCGATGGGCAACTCGCCCCGGCGGGCCCGCCACAGCAGGTCGAGCAGGCAGTGGTCGTACCGCGAGACGAAGAGCGCCACCCGGGTCGGCACGGAGGCGGCGCGGAACCGGAAGTCCGCGTCGAGCCGCGCCGCGACCTCCTGCCGGAACTCGCGCTCCAGCCGGGGCAGCTCCTTGTCCAGTCCTGGCAGGTGGAACACGATGCGCAGGAAGAACCGGCCGCCCGCGGGCCCGGTGGAGTCCTGGTCGGACTGCACGATGTTGGCTCCGCGCCGATACAGGAACGACGAGACGCAGGCGACGATGCCCGGCTGGTCGGTGCAGGACACGACCAGCCGGCCGACGTCGGGGTCCGTCCCGGTCACAGCGTCGCGGGGACGGTGTCGACGGACAGCGCGGCCGCCCGGCGGAGCGCGTCGGCCCGATCGGTCCGCTCCCAGGGCAGGTCGAGGTCCGTACGCCCGAAGTGCCCGTAGGCGGCGGTCTGGCTGTAGATGGGGCTGTGCAGTCCGAGGTACTTCCGGAAGGCGGCGGGCCGCAGGTCGAAGTGCTCGGCCACCAGCGTCCGGATCAGCGAACGGCTCACTCGCTCGGTGCCGAACGTCTCGATGAACACCGACACCGGCCGGGCCACCCCGATGGCGTACGCCACCTGCACCTCCGCCCGGCGGGCGAGACCGGCGGCGACCACGTTCTTGGCGACATGACGCGCCGCGTAGGCGGCGGACCGGTCCACCTTCGAGGGGTCCTTGCCGGAGAAGGCGCCGCCGCCGTGCCGGGCGAATCCCCCGTAGGTATCGACGATGATCTTGCGTCCGGTGAGTCCCGCGTCACCCACCGGGCCGCCGATCACGAACCTGCCGGTGGGGTTGACCAGCAGGCTCCGGTGGAGGGCGTCGGCGTCGTACAGCTCGGCCGGCAGTTCCGGGGTGACGACGTGCCGCCAGAGATCCTCGCGGATCTGCTCCAGGGAGGCCTCCTCGGCATGCTGGGTCGAGATCAGGACCTGCTCCACGCCGACCGGGACGTCACCCTGGTAGCGCACCGACACCTGCGTCTTGCCGTCCGGGCGCAGGTAGCCGAGGGTGCCGTTCTTGCGGACCGCGGCGAGCCTGCGGGACAGGCGGTGCGCCAGCGCGATCGGCATCGGCATGAACTCGGAGGTCTCGTCGGTGGCGTAGCCGAACATCATCCCCTGGTCACCGGCGCCGGCTCGGTCGAACTCGTCGCCGGAGCGGTCGCGGCGATGCTCGTGCGCCAGGTCGACGCCCTGCGCGATGTCGGGTGACTGCTTGTCCAGCGCCACGAGAACGGCACACGAGTGGCCGTCGAAGCCGTAGGCCCCGTCGTCGTATCCGATCCTGTTGACGGTGTCCCGGACGATCTGCGTGTAGTCGAGCAGTCGCGGGGTGGTGATCTCTCCTGCCAGGACGACCATGCCGGTGGTGATCAGGGTCTCGCAGGCGACCCGGGAGTAGGGATCAAGGGCCAGGGCCGCGTCCAGCACGGCGTCCGACACCGCGTCAGCGATCTTGTCGGGGTGTCCCTCGGTCACCGACTCGGAGGTGAACACGTAGTCGTCGTTGATTCCCAGCTGGGTCATTGCTCAGGCTCCTCGGGCGATGGTTCAAGCGGGTTCGGGTGGTGGGCGGCGCCGGTCAGCTCGGTCCGCACCATGGCGGCGCCGGCGACCATGGCCGCGAGCTTGGCCCTGGCGACGGGCGCGGAGATGTTCCGTAGCCCGCAGTCGGGGTTGACGACCAACCGGTCGGCCGGAACGAGCTTGATCGCGCTCCGGATTCTGGACGCGACCGCCTCCGGGGTCTCCACGTCGGGGGACTTGACGTCGATGACGCCCAGCCCGATGGTGCGGTCCCAGCCGAACTTGTCGATCACCGGCAGATCCGCGTACCCCTTGCGCGCGAACTCCAGGACGAGCTGGTTCACGTTGGCGTCGAGCACGGCGGGGAACAGGAAGTCGTAATGGCCCTCCCACGAGGGGCGCGCGTAGCGGTTGCCGTAACAGACGTGCAGTGCCCAGGTGACGTCGACGCCCTCGGTGACGATGTTGACGGCGTTGATCGCCGTCTCCACCTCACCGGGGTAGCCGGCCAGAAAGGGCTCGTCGATCTGCAGGAGCCGCGCGCCGCGCTCGGCCAGGGCACGCGCCTCGGCGTTGAGCACACGCGCGATCGCCAGCACGAGCTCGCCGGGATCGTCGTACGCCTCGTTCCGCACCCGCCGTGAGAGCGAGAACGGCCCGGTGAAGGAGAACTTGACCGGGTCCGAGGTCTGCTCGGTGGTGAAGGAGAAGTCGTCGGCCAGCATCAGCGGTGCCGTGGCCGTGGGGGGCAGCCGCTCGGTGACCCTGGCCTCGTAGTAGTCGAAGTAGAAGTCCTTCGACGTCCGCGGGATGTCGATGCCCGGCATCCTGGCGAGGAAGTAGTCGATGTCGTTGTCGCGGCGCAGCTCGCCGTCGGACACGATGTCGATGCCGGCGATCTCCTGGTCCCGAAGCGCCGCTTTGATCGCCATGTCGTGCAGGTCCCGGAGTTGCGCGTAACTCATCCGGCCGCGGTAGTAGTCGGTCTTCAACCGTTCCATCCACTCAGGAACGGGGTAGGAGCCCACGACACTGGTGGGGAGCAGGGGCAGGCGGCTCATGAGGGCGGCCTGGGTGAGCGCGGACATCAGTCCCTCACCTGCGCCGTCATCGTGATGATGTTCCCGCCCGCCCGATGGGCGAAGGGCGCGTAGTGCACGTCGAAGCCGTTACGCCGTCCCACATGTGCCAGCAGCGGTCCGTTCACCCAGTTGACGACGGATCCCTCGTACTTCCCCGGGCCCCGGAAGTTGGTCCGATAGGCCTGTACGTCGGTGACGAACAGGTCATGGCAGACGAGCCTGCCGAACGGATGCAGGAGTCGCAGGCTGTCGGCGAAGCTCGCCACCGCCCCGTTGCTGACGTGCATGCGGATGTCGGCGCCGGATTCGAGCAGGGGCCGCAGCAGCTCCCCGCTCATGGACGGCGCGAGGGAGTAGAGGTCCAGGCCGGCCAGCGGGACGTATCGCTCCTCCAGCCTGACCATGTCCCACACCGCCCGCCAGAAGGAGACGGCGGCGTCCACATCGGCGAACCGGCCGGGGTCGGTCTCGGCCAGCAGCCCCGGCCCCAGCCGTAACAACTCGTGCACCAGGGCCGGCAGTTCGCTCGCCGTGGCCCCCACCGACTCGGCGAGCTCGGCCACGGTGGCGTCGTCGAGGTAGGCGCGGGTTTGCACGTGGTAGGTTCGGCCGCCCAGTTGGGCGACCTCGTCGGTCGGCAGGTTGTCGTAGACGTTGGAGACGTAGACGAGGAAGACCTTGTACTTCAGGAAGCCGAGCGAGGCGCACGGCATCGTGGCGTCGAGTACGAACGATCCGATCCGCTCCCGGTGCTCACCGGCCGCCTCGCGGGCCAGGTCGAGCACATGCTGGGAGTAGTCGCACATCATGTAGTGCAGGCGCCGGTAGTAGCCGCGCCCGTGCTCGGTGTCGAGGGCGCGAAACTCGTCCAGGAAGACCTTCGCCTGACTGCCGTTGCCCACCCCGAGTTCGACGACGTAGAGCTCCTCGGGCAGGGCGTCGCCATCGGCGAGCGAATCCCAGACCTCGAAGAGGTCATTGATCACATCGCGCGCGGCGTGGCGGTTGTGCGCGTCACTCTCGCCGCCCGGCAGTGCCTGCTCGTACCCTCGCCCGGTGGCCTTCTCCCAAAGGTCCAGGTCCTTCCAGTAGCGGGCGTTGAAGTCCCAGAGGCAGCTACGGCTGCCCGGCCCCCAGTCCTCCAGCAGGACGCGGCTGTTCGCGCGCTCCCGTAGCAGCGCCGCGGTGACCTCCTCAAGGGAGATGGCGGCACTGCGCCGTACGTCGACAGCGATCTCCACGGCGTCGTCCCGGGCGCCCAGGGGCACGATGGCGGGGCCAGGTCTCGCCCCCGGCTGCGGGCACGGCAGGATCGACCGGACGTCGACCACCTCGCGGAAGTTCGACTTGTACTGGACCCAGTCGCACACGAACCGGACCTTGTCGAGGTCCGTGGAGGCCTCCCGCAACGCCTCGACGACGGGCGCGAGCGAGGTCATGAGGTCCAGGGGGCTCGTGCCGCTGAGTTTGGAGTGGGGCCGGAAGTCAACGAGCATGACCGATGCCCTCCATGGAGTGGTGGCGGTTGTGATCGGAAAGCACGGCCGGCGGCTGGGAGACACCGGCCCGCCGCAGGATGTCGGGCACGCCGTGCTCATAGCCGAGCGCCATGAGATGGACGCCCGCGACGCCGGGGATCGTGGCGAGCCGCTGCACGGTCTCCACGCACATCTGGATCCCCTCCTCGGCGACCCGGTCGGCGGGTACCCCGCGCAGCCTCCGGTCGACCTGGTCGGGAATATGCACGCCGGGGACGGCGGTGCGCATGTACTCCAGGGCACGCAGCGAGCGGATGGGGCCGACACCAGCGATGATCTTGCAGTGTTCGGTGACGCCGAAATCCCGCAGGCCGGCCATCCAGCGCTCGAACACCTCGAAGTCGAACACGTACTGCGTCTGGACGAACTCCGCACCCGCGGCCACCTTCTTGGCCAGCCGTCGGGCCCGGAATCCCAGTGGAGGCGCGAACGGGTTCTCGACCGTGCCGATCAACCAGGCCGGGCGGGCGGAGACGGCCCTGCCGGAGATGAGCACGCCGTCGTCCCGCAGGGTTCGCGCGGTCCAGACAAGCTGCACACCGTCGAGATCGAAGACCGGCTTGGCCTCGGGATGGTCACCGAACCGGGGGTGGTCGCCGGTCAGCAGCAACACGTTCGGGATGCCGAGGGCACCCGCCGCGAGGAGGTCCGACTGCAGGGCGAGGCGATTGCGGTCGCGGCAGGTCAGCTGCATCACCGGCTCGACGCCGGCGCGCTGGGCGAGCAGGCTGCCGGCCAAGCTCGACATCCGGACGTTCGCCCCTTGGTTGTCGGTGACGTTCGCGGCGTCGACCCAGCCCCGCAGGAGCTCAGCCTTACGCGCGACCGCCTCCGCGTCGGCCCCTCTGGGCGGCCCGATCTCGGCGGTGACGGCGAACCTGCCGGCGGCGAACGCGGCGCGCAGCCCACCTCTCGATGGCTCGGCGCTCATCGCGGGCTCAACCCCAGCTCGCGTCGCAGCAGTGGGCGGGGATCATCCGCGCTGGGCGCGACCCCCAGCCCGTCATCACGTCCCTGCCAGTAGTTCACCCACGAGCTGCTGTCCCATGCGCGGTGATCGACGGGGCGCTGCAGCAGACCGAGGTCGGCGCCGTGCCCGGCGCCCTGCGCCCGCTCGATCGCGGTCACCCAGACGCAGACCAGATCGGGATGGACCTCACAGCGGCCAGAGGCGGCCACACCGCCACAGGGGCCGTTGCGTAGTTGCTTCGGGCAGGTCATCGGGCAGGTGTAGCCGGTGTCGGGCAACGCGCACTGACCGCACATGCGGCATCCGTACAGCCGCTCCTTCGCCACCCGCTCCGCGCGGGTGAACCAGCGATAGACCCGTTGCCTGCGTTCGAGCCAGGCTCCGAACCTGCGGTACAGGGGATTCGCGGCAAGGACAGGGTGGAGACCATAACTGAGCCGAGCCCCGACTCGGGGGATCATGGGGCGGGGCCATCCGCCGCCGCGCGCATTCTGCTCGTCGAAGCCCACGATCTACTCCTTCTGGATATGCAGCCGGAAACCACCGTTGACGTAGCCCGAAAAGACGCGGCCGGATCGCTCGATGAAGTTCGTTCAACCGCTGAGATGGAGGCTGCCAGAGCGCGCGACGTGTGTCTTAGGCCCGCACACCAACGCTGAGCGGACGTTCGTTGTGATGGCCCACAACGTGATGGCCCGCGACGTGACGGCCCGCGACGTGACGGCGACGTCGTCGATCATCGGCCGGCGTGAGGCGCGTGAATCCTGTCCTCCTGACATTCCTCCCACCCCGGTCCTGACGCGCTGCGGCCGACGACCGGATAATTCGGTCGAAGTGCACCGTGGTCGACCGGAATGATGACTTCATGAAGTTCCGCGATGACAGTACTCAGCCACCCCGCCGGGAGATCCTGGTCGAGTTGCACGCCTCGCTCGACCGCCGGTACCGGCCCGAGGACGTCGCGGATCTGGTGCTTCAGGCGCTGGACGGGCGGCTGTCACGGCGGGAGCGCGTGGTGCTGGAGCGCGCGGCCAAGCACTCCTCGCGCCGGCAGGGCGGGTTCTCCTCGATGTCCACCGACTACACCCGTCCGGTCGGCGGAGCGCGGCAGGTGGCGGCGGCCACCCGGCTGTTCGAACGGTCGGCGGAGGTCGACCCCGACGATCCGGAATCGCTGCTGGAGTTCGCGGCGACCATGGGACGCGAGATGGGCTGGACGCCCGAGCGCACCGACTTCCTGGCCGACCGGCTGAACCGGGACGCCCGGGAGGCGGCGGGTATGGACGTGACCAAGCGGCAGTACAACCGCCGCTTCCGGGTGCTGCGCAGGCTCGCCGCCAAGGCGCACACGCTCGGCGTCGAGCACGACAAGCGGCGCCTGCTCATGGTGGGCGTCACCGGCTTCGGGGCGGACATCCCGCTGGAGCGGTTCGCCGCGGACGTCGACGCGGCGTGCTTCGTGGCGTACTACACCGCGCGGCGCAAGGTACGCCGGGAGTTCAGCCTGTCGGGACGGGAGAACCCGTTCGACGAGATCGCTTCCATGCTGCTCGACCGGTGCGCGGCTGACGGCGACTGGTGGATGATCGCTCAGGTCCGGACCGCCTCCGACGTCCTGGGACACCTGACCGAACAGGAACGGGGACGGCTGCTGGGCCGGTGGTCGGCGGTCATGCGGCACAGCGCGGAACTGCTGCGCGACCGCTGGAACCCCGGCACCGAACGCGCGACCATGATCGTCAAGCGTGGCGACGACTCCACCACCTGGAACAACCTGGCGGTCGCCTACAACGCGGCCCGCGCGGGCTGGCTGGCCTGCCTGGCCTCGCTGAACGCACTGGACCTGCTGGACGTGGCGTGCCCGGGTAAGGCGATGCGGCTGATGGCCGCCGACCTGGTCCGCTGGCACAGCGGCAGCGGCGGTGACGTCGATCCGAACACGGCGGTGTGGGCGGCGTTGCCGCTGCCGTGGGAGGTCCTGGACGGGAGCGCGACCTGTGCTCGCGTCGATGTCGAGGCGGCGTGCCGTGCGGCGAAGCTGGATCCCGCGGGGTCGGGCTGGACCGTGCCCGCGCCGAAGCGCGGGGTGGCGGTGTTCCGGCCGACGCCCGAGCTGGTGCACGGAGTGAGCGTCGCCGACCCGGTCTGGGCCGCCCTGCTCCGGCGGGCGGGGGCGTTCAGCGGCAAGCGCGTCAAGCCCGAGATGATCGCCGATGTCCACCACGGACTGGCCTCCGGGGTGGTCGTCGGCGATCTGCCCGTCCGGGACCGCGACCGTTAATTCCGTGGCGCTCACCGGACGGCGTCGAGGAGAATGAAGACCGCGGCCTGCTGTAGTTCAGTGGTAGAACGCCTGGCTCTTCATCCAGGTGGGCGCCGGTTCGAGCCCGGCCGGCAGTGCCGTTCGATGTGAGCGTGGCCTCGTTGTAGCTCAGTGGTAGAGCTCCCGGCTCGAGACCGGGTGGACGCCGGTTCGAGCCCGGTCGACGAGGCCACTGTTCGTCGGCCCGTTGACGAGACGTCGATGGCCGATGTTCGCGGGCCCGTTGACGAGACGTCGATGGCATCGGCGATGACGGCCGGCGTCCGTATCATCTCGGCATGGTGCTGAACCTGGAGCCAAGGCTCAGTCGGCGGGTGGTGCTCCTGGCCGCCGGGGGGCTGCTCGTCGGTTGTTCCGGGCCGCCCGAGACCGGCATGGTCCACCTGCGGCTGGCCACCGGGCCGGCGGGGGCGGTGTACCGGCGCATCGGTGGTGCGCTGGCCGAATACGTCTCCGAGCAGGTGCCGGGTGTCACCATGGTCACCGTGCCGAGCGGGGCGTCCACCGACAACATCCGGATGTTGCGGGCCGGCGAGGTGCATCTCGGGCTGACGAGCCTGGACGCGCTGATCACGACCGACGGCAGTGCGCCCGAGGGGCTCTCGGCGATATGCCGGCTCTACGACAGCCACCTGCATCTCGTGGTCATGGCCGGTTCGGCGATCGACGGGTTCCGGGACCTGGAGGGCAAACGCGTGTCCCTCGGTGCCCACGACTCGGGCACCGAGTTCACGTCGCTGCGGGTTCTGGAGCTCGGCCTGGTGAACGCCGACGGCCGGTATCTCAGCCAGGCCGAATCGGCGGCGGCGCTGCGCGACGGCGAGATCGACGCGATGTTCTCCCTGACCGGCGTCCCGACCCCCGCCATCACGGAGCTGGCGCAGCGGTACCCGATCCGGCTGATCCCGCTGGACGCGCAGGCGGACGCGCTCTTCACCGCGTTCCCGGGTCCCTACACTCCGGCCATGATCCCCGCGACCGCCTACGCCGGCGTCCCGGCCACCCGTACCGTCGCTGTGCCGAACGTGCTTCTCGTGCGTGACGACCTGCCCGATGACCTGGTCTACGCCATCACCGACACGATCTTCACGCACACCGGCACGATCATCTCCGCCAGCCGCGACGCCGAGGCCCTTCCCGAGGCCGTGCCGGAAGCGTGGCAGATCAACGTGCGAACCGGGATCTCCACCGCGTCGACCCCGCTCCACCCGGGCGCGGCCGCCTGGTTCCGCGACCACAAGCGCTGACCGAGACGGCGACAGGCCGGCGATGAGCGGTGATCCGAGACGGCGACAGGCCGGCGACGGAGTCCAGGGCCTCAGAGCTGTTACGGAGTCCGGTCCTCAGGGGCGCGACGGGGGTCGGGGCCTCAGAGCCGTGACGGAGCTCGCGGCAGGACCGCGGCGGAGCCCATGGCCTCAGTCCTGTGGCGGCGCCGGGTCATCGGACGGCGATGTCACCCGTGGGACGACCGGCAACGCGACCACCGCGGCGAATCCGTGCCCGGATCCGTCCGGGCGCGGCAGGCCCTCCTCCAGACGCAGCTCGCCTCCGGCCGCCCCGACCAGGTCGGCGCAGATCGCCAGTCCCAGGCCGGTCCCGGGGACGTTCTGGTGCCGCGGCGACCGCCAGAATCGGCGTAGCGCCTGGGCTCGCTCGGACGCGTCGATTCCCTGGCCGTCGTCACGGACGACGATCGTGACCACGCCTCCGGCCGCGGAGGCGTCGCCGTGCCCGGCGGCCGTCGCGGCGTTCCCGGGACCGGTGCCCGCACCGCCGGGGACGACTCGGGAGGCGCCCGTGCCGCCGGGAGCGGCCCGCGAGGTGCCCGAACCGTCAGGGGCGACCCGGGCGGTCACCTCCACCACCCCCGCGTTGGACAGGCGCAACGCGTTGCTGATCAGCTCGTCCAGGACGCTGCCCAGGCCGCCCGGCGGCTCCAGCAGTCGCAGTCCCGGTGGCACGTCGACCACCAGGCTCTGCCCCGCCGTCGCCGTCAGCGCCTGCCACCGGTCCACCCGGGTCGCCAGCACCGCGTCGAGGTCGACCGGCGACGCCGTCCGTATGCTCTCCATCCGCGCGCTGGCCTGCAGCGAGTTCAGCATCCGCTGCATCGCCTTCAGCTCGTCGACGGCCATGTCGTAGACCTGCCGCCCGTCGCCGGACGCGCGCAGATGCGGTTCGAGGCTCTCCACGGCGAGCCGGAGGCTGGTCAGCGGGTTGCGTAGCTGGTGCGACGCGTCGGACACGAACGCCCGCTGCCGCTGCACGGCGTTCTCGACCGCGTCCATCATGGTGTTGAACGACTCCGCCAGCCGCCGCAGCTCGACCGGACCGGCCTCGGCGTCCGCCCGGATCGTGAGGTCGCCCCGCGAGATCCGCGAGCTCGCCGCGTCCAGTTCCCGCACCGGCCGCAGCACCCACGCCGACACCGGCCAGGCGACGGCCACCAGCGCGATCAGCGGCAGCAGCCCGAGCCCGGCGAGCTGGGCCCATCGCACGAGGATGCGGCGGCGCGTTTTCGACAGGTCGGAGATCGTCACGACGGTGCCGACGACCTCGCTGTCGCGGCCCACCGGTTCGGCGACCACGAGCGCGGAGTCGTCCCACGGCGCCCACTCCCAGGACGGTTCGGACCTCGCCCCGGCCAGCGCCGCGGTCACGATCCGGGGCAGCGCGGGTTCGGCCCGCGCCGCCCGCCGGTACGCGCCTGCCGGTCCGAGCAGTACCGTGCCCGACACGTCGATCACCGCGGCCGGGATGCCGTACAGCTCGTGGTAGCGCGCCAGCTCCTGCTGGAGCGCCTCGCTCCGCCTGGTCGACAGCGCGGTCTCGGCCAGCGACGCGAACCGGCCGACGTCGTTGAGCCGGTCTACGTACGTCTCCTGCATCTCCCGTTCGGCCACGGTGACGCTGAGCGGCACCCCGAGCGCCGCGACGAGCAGCACCGCGAGGGGGACCAGGACGGCGAGCAGGCGACGGTGCACGGCGAGTCAGCCGATCAGCTCCGGCTGGTCGGCCAGGAGCCGATAGCCGACCCCGTGGATCGTGCGGATGAGCACGGCCGGTCCGAGCTTGTGCCGCAGCGCCGCGATGTGGGTGTCCAGGGTGCGGCTCGACGCCTCCCAGGTCGTGGCCCAGACCTGGTCGAGGATGACGTCGCGGCTCACCACGTTCGGCGCCCGCCTGGCCAGCAGCAGGAGCAGCTCGAACTCCTTGCGGGTCAGCGCCAGGGGTGTGCCGTCGACGGTGACCTCGCGGGTGCCGACGCCGATCCGCATCGGGCCGATGACGAGCGGCTCGTCCGGGTGGCTCAGGGAGCGGGCCACCCGGGTGCGCCGCAGGACGGCGTCGATCCGGGCGAGCAGCTCCGGGATGCCGAACGGCTTCACGATGTAGTCGTCCGCGCCGGCGCGCAGGCCGCGGACCCGCTCGTGCTCCTCGGAACGCGCCGTCACGGCGATGACGGCGGTCTCCGGGCGGTCACGCAGCTTGCGGATCACGTCGAGCCCGTCGCCGTCGGGCAGGCCGAGGTCGACGAGGACCACATCGGACGGAGCGGCACGCACGGCCTCCGCGGCGGTGGCGATGCGGTGGACCTCGAAACCCGCCTGGGCGAGGACGGTCACCAGACCTCGCGCCACGCGGTCGTCATCCTCAATGATGGTGATCCGCATACCGGCGGATTGTACGGGCCGGATCGACACTTGGTCAGCCCTCCCCTTATCTGGATTTCTCTGGCGTCCGGCGCATTCTTGGGATTTCTCTGACACCATTCGCGCCCCCGTCAGCCGAGACTGAGGCCGCGCACTCATCGACAAACGCGCGTGCGCCGAGGAGGAGGCCGCGACATGAGAACGACCAGCAGGTACCGGGCCGTCGCGCGGATGGTCGCCACGATCGGTGTCGTCTCACTCGTCGCCGCCTGTGCGGGCAACGCCGGAGCCCCCGGCGGAGCCGCGACCGGCGGAAGCGCCGGCGCCGGAGGCTATCCGGAGCGGAACATCACGTTCGTCGTGCCGTTCAGCGCGGGCGGTCCGACGGACACCGTCACCCGCATGATCGCCGAGCCGATGGCGGCCGAGCTCGGCGCGAAGGTCGTCGTCCAGAACGCCGAGGGCGCGGGGGGCACGGTCGGCGCGGGCGAGGTCGCGCGGGCCGATCCCGACGGCTACACGGTGCTCATGCACCACATCGGCATGTCGACGGCGCCCGCCCTGTACAAGGACCTGGGCTACAAGCCGCTGGAGAACTTCGAGATGGTCGGGCTCGTCACCGAGGTGCCGATGACGATCGTCGCCCGCAAGGACTTCGAGCCCAAGACGCTCCAGGACCTCGTGACCTACGTGAAGGCGAACGCCGGCAAGGTCACGCTGGCCAACGCGGGCATCGGCGCCGCGTCCCACCTGTGCGGCCTGCTGTTCCAGACCGCCGCCGGGGTGAAGCTCCAGGAGGTCCCGTACGAGGGCACCGGTCCCGCGCTGACCGACCTCGTCGGCGGCCAGGTCGACTTCATGTGCGACCAGACGACGAACACCAGCGGCCAGATCTCCGCGGGCGAGGTGAAGGCGTACGCGGTCACCACGCCGGAGCGGGTGAGGAGTCTGCCCGACCTGCCCACCACGACCGAGGCCGGGCTGCCCCAGCTCCAGGTCAGCGTGTGGCACGGCCTCTACGTCCCGAAGGGCACACCGCAGGAGGTCGTCCAGAAGTTGTCCGAGGCGCTGAAGGTGGCACTGGCCGACAAGGGGGTCGTCGACCAGATGGCCAAGCTCGGCACCGCGCCGGTCCCGGCCGGGGACGCGACCCCGCAGGCGCTCCGGGCCAAGCTCGAAGAGCAGCTCGCCACCTGGGCGAAGGTCATCGCCGACGCCGGCGTCAAGGCCTCCTGAGGTGGAGCGCCGACGGTCCCTCCCGGACGTTCTCGCCGGGGGAGTCTTCGTCCTGATCGGTGGCGCGTTCGTGGTGGGGGCGCTCGGCTACGAGCCGGGCACCCCGCTGCGGATGGGCCCCGGCGCCTTCCCGCTGCTGGTCGGCGCGGTCGTGGCCGCCCTGGGACTCGCGATCGTCGTCAAGGGGCTCGTCGCGGGCGAGGTGATCGAGTTCGGGCCGGTCCCCTGGCGCGCGGTGGGTGCCATCGTGCTCGCGGTCCTGTTCTTCGGAGTCACCGTCCGGGGCCTCGGGTTCGTGCCGGCGTCGGCGGTGACCGCCCTGCTCACCGCGCTGGCCGGCTCGCGCGTACGGCTGCTCACGGCCGTCGCCGTGGCCGCCGGGCTCACCGTGGCCGGCACGCTCGTCTTCGTCGTCGGGCTTCAGCTGCGGGTCCCGCTCCTGGGCCCGTGGCTGGGGTTCTGACGCGGCATCCGGATTGAGGCATGGAACTTCTCGACAACCTCGCACTGGGCCTCTCGACCGCCCTCCTCCTCCAGAACGTCCTCTACTGCTTCGTGGGAGTGCTGCTCGGCACGGCGGTCGGCGTGCTGCCCGGCATCGGGCCGACGGCGACGGTGGCGATGCTGCTGCCGATCACGTTCGGCTTCGAGCCGGTGACGGCGCTGATCATGCTGGCCGGCATCTACTACGGCGCGCAGTACGGCGGCTCGACGACCGCGATCCTGATCAACCTGCCCGGCGAGTCGTCGGCGGCGGTCACCGCGCTGGACGGGCACGAGATGGCCAGGCAGGGCCGGGCCGGCGCGGCGCTGGCCGCCGCGGCGATCGGGTCCTTCGTCGCGGGTACGGTGGCCACCGTCGTGCTGGCCGTCGCCGCCCCGCCGCTGGCCCGCGTCGCGTTGCGGTTCGGCCCGGCCGAATACTTCTCCCTGGTACTGCTCGGCCTGATCGTGTCGATCGCGCTGGCGCGCGGCACGGCGCTCAAGGCACTGGCGATGATCGCGCTCGGCGTCCTGTTCGGCACAGTCGGCCAGGACATCTACACCGGCACGCCCAGGTTCGTGTTCGGCCGGCGTGAGCTGTACGGCGGCATCGACTTCGTCTCGGTCGCCGTCGGCATGTTCGGGGTGGCCGAGATCCTGCGCAACCTGGAGAACGAGCGGACGCGCACGGCGATCGTCGGCAAGGTGAGGAACCTCTGGCCGACCCGCGAGGACCGGCGCCGGATGGTCGGCCCGATCCTGCGGGGCACCGGTCTCGGCGCCGCGCTCGGCGTCCTGCCCGGCGGCGGCCACGTGCTGGCCTCGTTCACCTCGTACGCCGTCGAGAAGCGGATCTCGAAGCGGCGCGAGGAGTTCGGGCAGGGCGCGATCGAGGGCGTCGCCGGTCCCGAGTCGGCGAACAACGCCGCCGCGCAGACGTCGTTCATCCCGCTGCTCACCCTGGGGTTGCCCGCCCACCCGGTGATGGCCCTGATGGTCGGCGCGTTCATCGTCCACGGCATCACCCCCGGCCCGAACGTCATGGTCGACGAGCCGGCGCTGTTCTGGGGCCTGATCGCGTCGATGTGGATCGGCAACGTGCTGCTCGTGCTGCTGAACCTGCCGCTGATCGGCCTCTGGGTGCGCATGCTGCGCATCCCGTACCAGGTGCTGTTCCCGATGATCATCCTGTTCGCCGCGATCGGCACGTACTCCCTGGAGTTCAACGCGTACGACGTCTACGCGATCGTGTTCTTCGGGATCCTGGGCTACATCCTGATCAAGTGCGGCTGCGAGCCGGCGCCGCTGCTGCTCGGCTTCGTCCTCGGCCCTCTGCTCGAGGAGAACCTGCGGCGGGCGCTCATCATCTCCCGCGGCGACGCGACGGTCTTCCTGACCAGGCCGATCTCCGCGGTACTCCTGACCTTGGCCGTGGCGGCGCTCGTCGTCGCCGTCCTCCCGGCGATTCGCAGGCGCCGGGAGGTCGTGTTCACCGAGGAGGAGTAGGCACTCCCCGTCCACGGGGGCCGGGGAGCCGAGGCCCCGGCGCCCCCCCCCCCGGGGGGGGGGGGCCCCCGCCAGGTGCGGGAGGCCCGCCTTCCGCACCCCGGAGCGGACGGATCCGTCACGACGCCGTCGCGGGCGGGGCGAGGTGCTCGCGGAGCGTGGTTCCCGCGTACGTGGCGCGGTGGGCGCCGTGTTCCCGTGACTGCGGAGGCGGCTCGCGGGCGGGGGTCAGCGGGGTGCCGCGAGGACGTCCCTGACCACGTCCTCCAGCGTGACGCGCGCCAGCTCGCGCCGCAGGGTCTCCTCGATGCCCTCGTAGATGCCCCGCATCGCCGGCTGGATGCCGTACCCCACCGTGCACCCCTGGTCCGGGGTGGCGCGGTGCATCGCGAACAGCGGGCCGGGCTCCACCGCCTCGTACACGTCGAGCAGGGTCATCGAGTCCAGCTCGCGCGCCAGTGACCAGCCCGCGCCCGCGCCCCGCCGGGACTCCACGAGCCCCGCCCTGCGCAGCTCGCCGAGCAGCCGCCTGATCACCACGGGATTGGTGTTCGCGCTGGCCGCGATCTGCTCGGAGGTCGCGACCTCGTTGCCCTGGCGCTGGTAGAGGCTGATCCAGGCGAGCGCGTGGGCGGCGATGGTCAACCTGCTGTTGGCGCTCATGAACCCTCTTCTCCTGGTCCCGACGCTGTATGGTACGGCCGCCCCAGTCGTAACAGCAAATGTTGCGACCATGGATCGTAACCATTAGTGTTACGACATCGAATGGATCGATCAACGAGGTGAGAAGAATGAACAAGCCGCTCACGGGCAAGGTCGCCCTGGTCACCGGAGGGTCTCGCGGACTGGGAGCCGCCACCGTACGGCTGCTGGCCGAGCAGGGCGCCGACGTCGCGTTCACCTATGTCAGCTCCGACGAACGGGCGCGGGCCGTCGTCGACGAGGTACGCGGCAAGGGAGCGAAGGCCGTCGCCTTCAAGTCCGACCAGGCGGACCTGGGCGGGGCACCGGCGCTGATCGACGACGTGGTCGCGCACTTCGGCGGCCTGGACATCCTCGTCAACAACGCGGCGATCTCGGTGAGCCACAGGGTGGACGACCCGGACGCCGACACCGCCGCGCTGGACCGGATGCACGCCACCAACTACCTCGGCGTGATCGCCGTCATCCGGGCCGCCTCCCGGGTGCTGCGCGCGGACGGCCGCATCATCACGGTGAGTTCCGGGCTGGGCACCCGGGTCGGCCTCCCCGGTCTCGCCGACTACTCGGCGACCAAGTCGGGGATCGAGAGATACACCATGGGCGTCGCCCGGGACCTCGGGCCCCGGGGGATCACGGCCAACGTCGTGGAGGCCGGACTGATGGAGAGCGGGATGGAACCGCCGGACCCCGAGACCCTCAAGGCCCTGGTCGGCTCGCTGTCCCTGCAACGCATGGGCCGTCCCGAGGAGATCGCCGCGTCGATCGCCTTCCTGGCGAGCCCCGCCGCGTCGTACGTCACGGGCGCGGTGCTGGACTCCCACGGCGGCTACAACGCCTGAACCGGATCCCTGAAGGGCCGGTTGCCCTGTGGGAGGGAACACATCCAGGCTGACCACTCTGGTCGCGGACGCCTGTCCGGACACGGTCCGGGCCGTCTCCGGCGCGGAGGTCGCCCTCGTCCGATGAGTGACCGGACGGGCCGTGACGGCACAGCGCCGGACGGAACACATGCCGCCCGGCGTACTCGCCTCGCGGTCCCTGGTTCAGGAACGATCCTGGCGCGAGACCGCCCGCCGCCCGTCGTCCGGGGTGGCCACGATGAGGCGGCGCGCCATCGCGGTGGCGTCCTCCTTCGTGAGGCTCCCCCCCATGGTCGTCGCCTCGTCGTACGTCTCCGACGAGAGGGCGGCGCGCACGACGGCCACGTTCCGGGGGCCGTCCAGCGGATCCATCAGCTCGGGAGAGTAGCCCACCCGGGAGCCGATGGCCGAGACCGCGCCGAGGAGCACCGCGCCGTCCACCGCCCGGCCGGCCATGCCGAGTGCTCCGGCGAGCACGTGGGCACAGGCCAGCCAGGAGGTCACGTCCTGCACACGGTCGAGGTGCACGACCAGGCGGGCCGCCTGCTGCACAGCCCGGTCGGCGTCGCCCAGGTCCATGGCGACTTTCGCTCCGATCCAGCCCGAGGAGCAGTACGCCCAGTCGTGGCCGCAGGCCTCGGCGATGTCGGCGGCCCGCACGAGCTGCCCGGTGGCGAGCAGCGGATCGCCCGCCACCCTGGTGATCTGCCCGCGCACCATCATCAGCTCGGCCTCGACCCAGGACAGCCCCGTCGCCCGTACCCGCGTCCAGCCTTCGGCGAGTGTGAGCTGCGCCTGGCTCGGGTCGCCGCTGAGCTGGAGGAAGTACGCCCGGTACGGCAGGGCGCGGGCCATGACCTCGACATCGCCGGTGGCCTCGGCCTGCCGCAGCGCCAGCTCGACGTCGTCGTTCCCGGCGAACAGGTCACCCGCCAGGTAGCGGAGCAACGCCCGCCCGACCAGCGCGTGCCCCCGCCCGGCGTGATCGTCGCCCGCGCGGTCGAGGGCTTCGGACAACCGCACGATGCCCTCGTGCACGTCGCCGTTGCGGTACCAGAACCACGACAGCGCGCCGGCGAGGCGCAGCGCGGAGTCCCCGTCGCCCGTGGTCAGGGCATGGCCGAGCGCGGCCCGGGTGTTCGCTTGCTCGTGCCGGAGCCTGCGCAGCCACAGCTCCCCGTCGAAGGTGCGCAGGCGCCGGTCGGCCGTCTCGGCCAGTTCCACCGCCCACGCGAGATGACGGCGGGCCCATCGGGTTCGTTCGTCGTCGGACAGAGCGCGCAGGGCGTACTGCCGTATGGTCTCCAGCATCCGGTAACGCCGGGGCGCGGCGGCGCCGTCCACGGTGACCAGCGACTTGGCAACGAGGCCGCCCAGCCTGTGCAGCACCTCCGGAGGCCCCGCCACCCGTTCGGCCGCCTCCAGGTCGAACCCTCCCTCGAAGAGGCTCAGGCAGCCGAGCAGTTCCCTCTCGGACGGGGTGAGCAGGCGCACGCTCGACGCGATGACCGCCTCCAGGCTCCGATGGCGCTCCGGGGCGGTGCGGGGGCCGGTGGCCAGCAACGCGAACCGGTCATGGAGTCCGCTGACGATCTGTTCGAGGGACAGGACCCGGGTCTGGGCCGCCGCGAGCTCGATGGCCAGGGGGAGGCCGTCCAGTTCCCGGCAGATCCGGGAGATCGGCTCACGCTCGTCATGGCGCGGATGCCGGCCCGGACGGACCGCGAGAGAGCGTTCCAGGAAAAGCTCGACGGCCGCCCCGTCGGGGTCCAGCGGCGGCAGGTCCCAGGTCGTCTCTCCCGTGACGGCCAGCGGTTCGCGGCTCGTGGTGAGCAGCCGCAAGCCGGGGCAACGAGACAGCAACGTCTCCGCCAATGGTGCGACCGCGTCGACCAGGTGCTCGCAGTTGTCGAGGACCAGCAGTGTTTCCCGGTCGCCGATCGACGCGGCGAGATGGTCGATGCCGCTCGTGATGGCCGAGCCCATCGCCGCGCCGACCGCGGCCGGCAGCAGCTCTGTGTCCGTCACGTCGGCGAGGAGGGCCAGCCACGGGCCGTCTTCGCTGTTCCCGGCCCTGTCTCCGTCGTCTCCGGCCCCGTTCCGGTGCTCCCGGGCGACTTCCAGGGCCACGCGGCTCTTGCCTGTGCCACCGGGACCGATGATCGTCACCAGCCGGCGCGTGGCGAGCAGGTCCTTCACCGCGCCCACGGCGGTGTCACGCCCGATGAGGCGGGTCAGCGGCACCGGAAGCCGCGGGCGGGCGGGCTTCCCCGGCTCCCCGGGCTTCCTCGGTTCGGAAGCCTCGGTGGCGGTGCCGGCCTTCTCCGGCCCCTTCGAGTTCAGGGCGGGGTCCTGCCTGAGTATCGCCGCCTCCATGGCGCGCAGTGAGGGGCCCGGGTCCACGCCGAGCTCCTCGACCAGCCGCTCGCGCGCTGTACGGAGGGCGGCCAGTGCGTCCGCCTGCCGTCCGCTCCGGTATAGGGCGAGCGCGAGCAGTTCCCAGGACCGCTCCGCCAGGGGGTGCTCACAGACCAGCGACTCCAGTTCGCCGACGGCCTGGACATCCGCGCCCATCGCGAGGCGGGCCGCCGCGTGGTCCTGGCGGGCGGCCAGCCGGGCGTTCTCCAGTCGGGCGATCTCGGCACCCGCCACATCGGTGTCGCCGAGGCCGGCGTACGCGGGACCGTGCCACAGCGCGAGCGCGGTCGCGAGGCTCTCCGCCGCCGCGGACGGATCATCGGGCAGTAGTCTCGCGCCGCGCTCCGCCAGAGCGGCGAAGCGTTCCGAGTCCACCGATTCCGGCCTGACCCGCAGGACGTAGCCCGGACCCTGCCGGTCGAGGAGGCCCGTGGCCGTACGTGGAGGCCGGTCCGGTTCCAGGACTCTTCTCAACTTGGTGACGTACGAGTACAGGGTGGACACGCCGCTGGCCGGGACATGTTCCCCCCACACGGCGTCCACAAGGCGGTCGCTCGTCACCATCTTGCCCTGTGCGATGAGCAGCGTCGCGACGAGGGCTTTGACGCGGGGGCCTCCGAGGTCGAGCGCTTCTCCCCCGCGGCTCACCGTCAGCGGACCCAAGACGGAGAAGTGAAGCCCGGATGATTCAGCGCTCACCTGATAACCGCCCTCTTCGCCTCCACCTTCGTCCAAATACGGACTTATCGTAATTATGCCCCAAAGTGCAACGTGGGTAGGGCGGTCCTTGCCAGTCGGTCGGTAGTAAATGCGATGTGAGCGGTGGCTCAGCGGGGGCCGGGGGCCGGTGTCATGGCGGGGGCGGCCGTCTGATGCTGGTAACGGACCAGGTCGGCGTAGTGGCCACCGCGGGCCATCAGTTCGTGATGGGTACCGGCCTCGGCCACCTGGCCACGATCGAGGACGACGATCAGATCGGCGTCCCGGATGGTCGACAGCCGGTGGGCGATGATGATCTGCGTCTGCCCGAGCCTCAGCAGGTTGCGGCGGATACGCTCCTCGGTGACCGCGTCCAGGCTGGCGGTCGGCTCGTCCAGCAGCAGGATCCGGGGTCGGCAGGCGAGAGCGCGGGCGAGGGCGAGTCGCTGGCGCTGCCCGCCGGACAGGCGCGCGCCGCCCTCGCCGATGTCGGTGTCATACCCCTGGGGGAGCCGCACGATCTCGTCGTGGATCTCGGCCACCCGAGCGGCATACTCGACCGCCTGTTCGCTCAGCCCGGAAAAGCCGGCGATGTTGGCTTTGACGGTGCCGGCGAACAGGTGCGGCTGCTGGGTGACGACTCCCACCTGCCGGCGGAGCCATCGCCGGTCGAGCTCCTCCAGCGGTATCCCGTCGAAGCGGACCTGCCCGGCGGACGGCTCCACCAGCCCGACCAGCACACGTCCGAGGGTGGTCTTGCCGGATCCGGACGCGCCGACGATCGCGACCCTCGCGCCGGGGGGAATGTTCAGCGAGACGTCGCGGAGCACCGGCGTGCGGGCGTCGTAGCCGGTACTGAGCCCGATGACGGTGACAGCACCGCGCAGTCCGTCGTCCAGCCGGACGCCGCCCGCCCGTTCGGGTGCCGCGCTCATCAGGTCGGCGATCCGCCCGATGTGCGCGGCGGCGAGCTGGAGCTGATACGCGATGCCGAGCAGTGACGCGAGTGGCGCGGTCGCCGAGACGGCGAGGGACACCAGGGCGAGCTGGTCGCCCAGCGTCGCGCCGTTGCCGGTGGTGGCGAACACGGCGACGAGCAGCCCCAGGTGGAGCGCCATCTGCAGGGCGTTGTTCGCCGCCTGCACTCCGGCCACGTGCCGGTCGCGGGCCGCCCCGGTGGCCAGTTCCTCATCGTGATGCGTGCGCCAGCGGGCGACGATGTCCGCCTCGCCACCGGAGGCTTTGATCGCCTCGATTCCGGTGAGGCTGTCGACCAGGATCGACTGGGTGGTGGCATTGGTGTGCAGCGCGGCGAAGGCCAGGTGCATGCCGCGGCGGGCCGTGGTCAGCACCACGACGGCCTGGGCGGCGGCGGCCGCGAGCGTCAGCAGCGCGAGCCCGGGCGAGGCCACGAAAAGCAGGGTCACGTACGACACGGCGGTGAACAGGTCGAAGAGGAAGGTCAGCGACCGTTCGGTGAGCAGGTCACGCAGCATCGCCACCCCGCTGAGCCTGCTCAGCAGGTCACCGCTGGAGCGGCGCTGGAAGAAGCGGTACGGCAGGGTCAGCGTGTGGTCGACGAGATTGCGCATCACCTCGGCCGCGACCGAGGTCTGCAGCCTGATCAGTACCCGGGCACGGGTCCACGACAGCAACGCGTGCACCAGGACGACGCAGAAGGCGGCCGTCGCGAGCGTCGTCACGTCCGTCTCCACCGGCCGGTCCACCACGAGTTTGGTGAGCAGCGGTACGGCCAGCCCGAGAATTTGCGCGCCGAGCGAGGCCAGCAGCACGGCGACGATCAGCCCCCGGTTCGCCAGCGCGGGAACGATTAGCGGACGGAGCACCCGCCACGGCCGGGACCTGACGGCGGGCGTGAGCCCGGCGGGAGCGTCGGCGAGCAGTACCGTGCTGGAGTACCCCTCCTCGAACCGCCGCTGCGACAGCCGTCGCCGTCCCCGTGCCGGATCGAGGACGACGACACCCTGCGGGGTGGCCTGCTCGACCACGACGAAGTGGTTGTTCTCCCACAGGGCGATGAACGGGGTGGGAAGCCCGGTGACGGAGTCCGCCGGAGCACGGCAGGCACGCAGCCGCAGCCCGAAGTGGGCACCGGCCTGGATCATCTCGCGCAGGCTCGCCCCGTCGACGCCCTCGGCGAGATGCTCGCGCACCTCCGCGAGACCGGTGCGGCGACCCAGCCCGCCGAGCACCATGGACAGGCAGGCGGCGCCGCAGTCGCTGCGGGCGAGCTGCATCCGCAGCGGCACTCGTTTTCTCACAGCCAGAACCACCTGACGTCCGATGTGCGCCGCCGCTCGTCCAGCCACGCCTGGAACGCCGCGTCCCGCGCCGCGTCGAGCACTTCCGGGGCCTCAAGGTCCGCGGGGACGACCTCGTACACGACCCCGGCCAGATAACCGCCGTCGTGCGGGACCGGTCCGATCGCGGTGTTCTCCGGAACGGCCCGCAGAGGTTCCGGCAACCTGGGGGTGAGCGTGGCGGTGGCCCGCAGGTGCGGTCCTCCTCCGGTACCCCCGGCCTCCCGCGTGAGCGGCAGCGCCGCCATGACCCGGTTCACGAACTCCGCGACCGGGCCGTCGAGGAGGACTCGCAGCGCGTCCGGCCGGGACCCGGTCACCCACGCGGCCCGTCGTACGGTGAAGTCGTCGGCATGCTCGGCGAGATGACGCCGGGCGGGTTCACCGGCGAAGCGCTCACGGACACGGGCGACGAACGCCTGGGTCTTGACGTGGTCCCAGAACATCTTCTCGGACATGCCGGCCTCGGCGAGCCAGTCCAGCGTCTCGGCGCGGCCGGTGAGCCCGCGTCGTCGCCGGAATTCGTCGGCGGCCCGTTGCGTCTCGGCGATGGTCAGCGGTTCGGTTTCCTCCTCCAGTTCGCTGAGGATGATGCGGTGGTCCACCAACCGCTCGTGCAGCTGCCGGTCACGGGCGCCGAGGGCGCGGATGGTGGACAGCGCGGCCGTGATCGAGAGGCCGGTCCCGTTGACGCTGAGAACATGCGCCGCCGCCCAGTGGGTGGAGTGGTCGACGAGCCAGGGAACGCCGTCGTCCACCTCGGCGGACAGCGCGACGGTTCCGCCCTCGGGGTGGTCGAGGAGCAGGTCGTGCCCGACCCTGGTCGCCCCCGGCGGCTCATCGATCACGAGCTGGGCGCGCAGCCACGGCCGCAGAGCGCCCCAGTCCCGAACGAACCGGTGCGCGTCACCCACCGTGTCCCGGGTGGTCGGCAGCCCGCGCAGGAGCGTGACCGCGTCGGCGAGGTCCGTCCCGAAGGAGGCGAGAGTGGGCGCGGGGCCGGTGGACGCGGGAGTGGCCGGTGCGGGGCCGGCGGACGCGGGACCGGCGGGGAAGGGGAGCGCGCTTCGGTCAGTGGGCATCGGTGGGCCCCTTCGGGTCGGGTCGGGTGGTGGCGTCCGCGAGCCAGTCGGCGATCGCGTCGCCGATGGGCAGGCCGGTCAGAATCTCGACGAACGCCCACTGCCCGCTGATGTTGAGTTCCAGGAAGACGTACCGGCCGTCCGGGGTCACGATGAAGTCCAGGGCACCGAACGTCAGGCCGAGCTCCGCGACCAGGCGGACGGAGCGTCGCTCGACGTCCGGAGGCAGGTCGTAGGCGAAGTAGCCGACGGCGGAGTCGTCGTAATGCCGCCAGTCGACGGTGGTCAGCCGCGAGGCCTGGGAGTCGATGCGGGCCGCGAACGCCCGCTCGCCGACGACGGTCACCCGCAGCTCGTAGGCCTTCTCCACGTTCGGCTGCAGCATCGCCGGGCCGTACCGGAGCCGGTGCCGGCCGGACAACCGTCGCCGGGGGACCACCGTGGTGTAGAGGTGACGGGCCTCACCGTCCAATGTGAACGGGCGGGAGTCGAGTGTCTTGGTGATGAGACGACCGCCGGCGCGGTTCCACGCCGGGGCGAGCTCGTCCGGATCGTTCGTCACGACGGTGTCGACCACGTCGAACCCGAGTTCCGTGGCCCGGTACAGGTGCAGCAGCTTGTTGTCCACCGCCAGGCCGTGGTGCGGCCGCACCGGCATCCATCGCGCCCCCACCATGAGGTCGTACGCGCCGGTGAGCGCCACCTTGGCCACATGCTCGGCGAACGCCCGCTGTGACGGCTCCTCCACGTCGGGAGCGGACGGTTTGCCGGGGCGGCGGTCCCAGACCGCGGTGATCTTCGACAGGTCGTACGTCTCGCCCTGGTATGTCAGCGTCTGCTGCCAGCGGCCGTCGAGAAAGCCGGTGGTGAGGGTGGAGGCCGCGGGGTAATCGGCCTCGTCCCACCACAGCAGCGGCACGTCGCGCTCCCGCAGCTTGGGCAGCACGGCGTGAACCGAGTCGTCGCGGGCGCTGCTGATGATCAACAACACGGTCACGGGCTCCTTCGCCTTCATGGGTTGGGGGCCGGCGTCCCGGACACCGGCCTCCCGTTGTTCACCTTGTGGCCCGTCCGGCCAGGCACGGTCGTGCCTGGCCGGACGGCGCCGTCAGGACCCGGCCGCTGTCAGCGCGACCTGGACATCGCGAGAGATCAGGTCATCTTGCAGTCGGTGGTGCCGTCGTCGTTCAGGGCGGTGCAGATATAGCCCGATCCCGGCTTCATCCCCACCTGGATGCCCCCGCCCGCGACGATCTCCAGGTCCTCGCCCGAGAGCTCGAAGACACCGGCGGGAAGATCGTCGATCTTCAGCATGTCGCCCATGGCGCACGTCCCATCTGGTCGAACAGGACCGCGATCTGCGGCCCGACGAAAAGGATGGCCACCATGACTTACGTTCTTCTGGAAACTCACTGGTGCTGACTGGAGACCACCGAGCCGGAGTGGCGAACACGGCGCCCGGTGCCGCGGAAGCGCCATACCGCGGGCGCGGATCACGGAGAGTGCCGGCCGCCGTTCAGGCGGTCGTACGTGACGCTTCCGGTATGCGGACCGGTCCCCTGTTCTGGCCGTACCGCGGATGTGTTCACGATCGACGACGCACGGGCGGGCGCCGCGCCCACGGTCCGCACGATCCTGGTCTCCCCGCATCGGCGAGGTCGACCATGTGATCGACCTCGAAGGACGATCGGAGAGGGCGAGACATTGGACATCGTGACAGGTGCGATTCGCTCACGGGTGGTCGCGCAGGCGTGCGCGCAGCAGGTTGGGGTCGGTGGCCGTGGTGTAGGCGGCACTGAGTACGTACACCTCATCGCCGCGCAGCGCGACGGAGGTGGGGTTCTGGAGTCCGTCGGTGGCGTCCAGAACGGTGGTGCTGGTGCCGTCGGACCGGACGCGCACGACCTTGTTGGGGGCGTTGAGGGCGGCGAGGATCTCGTCGCCACGGCCGGTGAAGGCGAAATCGTCGATACCGACCATGCCCGACGCCTTGATTCGCGGCGCTCCCGCGCGGTTCCCGGGGCGGATCGGGATGCGCAGGAGGGTGCCCCGGTCGAGGTTGGTCACCCACAGCGCGCCGTCGTGCACTTTCGCGCCGTTGGCTCCCAGGAAGCCGGCCGGGGCGAGTTCGGGAGCGGTGGACCACGCGACGGGTGTGCCGCCGGTGACGGGGACGCTCCACACGGTGCCGAGCACCGAATCGGTGATGTAGAGCCGCTTGCCGTGCCTGTCCAGCGCCAGCCCGTTGGGCAGGCCGTTCGCGGGCAGCGCGGCGATGCGCCGCGGGGCCTTCCCGGGGCTCATCCGCCACAATCCCGTCAGGTCGGCCGTGCCGGTCGCGTACAGCGTGTACACGGTGCCGTCCGAGGTGTGCACGATGCCGGTGGTGAGGGGGAAACCGAGGACCGGCGTGTTGACCCCGCCGTCGGCGGGTGCGGGCAGCGTCGCCAGGATGCGCGCCTTGCCCTGGGGGGTGACCTGGGCCACCTGGCGCCCGGCGGCGAAGGTGACGTTCGCCGTGCCGTCGGGCAGCAGGGCGATGTTCTCCGGCATCTGGCCCGCGGACAGGTCGAAGTGGGTGGCGATCCGCACGTCTGTCAGCGGCCCCTTGGTGGCCGTCGCGCCGGCCGGCGCGGTCGGCGTCAGGGCGGCCGCGGCCAGCAGGGCGGCCGACACGGTGATCTTGATGCTTCGCTTGGACATGGTTCCTTCACTGTTTTCCGGCATGCGGCAGCCGTGGTCCGGCGCCGTGGGTGGGGTGTCCCGCGGATCGAGAGGCGTCTCGGGGATCGAGGGCGTCTCTTGGGGGTCGAGGAGTGTCTTGGTGGGAGGGCGTGATCGTGCCGCCGACCGGCGGGCGTGGGAGCGGCCGGCGACAGGGACCCGGCGTGGGACGCCGGGGGATACGGCGGGTGGTACGGGCCGATGCCCTCAGTCGCCGGAGGGGCTCTGGTCAGGTGGCTCCGCGTACCCGGGGGAAGTGGGTCAGGGGAAGTGGGTCAGGGAGGTGGTGCGGGTCAGGTGGTGCGGGCTTCGGCGCCGGGGCGTGGCCGGGGCGCCTCCCGCGGTGCGGTGACGTGGGAGAGCAGGGTCAGGGCCGTCGCGGAGGGGGAGCCGGGATCGGCCGTGGCCACCACCAGGGCGGGACCGTCTCCCTGTGGACTCTGCAGCGTCTGCTGGGTGACGGTGAGCGTCCCGACCAGGGGGTGGCGCATCTCGTAGTCGGCGACATCGCAGGCCAGGACCCGGTGATCGGCCCACATCGTGGCGAACTCCGGGCTGCGCATGGTCAGCTCGCCGACCAGCCCGGCGAGCAGCGGATCGTCCGGATACCGCCCGGCCGTCAGGCGCAGGTTGCCCACCACGGCCCTGGCCTTGGCGGGCCAGTCGGCGTACAGGTCACGGGTGTGCGCGTCCAGGAACACCAGCCTGGTCATGTTCGGCCGGCGGCCTGGGACGTCGGGGCTGTCCGGGGCGAGATGGCCGGCGAACAGCCCGTGACCCTGGCGGTTCCAGGCCAGGACGTCGCCTCGGCGGCCGATCACGATGGCGGGGGTGCTCCCGAGGGCCGCCAGCAGGGCGCTGGTCGCCGGGGTGACGCGTTCGGTGCGCGGCCGGCTCGCGCGCCTGTCACGTCTCGGTGCGTGGGCCAGGGCGTGCAGATGGGCACGCTCGGACTCGTCCAGGCGCAGGGCGCTCGCTATGGCGTCGAGCACCTCGCGTGAGGCGTTGCGCGACTGGCCCTGCTCCAGCCGAGTGTAGTAGGGCGCGCTGATGCCCGCGAGCATCGCGAGCTCCTCCCGACGCAGCCCGGGTACCCGGCGCCGCTCGCCGTAGGTCCGCAACCCGACGTCCTCGGGCCGCAGCAGGCTCCGGCGTGCCTGGAGGAAGTCGGCGAGGTGCCCGTGCTCGTTCATGAAGCCAAGTATGCGTACCGCCGGAGGTCCGCGCCTCACCCCGTTGGGGTAGGGATTCGCAGGGTCTGGCTACCCGGGCCCGGGCACTTGGACCCGGGCCTGGACCTGGACCTGGGCCTGGACCCGGGCCTGGGCTTGATGTCCGGTGTCCGGTGTCCGGTGTCCGGTCTCCGGTCTCCGGTCTCCGGTCTCCGGGGTGAGCGTGTTCCCCTTCCTCACCCCCGGGAACATCATGTTCGTCGGCCGTCGTACCCGCTGATCACTCGGGCGACGTGAGCGCCGGGGGCCGCCTCCGTACGGGGACGGCCCCCGGCCGCTGTCACCGGGTCGTGCAGACGGTCCCGTTGAGGGTGAAGACGGCGGGCAGCGTGTTCGGGCCGCTGTAGTTGCCGACGAAGCCGATCGTGGCCGACGCGCCCGTGGGCAGCGAGCCGTTACCGGGGTCGTTGACGACCTTGACGTCCTGTCCGTTCTGCGTCCAGACGGCACCCCAGCCGCTGCCCAGGCTCTGCCAGGTCCTGGGCCAGCCGAAGTTCAGGGTCCAGCCGTCGATCGGCGCGCCCTGGTTGGTGATCTCGATGGCGCCGACGTAGCCGCTCGCCCAGTCGGACTGCTTGGTCAGGCGTACCGAGCACGAACTGGTGGCGGGCGTGCCGGTCGTGAACGTCAGCGGCGCGGAGGGCGCCGACACGCCACCGCCGTTGTCCCTGGCGATCACGTTGACCGTGTAGCGCGTGCCCGGCTTCAGGTTGCCCACGGTCAGCGAGGTGCCGGTGGTCTCGCCGATCTGCTCGCTGACGGCTCCGTTCTGGCGGTGGACCTCGTACTTCACGATCGGACGCGCGCCGGCGGAGGCGGCGGGCCAGGAGATGGTGGCGGCCCTGTCCGTCACGGCGGAGGCCGTCGGCTGTCCGGGCACGCCGGGCAGGCCGGTCTGGGCGGAGGCGGGCCGCAGGACGATCGTGGTCAGCGAGAGCGGTGGCAGGGTCTGGCCGGTCGCGCTGCCCGCGGTCGACGTGGTGATGCTCGTGGCGCCGTTGGTGTGGGTCAGCACGGTGGGTGCCCCGGGCGCCGGGCTGAAGCCCGAGTAGCCGATCGTGACGGGGTAGGACGTGTCGGACGAGGTGTTGATCAGCAGAACGGCCAGATCACCGTTGGGACGGCGCACGGCGTGCGCGCCGACCTTCTCCTGGTCGGTCGCGGCCCGGATGAACCGGTCGCCGGGGCGGGCGAACCTGCTCACCATCTGGAGCGCGTAGTACGGCGCGAAGGGCGTGTTCGCGGACGGCTCGCAGACGCTGCCGTCGGAGGTGCAACTCCCGCTCGACAGCAGGCCGAAGTCGCCGTAGTCGGTGTGTCCCTCGACCTGCGTGACGTTGCCGATGCCGTTGTGGACGTTCCACCAGTCGACTGTGAACACCCCGTTGGCCAGCAGCGTCGAGTAGGCGTCGGCGGCGGCCAGCGCGCCGGGCTGGGTCGTCGTGCCGCCGCTGTTCGACCCGGTGTTGAACTCGGTCATCGCGATGCCGATCCGCTCGGAGCCGGCCCCCACGTGCTTCTCGATCTGCCGGCGGGTGAGGTGGATCATGTCGGGCACGTGCGCGGCCCTGTCGAAGGCGCCGGGGTACCAGTGCAGGATCACGAAGTCGATCTTCGATCCGGCGGTCGACAGGACGACGTCGTTCCAGGTCCCGGCGTCGCCGTCGGCGACTATCCCGTCGGGCCAGTTGGCCGGGGTGGTCAGCACCGCGCCGATCTTGATGGTCGGGTCGACGGCCTTCATCGCGTCGGAGTAGGCCACGACATGGCGCGCGTACTCGGCCGGGCTCTTGTCGGCGTGGTCGTCCGCCTCCCAGGCGGCGCCGTAGTGGCCGTTGCCGTAGTTCTCGTTGCCGATCTCCCAGTACTTGACGCCGTAGCCCTTGGTGACGTTGGCGTGCCGTACCCAGGCCGCGGCCTCCGCCGCCGTACCGGTGCCGTAGTTGGCGGTCACCATCGGCTGCCCGCCGGTGCGCCGCACGCCGCGCATGAAGGTGTCGAAGTCGGTGTCGGGAGCGACGTAGCCGCCGGGAGCGGTGTGGTCGGCCCAGTGGTAGATGTCGGAGTACGAGCCGCCGGGATAGCGCAGCAGCTTCATGCCCGCGTCCTTGAGCAGGTCGGCGGTCTCGTCGGTGCCCAGGCGGGAGTCCCAGATCGCATGGTTGGTACCGATGCCGGTCTCGGGGACCGAGGCGAGCGCGGCGCGGGCGTTGACGGTCACCGCGACCGGGGCGGCCTCGTCGGCGTGCGCTGTGGGAAGGTTCAGGACGGTCAGTGTCAGCAGGACGGCGGACGCCGCCCGTGACAGAGTTCTTGGCATCGGTGCACCTCGTAACGGATAGTGGCATTCACTCGACGCCTCCTCCCTGACCCGGAGGCAACATGATCGTCAGCGGTCGCCTCATATCCGTCAACCCGCGGTGAAACTTTCACGCGGAAGCGGATGGATGTGATCACGGTTGGTGTCGTCGATCCCGCGTCGACGGCCGGCCTGGCGTGCGGGTCGGGTGCCGGAGAGTGGCCGCTTGTCCGCTCAGCGATCGAAGGCCGGTCACCGTCCCGGCTCCCGGTCGCGGCGGGACCACGACAGGGCAGGGCGGCATCACCCTCGTGCCGTGCTACATGGGCATATAGGCTGGGCGGTGAACATGCCACATGCTCCATCGATCTGTCCGGATGCCGGTCCTCCGCGGAGTGGGCCGCCCCGTGACACCCCTGCCGTGAGGAGTCGGTGAATGCCGAGGGAAGGCGTCGGACCGGATTTCATCGAGGCGCTGGCCCGGGGGCTGGAGGTCGTCACCGCCTTCCAGCCGCGCCGGCCGGTGATGTCGCTGACCCAGGTGGCCACGGCGACCGGTCTGGCCCGGCCGACCACCCGCCGTATCCTGCTCACCCTCCAGGAGCTGGGCTACGTGCGCTCGTGCGAGGGCGGGTTCGCGCTCACCCCCCGGGTGCTGGAGCTGGGCGTGGCCTACGTGCGTTCGATGGGGTTGTGGGACGTCGCCCGCCCGCACCTGGAAAGGCTCGTCGCCCGCACCGGCGAGTCGTGCTCGATCGCCCAGCTCGACGGTTCCGACATCGTCTACGTGGCCAGGGTCGCGGTGCCCAAGATCGTGGGCCTGGCCGTGCAGATCGGCACCCGGTTCCCGGCGCAGGCGACCTCACTGGGCAAGATCTGCCTGGCCGCGCTGTCCCCCGAGGAGGTGGACCGCGTGCTGGCCGAGCCGTCCCGCTCCGGCATCGAACCGCGGCGGATCGGCCGTGAGGAGCTGCACGCGGAGCTGCGCGAGGTCCGCGCACGCGGCTGGGCGTTCACCGACGAGCAGCTCGCGCCCGGCATCCGTTCGGTCGCCGCGCCGCTGCGTGACGGGTCCGGGCGAGTGATCGCCGGGATCAATGTCAACAGCCACGCCGCCGAGACCTCCCTGCAACGGCTGCTGGAGGAGCACCTTCCGCCGCTGCTCCAGACCGCCGGTGAGATCAGCGCGGACTTCGCCCGGCTGGAGACGGTGCCCCACGTGACCAGGCCGACCGCGTCCTGATCGACCGGCCGCGTCCTTACCGATCGACCGCGTCCCGACCGACCGGTCGCGCCCCGGCTGACCGCGCGTCCCGACCGGCCGGCCGACCGCGACCCGGCCGGTCGTGTCCCGGCCGGTCGGCCGGGGCGTTCAGAACGTGAGGACGATCCGGCCGGTGGCGGTGCCCTCCTGCTGGCGCCGCCACGCCTCCCCGGCGTCCCCCGGCGACATGCTCTCGTGGGTGACGGACAGGGTGCCGAGCAGGGCCTGTTCGGCGACGAACGCGATCGAGGCGGCGCGGCGCTCCGGGCTCAGCTCGTTGTTGGTGTAGCCGAGCAGGCGCAGTGACCTGCCGCGCAGGGTGGCCGAGTCGATCGGGCAGGTCTCGCCCGCCGAGCCGCCGAGGTTGACCAGCCTGCCGCCGGGGCGCAGGGTGCGCGCGGCGGCCGCGGCCGGTACGCCGAACAGCGGGTCGAGCACCAGGTCGACCGGCCCGTCGGCGACGGCGGCGAAGCGCGCCGCCAGTTCGGCGACGTCCCCGGTGTCGAGCGCGACGACGGCGTCGGCGCCGGCCCGCTCGGCCCGGCCCCGGGCGGCGGCGGACCGCGCGCCCGCGATCACCCTGCGGGCACCGGCGACGCGGGCGAGCCGGACGGCCGCCTGGCCGACCACGCCGCCGGCGCCGAGCACCAGAACCTGCTCCCCGGCGACCAGCTCGCCGCGCCAGGTCAGCGCCAGGTGCGCGGCGACGGCCGACAGCCCCAGCGCGGCGATCGCCACCGGATCGACCCCGGCGGGAAGCCGCACCACGTCACCCACCGGCACGCGGGCGACCTCGGCCATGCTCCCGTCTCCCGGCGCCATCCCCGCCGAGGTCGCGAACCACACCGGCTCGCCCTCGACGGTCCCGACCCCCTGCACGCCCGGCACGTACGGGGTCCGCGGTCTCCCGAAATAGGACGTGCCGCTCGCGCACAGCAGGTCGAGCGGGGTGATGGGGGCGGCCGTGACCGTGACCAGCGTCTCGCCGGGGACGGCCGCGGGCGCGTCCCGCTCGACCGGCACGGGCGGACGGCCGGGTTCCTGGATCTCTATCGCGCGCATGGGCTCAGGTGGCGATGTCGGGATAGGGGAGCGCGAAGTGCGCGAGCCGTTCGGCGTACTGGAGCTGGAAACCGAGAGGCTCGTCGTGGTCGCGTTCGAACATCGCGATGAAGAGGGTGAGGGTGAGGAACGGGTGCGCCCCGAGTTCGAACAGCGTGGGGTAGTCGTGCTCGGCGAGCGCGGCGCGTTCGGTGTCGTCGAAGCGCAGCCAGGTGCTCGACTCGCCGTCGGCGCAGTTGAGGATGCGGTTGGCCTGCTCCCTCTCCCACCACTCCACGGTGCCCCGGGGGTCCTCGCGGTAGCGCTCGACGAGCTCGGGGTCGCGGTCGACGGTGTAGAGGAACTTGTTCAGCAGGTATTTGCTCACTGGCCGACTCCGTTCGGGTACCAGGTGAAGTAGGCCTCCATGGTGTGGAACAGGTCGTAGGTGTCGACGTAGTCGGCCTTCCTGCCTTCGCCCGCGACGCCCATCATCAGCATGAAGTCCATGAAACCGTGGGTGGCGTTGCCCGGCGCGTGCAGGCTGTCCAGCGTGACCTCCGACAGGCAGCCTTCGAGGTCGCCGGTGGAGATCCACTCCACGGCGCGCCGGTCGAACTCCGGGTCGGGGCCGTGCGGACCGAACTGCCGGGGCCCGCCCAGCTCCAGCGACAGGTGCCCGGTGCCGATGACGGCGACCCGCACGTCCTGCGGCCAGGACTCCACCAGCTCGCGGATCGTCTTCCCGAGCTGCACGAAGCGCTTGGGCCGCGGCAGCGGCGGGGCGAAGATGTTGGTGTAGACCGGCACGATCGGCAGGTCGTTCTGCGGGCGCAGCGTGATGATCGGGCACGTGATCGAGTGGTCGATCCGCAGCTCGTTGGAGAACGCCAGGTCGAACCCCGCGTCCATGCCCTCGCGCAGCAGGTAGGCCGAGAGGTCCTCCTGCCCCTTGAGCAGCATGCGCGGCAGCCCGAACTCGCGCTCCTCGTTGTAGAAGTTGGCGTCGTAGAACGGCGCCTTGCCGATGAGGAACTGCGGCATGTTGTCCAGCCACAGCTGGTGGAAGTGGTCCGAGCCGACCATCACCAGCACGTCGGGGCGGGCCCTGGTCAGGGTCTCGCGGAACGCCTCGACCTTTCGTACCCACTCGTCGGCGAACTCCGGGCGGTCCGCACCCGTCGCGGTGCTCGCCCGGTAGTAGAACGGGTGGTGCGTGGACGCGACCACGGCGACCAGTTCGGCCATCGGATCTCCTTGTCAGACGGTCTGCGAGGTTAGGGGCGGTCTTCCGGGGTGCCCGGGGTGCTCGGGGGGCTCGGAATGTCCCGGGTGCGCGGGGTGCCCGGAGTGTCCCGGGTGCTGAGGGTGTCCGGGGTGTACGGCACGGGCTCGACGGACCGGTTGTTGAGGTCCACCGAGAGGAAGATGTCGTTGCCGACCGGGTTGCGTATCTCCTCGGCGAGCTGCCCGATCAGCCCGGCGGTCCTGGCGAGCAGGGCGAACCCGCGCAGCAGCTCCAGCGGCAGGCCCAGGTCGGCGAGCGCGGCGCCGCACACCCCGGCCCCGTTCAGCGGCAGCGTCCGGCCCAGCACCCGCGGGTGCACCCGGCCGATCGCCGCGAACAGCGACAGGTGCGGCCCGAACACCCCCTCCTCGGTGGCGATCTCCATCAACCGGGGGGTGCGCGGGTCGCCCTCCTTGTGGACGTGGTGGCCCAGCCCGGGGACGAACCTCCCGGCCGCGCGCCGATCCCGGACGGTCTTCAGGGCGAGGGCGTCCCAGCCGTCTTCGCCGTCCGGCAGGTCGCCGTCCACCGAGGTGAGCACGTCGTGCAGGAAGCGGCCGGTGTCCTCGGTGACGCCCAGGAACCTCGACCCGCCGCCCAGCAGGCCCGCCGCGAGCGCGCCCTGCACCGAGTCGGGCGCCGACAGGTAGGTGAGGCGGGTGACGATCGCGGTCGGGGTGAAACCGTGGTCGGCGAGCGCGGCCAGCACGGCCTCGAACACCCGCACCTCACCGCGTCCCGGCCGCCGCTGGGTCGCGAGCCAGAACGCCAGCTCGCCGAACCCGACCTCGCCCATGACGTCCGCCGCCAGGTCGTGGCCGAGCAGAGTGATCTTCTTGAGGCTGGACGCGCCGAGCGCGGTCGGATACCCGGGACGGTCGATCCGCTCAGCCACGGTCGTCCTCCCTCGTGAGCCGTTCGCGCGGTTCAGCCACGGTCGTTCCCCTCCGTGAGCCATTCGCGCAGCTCGGCGCCGTGCTCGTCCAGTTCGGGGGGCGGCAGCCGGTAACCGGCCGGGGTGCGCGAGAACCTGATCGGATGCCGTGTCGTCGGCACCGCCCGGTCGTCCTCGCCCACCTCCACGATCGGGTCCAGCTCGAAGCGCTCGGCCATCGCGAACCCGCCGTCGATGGTGTTGATCGGACCGCTCGGCACACCGGCCGCCACCAGCAGCTCGAACCACTCGACCGCGCCCCGCTGGGCCAGCCGCTCGACGAGGATCGGCCGCAGCTCGTCACGGCGCTCGGTACGGTCGGCGTTGCGGGCGAACCGCGGGTCGTCGGCGATCTCCGGGATGCCCAGGACCTCGCACAACCTGCGGAACTGGCCGTCGTTGGCGGCGGTGACGATCAGGTCGTTGTCGGCGGTCGGCAGCGGCTCGTACGGGAACACGCTGGGGTGCGCGTTGCCCATCCGGTAGGGCACCACCCCGCCGGCCACGTAGGCGGAGCTGTGGTTGACCAGCCCGGTCAGCGCCGACGACAGCAGGTTCACCTCGACGTGCTGTCCCTGGCCGGTCGCGTCCCGATGGCGCAGCGCCGCGAGGACGCCGATCACGAGGTGGTTGCCGGCCATCACGTCGAACGCCGACATCCCCGCGCGGTAGGGCGGCCCGTCCGGATCCCCGGTCAGGCTCATCAGGCCGGAGATCGCCTGCACCATCAGGTCGTACCCCGGCACGTCGCGTCCCTTGCCCGACCCGAAGCCGCTGATGGAGCCGTAGACCACGCCGGGGTTGGCCGCGCGGACGCTGTCGTAGTCGAGGCCGTACTTGGCCAGGCCGCCGGGCTTGAAGTTCTCTACCACCACGTCCGCCCTGCGGGCCAGCTCGCGGGCGAGCCCGGCGTCGGTCTCGTCGCGCAGGTTCAGCGCGATCGAGCGCTTGCCGCGGTTGACGCCCAGATAGTAGGTGGACACGTCCCCGCGAACCGGCGGCGTCCACGAGCGGGTCTCGTCGCCCCCCGGGCTCTCGACCTTCACCACCTGGGCGCCCAGGTCGGCCAGCAGCATGGTGGCGTACGGTCCGGCCAGCACCCGGGAGAAGTCCGCGACCAGCACCCCCGACAGCGGCCCCCCGGTGGCCTCGTCCGGCGACGCAACGCTCACTGACATCCAACTCCCTTTGTGGTCCGCTCAGTGGACATATGTCCGCTAAGGAGATTCTGGCAAACATGCGTCATCCGTCAAGCCAGACCCAGGTAAAAAAGATCTGTTGACAGCCGGAGTGTGAGACGTGACAGTACGGAGAAACGTATTGACCGTAAAGCGGACATACGTCCGGTCACGCGCTCTGGTATGCGCGGTGAGGAGTTCTGGTCATGAGCGAACGGATTCGGTTCGAGGCCGACCGGCCGGTGGTGCTGCGCGGAGGCACGGTGCTGCCGATGGACGACGGGCGCCGGATCCTCACCGGCACCGACGTCCTGGTCATCGGCGACCGGATCGCGGACGTCGGACCGGAGCTGCCCGTGCCGGACGGCACCGCCGAGATCGACGCGACCGACGGCATCGTGATGCCCGGCATGATCGACACCCACCGGCACATGTGGCAGACCGCGATGCGCGGCTACGGCGCCGACTGGACCCTCACGCAGTATTTCATCTGGTACTACCTGGAGCACGGCAAGCTCTTCCGGCCCGAGGACGTCCACGCCGGAAACGTGCTGGCCGCGATCGAGGCCCTCGACGCCGGTGTCACGACCGTCGTCGACTGGTCACACGGTCTCCAGACGGTCGACCACGCCGACGCCGCCGTGGACGCGCTGCGGTCGGTGCCCGGCCGGTTCGTGCTGGCCTACGGCAACCTCCAGCGGGCGCCCGCCGACTGGACCGCCGCGCCGGAGTTCCGCGACTTCGTCCGGCGGCGGATCACCGGGGACGACATGCTCGGCTTCCAGCTCGCCTTCGACGTCACCGGAGACCCGTCCTTCCCCGAGAGGCCCGCCTTCGAGGTCGCCCGAGACCTCGGCGTCGCGGTCACCACCCACGCGGGCGTGTGGGGCGCCACCGGCGACGACGGCATCCGGCTCATGTACGACCACGGCTTCATGAACGCCGGGACGGTGTACGTCCACGCCGCCTCGCTGTCCGCGGACTCCTACCACCGCATCGCGGCCACCGGCGGCTCCATCTCGATCTCCACGGAGAGCGAGCAGAGCGCGGGCCAGGGTTACCCGCCCACCTGGGCCATCCGGGCCCACGGCATCCCGGTGTCGCTCTCGATGGACACCAGCGTCTGGTGGAGCGGCGACCTCTTCTCCGCCATGCGTACGACGCTCGGCGCCGACCGTTCCCGCGAGCACCTGGAGGCCCACGCCAAGGGCGACACCGTCACGCACAGCGGCCTGCGCGCCGACCAGGTCGTCGACTGGGCCACCCGTGGAGGCGCCCGCGCCCTCGGCCGTGACGGCGAGCTCGGCGCCCTGGAGGTGGGCCGCAAGGCCGACATCGTCCTGATCAAGAACGAGCACTCACCGGTCTCGTTCCCGCTGCTCAACCCCTACGGCCACGTCGCGTTCCAGGCGCAGCGCGGCGACGTGCACACCGTCCTGGTCAACGGCCGCGTCGTCAAGCACGAGCACCGCCTGCTCGGTGTCGACCTGGCCGCCGCCCGCGAGAAGGTCGAGCGGACCGTCGACCACCTGCGGACCACGATGGGAGAGGAGGAGTGGCGCAAGGGAATGAACCCCGACATCCCCCAGACCACCCTCCTCGACAACCCGTACACCTACACCGACTACCACAGCGACTCGACCCACACCCGCCGGGACTCCGAGTAGGGCCCGGGCGTCCGGAAGATCGATGGCGACCTCGCCGGTATCGATCAGCCGCGCTTCTTCCGTTGGATGAACGGAAGGAACGAACGCCTGCCACGCGGCGGTTCGGGAACGGGAGCGGGTTTCTCCTGGGCCGGATGACGGGTTCGCCAGTCGGCGAGGGCCTTCTCCACGTCGACGAGGGGCTGGAAAAGCGGCGGGCCGGACAGGGGTCTTCCGTGGCTCTCGCGGATCCTGTCGTTCACGTCTTCGACGATCGCCCGAGCCTCGGCCTCCGTCCGCGCGTCCATCGCCTCCGCCACGGACTCCTCGACCTCCTTACGCAGCGCGAGCGTGCCCGGCAGCGGGAAGGCCAGATTCTCCTCAAGCATCTTCTGCTTGATCCACCACATCTCGTCGTGCGGCTTCCCCTCGCCGGGGAGGGGCTTGCCGGCACCCGGCAGGTCGTCGAACTCCCCGCGTTCGGTGGCCTCACGAATCTGCCGGTCGATCCAGGTCTCGAAGCCGACCCCCGGTGGCTTGCGTTCCGTCATGGATCTCACCCTTCATGCCGTGACCAGCACCGCCTTCGAGAATAACCGGAGGGGCCACGGGCTCTTCCGGGCACCGACCACAAGTGATCTCCAGGTCGGTTACCACCGGCGGTCCCCATCGTTGGGGCAGGCCGCAGAGCGCGGTCCGTTTCACCACGATGAGGATCTCGCACCGTGGCTGGACGAGCGGTGGCGCGCGTCGGAGATCCGGTGGTTCTGGCTGTGAGCCGGATGGACACCTTCACGGACACGGCTCGCCCGAGGGCCAGGGGCTGGATGGGCGAGGACGGGCCGGGGCGCGGAATCGCCCGAACGGAGGTGACGATTTTCCAGCCGGGGTGATTCCGGCTTTCCGATCATGAGGATGCTCGCGGTGAACGGAGGGGGCCGGCCGACGACCAGGAGCGCGCGGGCTGACCTATCCCCGGCTTCCCTGGTCTCCCTGGGTTTCGCTCTTGGCCAGCGTTTCCAGGACCTTGTCGAGCCGGGCCTTCCTGTTCTCCGGTGTGAGCGCCTGGAGCAGCGGCAGGATCACCAGGTAACGTCCAGTCTTGTCGAGCGCCTCGAACGCCTTCCTCGCCTCCGGGTTCGTGTCGAGCGCCGCCGTGAGGTCGGGAGGCACCGTCGCCGTCTTCTGCGACTCGTAGGCCACCGCCCAGCGCCCGTCCTCCTGCGCCTTGCGCACCTCGGCCAGCCCTGGTTCGCGCATCCGCCCGGCGGCCGTCAGCATCGCGACCTTGTCGACGTTCACCTGCGACCACAGGCTCCTGGGCCGGCGCGGCACGTACTTCTGCAGGTAGTACTGCTCGTCGAGAGGGAGCCGCTGCCCGGAGATCCAGCCGTAGCACAGCCCGACGTCGACCAGCTCGTCGGAGGTGACCGTCGGAATGCCGGACTTCTTCTTGGCCAGCTTGATCCACAGACCCTCCTGGCGCGTGTGGTGCTCGGCGAGCCAGCTCTCGAACGCCTCGGCGTCCACGAAGGCGATGATCTCCACTCCGTCGCGCTCATCCATGTGGATCAGGCTATCTCCGCGGGCGTCCCGGTGCCCCGCGAGATCGGCGGCCGGACCCCCGGGCTCAGGCGTTCTTCTTGGACCGGCGGTAGGCGCGCATCTTGGAGCGCGTACCGCAGATCTCCATCGAGCACCACCGGCTCGCCCGGTTGCGGGAGCGGTCGTAGAAGACCCATTCGCAGCGGTGCTCGTGGCAGGCCTTGAGCCTGGACCAGGAACCGTCGACGACGGAATCGGAGACGGCGGCGAGGACGGTCGCGAGCGCGCCACGCACGTCGGTCTTCTCCGGGCGCAGGCCGATCGCGCCGGTCTCGTCGAATCCCAGGACGAGCGGGCAGTCGCGGGCGATGTGCTCGACGGTGGCGCGGGCGCCAGGGGTGGGGTCACCGCCGTTGTTCTCGCGCAGGAGGGCGCGCAACGCCTCCCGCAGGGTGACGGCGTCGCGCCGGTCGAGGTCGTCGGGCCTCAGATCCTCGAATCCGTGGCGGGTCAGCCAGCCGACGAATCCGTCGGCCGTGGCGAACTCGTCCGGCCCGAACTCCACGTTGACGCTGTTGACGAAGTCCTGCACCAGCGAGAGCCGGCCCGGGGCGGCGGCCTTGTTCCCGGGTTGTCCTTTCACCTCGCCCACTTTAACGGCAACGAATTTTCGTCGGCAGCCCCGCTCTCACTTTGCCGGCGGGCACGGCCCCGCACGGGATCGACCTCCCGCACAGGAACGGCTCCACGCGCAAGAACGGCCCCGTGCGGAAATGGACCCGTTTTCGCTCCCGCTTTCACTTCGGCGGGAAACGGGAACCGTACGAGAACGTCGCGGTGAACCGAGCCGGGGAGGGAGGTTCATTTTTCGGCCGGGCCGACTCGGCGATTTCCGACCTCCCCTTCCTGTTTTCCCCGGCTGGAAACGCACCGTCACCTTGACGTGGAACAATGCGGGCGAAGTACTGTGGATCATATGCTGATCGTCGTCGCGGGATCGACCGGCCTCATCGGCAGAACAGTGGTCTCCGAGCTCCGCGAGGCGGGTCACGAGGTGCGCAGGCTCGTCCGGCGCGGACCCGCGGCGGAGGACGAGCACGAGTGGGACCCGTCGTCCGGCACGATCGCGCGAGAAGCGTTCGACGACGGCGTCGACGCCGTGATCAACCTGTGTGGCGCGTCGTTCCAGGGCCGGTGGAACGCGGCGCGTAAGCGCTACATCCGCGCCAGCCGCATCGAGCCGGCCAGGACGCTGGCCGAAGCCGTCGCCAAGCACGGCGTCCCCACCCTGCTCAACGCGTCCAGCCTGAGCTTCTACGGCGACACCGGCGACGTCGTCACCGACGAGACGGCGGGCGAGGGCCCCGGCTTCCTCGCCGAGATGGTCGTCGACTGGGAGGCCGCGACCACCGTGGCGCGCGACGCGGGCAGCCGGGTCGTGCTGCTGCGCACCGGTCTCGTCCTGTCGCCCGACGGTGGCCTGCTCAGGCCGCCGATCCAGTTCGGGCTGGGCGGGCGGCTCGGCGACGGCAGGCAGTACGTGGCGTGGATCAGCCTGCCGGACGAGATCGCCGCCATCCGTTTCCTCCTGGACAACCCGGACGTCTCGGGGCCGGTCAACCTGTGCGCGCCGGAACCCGTGACCAACGACGAGTTCACCAAGGCGCTCGGCCGGGCGCTCCGCCGGCCCGTGCTCCTGCCCGTGCCGAAGGCGGTGGTCCGGGCCGTGCTCGGCGAGGCGGCCGACGAGCTGGCACTCATCAGCCTGCGCGTGGTCCCGCGGGTGCTGCGCGACGCGGGGTTCACGTTCCGGCACGCCGACTTCGGCACCGCGCTCGCCGACGTCCTGCGCCCCTCGATGTCAGGCCGGTGACGGGACGCCGTCGCGGAACGTGTGGCGACCAGGCTAGTGGCCCGTCACCCAACGTTAGTCGGGTGATTGGCGTCGGCGGGTGAGGTCCATCAGGCTGTCTCCAACGCTTTTGCTGGAGGTGGGTGTGGCGCGTCGACCGGAGGTTTTCGTCCGGCCGTTGTCGATGGAAGAAGGCCGCAAACTGCAGCGGATCAGCCGGACCGCCAAGGATCCGATCAAGCTGCGGCGGGCGATCGTGGTGATGATGTCCGGTCAGGGCCGGTCGGTGCCGGACATCACCTCGTTGATGCAGGTCGGTGACGATTACGTGCGTGAGGTCATCCACGCCTTCAACGAGCGGGGGTTTGACGCGCTGAACCCAAAATGGAGCGGGGGCCGTCCTTCGGCGATCAGTGTGCGGGCGCGGGAGCGTATCTGCCTGATCGCCAAGACGGTCCCCGCCGAGTGGGGCATCACTGGCATGTCGACCTGGAGCCTGCGCACGCTGGCCGAGCACCTCATCACCCAAGGGGTGGTGGCGGCGATCAGCCGCGAGCATCTGCGACGGATCTTGCGCAAGGGCGGGGTGAGTTGGCAGAGCACCACGACGTGGAAGGCCTCCACCGACCTGGACTTCATCGCCAAGATGCACCGTGTGCTGGAGCTGTATGACCAGCGGCCCGTCGACGGGCGGGTGGTCTGCGTCGATGAGTTCGGGCCGTTGAATCTGATGCCGCGTAAGGGCAAGCGGTGGCGGCCGGTGGGCTCGCCGGCCCGGTTACGGGCCACCTACCACCGCTATGACGGGGTGATGCAATTGATCGCCGCCCTGGATCTGGTCAGTGGCAAGCTGTTTTACCGCATCCGCACGCGCAAACGGTGGCGGGAGTTCTTGTCCTTTCTCAAGAGGCTCCGGGCGTGCTGGCCCGGCGAGAGGTTGTATGTGATCGTCGATAACTACGCGCCGCGCAAGCATCGCGAGGTCCGCGCCTGGGCGGCCGACAATGACGTCGAGCTGGTGTTCTTGCCGACCTATGGCTCGTGGCTGAACTGGATCGAGCCCGAGTTCGCCGCCCTGCGGTACTACGCCCTCAACGGCACCGATCACCGCAGCCATGCCGAGCAGAACGCGGCGATCGGTGCCTACGTGCGCTGGCGCAACGCCCGAGCCCAGCCCAAGACGAACTTCGCTGCCAGTTCACCCATCCGAAGCTGGACCAGTTATCTGGCCAAAGCTGCGTGACGGGCCACCAGATCGAGAGTGATCGTTTCCCAGATCGCGATGCACTACACCGTCGGTGAGGCGTTGACCCGTCGGTCATGCTGCTGCTGTCTGCGTGCGTGCGTAATTATGCCGATTGGGGGAGGATTCGGACGTCGTTGACACCCTCGATCACTTCACGCCTGAACGTGGTGATGCCGCTTCGGGTACGGCTCGGCCGACAGTAACCGTCAGCACCATGAGGATCGCGATCGCTCCACCGAGCACCATGACGGTCGATGGGGAAGCCGCGTCCACCACGACACCTCCGAGCAGAGCGCCGATGGCGATGGTGGCCTGGAAGGATGAGGTGAAGAGAATGGAGGCCGCCTCCGGCGCGTGGGGGGCCGAGGTGGAGAACCAGGTCTGCGAGCAGACCGGGATGGCGCCGTAGGCCAACCCCCACACAATGAGCAGCACGATCGCGCCGATATATCCCCTGCCAAGGACCGGAAGCAGCAGGGTTGCGCCGGCGAGCATGCAGCCGCTGACGACGAACGTGGCCCGCAGGCCATGTGTCACCGTCACGCCCGCGATGAAATTGCCGATGATGCCGGCGATGCCGTACGCGAGCAGGAACGTGGTGATCAGACCAGGGCTTACCTGGGTGACCTGCTGCAGGAAAGGAGTCACATAGGTGTAGGTCCCGAAATGGGCCATCACTATGAGAAACGTCAGAACAAGCCCGACACGGGCACCGGCACTGCGGAACAGGTCGCCCAGGACCGTTAACCGCGTCACCTGGACGGCGGGCAGCGGTGGCACCAGCACGATCAGCGCGAGAAACACCCCCACCGTCATCACCCCCATGACGACGAAGGCCATCCGCCAGCCCGCGAGGTGCCCAATGAGGGTACCCGCGGGTACGCCGAGTACGGATCCCAGCGGGACGGCGGAGAAGATCACCGCAGTCGCCGTACCGACCCGCTCCGTTCGCACCAGCCGTACGGCAAGACCGGCGCCGATCGACCAGAAACCACCGATGACCAGCCCGACCAGAACTCGGGAAATCACCATGACCCAGTAGGCCGGTGCGGCAGCCGCGAGGAAGTTCGCGATGGCCAAAAGGAGCATCAAGGCGCATAGCATCAAACGCCGGTCGAATCGCCCGGTCACGACGGTGACCGTCGGGGCGGCGATCGCGGCCAGAATGCCGGGAATCGTCATCATCAGGCCCGCTGCACCGTTGGAGATGTCGAAACTGGACCCGATGGACGTCAGCAAGCCGATCGGCAAGATCTCGGCGGTAACGATCGAGAAGATCCCCAACATCACTGAAATAACAGCCAGCCAACCGATCAGCGGTGATCGTGTCGGCACGGCAGAGGCGGCGGTAGAGGTAGAGGACACGCGCCCAGTCCAGCAGCAATTACGGCCATGGGCTGGCGGGTTTGAGACCTCACCGTCAGATCCCGGAGCGAGTGGCCCTGCATACAACGTTGCCCGGGTCCCTCCGATCGGGAGCAGCACCTGTCCCAAAATAATCCCGCCAACATTCAGAGACGGGTCACTAGGACGAGGCCGAGGTCCCGGTGAACCGGTAGCGGGTCTGCGCGGGCGGCTCCTTCCCGAACGCGAACACCTTGACGGGCTCGATGCGGAACACGACCGCGGGATGGCCCGCGACCTGGGCGACGTCGTCGACGAGCTCCAGGCTCCAGCTGTTGTGGGCGCCGTACTTCGCGTCGAACGCCTCGACGATCCCCGGCAGGGCCTCGGGAGCGGTGACCTCGGTGGCCACGCCCTCGACGACGACGTCGAGCCCCTTGGTCCAGAGGTTGTTCCCCGTCGTCACCGCGACCTTTCCGCTGTGCTCCAGGTTGCGCATCTTCTGCTCGATCGAGGCGGTGGTGAAGTACACGGCGTCGTCGTGCCACACCGCGACCACCGGCGTCACGTGGGGGCGGCCGTCGGCGCGGACGGTGGTCAGCCAGAACAGCTCGGCCGTCTCCAGCAGGTCCAGGGTCTCCCGCCACGAGGTGGGCTCCACTCCCGGTTCGCTGTAACGCACTTCCAGTTCGGCCTCGGGATAGGTGGTGGACATCGTTTCTTCCTTTCTGCCGTACGGGGGGCGGACAGGGGTGATCTCGATCTCGACCTCGCGTAACCATGACCGCGGTGACGGGAAATGATGTTCCGAGCACGAGGCTACGACCGCCGTGACAGGCGGACAACGACGTTCCAATAAGGGCTTTCTCTCGCACCGATCAAGCCCGATGGTGGTTTGGATTCGCCGTCCGTGATGAGCAGGGGTTTTCGACTTAAATAAGAAATTCCTGCCTCGCGTAATAAGTAATCCTTATGGCACGCTCGTTGTCCTTGAAGGTGTTGTCGACATAACTTGAGACCCTGGCCGAGGGGGAGAGCCGGTGAGACATGACATCTTTGACAGCCCCGACATTCCCCACGGCCGGGGACCGAGGTCCCCACGCTGGAGGTATTCGATGACGGACGAGAATCTGCACTTCACCTCGGTCGACGAGTTCGACACCTGGTTGGAGGCGAACCACCGGACCGCCGACGAGGTCTGGGTCGCCCTGCCGAAGAAGGGGACGGAGGTGCCCTCGGTCACCAGGTCCCAGGCCCTGGACGTCGCCCTGTGCTACGGCTGGATCGACGGCAAGGCCTTCTCGGGAAACGCGCCGGAGGGCTGGTGGGCCCAGCGCTTCTCGCCGCGCAGGGCCCGCAGCTCCTGGTCGAAGATCAATTGCACCAAGGTCGAGAAGCTCATCGCCACCGGCCGGATGCGGCCGGCCGGGCTCGAACAGATCGAGCTGGCCAAGGCCGACGGCCGCTGGGACGCGGCCTACGCCCCGCCGAGCACCGCGGAGGTCCCCCCTGACCTGCGGGCGGCGCTCGACGCCTCCCCGGCCGCGGCGGCCGCCTTCGCCGCCCTCAGCAAGAGCAGCGGCTACCAGATCCTGCTCACCATTCAGAAGGCGAAGAAGCCCGAAACACGAGCACGCAGAATCGCCGTCTACGTCGAACGCCTGGAGGCCGGAGAACCACCCCACGGCCCCCGGAGAAAGCCCTGACGCCGGAACGCCGGTGTGCCGCGCTTGAGCGGACCTTCCCCGAGTGGCACATCGTCCCGCCGAACGGTGGGCTCCCCGCCGGGATCACCGTGCGACGCGGAAGAACTCACGCAGGTCGCCGACGAGCAGGTCGGGTGCCTCCATCGCCGGGAAGTGGCCACCTCGGCCGAACTCCGACCAGTGCTCGACGGTGTCGGCCGGGTCGGCGAGCGCGCGGATCGTCATGTCCGCCGCGAACACCGCGATCCCCTGCGGCGGCGCCGGCGGGGACGGCCACCCGGCTTGATCGTCGCCGGAAGCCCACCCGGCCTGGTCGTCGCCGGACTGCTGGGCGGCGATCTCGCGGTAGGCGCGCATACCTTCGTAGACGATGCCGGCCGAGGACGCGCCGGAGCCGGTGAACCAGTACAGGCTCACGTTGGTGAGCAGCCGGTCGCGGTCCACCGCGTGCTCGGGCAGTTCGGCGGCCGGATCGGTCCACTCCTTGAACTTCTCCGCGATCCACGCCAGCTGCCCGATCGGCGAGTCGGTCAGCGAGTAGGCGAGGGTCTGCGGCCGGGTGGACTGCAGGTGCAGGTAGCCGAGGCCGTCCTGGCGGGCGGCGTTGAATCGCTCGGCGCGCGCCCGGTCCGCGTCGGACAGGCCGTCCAGCTCGATGGGCGGGCCGAACGGGTACGGCGACGGACCGTTGAGGTGGGTGGCGACCACCCGGCCGGGCGCGGCCATGGGCAGCAGCATGGTCACGCCGCCGCCGATGTCCCCGCCCTGCGCGACGAACCGCTGGTAGCCGAGCCGGCTCATCAGTTCCCCGAACGCGGCGGCCACCCGGAACAGGTCGCCCCAGCCCGGTTCCCGCACCGGGTTGGAGAACCCGAAGCCGGGCAGCGACGGGATCACGACGTGGAAGGCGTCCGCCGGGTCACCGCCGTGCGCGCGGGGATCGGTCAACGGCCCGATCACGTCCAGGAAGTCCACGAACGAGCCCGGCCAGCCGTGGCACAGGATCAGCGGCAGCGCGTCCGGCTCGGGCGAGCGGACATGCAGGAAGTGGATGTCCTGGCCGTCGATCGTCGTCACGAACTGCGGGTGCTCGTTCAGCGTCTTCTCCTGCGCGCGCCAGTCGAAGTCGTTCGCCCAGTGGTCGGCCAACTCCTTGAGGTAGCCGACGGGGACGCCGCGCTCCCAGCCGGTTCCGGGGATCTGCCGGGGCCAGCGGGCGAGGGTGAGGCGATCGCGCAGGTCGTCCAGCTCGGCCTGGGAGATGTCGACGCGGAACGGGCGGATGCCGGTGTTGTTGTCCATGGCGAGAAACGTAGGAGCGATACAGGAAAGCTCCGTTCCTGTATCCGGGCAGACTTGGAACATGCTCGACACGGCACAACGACTACTGCGGCTGCTCTCCCTGTTGCAGGCGCCGCGCGACTGGACCGGGCCGGAACTGGCCGAGCGCCTCGGCGTCACCACACGCACCGTGCGCAACGACGTGGAACGCCTGCGCGACCTCGGCTATCCGGTGCACGGGATCAGGGGCGTCACCGGCGGTTACCGGCTCGGGGCCGGTGCGACGTTGCCGCCGCTGCTGCTCGACGACGAAGAGGCGGTCGCCGTCGCCGTCGGGCTGCGGGTGGGCGCCACACAGGGCGCGGTCACCGGTATCGAGGAGGCGGCGCTGCGTGCCCTGACCAAGCTCGAACAGGTGCTGCCGTCGCGGCTTCGCCGCCGTGTCAACGGCCTGCGCGCGTACCTCGTCCCGCTCCCGCACGCCGGTCCCAGCGTGGACGCCGCCACGCTCACCGCGATCGCGGCGGCCTCCCGCGACCACGAGCGGCTCCGGTTCGACTACACCGGCCACGACGGGTCGGCCGGCCGCCGCGAGGTCGAGCCGCACCGGCTCGTGCACAGCCGAGGCCGCTGGTACCTGGTCGGGTGGGACGTCGCGAGGTCCGACTGGCGTACGTTCCGGGCGGACCGGATGCGGTTGCGGACACCGAACGGCCCGCGGTTCACCCCGCGCGAGGATCCCGGCGGCGACCTCGTCGGCCACGTCGCCACCGGCCTGGCCACCGCGCCCTGGCAGTGCCGGGCGCGGGTGACGGTGCGCGCACCGGCCGAGCACGTGCGCGACCGGCTGCCGCCCGGCGTTCCGGTGGAACCTCTGGACGACGACACCTGCGTGGCCGAGGTCGGCTCGGACACGCCGCGGATGCTGGCCGCGTACCTCGGCATGCTCGATGCCGACTTCCAGGTCACCGAGCCGCCCGAACTCGTCGCGGAGATCCGCGTGCTGGCCGACCGCTACAGGCGGGGGGTTCCGGCGGTTCCGGGGGAGATCAAGCGACTCCCAGATGTGTGAGTGATGTCTGCGACACGCCGCGACAGGACCCGACACAGTGGGCACCTGATGCTTAACCTGCAGAAACAGGCGTACACCACCGGCGGGTCCGGGCTGTGAAGACGGCGTGCCTTCTTCGACCGCGATCGCGCGGGTCGCGACAACGAAGAGCAACGAGGAACAACGAAGGGGACATCATGGCCGGCACCTCACCCCACGTCACCTCCCTGGCGAACGCGACACCCGCGTTCGAGAGCGAGCTCGGGTCGGTCACCCTGGTCGACGCCACCGCCCTGCCCATTCTCAGCGGGCTCTCGATCAAGCACGTGGCCCTCGAACCCGGCGCGATCCGCGAGCCGCAGTGGAACGTCAACGCCAACCAGATCGGCTACTGCCTCTCCGGCACGGTCCTGGTGTCGATCCTCGGGAACGCCGACGCCTTCTCCTCGTTCGTCATCGCCGCGGGGCAGATGTACCACGTCGAGTCGGGCGCGGTTTACCACCTCGAGAACATCGGTGAGGACCGCGCCGAGTTCGTTCTCGCGCTGCGCGACGAACGCCCTCGGCACTTCTCGCTGCGCGACAGTTTCGGCGCCATGACCGACGCGGTGCTCGGGAACACCTACGACCTGCCCGCCTCGGCGTTCGCCGCCTTCGAACGGTCTCCGGCCCAGCAGATCGTCCGCCGCACCGGAGCCCCCGACATTCCGTCCACGGCCGGGCTGCCCAACGCCCACCTGTTCGACGTCGAGGGCCAGCACCCGCCGCTGTCCTACGCCTACGGGAACGCCCGCCTCGCCCGCAAGCAGTACTGGGCCGCCCTGGAGGACATCTCCATGTACTCCCTGCGCATCAAGGAGAGCGGGATGCGCGAACCGCACTGGCACCCCGTCACCGGCGAGATGGGGTACGTCGAGAAGGGGCACGCCCGCATGCGGGTGCTGGACCCCGACGGCACCCTCGACGAGTATCTGCTCAGCCCCGGTGACGTCTACTTCGTGCCACGCGCCTTCCCGCACCACATCGAGGTCATCGGCGAGGACGACATCCACTTCCTCATCTTCTTCGACCAGCCCATGCCCGCCGACATCGGCTACCGGGCCAGCGCGTCGGCGTTCTCCCGCGAGGTTCTCGCCGCGAGTTTCGGCATGTCCGAGCGTGACCTCCCCCGGTTCCCCTTCACGCCGGTCGACCCGCTCTTCGTCGCCCGGGCCAATCCCTCCGACCCGGTCCGCTGAGGACGTCGCCCGGCGGGGCCTTTCCTCGGTTCCGGGGATGTCGCGGTTCCGGTGACGGGTCGGTCCTCGGTTCCGGTGACATCGCAGGGCGGGTGATGTCCGGAAAAAGATGACCATCGCCTAAAGTCGGGCGAATGGCCCCGATCCCCTCGCGGCTGGCCTGGTTGGACGCCCTGCGCGGACCCGCCGCGCTCGCCGTCGCGCTGCACCACTCCGGCTGGACCTTCATCCCGGACCTCTGGGCCGAGGTGGACGGCAGGATCGACGTCGGCACCTGGGGCGTCTTCGTGTTCTTCCTGGTCAGCGGCTACATCATCCCCGCCTCCCTGGAGCGGCGCGGTGACCTGCGGGCCTTCTGGATCGGCCGCGCCTTCCGCCTCCTTCCCCTGCTGCTCGCCGCGCTCGGCCTGGCGCTTCTTCTCGCGTACGCCGGGGCGTTCGCCCTCCACCCGGGCCTGAGCGTGCGGCCCCTGCCGCTGGTCGTCCTCGGGAACGTGACGATGCTGCAGGAGCTGCTCGGCGTGCCCGCCGTCATCGACGTGATGTGGACGCTCTCGTACGAGATGGCGTTCTACCTGCTGGCGGTCGGGCTGTTCGCCACGGGGCGGGCGCACCGGTCGGCCACGACCGCGATCGTCCTGGCGCTGTCGGCCGTACTCCTGGGCCTCCTGCTGCCGGGGCCGGTCATCGGTGGCCGCGCCGACCTGGTCGCGGCGCTTCTCGGGGTCGCGGTGGTCGCGGTCGTCGTGGTGTCGGCGCGGGCGGGGGGCGGGGCGCGTACGGCCGCCGCGGTGGCGGGCGCCCTCCTCGGGCTGGCGCTGGTGATCCTGGGCAGCCGGATCGGCGCGTGGCAGGGCCTGATCATCCTGGCCATGATGTTCGCCGGTACGGCCGTGTACCGCGCCGAGCAGGGGACCATCCGGTGGCGTACCGCCGTCGCCTCCGTGCTGACGGTCCTGGCCTGCGGGGTCCTCGCCAAGGACGATCCCGGCTGGGCGCCGGCGCTCCTGCTGGCCGCGGGTTTCTTCGCGGCCGGGTTCGCGCTGCGGCGCCGGTCGTTCCCCCGGTGGCTCGCCCACCTCGGGGTGATCAGCTTCTCCCTCTATCTGCTGCACCCGCTCCTGCTGCGGATCAGCCCGAACCTCCCGCTGTTCTTCCTCGCCCTGATCCCGCTCTGCTACCTGACCCACCGCCTGCTCGAGGCCCCCGCTCAACGTCTCGGCAGGCGGCTGGCCAGGTCCTCGGCCCGGGAGTCCGCGCCGGGCGGATCCTAGGACTCTCGCTCCGCCGTCCGGGTCAGGGGGCGGCGTACCGCTCGGCGTAGACGGCGGACGGCTCGGTCGGGGTGATCACGTCGATGAGCACGCCGTCGGGCGCGGCCACGATGAAGTGCCGCTGCCCGAACTCCTCGGTGCGCAGCGTCAGCTCCACCGGGAGCCCCGCCTCCCGTACGAGCCTGTCGTGCTCGGCGTCGACGTCGGCCACCTCGAAGTTGAGGATCAGCCCCCGAACCGCCGAGCGGTGTTTCTCCGGCACCGTCGGATGGTCGCGGTCGACGAGCGCGAGCTCGTAGTGCGGCGGTTCCGGACGTCGCAGGCTCACGTACCAGTCCGCCTCGAACGTCGTCTCGAAGCCGAAGAACCGCCGGTAGAAGTCGTGGGACTCGGCGATCCGATCGGTGCAGACGACCGGGTAGAAGCTCGTGAGGGTCATGCCCTCTCCCTTCGGCCAATTCACATACCGTCGGTATGTGAAGCTAACATACCATCGGTATGCCAACAAGGGAGGTCGTGGTGGACCGGGCACGGCAACGGCTGGAGACCAGGCGGGCGCTGGTGACCGAGGCCAGGGCGCTGTTCGCGCGGCACGGGTACGCCGCGGTGAGCCTGGCGCAGATCGTCGGGGCGGCGGCCGTCACGAAGGGCGCGCTCTACCACCACTTCGAGAGCAAGGCCGCCCTCTTCCATGTGGTCGTCGAGCAGGTGCAGCAGGAGGTCGGCGAGCGGGTCGCGGCGGCGGCGGACGCGCACGACGACCCGTGGGAGCAACTGGTCGCGGGATGCCGGGCCTTCCTCGCGGTGAGCCGCGACCCCGACGTGCAGCGGATCATGCTCGTCGACGGCCCCGCCGTGCTCGGCTGGAACGAGTGGCGGGCCATGGACGAGGCCTCCTCGGCGCGGCACCTCACCGAGGCGCTCGTCACGCTGATCGAGGCGGGGATCATCGCGCGCCGGCCCGTGGAGCCGCTCGCCCACCTCCTGTCCGGCGCGATGAACGAGGCGGCCCTGTGGCTGGCCCGCTCCACGGACCCCGACGACCTTCCCGCCGTCACCGAGGCGCTGTCGCGCATCCTGGAATCCCTGCGCGAGCCCCGGTAGGCGACCGGGGCGTTCTCTGGGTTCGGGACGTTCCTCGCGTTCGGGGTTTCCGGGCCTTTCGGGGCCTCCGAGGTTTCCCGGCCCGGACGGGACCGCCACGCACTGGCTAGGATCGGTTCACACGAGTCTGTTCTGATGGAGGACGGTGACCGAGTCCAGGCATCCGGGCGGCCGTCCGCGCGACTCCATCGCGGCGGCCGCGATGGCGCTTTCCCGCCTGGGACACCTGGGCCGCCTGCGTGACCTGCCGGTCATCCTCATGCTGGCGTGGGTGGGCTGGCTCGCCATCCCGTGGCCGTCCAGCGGTCTCGTCCACGCACGCAGCGCGACCACCCAGCCCCAGGACGGGCACGCGGGCGCCAGGGCCGAATCCCCGTCCCCGGGCACCGGTCCTCCCTCCGTCTCCCCTGTCCCCACGGCACAGACCCTCGGCGTGGAGCTTTCGAACGGCGGAGTCTCCGGTACGGACGTCCCGGCGAGCTGGAGCCTGAACGCGGCGCCGGCCCGTCCGGCGCTGCTCGTGAAGCCGGGCAAGCCGGATAAGTCGGATAAGTCTGGCGGGCCGGACGGGTCGAGTGAGACGGCACGGGAGCTGATCGCTCTGGAACGGGCGCGCATCGCGGGGGAGGTGCACGACGTCGCGGGGCACGGCCTCGCGACCATCGCCATGCAGTCCGGGATCGCCCTGCTCGTGTTCGACGAGCGGCCCGACCAGGTCCGCGAGTCACTGGAGGCGATCCGCTCGACCAGCGTGCGGGCACTCGACCAGCTCCGCTCCGCGCTCGACCTCATCCACCCCGGAACCTCCGCCGGTCCGCAGGCTTTCGTCGATCCGGAAGCTCTCTCCGGCACCGATCCCCTCTCCGGTCCGGGGACCTCCGCCGGTCCGGGGACCTCCGCCGGTCCGGGGACCTCCGCCGACCACGACCTGCCCCGGCTGATCGACGGAGTGCGCGCGGCGGGGGTGCCCGTCGACGTCGAGCCGGCCGCGCCGGATGTCCCCGCGCGCCTCGAAGGCGTGGTCTACCGCGTCGTGCGCGAGTCGCTGACCAACGTCCTGCGCCACGCCGGTCCGACCAGGGCACTGGTCCGCGTCACCGGCGACCCGCACGCGTTCGTCCTGGAGGTCGCCGACAGGGGGAGCGGTCCTTCGGGAACGGCCGCCGAGGGCCGCGGGCTGGCCGGGATGCGGGTACGGGTCACGGAGGCGGGGGGCACCTTCGACGCGGGCCCCCGCGAGGGCGGCGGGTTCCGCGTCGTGGCCCGCTTCCCCCGGGAGAACGTGTGATGTCTCCGGTCGTGGCCCGTTCCTCCCGGGAGGGTCGCGGGGCGTCTCCGGTCGTGGCCCGTTTCACCCTGGAGGCCGCGTGACGTCTCCGGTGGGTCCGATCCGGGTGGCGCTCGCCGATGACCAGGCCGTCGTACGCATGGGGCTCCGGGCGCTCATCGACCGCGAGCCCGACCTGGAGTTCGCCGGGGAGGCCGCCGACGGCGCCGCGGCGCTGAGGCTGCTGCGCGAGACCCTTCCCGACGTCCTGCTGCTCGACATCCGCATGCCCGGCATGGACGGCATCGACACGCTGCGGGCCATCGCCGCCGATCCCGCGCTTCGTGCCACCCGGGTGGTCGTCGTCACCACCTTCGAGGTCGACCGGTACGTCTTCGCGGCCCTCCAGGCCGGGGCGAGCGGGTTCGTCCTCAAGGACAGCGCCCCCGAGGAGCTCACCCGCGCGATCAGGGTCGTCGCCTCGGGTGAGGCCCTGCTCTCCCCGTCCGTCACCAGGAAGGTGATCGGGCTGTTCGGCCGCCACGACGTCACCCCGGTGGAGGGCCTCGACACCCTCACCCCCAGGGAGCGGGAGATGGTCGCCTGGGTGGCCACCGGCCGGTCGAACGACGAGATCGCCGCGGAGCTGGTCATCAGCCCCGACACGGTCCGCACCCACGTCAGCCGCGCCATGGTGAAACTGCACGCCCGCGACCGGGCACAGCTGGTCGTCTTCGCGCTCAGGTCCGGGGTGACGATCCCCTGAGGAAGCCCCCGTAGTCACGCTGGTCCAGTTGCGCCTCGATCTGTTTCACCGTGTCCAGCCCCACCCCGACCATGATGAGGACGCTCGTCCCGCCGAACGGGAAGTTCTGCTGGGTCGCCGGGTCGCGCAGCAGCATGAACGCGATGATCGGGATCAGCGACAGGGTGGCGAGGTAGGCCGCTCCCGGGGCCGTCAGCCGCGAGAGCACGTACCGCAGATACTCCGCGGTGGGCCGTCCCGGCCGGATGCCGGGGACGAACCCGTTGAACCGCCGCATGTTGTCGGCCACCTCCTCCGGATTGAAGGTGATCGACACGTAGAAGTAGGTGAAGGCCACGATCAGCAGGAGGTACGCCGTGATGTAGACCGGATGGTCGCCCGAGACGAGATAGCGCGCGATCCACGCGGACACCGGTCCGGTGCCGCCCGTCAGCTGCATCGCCAGCTGCGGGAGGAAGAGCAGGGACGAGGTGAAGATGACGGGGACGATCCCGGCCTGGTTGACCTTGAGGGGGAGGTAGGTCGAGGTTCCGCCGTACATCCTGCGCCCGACCATCCGCTTGGCGTACTGCACCGGGATCCGTCGCTGCGCCTGTTCGATGAACACCACCGCCGCGACCAGGAAGACGCCCGAGACCAGCATCGTCGCCAGGGCGAGCGGGCTGAGCCGGAAGATGTTCGACATGTAGGAGGGGAACACGGCGATCACCTGGGTGAAGATCAGAATGGACATGCCGTTCCCGATCCCCCGGTCGGTGATCAGCTCGCCCAGCCACATGACCACGCACGTCCCGGCCACCAGGGTGACCACGACCACCGCGATCGTCATGAGGCTCTGGTCGTACAGCACCTGCCGGTCGCAGTTGGGGAAGATCCGGCCCGCGCGGGCCATCGCCACGACGGTGGTGGCGTTGAGGACGGCCAGCGCCACCGTCAGGTATCTCGTGTACTGAGTGATCTTCGCCTGCCCCTGCCGTCCCTCCTTCCTGAGCGCCTCCAGGCGCGGGATCATCACGGTGAGCAGCTGGACCACGATCCCGGCGGTGATGTACGGCATGATCCCGAGGGCGAACACCGAGAGTTTCAGCATCGCCCCGCCGCTGAACAGCTGCAACATGTCGACGAGCCCGCCGCGGGTTCCCCCGTTCAGGCACTCGCGCACCGCGACCACGTTCACGCCGGGCGCGGGCAGTATCTGCCCGAACCTGAACAGCGTGATCATCGCCAGCGTGAAGAGCAGTTTCCCGCGGAGGTCGGGCACGCGGAGGACACGGATGAGCATGGTGGGCATGCGCAGAGTCTGGGCGCGCGGGCGTGAGGCGACATCCGCTCATCCGAGGCTTCGTCGTACGCGAATCCGCGTACTTCCCGAGAGCCCGGCTCCGCGCGAAACTCTCAGAGCTCTCGGAACTCTCAGAAGTCTTCGGACGCTGCCAAATCCCCCCGCAAGGCCATGGTTTCGTCAACGCACTACGAAGTTCGCGCGATGCGGTCGTCTGCCCGGTGGTGGGTGTCACCCGTTGACCTAACTTCGAGGTATGTCCAGCTCGCACACCACCCTGAGGAAATGACCATGGCCTTCGTCACCACCGCGGACGGTACCGAGATCTTCTACAAGGACTGGGGCGGCGGGCAGCCGGTCGTCTTCAGCCACGGCTGGCCGCTCAACGCCGACGTCTGGGACGACCAGATGAAGCTGGTCGCGGACAACGGCTTCCGGGCCGTCGCGCACGACCGCCGGGGGCACGGCCGTTCCGGCCAGCCCTGGAACGGCAACGACATGGACACCTACGCCGACGACCTGGCCCGGCTGATCGAGACCCTCGACCTGCGCGAGGTGATCCTGGTCGGTCACTCCACCGGCGGTGGCGAGGTGACCCGCTACATCGGCCGGCACGGCACCTCCCGCGTCGCCAAGGCCGTCCTGCTGGGCGCGGTCCCGCCGCTCATGCTGAGGACCGACGCCAATCCCGAGGGCCTGCCGATCGACGTGTTCGACGGCATCCGCGCGGGGGTCGAGGGTGACCGCTCGCAGTTCTACAAGGACCTCAGCATGCCCTTCTACGGCTTCAACCGGCCCGGCGCGGAGGTGTCGGAGGGGGCGAGGGAGGCCTTCTGGCTGTGGAGCATGCAGGTGGGCCTCAAGGGGGCGTACGACTGCGTCAAGGCCTTCTCCGAGACCGACTTCACCGAGGACCTCCGCCGCTTCGACGTCCCGACCCTCATCGCGCACGGTGACGCCGACCAGATCGTGCCCATCGGGGCCGCCGCGCTGAAGTCGGCCGAGCTGGTCAAGGACGCCACCCTGAAGGTATACCCGGGCAGGCCGCACGGCCTGGTGGGCGCCTACAAGGACGAGTTCGGCGCCGACCTGCTGGCCTTCATCACCTCCTGAGACGGTTCGGACCTCTGGCACGGTTCGGCTCCAGGGACGGTTCGACCTCGGGGCGGTTCCACCTTGGGGGCGGTTCGCCCTGGGACGGCTCGACGTTCTGGGACTGTTCGCCCTGGGACGGCTCGACGTTCTGTGACGGTTCGGTGTTCTGGGACGGCTCGGTGTTCTGCGACGGTTCGACGTCCTGGGCGAGACCGCCACCGCCCTGGACGGGGGCGATACCCGCCCTCGTCACGATCGCGAACGTTCGAGGTGGAAATCGTTCGGAAGCGCACGATTCTCGTTTCGTGTCGCGAGGATCGGTCGTTCCGGTATCCGGTGGTACCGCGAACCCCTCAGGCGCGCGACGGCCGTGACGTCGCGAGGCGCCGCTGCTCCTCCTCGACGATCTGGCGGGCCAGGGTCTGTTCGGAGATGTCGACCGCGTCGGGGGTGGACTCGGCCAGGTCGCTGCGGCGGGCGTAGGTGTCGAAGAGCCCGGCCTTGCCGCGGAGGATGTCGAGCATGCGCTGGTCGACGCTGTCGGCCGTCAGGATGCGGTGCACCTGGACCTTGCGGACCTGTCCCATGCGGTGGGCGCGGGCCACGGCCTGGCTCTCCATGGTCGGCTTGACCTGGGGTTCGCAGATGATCACCACGGAGGCGGCCTGCAGGTTGACGCCGATCCCACCGGCCTGGATCTGGCTGAGCAGCACGGCGTGGCCGGGGGCCGCCGTGAACTCGTCGATGACCTGCTGGCGGCGGGCGGTGCCGAGGTCGCCCGAGATCGGCCCGTGGACCCGGCCGCCGGGGTCACCGGAGTCACCGGGTTCGCCGGGGGAACCGGGGGATCCCAGGGCGCCGGTGCCCCCGAGAGCCCTGTGGACGGCGGTCACGACGTCGCGGAAGTAGGAGAAGACCACGACCTTGAGATCGTTGCCCGCCGCCTCGTCGACGAGTTCCAGCAGCCGCTGGAGCTTGGCCGACGTCTCCGGCACGGCGTAGGCGGCGCGGCGCATCGCCATGAAGTTCCCGTCGGCCACGGCCTCCCGGTAGGCGGCGAGGTCCGCCGGGCTGAACTCCTCCCACTCGTCCACGTGGACGAGGTCGGGCAGCTCGGTGAGCACGTCCTCCTGGTTGCGGCGCAGGTAGACCGGGGCCACGGCCCTGCGGAAGGACTGTGCTCCCGCCGCCCCCGCGGCTCCCACCGCTCCCACCGCCGCGTCGCCGTTCCGGAGGCCGGGGATCAGGTCGGGTCTGAGGTAGCCGATCAGGTTGCGGAACTCCTCGACGCGGTTCTCCATCGGGGTCCCGGTCATGAAGAGCACCCGGTCGGTACGGCCGCACCACCGGGCGACGGCCTGGGACCGCCGGGCGGCCGGGTTCTTGACGTAGTGCGCCTCGTCGATCACGAGCATCCCGAGCGTGACGTCGCCGGGGACCTCCAGCCGGTGCAGGGTGTCGATGGTGGTCACCGCGACGCCGCCGGTGCGGATCCACTCCGCCAGGGCCGCGGCCCGGTCGCCGCCGCGCAGGGAGTAGGCCGGCAGCGTGCTGCGGGTCTCGACCTCGCGTACCCAGTTGAGCTGGACGCTGGCCGGGCAGGCCACCAGGAAGTGCCTCTCGCCGCACGCCCAGAGGTGCGCGAGGGCGGCGATGGCCTCGATGGTCTTGCCCAGGCCCATCTCGTCGCCCAGGATCACCCGGCGCTGGGCGAGGGCGAAGCGGGCGCCGAACGACTGGTAGCCGCGCAGGGAGACCCGGCGGTGGGTGTCGTCGAGGTCCTGGGCCTTGACCCGCGCGGAGATGTCGTCGGGCAGGAAGCCCTCCGAGGCGACGCGGTCGGGTTCCGTGGCCGCGATCTCGGCGAGCAGGTTGTAGTACTCGGACGCGCGGAGCTCGAAGTCGACCCACGCCTCGATGGCGGAGACCGGCGGGCGCAGCAGGTCCACGGAGGTCTGGCTGAAGAGCAGCGCCGTCTCGGACGCGTTCGCCTCCGCGATCACCTCCTCGATCCGCGCGACGGCCTCCCGCGCGCGGCGGCGACCTCTCTGGCCCGCGAGCAGCATCCGCAACCACCCGCGGGCGGGTTGCGCGGCGAGCAGGAGCGGGGTCAGCCTCTCCTCGATCCTCCGCGCGGCGCCACTCGCACGCGGCAGGTCGGGGCCGGCGTTCACCAGCCGGTTCAGCGCGATCAGCAGGGCCGTGGTCTCGTCGTCCTGCTCGTCGACGTCGATCCGCAGCGCCACCGTCTCCTCCACCGCCTTGGCGATCTGCCCGGCGGCGGCGTGCGCCTGTCTCGCGTTCCACACCCCGACCCCGGGGAGCAGCTGGAGCGCGTACGGCGTGGTGTCCAGGATGTCGAGGATCGTCTGGTATCCGGCCTGTTCGAGGGCTCTGATCCGCAGCCGCCCCACGGTGACGTCCTTCAGGCGCGTCAGGGGAATCGCTCCCAGCTCCTCGCGAGCCAGGCGCGTGCGTACGGAGGACAGCGCCCGCCGGGCCTCGGTGCGCGCCCGCGTGTCGTCGGCGAGCAGCGTGCGCGCGTGGGACTGGAGGCGACCCGCCCTCTGGAAAAGGGTCCTGACCTGCCTGGGGGTGGATGCCGGGTCTTCTCGCTCGACGTCGCCCAAGCTCTCGTCCTCCCGTCATGGCCCGATCCCGTCACGGCCCGCTCGCGGTAGTTCACCGTCGCCAACCAGTCGGCCGGTTGTCAACGACCGGCCGGACCGGACACGGCATCACAGCCCTGTGCCCGGTAACGAGCCGTTCATGGGTGCCGGGGCGGATCCGACGAACGGTCCGACTGGCCGGAGCCCCGGTCCCGCCGCCCGCCGAGCACGCGCCGGGACTGATTGTCGGTGCTCCCTGGCAGAATCCGCGTGCTTTTGAACACGAGCGGCCGAAGGTGAAGTGGGAGACATGTCAGAGATCTCAGCGATGTCAGCGCGGGGGAACGCACCGCTGGTACGGCTCGATCCGTGGGCGGAGACCGATCTCGACCTGCTGCGTCGCATCAACGCGCCGGAGATGACCGAACACCTGGGAGGCCCGGAGACCGAGGAGAAACTCCTCGATCGGCACCGACGGTATGTCGGCATCGACGGGGAGGGAACCGGCCAGATGTTCAGCGTCGTCCTGCTCCCTGAGCTCCAGCGGGTGGGCGTCATCGGATACTGGGAACGCGTCTGGCGGGACGAGACCGTGTACGAGACCGGCTGGGGCGTCCTGCCGGAGTTCCAGGGCAGGGGCATAGCGGTCGCGGCGGCCCTCGCCGTCGTCGCCAGGGCGAGGGCGGAGCGCGCGCACCGGTACCTTCACGCGTACCCGTCCGTCGACCACCCCGCGTCGAACGCGGTCTGCCGCAAGGCCGGGTTCCGGTTCGTCGCCGAGTGCGACTTCGAGTATCCGCTGGGAAACGCCATCCGGTGCAACGACTGGCGCGTGGATCTCACCGCGAATCCGTAATAGTGCACGTTGGGGGTTGAGTGTGCATTCCTGCGCAGAAGGAAGTGCCGGCCGTTTCTAGTGTTCGTGGTGTCCGAACGGCAACACCCCTCCACCACCGCACAGGAGCATGACGATGAGCACGACGCGCACCCTCCTCGCCGGAGCGGCCCTGGCCGCCTCCCTGCTCGCCGGCGTGGCCGCCGCCCCCGCCGCCTCCGCCTCCGCCGGGATCACCGCCACGGCCACGGCCACCACGCAGCAGGCACAGACCTCCGGCAAGCACTTCTTCGGCCCCTACTACTCCGGCTTCGGCCGCGGCGAGGACTTCGGCCACCGCTCCTCCTTCAAGGGCTACTGGACCAAGGACAACGGCCGCTACTGGTTCTACGGCGACCTGTTCGACCGCGACCGCGACCGCTCCTACAGCTACGTGTGGTTCAAGTGGCACGACCGCTTCGGCTCACACACCAAGGTCTTCAAGACCTTCGGCCACGGCGACATCGACCACTTCGGCGGCTTCAAGAAGAGCAACGGCTTCGACGACTTCAAGATCCGCGTCTGCGAGGGCACCGACAAGTTCGACGACTGCGGCCGCTGGGGCGACGCCTTCTAACCCGCCCCACCCCGCCCCACCACGTCACCGAACACCGTCACCACACTTCTTCACCGAACACCGACCCGATCGGTCTCCCACGCTCGAACACGGCCGGCTCCTCAGGGGGCCGGCTTCGTGCTGTGCGGGGCTCGCACCGTGTTTCGTACCGTGGCGGGGAACGGACTCCGGCCGCAGGTCCGGGACGACCGGGGACGAGGGCCTCGCGCACCGATCCGCCCGGTCCACGTCAGGGCACGATCTCCCGGTTCACGGCAGGGCGCGGTCACTCGGTCCCCACGTCAGGGCGCGGTCGTCCGGTTCATGTCAGGGCACGATCCGCCCGATCGACGTCAGGGCACGATCCGCCCGATCGACGTCAGGGCACGGTCACCCGGTCGACGAGCGATCGGGCCTCCTCGGGTGTCAGGTCGCCGCCGCGTTCGAAGGAGGACGTGAAGCCGTCCTCGCCCAGCGCGTCGCGCGTTCTCGCCGTGATCCTGTCGACGTCGCCGCGCTCGGCGGGCGCCAGGGGCATCGCCGTCGCCAGGCGGGCCGAGGCCGCCGCCCCCAGCAGCTGGGCGGCGTGGTCCTGCTCCCCGGCGAGGGACAGCGCCCCGGCCAGGCCCTCCAGGGCGCGGGCCATGTCACGGAAGGCGTCGAACTCACGGGCGGTGGTGAAGCTCTCCAGGTGCGTGGCCAGTGCCGTCGCGGCGTCGCCGCGTTCCTCGAAGACGAAACCGAGCTCGACCAGGATCATCGGCAGGTGCACGAGGTGGTCCGTCTCACCGTCCTCCCGCCTCGGGGTCCACCTCAGGACGTTGCGCAGGTGCGTCTCCGCGAGGTCGAGCGCGCCCTCCCTGCGGGCGGCGTAGGCGAGCACCGTCTCGGCGAAGACCTGCCCGGCCTGGTGGCCCTGCTCCGCGGCCAGCCGCGCCGCCCGTTCGCACCACTCCCGGGCCCGGATGTGGTCGCCGCGCTGCAGGGCGATCCAGCCGATCCAGGCGAGCCGTACGGCGACCTCGGGCCAGAGCCCGAGCTCCTCGGCCAGGTGCAGCCCGTCCCGGTGCAGCCGGTCGGCGCGCTCGTAGTCGCCGGTCATCTCCGCCAGCCCGCCGAGCCATTCCGTCGCCTGCAACTGGCCCCAGCGGTCACCGATAGCGCCGAACAGTTCCGACGCCCGCTCGCTGTCGCGTTCGAGTGCGGCCGGGTCAGCCCGGATGTGCGCGTGCTTGGCCCGGGTGACGAGAGCCGCGGCCGTCCCCCATTGGTCGTCGAGAAGGCCGAAGGCCGCCAGCGCCCCGTCCAGCAGTTTCTCGCTGGCCGCCGGATCACCGGCGCCCATCCCCGTGAAGGCCAGGAACCACTGGGCCCTGGCCCGCTCGCCCGGGTCGTCGATGTCCTCGTACAGCAGCATGGCCGCCCGGTCGGTGGTGTCACCGTGCAGGAACGCGATGCCAGCCTGCCAGGCGAGGGCTCTGGCGCGGAGCGCGGGAACGCGCGTGGTGTCCGGCACCCCGGCGGTGACGTCCGCGGTCTCGGTGATGCCCGTCGTCTTGGCGGTGACGCCTGCGGTCTCGGCGGTGAGGGCCAGTACCGAGGCCGAAGACCGCTTGGCCTCCGCCAGGCGGCCTCGCAGGAACCAGTACCAGGTCATCGCGTTCACCAGCCGGAGCCCGCCCTCCGGGTCCCGGCCCGCCACCGCGCCGTCGAGCGCGGCGCGGAGATTGGCGGTCTCCGCGTCGAGGCGGCGCAGCCACCGTCGCTGTTCGTGCCCGTACAGGTGCCGCTCGGCCTCCTCGGCGAGATCGGTGTAGTAGCGCCGGTGACGCCGCCGCAGCGACTCGAACTCGCCCGCCTCGTGGACGCGTTCGACGCAGTAGGCGGCCACCGACTCCAGGAGGCGGTAGCGGGGGCCGTCGGCTGTGTGGGTGACGGTGACCAGGGAACGGTCGACCAGGCGGGCCAGCAGGTCGAGCACGTCGGCGGCCGGAAGGTCGTCCGCGCCGCAGACGGCCTCGGCGGCGGGAAGGGTGCAGCCACCGGCGTGGACGGCGAGGCGGCGCAGGGCGAGGCGCTCGGGGCCGGTCAGGAGATCCCAGCTCCAGCCGATCATCGCGTGCAGCGTCCGCTGGCGGGGTGGTGCGCCGCGATGCCCGGTGGCGAGAAGACGGAAACGGTCGTCCAGGCGGGCCACGAGGCCGTGAACGCCCAGCGCGCGCACCCTGGTGGCGGCCAGTTCCAGGGCCAGCGGGATGCCGTCCAGGCGGCGGCAGAGCGTGGCGACCGCCGGGGCGGTGTCCGCGTCGAGGGCGAACTCACGGTTCGTCGCGCGTGCGCGGGCGACGAACAGCCTTACCGAGCCGGTCCGTTCCAGCGCGTCGAGGTCGGCGGCGGCGTCCGGCGTCTCCAGGGGCGGGACGTTCCAGACCACCTCACCGGTCAGGGCGAGGGGCTCCTGGCTGGTGGCGAGGACGCGCAGGCCGGGGACGGCTCGCAACAGGAGTTCCGTCAGTTCGGCGACGGGTTCGACGAGATGCTCGCAGTTGTCGAGCACCAGCAGCAGCCGCCGGGGGCGGAGCGCGCCGATCAGCCGGTCCACGGGCTCCCCGGGATCGGCGCCGTCGTGGATGTCCAGCACCGTCGTGACCGCGTCGATCAGCGATCCCGTCGTCGTCGCCAGGGCGCCCGCCCGGTCGAGCGCGGCCAGCTCCACCAGCCACACGCCGTCGGGGAAGGCGTCCGTCAGCCGCCACGCGGTTTCGACGGCGAGGCGGGTCTTGCCCACCCCTCCGGGACCGGTGAGGGTCACCAGGCGGTCGGCGCGCAGCAGGGCGTCGATCTCGGCGATCGCGTCCTCCCTGCCGACCAGGCCGGTGAGGGGCGCGGGCAGGTTCGTGGCGGGCCTGGCGGGGGGAGAGGCCGGTACGGCGGGCGGGTCGAGTGCCGGATCCTGGGCGAGGATCGCCCGGTGCAGGGCGATCAGTTCGGCGCCCGGGTCGAGGCCGAGTTCGTCGGCGAGGTGGACGCGGAGCTCCTCGTAGCTGTGGAGCGCCTCGGTCTGTCGTCCGGAACGGTAGAGGGCGCGCATGTGGGCGGCGCGCAGCCTTTCCCTGAGGGGGTGCCGGGCCAGCAGGTCGCCCAGCTCGGCCGCGAGCCGGGTGTGCTCGCCGAGGGCGAGGCGGGCCTCGGCGTGATCCTCGTGGGCGGTGAGCCGCTGCTCGTGCAGGTGGGCGATCACCGCCTGGGTGAAGGGCTCGTCGGTGAAGTCGGCCAGCGCGGGGCCGCGCCACAGGGCGAGTGCGTCGGCCAGCAGCGCCGCCCTGGCCCGAGGGTCGCCGGTCCGTCCCGCCTCGGCGGTCAGGGAGAGGAACCGCCGCGCGTCGACCGTGTCGGCTTCGACGCGCAGCACGTATCCCGGAGGGGGTGACACCACCAGCTTCCTGGCGCCGGGCTCGGCGTCCTCCAGGACCCGGCGCAGCTGCGAGACCTTGGCCGACAGCGCCCCCGCCGGGTTGCCCGGCAGATCCTCGCCCCACAGGTCGTCGACGAGCCGATCGGCGGGCACCGGGCGTCCCTCGTGGATGAGCAGGTCGGCCAGGAGGGCGCGAACCTTCAGCCCGGGGACCGTCACGGGCCTGCCGTCCGTCGTCCACACCGCCAGCGGTCCCAGCACCCCGAAACGCATGGACGCCACCATAACGCGACACGGCCCCGCGGAACGGGTTGTACGCGACGGCCGGGCGGTGGCCGGGCTTGAGTGCGGAAGCGTAAACAAGCCGTAAACCCCCTCCGGCAAGGTGGAGTACATCACGCCAGGCTCGGAGGCCAAGGAGGTCGGGGATGCCGATGACGCGGGACGGCGACCGGTTGCGAGTGGCGGTCATCGTCGGCAGCACCCGTAACGGCCGGTTCGGCCCCACGGTGGCGGCCTGGTTCGCGGGGCGGGCGCGCAGGCGGGCGGATCTGGAGATCGACGTGATCGATCTGGCCGACGCCGCCCTGCCGCAGACGCTCACGGACCAGGACGAGGCGCTGCCCGCGCCGGTGGTGGCGCTGGCGCCGCGCCTGGCGGGGGCCGACGCGTTCGTGGTGGTGACTCCCGAGTACAACCGGAGCTTCCCGGCTCCGCTCAAGAACGCCATCGACTGGTTCCACGAGGAGTGGCGGGCCAAGCCGGTCGCGGTCGTCTCCTACGGCAACGACTCCGGTGGCCTGTTCGCCGCCGCGCAGCTGCGCGAGGTCTTCGCCGAGCTGCACGCGGTGGCCATCCGTGACGGTGTCACGCTGCCCCGCTACTGGGAGCGGTTCGCCCCCGACGGCAGCTGGCCCCGGGCGAACGCGGAGTGCGACGCCACCGTCAAGACCACCCTGGACCAGCTGACGTGGTGGGCCCGCGCGCTGCGCGAGGCCAGAGCCAGCTACCCCTACGCCGTCTGAACACGAGGACATGCCGGGACCGGACCGCTCCCGGGAGCACCCCGAGACCGTCGGACCATCGCGCTCGGGCTGGCCGTGCTCGGGGCCACCGCGTTCGGGCCTATCACCTTCGGGACCGCCGTGCTCGGGGCCACCGCGTTCGGGCCTATCACCTTCGGGACCGCCGTGCTCGGGCCTACCGTGACTCGGCGGTCACCGGAGTCTCGTGGCGGAGTCCCGCGCCGGCCCCGCCGCGCCCGCGCAGGCCGGACGCGACGACGGCCGCCGCGACGACGGCCATCGCGAGGGGGATGACCAGGGCCGCGCGGAAGCCGTCGAGCTCGGTGAGGAGGGATCCGCCGGATCCGGTGGCGGCGACGTTCACGGCGGTCACCGCCGACAGGCCGAGCGCCGAGCCGAACTGGAAGGAGGTGTACAGCAGGCCGCCGGCGAGTCCCTGCTCCTCCTCGGCCACGCCGTCGGTCGCGGCGATGGTGAGCGGTCCGTACGCCAGGGAGAAGGCGAGACCGAGAATGACCATGCTCGGGAACATCGCCGCGTACGTCCAGTCGAGGCCGACCGGCAGGAACAGGGCGTAGGCCACGGCGGCGAGGCACAGCCCGCCGAAGATCACCCGGACGTTGCCGAAACGGTTCACCAGGCGCGGGGTGAGGGTCGGCGCCAGTACGGCGTCGATGCTGACCACCAGCAGCGCCAGGGCCGCCTGCAACGACGACCAGCCGCGCAGTTCCTGCAGGTAGAGCACGACGAGGAACTGGAACCCGAAGAAGGACCCCCCGAACAGCAGCGCGCCGAGGTTGGCCCGTACCAGCGGGCCCGAACGGAGGATGCCCAGGCGTACCAGCGGCGACGCCGACCGCCGCTCGATCGCCACGAAGGCGGCGAGCAACGCGACCCCGGCGGCGAGGGCCCCGGCCGTCCAGCCCCATCCCGCGGCGGGGTCCTCCAGGCTGACGACCGCGAACACCAGCACCATCATCGCCCCGGTCACGGTGACCGCTCCGGCCAGGTCGAAGCCCCGCGCGTGCCGGTGCGGGTGGTCGCCGTCCGGGATGAGGAGGAGCGCGGCGGCGAGGATCACGGAGGCCATGATCACCGGGGCGAAGAACACCCACCGCCAGCTGATCTCGGCCAGCAGGCCGCCGACGACGAGGCCGAGGGAGAAACCGGCCGCCGCCGTACCCGCGTAGACCAGGAGCGCCCGGTTGCGCCGCGGGCCCTCGGCGAAGTTCGTCGTGATGATCGACAGCCCGGCGGGTGCCATGAACGCGGCGGCCACCCCTGTCACGAAACGGGCGACGATGAGGATCCATCCCTCGGTCGCGAACCCGCCCAGGCCCGAGAAGAGGATGAAGACGCCGAGCCACACCAGGAACATCCGCCGCCTGCCCAGCAGGTCGGCGGCCCGCCCGCCCAGCAGCATGAAACCGCCGTAGCCGAGCACGTACGAACTCATCACCCAGCTCAGCGAACCGGTGGTCAGGTCCAGGTCGGAGCGGATCGACGGCAGGGCCACGTTCAGCATCGCCACGTCGATCCCCTCCAGGAAGATCGCGCCGCACAGCACGAGCAGCATGCCCCAGGCCCGCCCGCCCATGCGATCCGAGGGCGGGGACAGTGGTGTGGACACGAGACGACTCCTTGAAGGGGGCGGGAACCCCATGCGGTTCCCTCTTGTAAGTAGTCGCATCATGGGACACCATCGATGACCATGGAAGAAGGCACTTCGAAGTCACCGAGTTGCTGCCCGGATACCGACGACGCCTACGACGCGCGCCAGTGGGACACCCGGGAAGACTGCGAGGTCCGCCAGATCCTCGACCGGGTCGCGGACAAGTGGTCCCTGCTCGTCATCGCGCTCCTCGACAGCCGCACCCTGCGTTTCACCGAGCTGAGCCGCGAGATCGACGGCGTCAGCCAGCGCATGCTGACCGTCACCCTGCGCCATCTGGAGCGGGACGGCCTGGTGCGCCGCACCGTGCACCCCGTCGTGCCGCCCAGGGTCGACTACGAGCTCACGCCCCTCGGGGTGACCCTGCACGACACCATCCAGTCGCTCGTCACCTGGACGGAGCAGCACCAGAACGAGATCGCCGCCGCCCGCGCCGGCTACGACGCCCGCGCGGACACGGCACCGGTCGCGACAGGACCCGTCTCCCCGGCGAGGACCGGCCGCGACACCGCGCGGGCGGCGGCCGGGCCCGGCTCCGCGACGAGGGACGACAGCGAAGGCGACGGGGAAGACGACGCGCGGGCGGCGGGACACGGTGGCGTGCTGAAACGCGGTGGCACGGCGGAACGCGGTGGCACCGGGGGGCGCGGTGGCACGGGGGGACGCGAAGCGGTGGCGGTTCGCGGCGACGCGACCCCGCCCGCGACCCCGCCCGCAAACCCGCCCGCGACACCGCGACGTAACGAAACCCCGGCCCCAGGAACACCGCGTAACGAAATCCCGGTCGCGGAGGCGCTGCGTAACGAAACTCGGCCCCCGGTGCCGTTACGTGACGAAAGCCGAGGTGTGGCGTCGGCGCGTGAGGAGAGCCGTCCCGGCGCGCACCCCTCGCGGTGCGAGGTGTGCGGCGACCCGATCCGTGCCGCCCGCACCGGCCGTCCGGCCCGGTTCTGCGGCGCGGCGTGCCGCCAGAAGGCACACCGCCGCCGCTCCCGCGCCGCCCTCGAAACCTCGGGCTGACCGCCCCGGCCCTCCCGACCCCCCACCCCCACCTTGGCCCTTTCCCCGGTCCGGTCCCGACGTGACCCGGCGCCCTCGTCCCGGGCTTCCCGTACGCGGACGGTCGCGAGCCCGGACCGGGTGGCTCGGGGGGCCAGGGTGGTCCGGGCGAGACGGGTCTCGCAAGGGCGGGCAAAGGCATGTCCAAGCGATCCGTGTCGTGCCCCCCAACGGGTGCCGCAGCGTGTCTGCTGTCCAGCAGTAATGGCACTGCTTACCTGGAGGGTCGGAGATGAGGAAGTTGCTTCATGCCGGCGTGCTCGCGCTCGGCGTGCTCACAGCCGGATGCGGCGGCGCCGACGACGGGAGCACGACCGAGCCGATGGTCGCGGACCAGGTCAAGGCGTCGCCCACCTCGCCAGAAACCCCCACCTCGTCCTCACCGGCGACCAGGGCCAAGGTCGAGCTGGGTGAGACGAGGATCGGAAAGGTTCTGGTCGGAGAGGGAGGGCGCACGCTCTATCTCTTCAAGAAGGACAAGGACGGGAAGTCGTCGTGTTCCGACGCCTGCGCGCGGGCGTGGCCGCCGTACGTCACGGACGGGGCGCCCGAAGCGGGTGAGGGCGTCGACAAGAAACTGCTCGGTACCACCGAGCGAGACGACGGCACGACGCAGGTGACCTACAACCGTCATCCCCTCTACTACTACGCCAAGGACACCGAGGCCGGCGACATCAAGGGGCACGACGTCGACGGCTTCGGCGGCGAGTGGTACGCGGTCGGCGCGAACGGGAAGAAGGCGCGCGACTGAGTCGGTCCGGGAGGAAAGGGACGTGAATGAGCACGGACCCGGGAGGGACGTGAACGAGCGCGTCCGTGCGGCCGGGACCCCGGAGACCCGGGAGTGCGGGCCGGAGGCGGCGGGCACGGTGTGCCCGCCCGCGACGCGAGCGAGCCCACCGACGAGGCCGTGAAGCTCGCCCCGCCGGGGAACGAGAGGGTGTGGAACTCGCCCCGCCCGGGGCACGAAACGTGAAGGGCCCGCCGGGGCCCCGGCGGGCCCTTCACGTTCCTCGGATGCGCTCCACCGGTCGAAGCTCGCGGTCACGCCGCTCGAAGCTCACGGCCATGTCGGCCGGAGTTCGTGGTCACGCCGCTCGAAGTTCGTGGTCATGCCGGTTGAGGCTCACGGCCACGCCGCTCGAAGTCCGCGGCCACGCCGGTCGAAGCCCGTCGTCACCCCGTCAGGTGGACTCCCGGATGACCAGCTCCGTGGGCAGGATCGTCGACGAGACGGGGCCGCCGTCGATCTGGCGGAGAAGCAGGCGCACCGCCGCCCGCGCCTGGCCCTCCCGGGGCGTGCGCACCGTGGTGAGCGCTGGCACGGCGTAGGAGGCGGCCTCGATGTCGTCGAATCCCGCGATCGCGACGTCGTCCGGCACCCGTCGCCCCGACTCGCTCAACACCCGCAGGGCGCCGATCGCCATCAGGTCACCGGCCACGAAGACCGCGTCGAGCGCCGGGTCGTCGCGCAGGAGCTGGCGCATCGCGTCCGCGCCCGAGGCGAGGGTGAGGTCGCCGACGGCGATGATCGACCGGTGCCCGGTGTCGCGCAGGGCCTCGCGGTACCCCTTGAGCCGGTCCTGCGCGGCGACCATGTCCGGAGGCCCGGCGATCGCGGCGATCCGCCGTCGGCCCCCGGCGAGCAGGTGCTCGACCGCCGAGGTGGCGCCGCCCACGTTGTCGACGTCGGCGTACGCGGCGTGCGTCGCCACCGTGGGCCTGCCCAACGACACGACGGGGATGCCCGTACGGGCCAGCGCGGCGGGCAGCGGGTCGGTGCCCTGCGCGGACACGAGCACCACTCCGTCCACGTGTCCCGAGGCGGCGTACTGCTCCACCCGGAGCCGTCCGGCCGTCGAGTCGGCGAGCATGAGGGTGACGCGCTTGCCCGCCTCCTCCAGCTCCCGGGTGGCCGAGCGGACGGTCGCCGAGAACAGCGGGTCGTCGGAGCGGGCCCCGACGGGGGAGCCGGAGACGACCAGCGCGATCGAGTCGGTGCGCCGGGTCACCAGGCTGCGGGCCGCCGAGTTGGGGACGTAGCCCAGCTCGTTGACGGCGTGCATGACGATCGCGCGGAACTCGTCGCTGACCGTGCCCTCACCGTTGATCACCCGGGAGACGGTGGACCTCGACACACCCGCGCGGGCGGCGACCGCCTCCAGGGTGGGGCGCTTGGCGCGCTCGCGGTGCAGCCCGTTGTGCCGGATCACCTCGCGGTACCACAGCGCGCTGTCCTTGGGCAGCCGTCGCTGCGTCTCGAAGTCGACGTGCACGATCCCGAAGCGCTTGTGATAGCCCTCGGCCCACTCGAAGTTGTCCAGCAGCGACCAGACCAGGAAGCCGCGCAGGTCGGCCCCGGCCTCGATCGCGGCGTGCGCGGCCCTCAGGTGGCCCTCGAAGAAGGCGGTCCTGTCGGCGTCGTGCACGCGGTCGCCCGCCACCACGTCGTCGAACGCGGCGCCGTTCTCGGTGACGAGCAGGCCGACCTCGGGGTAGTCGCGCGAGAGCCGCGTGAGCAGCTGGGAGAGCCCGGTCGGCACGATCGCCCAGCCCATCGCCGTCGTCGGGGCGTGGGTGCCGCTGAACTGGATGCCCTCGCTGCCGGGGTAGGCGGCGTTGGCGGGCTCGCCGGGCTCGGACCGTACGACGCAGGGGGTGTAGTAGTTGATCCCGAGCAGGTCGACGGGCTGGTTGATCGTTTCGAGGTCGCCGTCGTGGATGTGGTCGATCCCGCCCATGCGCTCCATGATGGCGAGCACCGGGTCGGGATGCTTCCCGCGCAGGGCCGGGTCGAGGAACTGCCGGTTGATGAGGCAGTCGATCCGGTTCACCGCCTCGGCGTCCTCGGCGGACGGGACGAGGTCGGGGTCGCTCACCTGGCCGGGGGTCATCACCGGCGTGAGGTTCAGGGTGAGGGCGATCTCACCGGCGCCCGCGTCGCGCAGCACCTGGGCACCCAGGCCGTGGGCCAGCAGGAGGTGGTGGGAGGCGCGGAAGGCCTCCGCCGCCGAGGCGCGGCCCGGCGCGTGGATGCCGATGCCGTACCCCAGCACGGCGGCCACCCACGGCTCGTTGATGGTCATCCACGTCCCGACGCGGTCGCCGAGCCGGTCGTGCACGACGCGTGTGAAGTCGGCGAAGCGGTAGGCCGTGTCGCGGTTGGTCCACCCGCCCAGGTCCTCCAGCGCCTGGGGGAGGTCCCAGTGGTAGAGCGTCACGTAGGGCGCGATGTCGGCCGCCAGCAGCTCGTCCACCAGCCGGTCGTAGAAGTCGAGCCCGGCGGCGACGGCGGGCCCCGAGCCCGACGGCTGGATCCTGGGCCACGCCACCGAGAACCGGTAGGCCCCGAGGCCCAGATCCGCCATCATCCGGACGTCTTCGGCGTAACGGTGGTAGTGGTCGCAGGCCACGTCGCCGGTGTGGCCGTCGTTGGTCCTGCCCGGCGTGTGGGAGAACGTGTCCCAGATCGACGGGCCCCGCCCCCCGTCTCGCACGGCGCCCTCGATCTGGTACGCGGCGGTGGCGGCCCCCCAGACGAAGCCCTCGGGAAAGGCCAGGGTCTCGCCCCGGGCCGAGATGGTCGTTGCGGTCATCCTTCGAAAACCCCCGTTGGTTCTCGCGACTTGCCAGGACGCGCGGAGCGGTGGCGGGGGCGCCGCCGTCCCCGCCCGTGGAAGTCTGCTACCGACATCATGGGACGGTGGCGGCCCGGCGTCGAGAGGGTTTCCCGACCCGCGTGGGCACGCTCCCACCTCGCCCGCGCTCATAGTCGACGACACAGTAACCGATGCCGCCGACAGCGGGGACGGGGAGCCGGTCGCCCTCCGCCCCGCCGACGAGTGTCAGGCGCCGGGCAGTTTCAGCATGCGGTCGATCAGCTGGCGGTGATGGGCCAGGAAGCGTTGCCGCGCTCGCGGGTCGGTGGAGACGGAGTGTGCCTCGGCGATCGCCTGCCCGTGCAGGAACCCGTACACGCTCCAGATCAGTGTGAGCACCAGCATGCCCAGGTCCACCTGGTCGTCGATCAGTCCCGCCCTGGCCGCGGAGCGCATCGCGTCGCGGGTGTCGTTGATGAGGGAGACCGAGTATGTCTGCTCCAGGTCGGGGAGGTCGGCGGCGTCGCCGAGCCAGCGGTGTATCCACAGCGCGGGGATCTGCGGGTTGCCGAGGCAGAACTCCAGGTAACGCTCGGAGAGGTCGTACATGACGGCGGCGAACGCGTCGGGGTCGGCGGCGGGGAGCGGGCTGAGCGCGTCCTCCACGACGGCCCGTTCCGCCTGGCCGGCGTGGTCGATGACGGCGAGGTAGAGATCGTGTTTGTCGCCGAACCGTTGTTGCACCCACGCCAGGTCCTGCCCGGCCGCCTCCGCTATCGCCTGCAGTGACGTGCCGTCATGACCGAACGCCGCGAAGAGCCGCGTCGCGATGTCGATGACCGCTTGGCTCTGCGGGTCGTCGGCGGAAATCATGACTCGATTCAAGTCCCCCGCACGGGTGGAGACGCCCTGATGTTGGTTTTGACCTGGTCAAACCTGTGTGCGCGATGTTCCGTCCCATCCGCCCGGCGGGGGGAGGCGTGTCCGGGGGCTCACAGGACGGGACGCCACGGGTCACAGGATGGGAGACCGCGGCTCAGAAGGGAAGGACGCTCAGCCGGCCCTCTCCGGTCAGGGTGGTGATCCGCCGCGGGGCGGCCGGGTCGCGCCGTACCTCGACGACCGCGCTCCCGGTGTTGGTCCGCACGTTGTAGCCCTCCTCGTACTGCTCGCCGTCCGGCACCCTGACCGTCACGTCCCCCGCCGTCTTCACCACGGCGCTGACGTCGCCCGGCGGGACCAGGAACCTCAGGTCGACGTCTCCGCTGCCGGTCTCGATGTCGGCCCCGGCGGACCTGAGGCCGGTGCCGATCACGCTCCCCATCTGCGCCCGCACCCGCAGCGCGCCTCCCGTACCGTCCACGATCACGTCGCCCGCGGCGGTGGAGAGGTTCAGGTCGCCCTGGATCCCGCTCACCGAGACGGTTCCGAAGCGGTGGGACGAGGCCTCGACGTCGGTGGCCGCGGGCACGCTCAGGATGTAGTCGGCCTGGCAGTCAGGGCCGCCGGGACGGTCGCCGCCGGGGCAGTGGACGTCGAGCGTGAGCGTCCGCCCGTCCCACTCCTCGGTGACCTTGGGCCGGTCCCGGGTCCAGAGGAGCGCGCGCTCCAGGCCCAGCCGCTTCGCCGCGCCCGGCACGACCGAGACGTTGACGCGGGTCGTGGTCTCCACCACGATCCGCGGCGAGGTGAACGCCCGGGACTGCAGCGTGGTCTCGAAGCTCGGGCGGACCGCCGTGATCTCGGCCCACGACGCCAGGGCGGTGAAGGCCACGGTGAGCGCGGTGAGCGTCCCCCCGGCGACCAGCCAGGCGGTTCGGGCGTTGTTTCGTGTCGGCATCTCAAACCTTCAGGAATCGCAGGACGGCGAGTACCCGGCGGTGGTCCTTGTCGGCGCCGGAGAGGTCGAGCTTGGTGAAGATGTTGTTGATGTGCTTGCCGACCGCGCTCTCGGACACCACCAGGGCCTCGGCGATCCCGGTGTTGGAGCGGCCCTCCGCGATCAGCGCGAGCACCTCGTGCTCCCGGCGGGTCAGCCGGTCCAGCGGGTCGCTGTGCCGGCGCAGCAGCAGCTGGGCGACCACCTCGGGATCCAGCGCGGTGCCCCCGGCGGCGATCCGGCGCAGCGCGTCGAGAAACTCCTCGACGTCGGCCACCCGGTCCTTGAGCAGGTAGCCGATCCCGCTGGTCGCGGTGGACAGCAGCTGGGTGGCGTAGCGCTCCTCGACGTACTGGGAGAGCACGAGGATCGCGAGCGTCGGCCGCTGGCGGCGCAGGACGAGCGCGGCGCGCAGGCCCTCGTCGGTGTGCGAGGGGGGCATCCGCACGTCGGTGACGACGAGGTCGGGGACGTGCTCGTCCACGGCGCGCAGCAGCCCCTCCGCGTCGGACACGGCGGCCACGACCTCGATGCCCGCCGAGCCGAGCAGGCGGACGAGCCCCTCTCGCAGCAGTACGGAGTCCTCGGCGAGCACTACGCGCACGGTAGCTCCACTCTGATCGTCGTCGGCCCGCCGAGCGGGCTGTCGACGTACAGGATGCCGTCCACGGAGCCGACCCGGCGGGACAGGCCGCGCAGGCCGGTTCCCCGGTCCGGGTCCGCGCCGCCCTTGCCGTCGTCGCTGACGGCCACGTGGAGGCGGTCGCCGAAGCGGTCGACGACGACCTCGGCGCCGGACGCCCCCGCGTGCTTGGTGATGTTGGTCAGCGCCTCGGACACGACGAAGAACGCCACCGCCTCGACCGTGGGGGAGACCCGCTCGGAGATGTCGACGCTCAGCCGTACGGGGAACGGGGCCCGCGCGGCCAGGCCGGACAGCGCCGCGTCCAGGCCCTGGTCGTTGAGTACGGCCGGGTGCAGCCCCCGGACGAAGTCGCGCAGCTCCTTCAGGGCCTGCTTGGCCTCCTCGTGCGCCTGGACGATCACCTCGCGGGCGGGCTCCGGCAGGTCGGTGAGGGTGGCGCGGGCCATGCCCAGGTTCATCGCCAGCGACACCAGCCGCTGCTGGGTGCCGTCGTGCAGGTCCCGCTCGATGCGGCGGCGCTCGGCGTCCGCGGCGTCGACCACCTCGGTACGGCTCTCCCGCAGCGTCTCCACCCGCTGGGCCAGCTGGTCGCTCAGGCTGGGGCCGAGCAGGGCCTCGGCGGCGATCACGTCCAGCACCGCGAACCCGCGCGCCACCCACGGCCCCGCGACGAGCAGGGCCCCCGAGACGAGGACGAACGCCAGGCTCGGCCAGGTCTCCTCCATCGCCCAGTACCGTACGGCGAGCCCGGCGGTGACCAGGCCGCCCGCCCACGCCCCGACGACCGAGGCGGCGCCGATGCCGCTGATCAGCGGGGCGAGCAGGTGGTACCCGAGCCGGCGCCAGGTGCTCCGCGTCCTGGCCTCCTGGAGCAGCCGCCTGAACGGGTTCATGCTCAGGGGACGGCGCGGGACCGGGAGGATGTCCACGTCGAGGAAGGCGGCGAACCGCGACCGCTGCACCCGGGTGAGCAGCCGGACGACCACGAAGAACAGCAGCAGCGCCACCACGGGGACCACCACGGTCCACACCAGCACCACCGACACCGTCACCAGCGCCCCGATCACCGCCGTGCCCAGCAGGGCGATCGGCACGCCCGTCACCAGGTGCGCGGTGCGGAGCCAGGCCCGCGTGGACCAGTGGGCGCTGATCCTCTCCCAGGGGGTGGTCATCTCGGTGCCGGTCATGGAATCCACCGTAGGGACCGTGGCGGCCGGGACACAGGGGCGAGGTATCCCGGAAAAAGGTGGGGAAAACCCCACCCCCGGACCCTCGCCGAGGTCCGTCGCAGGCACCTCCTGCCTTCGCGGCCGTACGGCCCGCCCGCTTCCTGGGTATTTCTGGGGTAAAGGAATTATTTGTCGGCTTCACCTACCCTTGAGAAATGGGCCCCCGCGAGCATGTCGAACGGCATGGCGCGGAACGGGCGACGAACCGGTCGCCTCCCGGCCGATCCGGTCCCCGGCCCTCCCAGTCCTCCGGCCTCCTCGCACCTCCCGGCCCTCCCAGTCCTCCCAGTCCTCCCGGCCTTCCCAGCCTTTCCGGTCCCCTGTGCTTCCTATGCTTCCTATGCTTCCTGTGATTCCCGCCCTCCCCGGCACCGCCGATCCCGCCCGGCTTCTCGCCGACGACCCGATGTCCGAGCCCCTGACCTACCCGGGCCGTCTCCCCTCGGGAGCCGGGCTGCTGGCCGACGACCGTTTCCTGCCGATGTCCGAGGAGGCCGGTGCCCTCGGCGGCGGGCGGGTCCGGTCGGGGGACCGGGTCGTGCGGCTCGCCGACCACCTCGGGAGCCTCGGCGCGGGGCCGATGGAGGCCCGCCACCCGGTGGTCGCGGTGGGGTCCAACGCCGCGCCGGGCCAGCTGCACCGCAAGTTCACCGCCGCCGGGATCCGGCCCGTCGTCCCGCTCACCCCGGCCACCGTGCGCGGCGTCGCCCCGGGGGTGTCGGCGCACGTCAGCCGGAACGCCTACCTGCCCGCCGCGCCCATCAGGGTGGCGGGGGCGTCGCCCCTGTTCGTCGTGTGGGTGGACGACGCCCAGCTCGCCGCGCTGGACGCGACCGAGCCGAACTACCTCCGGCTCCCGCTGCCCCCGGGTTCCTTCCCGGTGACCCTCTCCTCGGGGGAGGTCCTTCCGTCGTGCCACGTCTACGCGGGCAGGCACGGATGCCTGGTGGACGAGGAGGGCGAGCCGCTGCGGCTCGCTCCCCAGCCGGAGCTGATCGGGCACCTGCTGGCGCGCTCCGCGAACCTGCGGCGCCTGTTCGGGCGGACACCGGAGGAGTTCGTGACGAGGGCGAGGCGGAACGACGGGACGCGGGAGGCGGTCCACGCGCTGTTCCGGAGCGACGGGCTCGCCGACCCGGAAGCCGGGCTCGCCGGAGAACTGTCAGGCTCCCCGAACCGGGAGCGGTACCGGAACTCCTGATCGGAGGGCACGTCGGACCGCTTCGGCGTCACCGGGAGAACCGGCGGGACGTCGCGCTCAACGACTCCCATTGTCGAGAACCCACACCCCGAGGGCCGACTAAGCGGATTCCAGCATGCACTGTCCCGATTTGATCACGAAGCGTGATCAAATTACGCATTGTTGAGAGAATGCCGATATGTGGTCGGCGGGTAGTGGCGCGGCGCGGCGACGGCTGGTTTTTGCGGCTGTGGTCGGCGCCGGGTTGGTACTGGGGACGGGATTCGCGCTACGCGCCGGTGGCTGGAGCGACGCGGCGGACGTGGTTCAGGTGATCTCCGGGGCACCGCTGCTGGTCGCTCTGGCCGCGTGGGCCGCCCGAGGTCGCCAGGCTCCGGCTGAGCGGTGGACCGAGCTGGGTGAACTCTTGGAGATCATCGCCGAGGCCGACGGGCTGACGCGGGAACGACTGCGTAGGGAACTGCCCGATTGGGAGGAGGAGGCGATCACCGCCTACCTCCAGGGGAGCCGCCGCCCGGAATGGGCGTTCATCACCGCGTTCATCGCTTTGATAGCCCAAGGCGATGACTGGCGGTTGGAGGTTCTGGAGCGAAGGATCCGCCCGGTGTGGGAAGCCGGTGATACCGATGGACAAGGGGCGGCCGACAGCCGGGAATGGGCGGGGGCGTTGGCCGAAGCGGTGCGAGCCCGCCGGGTGCTGGGTCAGGTGTACGCGTCGATGGACCGCTACAAACACCTGGGTGAGGGTCTTGCCGAGATGCTGGCCCGGTTGACCGAGGCGGTGACCGCCCTGTCGGCCAGACGCCAGACCCTCCGCCAGGAACTGGCCGCGCGGCGCAACGAACCCCAGCCGGATTGGGCCGTGTTGGAGGCCGAGGTCGGCCGGTTGACCAGCCGCCTCGCCGAGGCCGAGGAGCGCCTGCGAGCGACCGAGCGGCTCCACGAGCAGACCAGCGCCCGCCTGGCCGAATCCGAACGCCGGCGCCACCAGGTCGAGGAACTGCAGGTCACCGCGCGATCCCAGGCCCAGCAGGCTTTCGTACGCCTGGCTGCCCTGGACAGTCGCCCGGCCCTGCCCGCGTCCGCTCCGGCCGCGCTCCCGCAACAGTTCGGGCCGCTGCTCACCCCGATGAACGACACCGACCAGGAGGCGGCGCGGGAGGTTCTGCGCCAGATCGACCAGGTGTTGGACACCGAGGCCGCCACCTTGATCCGCCTGCACGACTCCCTGACCACCCGTACCGACATCCCCGTTCAAAAGAACGAACCCAGCCAGGAGGGTGAACCCAGGCAGGAGGGTGAACCCGGCCAGAAAGGTGAACCCACAACCGCTTCCCCCGACGATCAGGCCACACCTGACATCGGCCGGCGGACCAGGCCGCCGAAGCGACCCAAGCCGCGGGTCACCCGGCGGTCCCGGAGATCTCGGCTGGTCCGGCGCACTGTTCTGATCTTCCTGTTTGCGGTCGTGGCCGCATGGGTGGTCTTCGTTGTGATCATTCCTCTCACCCAACCCTCCGGCATGCCTTCCACAGCGCCTTCCAGTGATGCCCCCGGTTTCGGCCATGAGGTGGCGGTGGCGGTGGGCACGTTGAGCGGCAAGACCGTCGCGGTGGCCAACGACGACGGGGTGCCGCAGGTGTGGGACCTGGCCACAAGGGAACCTGTCGGTGAGCTCTCCACCGACGACCTCGGTGTCGTCAGTGCGATAGCGGTGGGGACGTTGGGCGGCAAGACCATCGCGGTGTCCGGTGGCGAAGACGGGTGGCTGCAGGTGTGGGACCTGGCCACACGGAAACCTGTCGGGGAGCCTTTTGAAGGCCACGACGGTCCCGTCAATGTGCTGGCGGTAGGGACGTTGAGGGACAAGACCATCGCGGTGTCCGGTGGCGAAGACGGGAAGCTGCGGGTGTGGGACCTGGTCACCGGTGAGCCGGTCGGCAACCCCCTCCCCGACCACACCGATTCTGTCTATGCGGTGACGGTGGGCACGTTGGACGGCAAGACCATCGCGGTGTCCGGCGATGACAATGCGATGCGGGTGTGGGACCTGGCCGCGGGGAAACTCATCGGTCAGCCCCTCACCGGCCATGACGGTTCCGTTGACGATGTGGCGGTGGGGACGTTGGACGGCAAGACCATCGCGGTGTCCGTCGACGACGGCAAGACGCTGCGGGTGTGGGACCTGGCCGCCGGTAAAACGATCGGCGAGCCCCTCACCGGCCATGAGGGTCCCGTCTACGCGGTGGCGGTGGGGACCTTGAAGGACATGACCATCGCGGTGTCCGGTAGCGAAGACGGGACGTTGCGGGTGTGGGACCTGGCCACCGGTAAACCGGTCGGTAAGGTCTTCACCGACCACGTCGGCACCGTCTACGCGGTGGCGGTGGGGACTTTGAAGGACAAGACCATCGCGGTGTCCGTCGACGAGGAGACGCTGCGGGTTTGGGACCTGGAGTCGCCGTAGTCCGCGGAGCCGGTGTCCGCGCCGCCTCGCGTTCCCCTCGCGCGCTTTTGCGCCGCGAGGCCATATTTCCATTCTCGATGACCTTGCGTAACTTCATGCGATCCAGAGATAACCCCAATGGGGGTAGTCATGGGTTATAAATGGAGGCGACCTGAACGCGGCCCATCGAAGGGACCGTCTCCGTGAAGCGTGTGCTGCTGCTGGCGACCGGTGACGCCATCGCCCACTCCTACGCCCCGGGCCGTCCGGGAGTCCTGTCGGGGTCCGAGCTCCTGAGGGCGCTCCCGCCCGGCACGATCGCGGCGGACACGGTGGACGTGGTGGTCGAGGACGTGATGGCGGAGCCCAGCTGGGACATGTCGCCCTCGACCATGCTGGAACTGGCCCGCAGGGCGCGCTCGGCCGTCCTGGAGCGCGGATTCGACGGCGTCGTGATCACTCACGGCACCGACACGATCGAGGAGACGGCTTACCTCGTGGACCTCCTCGCGGGCCGGGCGGCGGAGCGCGGCACCATCGTGCTGACCGGTGCCGTCCGCTCCCTGGACGAGTTGTCCTCGGACGGCCCGCGCAACCTCGCCTCCTCCCTCGTGGTGGCCGCCGACGGCGCGATGCGCGGCGCCGGGGCCGTCGTGTGCGTCAACGACGAGATCCACGCGGCCCGCTGGGTCGCCAAGGTCGACGCCACGAGCATCGCGGCGTTCTCGTCGGAGCCCTTCCCCGTGCTGGGCCGGGTGGTCGGCCGCCGGATCGAGACGCTGGCCGCCCCGCCGCTCCGGCCGCCCGCGTTCGGGGGGGATCCGGCGTCGGACGTCGCCCTGATCAAGACCTATCCGGGAATCGAGCCCGTGCTGCTCACCGCCGTCGTGGACGCCGGGGCCCAGGGCGTCGTGCTGGAGGCGACCGGCATTGGCAACGTGCCGGTCGGGCTCTTCGTGGCGATCGCCGAGCTGACGGAGTGGGGAATCCCGGTGGTCGTCGCGTCGAGGTGCCGTACCAACTCGCTTCCGCTCGGCGAGATGCGCTTCGGCGCGGGGCTCGCCGCGACCGTCGGGGCGATCGGGGCCCGCGGCCTGGCGCCCTCGAAGGCGCGGTGCGCGCTGATGGTCGCCCTCGGGACCGGCGGGATCGACGCCGTACGCGATTGGTTCGGCAGGCTCTGACGCGGGTCCGGCAGGGCTTGACGCGCCACGAAGCGATTTGCGGATAGGTAAAAACTAGGAAAAGGGGGAGTATCTCCGAGCTGTGTGGGCACGTCGGTGGAGTCCGTGATCCGGCGAAGGGCTGGGGAGGCCTTCGCCGGATCACGCCTCTTCCCCTTCCGGCCCCCGTACCGCGCTGCCCGGACAGGCGCCCGGAACGATCAGACGGGGATCGAGATCCCGAGGCCGCCGCGGGTCTCGGCGCCGTACCGCTCCTTCTCCTTGGCGATGTCGAGGGGCTTGATGCCGGAGCGCCCCTCCAGCACCTCCTCGGTGAGAAGGTCGGCGGGGACCAGCCAGGAGACCTCGAACTCCAGCCCGTCGGGGTCCTTGGCGTACAGGGCCTTGGTGGTGGAGTGGTCGGAGGCGCCGACGAGGGCGTTGAGCTCGCCGAGCTTGAGGGCGATCCGCTCCAGCTCCGCGAGGGTGTCGACCTCCCAGGCGAGGTGGTAGAGGCCGACGGTCGAGCGCCCGGCCCCCGAGGGGCCCGCCTGCGCGCCGATCTCGAACAGGCCGAGGTCGTGGTCGTTGCTGGATCCCGAGGCCTGAAGGAACGCGGCGCCCGGCATGCCCATGACCACCCTGAAGCCGAGTGCCTCCCGGTAGAAGGCGACGCTGCGCTCCACGTCGCGCACGAAGAGAACGGCGTGGTTGAGCCGCTGGACCGGCATGGTTCCTCCTAAAAACTTGAACTCTCAAGTAGATTACCTCCGCTTTGTTGAGAGTTCAAGTAAGCTGGGCCCGTGACGCGATGGCTGGACGATGACGAGCAGAACACCTGGCGCGCGTTCCTGGCCGCCTCGCAGCGGGTCCAGGAGGAGCTGGACCGGCAGCTGCAGCGGGATTCCGGCATGCCGCACGCCTACTACGCCGTGCTGGTGAAGCTCTCCGAGGCGCCCGAGCGCATGATGCGGATGAGCGAGCTGGCCGCGGAGGTCAACTCCTCGCAGAGCCGCCTGTCGCACGCGGTGAAGCGGCTGGAGGAGCGCGGCTGGGTCCGGCGCGAGCCGTGCGCCGCGGACAAGCGCGTGAGCTGGGCGATCCTCACCGGCCAGGGTCTCGCGGTCCTCACCGCCGCCGCCCCCGGCCACGTCGAGGCGGTACGGCAGGCCGTGTTCGACCGCCTGACCCCCGGCCAGCTCCGTCAACTGACCGAGATCTGCGCCGCCATCCTCGCCAAGCCCGACCCCGGCCTCCCCACCTGAGCGGCTTCCCTGCCTGAGTGGCCTTTCTCCCCGGGGCCTCCTGAGCGGCCTCCCCGCCCGGGTGTTCCCCGTGCCTGCGCCTGCGCCCGCCCGGTTCCGCCTGGCCGGCCTTTCCCGTCTGAGCGGTCTCGCCGCGACCCTGGGCGCCGCCGTCCACGGGCGTCCACGGGGGCCAAAACAAGATCACGAATATCCATGGATGTCCGCGGACGGCTAAAGGTGACTCCAGGGGTCGGCGATGACCCGGTGGATGACCTGCCCGGCGGCCCCCAGGGTCGCGGCGTCGCCGCCGAGCCGTGAGACGGTCAGCTCGGGAACGGCCCGGCGCATCACGCCCAGCCGGGAGGTCATCGTCTTGTGCGCCGACCCCCGGATCCACGGGAACAGCCGGGCGAAGACCCCGCCCAGCACGATGGTCCCCGGGTCCATCAGGTGCACCGCGGAGGTGAGGGCGACGCCGAGTGCCTGACCGGCGCGCTCGCAGGCCTCCAGCGAGTCCCGCTCACCCGCGTGGAGGTGTGCCAGCAGCGTGGACACCCCGTCGGGAACCCCGGCGAGCCCGGCGGCCCTCAGCAGGGCGTCCTGCCCGGCGTACTGCTCCAGGCAGCCCCGTCCGCCGCAGCGGCAGGCCGGGCCGTCGGGGGAGACGACCACGTGTCCCAGCTCCCCGGCGAGGCCGCGGGCGCCGCGGAACAGGGTGCCGCCGACCACCAGGCCCGCGCCGACGCCGATCTCCCCCGACACGTGCAGGAAGTCGCCCGGCACGGAGCCGAACCAGAGCTCGCCCAGGGCCGCGAGGTTGGCCTCGTTGTCCACCTCGACGGGGAAGTCCAGCAGGTCGGAGACGCGGACGTCGTGCCAGCCGAGGTTGGGGGCCGCGTGGACCAGCCCTCCGTCCACGGGTCCGGGTACCGCGAGGGTCGATCCGGCGATGGAGAGGCCTTCGCCGTGGGCTTCGTCCACAGCCCTGTGGGCGAGTTCTTCCAGGTGGGACAGGGTTTCCACAGGCGAGGACGTGCGGTTGTCCACAGCCTGTGTATATCTGAGCCGCACCGCGAGGGTGAGGTCGACCACGCAGGCGGACAGATAGTCGACGTTGATCTCCAGGCCGAGCGCGGCGACCCGCCGCCCGCTGAGCGCGACGGCCGTGCCCGGCCGCCCGCGCTCGCCGTCCCTGAGCGCGCCCGACTCGGTGACCATGCCCGCCTCGATCAGGTCGCCGACCATCTTCGACACCGTCGTCTTGGTCAGTCCGGTGATCTCGGCCAGCGCCGCCCGCGTGACCGGACCGCTCCTGCGGACCTCGCCGAGGACCACGCCGAGATTGCGGGCGCGCATCGAATTGTGGCGTACGGCCTGTGTCATGGAACACCCACCTCTTGACGATCCCACCACCTCGATCCATATTAAGTCCATAAAGTGGATTAAATCGGAGGAACGAAGATGAGCGCCTACACCCCCAAGCCCGAAGACCGCTTCACCTTCGGGCTGTGGACCGTCGGCTGGCAGGCCCGCGACCCCTTCGGGGACGCCTCCCGCGCCCCGCTGGACCCGGCGGAGAGCGTGCACAGGCTCGCCGAGCTCGGCGCGTACGGCGTCACCTTCCACGACGACGACCTGCTCGCCGTCGAGCCCGACCGTGACAGGGCCATCGCGAACTTCAAGAAGGCACTGGCCGAGACCGGGCTCAAGGTCCCGATGGCCACCACGAACCTGTTCACCCACCCCGTCTTCAAGGACGGCGGGTTCACCAGCAACGACCGCGACGTCCGCCGCTACGCGCTGCGCAAGGTCATCCGCAACGTGGACCTGGCCGCCGAGCTCGGCGCGACCACCTACGTCTGCTGGGGCGGGCGCGAGGGTGCGGAGTCCGGGGCCGCCAAGGACATCAGGGCCGCGCTCAGCCGCTACAAGGAGAGCATGGACCTGCTCACCTCGTACGTGATCGAGCAGGGCTACGACATCAGGTTCGCGATCGAGCCCAAGCCGAACGAGCCGCGGGGCGACATCCTCCTGCCGACGATCGGCCACGCGCTCGCGTTCATCAACGAGCTGGAGCACTCCGACCGGGTCGGCCTCAACCCCGAGGTGGGCCACGAGGAGATGGCCGGGCTCAACTTCGCGCACGGCATCGCGCAGGCGCTCTGGCACGGCAAGCTCTTCCACATCGACCTGAACGGCCAGCACGGTCCCCGCTACGACCAGGACCTGATCTTCGGCCACGGCGACGTGAAGAACGCCTTCTTCCTGGTCGACCTGCTGGAGAACGGCGGCTACGAGGGCCCCAGGCACTTCGACTACAAGCCGCTGCGCACCGAGGACTCCGAGGACGTCTGGGTCTCCGCCGCGGCCAACATGCGCACGTACCTGATCCTGAAGGAGAAGGTCGCGGCGTTCCGCGCGGACCCCGAGGTCGCCGAGGCGCTCGCCGCGAGCAAGGTCGCCGAGCTCTCCGAGCCCACGCTGGCCCCCGGCGAGACGATCGCCGACCTCAACCGCGACGACTTCGACCTCGACGCGGTGGCCGCGCGCGGCTTCCACTTCACGCGCCTCAACCAGCTCGCGATGGACTACCTCCTCGGAGTCCGCGGATGACGCTGGTGGCCGGGGTCGACTCGTCGACCCAGAGCTGCAAGGTGGTGATCAGGGACGCCCGCACGGGCGCCCTGGTCCGCCAGGGTCGCGCGACCCACCCCGAGGGCACCGAGGTCGACCCCGGAGCCTGGTGGGAGGCGCTCCAGGAGGCGATCGCGCGGGCGGGCGGGCTGGACGGCGTCGAGGCGATGAGCGTCGGCGCGCAGCAGCACGGCATGGTCTGCCTGGACGAGTCCGGCGACGTCGTCAGGAAGGCGCTGCTGTGGAACGACACCCGTTCCGCCGGAGCCGCCGCCGACCTGGTGAAGGAGCTGGGCGGTCCCGAGGTCTGGGCCGAGGCGGTCGGCAGCGTGCCGGTCGCGTCGTTCACGGTGACCAAGCTCCGCTGGCTCGCCGAGCACGAGCCCGACTCCGCCCGCCGTACGGCGAGGGTGTGCCTGCCGCACGACTGGCTCACCTGGCGGCTGGGCGGGGAGTTCGTCACCGACAGGGGCGACGCGTCGGGCACCGGATACTGGTCGCCCGCGACCGGCGCCTACCGGACCGACCTCCTTCGGACGGCCTTCGGCGCCGTACCCGGGCTTCCCGAGGTACTGGGGCCCCGCGACTCCGCGGGCGAGGTGCGGCCCGCGGCCGGTGTCTCCGGCGCGGGCACGGTGCGGCTCGCGCCGGGCACGGGCGACAACATGGCGGCGGCCCTCGGGGTCGGCGCCCTGCCCGGGGACGTGGTCGTGTCGATCGGGACCTCGGGGACGGCCTTCGCGGTCGCCGCGAGCCCGAGCGCGGATCCGACCGGTTCCGTGGCCGGGTTCGCGGACGCCACGGGGCGGTTCCTCCCGCTGGTGGCCACGCTCAACGCGGCCAGGGTGCTCGACGCCGCGGCGCGGATGCTCGGGGTCGGTCTCGACGAGCTCGGCAGGCTGGCCCTGGAGGCGCCCTCGGGGGCCGGAGGGCTCGTCCACGTCCCGTACCTGGAGGGCGAGCGCACCCCGAACCTGCCCACCGCCACGGGCTCGCTGCACGGGCTGACGCTCGCCACCTCCACCCCGGCGCACCTCGCCAGGGCGGCGGTGGAGGGCATGCTCTGCCATCTCGCCGACGCCTTCGACGCCCTCGGGCTCGACCCGGCCAGGGTGCTGCTCATCGGCGGAGGCGCCCGGTCGGAGGCCGTACGGCGGATCGCCCCCGCGGTCTTCGGACGGCCGGTGGTCGTCCCCGAGCCCGGGGAGTACGTCGCGGACGGGGCGGCGAGGCAGGCCGCCTGGCTGCTCGGCGGCGACGAGCCCCCGGAGTGGGAGGCGGGCAAGGCCGAGCACTACGAGGCCGATCCCGCACCGGAGGTCAGGGCCCGCTACGCCGAGGTCCGCGGCCTGCGCTGAGCCACGGGTACACGGGTACACGGGTACACGGGTACACGGGTACACGGGTACACGGGTACACGGGTACACGGTCGCGCGGTATCGCCTGACCGTGTACCCCGCTCGGCGCGTGTCCCGCCGGAGGGCGGGGCACGCCGTCGCGTGGCGGCGGGCCGTCCCGGGGCGGTGTCCGGATGGTTGTCCGGGCGGTGTCCCGGGCCGGGGCGTCTCAGGGATGGCTCAGGGTTGGATCAGGGGTGCCGCCGGATGTCTGAAACGTCCTCTGGCGGACAGTCTTAGCGCATGCTCGCGTCGAAGAGGCTCTACCCCCTGATCGCTTGTGCCGGGCTCGTCGTGGCCGCCGTGGCCGTGGCCGCCGGACAGACCGACCCGGTTCCCTACGCGAACCCGCTCGATCTGACGATCAGTGAGTACGCCGCGCTGGACCGCACCGGAGCCACCGGGCTCGCGATGGTGGCGCTGGGGGTGACGGCCTTCGCGGTGGTCGCCGGGCTGCGGGCCGTGGGGGCGCCGGTGGGTGTCCTGGCCGAGCGGCTGATGCTGGCCTGGGGCGTGGGGCTCATCGTGCTCGCGGTGGTGCCCGCGGCGCTTCCCGGCACGGGGACGGACCTGGTCTCCCACGTGTACCGCTACGTGTCGCTCGGCGTGCTGGCCGCGGTGCCCGCGGCGGGCGGCCTGACGGTGGCGCGGTTCGGCGAGGACGAGCGGTGGCGGCCGGTGGCCAGGCCGCTGGAGTGGCTGACGCTGGCCGGGGGATTCGGGCTGCTGGCGCTCACCTACGTGATGCTTCCCGGGGACGGGGTGCTCGCCGGTCTCGTCGAGTGGACCCTGCTCGGCACCGAGGTCGCGCTGGTCGGGGTGCTGGCCCTCCGGCTCGCCCGGCTGACCTGGGCGCGGGCCGCCGCTCCCGCATCACGCGCCGCTCTGGGATGAATCACTCACTTTTGAAAACTCTTTCATGACATGTCACAAATAGGCTACAAATAGCAGGAGCCGCCAGTGCTATTCTCGTCGGCGATCTAGAGGTCGGCCGGGGCTTCCCCCGGCGCTCCGAGAGCGAGCCGTTGAGGTGACATGGCAGCGAGCAGGTCCATCCGGTTCAAGGTCTCGGTGCTGCTGGTCATCCCGCTCGCATCGCTGGTGGGGCTCTGGGGATTCGCGACGGTCGTGACGGTCGGCGACTCGATGAGCCTGCTCTCCGTCGGCACGTTGTACGACACCGTCGCCAAGCCCGCCGGAGACCTGGGCACCGCGGTCCAGCGTGAGCACATCCTGTCGGCCGAGTACCTGGCCACCCGCTCGGACGCGGACCGCGACACCCTCGTGGCGCAGCGCCTGGTCACCGACCAGGCCCGTACGCGGCTGCGCCTGCAGACGAACGGGGAAGTGGCGCAGGGGGCGATGACCGAGGAGATGAGGACGCACCACCACGAGTTGATGCGGCAGGTGGGCGCGCTCGACATGATCCGCGCCAGGGTCGACTCCGGCCGGATCGGCCCGGTGGGACTCTCCGAGGAGTTCGCCCGGCTGCCGGACGCCCTGCGCCGGCTCTTCAACACCCTGAGCCTCAGCAACGACCTGCCGCTCTACCGCCAGTCGCGCGCCATCACGACGATCAACCACGCCATGGACCTGCTCAGCCGGGAGCGGGCACTCGCCGCGGGCTCGCTGGCGCTCAGGACCTCGATGACGCCCACCGAGGTACGGCTGTTCACCCGGCTCTCCGCCAACCGGATCTTCCTCATGGAGCAGGCGCTCCCCGAGCTGGAGCCCAAGCTGCGCGCCCCGTTCTCGGACATGATCGCCTCCTCGACGTACGCGCGCTTCATCACGCTGGAGAACCACATCCTGACCGGCGCCGAGGTGCGGTCCACCGACTGGCGCGCCGCCGGCGACGCGCTGGACGCCGTCTACCAGCGCTCCCTGACCGCGACCGCCCCCGCGCTCATCGAGCAGGCCACGCCCGCGGCCGTCAGCGTCTTCGTCCGCGCGGGCGTCATCGGCGTGCTCGGCCTCATCGCGGTCGTCGCGTCGATACTGGTCTCGTACCGGATCGGCAGCGGGATCACCAAGGAACTCGCCGCCGTGCGGCGGGCCGCCATCGACCTCGCGCAGGCGCGGCTCCCGAGTGTGATGGAGAAGCTGCGCCGCGGCGACAGGGTGGACGTGGCGGCCGAGGCGCCCGCGCTCAAGCCGTCGGGCAGCACGGCCGAGATCCACGATGTCGCCGACGCCTTCAACAGCGTCCAGCGCAGCGCCGTGGACGCCGCCGTGGAACAGGCCAGGCTGCGCGAGGGCGTCTCCCAGGCCTTCCGCAACCTCGCCCGCAGGAGCCAGTCGCTGCTGCAGCGCCAGCTCAAGATGCTCGACGGCATGCAGAAGCAGGCGGAGGATCCCGAGGCGCTGGAGAACCTCTTCAAGCTCGACCACCTCACCACCCGTATGCGCCGCCACGCCGAGGGCCTGGTGATCCTGTCCGGCGGGGCGGCGGGCCGCAAGTGGCGCTCGTCGGTGCCGATGGAGGACGTGCTGCGCGGGGCCGCCGCCCAGGTCGAGGACTACGCCCGGGTGCGGATCTTCCCGACGGGCGGCACCACCCTGGTCGGCAACGCCGTCGCCGACATGATGCACCTGTTCGCCGAGATCCTGGAGAACGCCACCGTCTTCTCCCCGCCGGGCAGCCAGGTCTCGGTCCGGGGCGAGCTCGTCGGGCGGGGCTTCGCGGTCGAGATCGAGGACAGGGGACTCGGGCTCACCGACGACAAGCGCGCCGCGATCAACGAGCGCCTGGCCAGCCCGCCGGAGTTCGACCCGACCGACACCGACCGGCTCGGCTTCTCCGTGGTCGGGCTGCTGGCCGCCAGGTACGGCGTCGAGGTGGCGCTGCGCGCCTCGCCGTACGGCGGCACCGGGGTCGTCGTCCTCATCCCCGAGCAGCTGCTCGGGGACCCCGAGCCCGTCGAGGAGCCGCTGGAACCGCCGGTGCTCACCGTCATCAGCGTGCGGTCCGAGTCCGCCGGGCAGCTCGCCGGGACCGTCGTGGAGCGGGTGGACCGCCCCGGCGACTCCTCCGGTGAGGTCCCGATCCCCGCGGACCTGTGGAAGCCGCTGCGGCGCGGTGGAGACGGCCTGCCCCGCCGGGTGCGGCAGGCGAACATGCCGCCGCCGCGCCAGGCCCGGGAGCCCCGCTCGCCCCAGATGGAGGCCGAGGTCGAGGGACGGTCGCCCGAGGAGACGAGGGCGCTGATGAGCGCCCTGCAGTCCGGGTGGCGGCGCGGGCGCGGCGACGAGGACGGCGGTGCCAAGGGATGAGCCGGGACCGTGAGCGCCTGAGCGGATCCCCGCGACCGGGGTCACCGCGCCTTGATCGACCGAGATCGGTTTCGCCGCGTCTCGACCGCCCGGGACCGGGGTCGCCGTGCCCCGGCCGGCGGCCGTGCGCGCGGCCCGGCGACGCCCGTGGGAGCGGACTCGCGGGAACGGATTCACCGAGCCGGTGGGGGCCGGCGACCATCGAGATCATCAGAGGGGAAGGGGTTTAACCACGTGCCGGGTGAGCTTTATTGGCTTCTGGATGACTTCGTCACGAGTGTGGCGGACGTCTCGCACGCGCTGATCCTGTCCAACGACGGGTTGATGATGGCCTCGTCCCGAGGGCTGAGCAAGGAGGACGCCGAGCACCTGTCCGCGGTGGCCTCCGGCTTCCAGAGCCTCGCCAAGGGCACCAGCCTGCAGTTCGGCGGCGGTGCCGTACGCCAGACGATGGTGGAGATGGACTCCGCGTTCCTCTTCGTCACCTCCGCCGGTCAGGGAAGCTGCCTGTCGGTCATGACCACCGGCGCCGCCGACGTGGGCCTGATCGCCTACGAGATGGCCCGCCTGGTCACCCGCGTCGGGCAGCACCTGGCCACCGGCCCCCGGGTGGCCGGCCAATGAAAGACGACGTCGAGTGGGTCGACGAGGAGGCCGGTCCCGTCGTCCGCCCCTACGCGATGACCGGTGGGCGCACCCGGGCGTCGTCGTCCTCGTTCGACCTGCTCGCGATGGTGGTGGCGACCGGAGTTCCGGCCGGTCCCGGGGCGAACCTGGGCTCCGAGCACCGGCGGCTGCTCAACCTGGTCAGGCGGGCCCGCCCGATCGTCGAGATCGCCTCGGACGCGGGACTGCCGATCGGCGTGATCAAGGTCCTCCTGGGCGACCTGCTGGACCAGGGCCTGATCCTGGTGCGGTCGCCGCTGCCCGCCGCCTCCATGCCCCCTGAGAGCCTCCTGAAGGAACTGATCAGCGGCCTGCGGGCGCTGTGACACCACCCGCGTCCCCGGCGGCGGAGAAGGACGCCGAGGGCACCGAGGGCACTAAGGGCACTGAGGGCACTGAGGGCGCCGCACCCGTGTTCGCGCCCCCAACGGCCGGCGCGCCCGAGCCGGGGTGCCCGTTTCCAGCGGTAGCGCCCGAACGGTGACGCGCTTGTCTCCCGGCCGCGGTGCCCGAGCCGGTGGCGTATCCGTCTCCCGGCCGTGGCGCCCGAGCCGGGATGCCTGTTTGCAGGCGGTGGCGTCCGAACGGTGACGCGCCTGACTCCCCGGCCGTAGCGCCTGAGCCGGTGGCGTGTCCGTTTCCCGGCCGCGGTGCCAGGCCGGTGCCGGGCCGGTGTCCGTCCCTGGCGGGGCCGGGGGAGCGCCCCGGCCCGATCCTCAGCTCTGGCTGGCCGTCAGCACCCGCAGGGAGTGCTCCACGAGCGTCACGAGCACCGTCTTCGCCGAGACGCGGCGCCGCACGTCGCAGAGCAGCACCGGCACGTTCATGTCGAGGTCCAGGGCGACGCGCACGTCCTCCGCCTCGTGCCGGTCGGCGCCGTCGAAGCAGTTGACGGCCACGATGAACGGCGTGCCGCGCTGCTCGAAGTAGTCGATCGAGGGAAAGCAGTCGGTGAGCCGCCGGGTGTCGGCGAGCACCACGGCACCCAGCGCGCCGTAGGACAGCTCGTCCCACATGAACCAGAACCGCTCCTGGCCCGGCGTGCCGAACAGGTAGACGACCAGGCCCTCCCTGATCGTGATGCGGCCGAAGTCCATCGCGACCGTGGTGGTGGTCTTGCCCTCGACGCCGTCGACGTCGTCGATGCCGATACCGCGGTCGGAGAGGACCTCCTCGGTGCGGAGCGGCCGGATCTCGCTGATGGCGCCCACCAGCGTGGTCTTGCCCACCCCGAAGCCACCCGCGATGAGAATCTTGAGGGCGACGGGTTCGTCAGAGGGCCCGAAGTCCATTGATCACTTCCTTGAGAATGCGCTCGCTCGCGGAGGCGCGCCCGATCGAGATGAGCTTGTGGTCCTGCAGGTCGCCGAGAAGGACCCTCACCACGCCGAGCGGCAGGTTGAGGTCCGAGGCGACATCGGCGACCGAGGTCGGAGTGGTGACCATGGCGAGGATGCGTTCCTGTTCGGGGCCTGGGACGAATCCCCCGGACGGAGCGCCGCGAGTCGAGGTGATCATCGCGACCAGGTCCAGCTTGTCACCGGAGGAGCGGGTGCGACCCCCGATGAGCGCGTACGGCCGGACGACCGGTCCGGCCTCCTCGTCCATCCAGTTCGTCATCCATACCTCCGGCACCGGGATCGGGGATCTAACGGTCCGTCGACGACGCGGCCCTCGCTCACGAGAGACCCTGGCGTGGATTGGTGGAGATGTGCTGGCCGACCCGCTTGACCAGCATCGCCATCTCGTACGCGATGTGGCCGACGTCGGCGTCGGAACTGCTCAGCACGGCCAGGCAGGTCCCCTGCCCGGCGGCGGTGACGAACAGGAACGCCGACTCCATCTCCACGATGGTCTGGCGCACCTCGCCGCCGCCGAAGTGGCGTCCCGCGCCGCGCGCCAGACTCTGGAATCCGGCGGCGACCGCGGACAGATGCTCGGCGTCCTCGCGCAGGAGCCCCTTCGAGAATCCGACGGCCAGCCCGTCGGTGGAGAGGATCACCGCCTGACGCACCGCGCCCACCCTGGTGGTCAGGTCGTCGAGGAGCCAGTTCAGCTCGCCGGTGTTGGTCAATTTCCCGGTCACTTGTCCCCCTTGTCGCCTGTCGTATGGTGCGCGAAGTCATTGTCCTGCTCCTCGCGCCCGCGTCGCGCCCCCGCCTGGAAGGCGGAGAACAGCGCGCGGACCTCGTCCGGCGAACGCTCCTCGTCAGGGTTCGCCCTCGGCTCCGGCCCGGCCGGCTCGGACTCCTGGCGGAGCTGAGGCGCCAGGTTCGCCTGCCGGACCCGGCGAGGCAGGCCACCCGGCCCCGTGAGGGGCTGTGCGGCCGTCTGGCGCGTCGGACCGCCGTTGCCGCCCTTCTCCCCGACCCGGGCTTCGCGAGGCGTCTCGTGGGTCTCACGGGGCGCCTGGGGCGATCCCTGGGACGGCGCCTCGCGCGCCGCCGCGCCCCAGCCCGTCTCGTGGCCCGCGGGCGACTGCCCCGCCTGATCCGTGGACGGGGTACGGGCGGGAAGGTCGGTCACCACGCTGAGGGACGGGGCGGCGGACTGGTCCGGCTGGTTCTGCTGGAAGGGCTGGCCCGTCTGGCCCGGCTGGTTCTGGGAGGCCTGCCTCGTCCTGCGCGGGAGGCCGTTGCCGCCGGCCGGAGGGGCGAGCGCGCCGGGCGGGGCGGTCTCGAACGTCTCCTTCTGACGCCCGGCGGCGCGCTCGGCGGTGAAGGACGTCCGCTCCGCGGTGAGGGCGAGCGGCGCCTCCTGCTGGGCGATCACCGAGCGGGGGATGAGGACGATGGCCGTGGTGCCGCCGAACGGCGAGCCGCGCAGGATGACCTGGACGCCGTGCCGGGAGGCGAGCTGGCCCACCACGAACAGGCCGAGCCGGTCGCTGTCGGCCAGGTCGAACTCCGGCGGGCTGGCCAGCCGCTCGTTGATCGCCGCGTACTCCACGGTGCTCAGGCCCAAGCCGCGGTCCTCGACCTCGACGGCGAACCCGTTGGCCACCACGTCCCCGCGTACGGTCACCGCGGTCTGCGGCGGCGAGTAGATCGTGGCGTTCTCGATCAGCTCGGCCACCAGGTGGGTGATGTCGGCGACCGCGGCCCCGTCGAGCGAGACGTCGGGCACCGGCATCACGTTGACCCGGGTGTAGTCCTCGACCTCGGCGACCGCGGCCCGCAGCACGTCGATCACGGGCACCGGCTTGCGCCACGTCCGGCCGGGCGCCGCGCCGGACAGGATGATCAGGCCCTCGGCGTGCCGCCGCATGCGGGTGGTCAGGTGGTCCAGACGGAACAGGTCCTCAAGGCTGTCGGGGTCGGTCGCCCGGCGCTGCATGCTGTCGAGCAGGGTGAGCTGGCGGTGGAGCAGGCTCTGCTTGCGCCGGGCGAGGTTCACGAAGACCTGGCTGACACCGCGCCGCAGGTTGGCCTGGCCGACGGCGGCCTCCACGGCGGTGCGCTGCACCGAGCCGAACGCGTGGGCCACGTCGTGCACCTCGGTCGAGCCGCCCGCCTGGATCGGCGGCGCCTCGGCCCGCACGTCGACGTCCTCGCCGCGCCGCAGGCGCTCCACGACGCGGGGGAGCCGCACGTCCGCCAGGTCCAGGGCGGCCGAGCGGAGCCCGGCCAGCTCGGTGGCGAGGCGGCGGCCGAAGCGGACCGAGATGATGATCGACGCCACCACCGCGATCAGGCCGACGCCACCGGCGATCAGGATCCGGACCATGACGCCGGTGGCGACGTCCTGGGCCCGGGCCGCCAGTTTCTTGGAGGCGGCGAGGTTGACCTGGTCGAGCCAGGTCGAGAGCGCGTTCGTGGTCGCCTTCCACGTGCTCGCCTCGGGGGCGAGCCGGCCGCCGGACGACCCGAGGATGGCCTTCTCCAGGTTGGAGAACTTCTCGAAGGCGGCGGAGTCGAAGGTGTCGCGGTACTGCGCGCCCAGCTCGGAATCCAGCGAGGCCGCGCCCCGGGTGTGCAGGAAGCGCCGGGTGGAGACGTACTCGCCGAAGGCCTTGCGCTCCTCCGTGGACAGCCGGTAGTCGATCAGCGCCCCGCTGATCAGCGCGTTCTCCCTGGCGATCATCTCGTGGGCGTTGCCCATCCCCTGCATGGCCGCGGCCTGCTGGAAGATCGAGAGGTCGGGCACCGCGACCATCTGGTCGTACACCAGGAAGACCGCGTCGAGGATCTGGTTGTAGTTCGAGAGCACGTCGAGCCGCGAGTGCTGGCCGCTGTCGACACCCGATCGGACGCTCGAGAGCCTGTCGAGCTGGCGGACCAGCTCGTCCAGCGACTTGCCGAGTTCCGGACTGTCGGAATGGTCGCCGGCGGCGGCCTCCCTGAACCCCTCGACCGCGCGGTCGGTGCGGGCGCGCTGTTCGCCCATCCCGCTCGTGAGGACCCGGGAGCTGATCGCGACCGACGACTGCGTCCGCTCGGCCTGGAGTTGAAGGCCCAGCTCAGTGGAGGTGACACCCACCGTCTGGTAGAAGGTGTTCGCCCTCAGCAGTGCGATGCCGTCGCCCACGGTCAGGTTGAGCACGAAGCCCCAGAGCGCGCTCAGTGACAGCAGCGGCAGGAGCAACAGCAGGAAAATCTTGAACCGAATCGAGCGGTTTCTAGAGCTCATGTCCACTCGTCCCAACCCCTGAGCGTGTGGAGGCTCGTGCCGGTTTAGGGATGGATACGCCTCCGAAGATCGCACAGGAGACTAGCACCGAATAAGGTTTTTGCGCAGTGGAGGATCTGATGATTAGTGTGATTACCGGGGCTAGTGCCGGAATTGGCGAAGCCGCAGCGGTGGAACTCGCGAGACGCGGGCGGAAGGTGGTTCTGGTCGGCCGTAATCCCGGCAAGACGGCGCGCGTGGCGGAAAGGGTGAAGGCGGTCTCCGGGTCCCTTCCGGATACGTTTACCTGCGATTACACCCTTTTGGGTGATGTGCGAAGGTTGGCGGCGGAACTGCTGTCCCGCTACGAACGGATCGACATCCTCGTCAACAACGCGGGCGTCATGACCACCGAGCGCACGCTCACGCGCGACGGCCACGAGACGATGATCCAGGTCAACCACCTGGCCCCCTTCCTCCTGACGAACCTGCTGCTCGAACGGGTCGCGGGACGGGTGATCACCACGACCTCCCGCGCGGGCAAGACCGGGCGCCTCGACCCGTCCGACCTCGACCGCGAGCGACGGCGCTGGAGCGGCTGGCTCCAGTACGGGGACTCCAAGCAGGCGGGCGCCCTGTTCACGGTGGAGCTGGCCCGGCGCCTCCAGGGCACCGGGGTGACCGCGACCTGCTTCCACCCCGGCGTGATCAAGACCGAGTTCGCCCCGTCGACGTTCATGATGTGGATGGTGAAGAACATCCCCGGCATGGGCCAGACCCCCGAGGAGGGCGCGAGCACCATGGTCCACCTCGCCACCCACCCGGACGGCGCCGCCCATCCGGGCCGCTACTTCGCCAAGAGCGCCCCCGCGTCCGTTCCCCGGGGGATGAGCGACCCCGTGCTGGCCCGCGCTCTCTGGGACGCGAGCGCCGCCGCCGTCGAGTGACCACCCGCGCGACACGATGACGACGCCAGCCAGGGTGCCCACGGACACGCACACGCACACGCACACGTGTCCGTGGGCACCCGGCCGTCCCGGGCACCCGCCCGTCTCCCCGCGCGTCCGGTCGTCCGCGGGCACCCGCCCGTCTCCCTGAGCATCTGGCCGTCCGCGAGGGCCCGGCCGTCATCGGGCATCCGGCCGTACGCGGGGTCCGGCTGTCCCTGAGTGTCCGGTCGTCCGCGGGCGGTCGCCCCCTGAGTACCCGGACATCCACGGGCGACCGGTGCCACGGTTCGCGGCGGGGATTTCCCCGCGCGTCACCGGCCGTTCGCCGGGTGTTGGGCGGATCCGGTTACCGTCCGGGGCTGTGAGCGTCACAACCCCGCTGCGGGTCGTCCTCCCGGCCGCCGCGGGCAGGGACCCGTTCTTCGACAACGCCAAGTTCCTGGCGATCACCCTGGTCGTGTCCGGCCACCTGATCGAGGACCTGCGGGACGTCCCGGTCGCGCACGCCGCCTACTTCTTCGTGTACACGTTCCACATGCCGCTGTTCATCGTGCTCAGCGGCTACCTGTCGCGGAACTTCACCTTCGGGTCGGGCAAGGCGCGCAAGCTGATCAGCACCCTCGCCGTCCCATACGTGATCTTCGAGCTGATCTACTCGCTGCCCCGCCTTCTCCTGTACGGCAAGCTCGACATCAGCCTCCTCGACCCGTACTACCTGACCTGGTTCCTGATGTCGCTGTTCCTGTGGCGGCTGTCCACGCCGGTCTGGCAGCAGCTGCGGTGGCCGCTGGTGGTCGCGGTGGGACTGTCGCTGCTGTCGGGGATGAGCAGGCTCCCCGACGAGCTGTCGATGAACCGCACCCTCGGCCTGCTCCCGTTCTACGTGCTCGGGCTCATGCTGCGGCCCGAGCACTTCGAGTGGCTCAGGAGGCGGTGGGTCCGGGTCGCGGGCGCGGTCACGCTGGCCGCCGGCGCGGCCCTGGCGCTCGCCGTGCACACCTCCGTGAAGACCGAGTGGATCCGCTGGCGGCACGCCAACGACGCGATCGGGGTGGACGACCTCACCGGCAGCCTGATCCGCCTGGCCATGCTGGCCGCCGGGACGCTGCTCGTCGCCGCGTTCCTCGCGGTCACCCCGTCCAGGCGCACCTGGTACTCCGGTCTCGGCATGGCGACCATGTACGCCTACCTCCTCCACGGCCTGGTGGTGAAGGTCGCCGAGCGGTTCTACGGCGACTGGTCGCAGACCGTGCCGGGGGTCGCGGCCGTGGGGCTCTTCGGTGTCGGCCTCGCCGCCCTGCTGTGTACGGCGCCGGTGCGGCGCGTCACCCACTGGGCGGTCGAGCCCAGTATGAGCTGGGCCTTCACCAGACTGAGAAAACCGGGCTGAGAAAACCGGGCCGAACGAGCCAGAACCGAACGAGCCAGAACCGGGCGAACCCGGGCCGGGAACCGGTCAGATCAGGACCGATCCGCCGGAGGGGCCCTGCGGTCGGCTCTGGAGCTCCGCGACCGCGCGGTAGGCGGCGGTGACGGCCGCGTCGGCACGGGCGGCGGGAACGGAGTCGGAGTTGGCGATCGCGATCCGGCCGTGCGGCCTGCGGGCGACGGCCGCCGGGGGTTGCCCGTCGGGGTAGAAGTCGAGGTCCCACGGGGTGGCGTACTCGGGCGCGTAGCCGTGCCCCCACCGGTTGACCGTGATCGCCTCGATGTCGCGGGCCGCGTCGAAGCCCCCCGGGCCGAGCAACCGGGTGAGCTGGTCGCGGATGCTGTACTCCAGATGCTCGTACGGCGTCTCGATCAGGGCGTACCGCCCGGCGACCGAGCCGTGCGCGGGGGACATGCCGGGGGTGACGGGGGTGCTGACCATGTGCACGGCGATCGGCTCCCCGGGACTCCTCGGGCACCGGTAGCCGCCGAGGTCGACCGGGTCGTCGAGCTCGGCCACGCACCAGCGGGCGCCGGTGAACCGGGCGCGCCTGATCCCCAGCTCCCGCCAGGCCCGCCAGTCGCGGAGCTGGACCGTCGCGTACAGCAGGGGCACCTTGACCGACCGCCGCAGGGCCGCCCGCTGCGCGGGCGGGAGGTCGCCGACCAGGTAGGGGATCATCGCGTTCCAGCAGGCCATGATCACGCCGCCCGCCCGTACGGTCCTCACCCGCTCGCCGTCGAAGTAGCCGACCGTGGCGCCGGTGGCCGTCCCGGGATCCGCGCCGGGGAGGCCGTCGTTGGCGGCCGAGACCACCGGGCTGGACAGGCGCACCCGGACCCGGTTGCCGGGCAGGTCGAGCACGTCGTAGTCGAAACGCGCGGTGGTGATGTCCGCCACGCCGGTGGCCGTGGCGAAGCCGGGGATCATCCGGGCGACCATCATCCGGGCGATCGCCTGGTTGCCCTCGGGGAAGCGGCGGGTACGCGGTTCGCCCGCGCCCCACTCCTTGATCACGGTCGGGGAGTTGTACCTGGACGGCTTGGACCTGTCGAGCCCGAGCCCCTGGAACCCCGCGTACCGGTGCTCGTCGGCTCCGCCCCACGCGTCGATCGCGCCGAAGGCGTCGGAGCCGTAGGCCCACTCGTCGCTCGGCATGGTCCTGACGAACGCCAGCACGTCCGGATGGACCCCGCAGACGTCCCTGAGGAAACCCGAGTAGGTCAGCCGGGCCAGCCGCGCCTGTTTCTCCTCGGCGGACAGGCCGGGGAACCAGTCGGGCGGATTCCCGTACAGCATGAGCAGGTCCTTTTTGGCCTGCTCCGCGACGGGCAGCTCGGCGATCCACCGGGCGGGGCTCTCACCGGGCGTGAGCACGACGAGCTTCTCCGTGTCCCCGGCGGGGAAGCTCTCCCGGTCACAGAAGACGCTGTCGTGCATCCCCAGGCTCGCGTACAGCCCCTGTCCGGCGGGCTCCCCGAGACTCTCGGGGCGGATGCCCAGCTTGGCGAGCAGATCCTTGCCCTCGGGGGTCCAGGCCGACGGGCGCTCCAGCGACCGCGAGCCGCCGTACGCGACCAGCGGCCCCTTCCTCGCCGTCGGACGGAACTCGTTGCGCAGGGCGTGTCCGCCGATGTCGTCGTGGTTGTCGAGGATCAGGATCCGCGCGGCGGGGTCGCGCTCCAGCCACCGGTGGGCCGCGCCGAGGCCGCTGATCCCCGCGCCGACCACGACCAGGTCGTAGTGCTCGCCGGTGGGCTCCGGCGTGCCCGCGTACGGCCAGAACCGCCGGTCGCGGAGGGCGTGGGGCACGCTCAGCGCCTCCGCGGTGTCGCCGCGCAGCCCCGTGAGGGACGGCGGATAGGACGTGTCCGGCGAAAGCTCCAGATTCTCCGGGAGCGCGGGCGGGGAGCCGCCCCACTCACCTACCCCGGGCAGCGAGCAGGCCGCCGCGATCCCGGTGGCCGCGATCACCCCATCGAAGAAGTCTCGACGGGAGATGGGCCGGTCCATGCCGAGTTCCAGGGCCTTACGGGGATTGATCTCGTGAGGATCGGTCATGGGGCGATCATCACGATGTGAATGGATCGGCGGAGCTGCCGCGCTGCGTTTTCGGGAAGTTTTTACCCGGGCCATTAACGCGCTGTCATGACATCTCCTACATGAGAGGCACGTCATGGTGGCTGGGCATTAAAGGGGGAGAGGGGGTGATGCGGCTTCGGTGTCGCCTGGGCTTATCCGATCCGGGGAAAACCGCCTATGTCGCGAGTGGTCCGATGTGCCCCCACACATCATCCCAACGCCGATCTCGTCCCGTTTCCGCTGCTCCGTGCCCTTTCGGGGTGACTCCCCGTGGATTCAGCGGGGCAGGGAAGGTGCGTCATATGGATTAGCGGATAATCCAGAACGTTATGGTCAGTCGGCTCGTTACCCGTATAAAGTGAAGTGAGGGGATTGGTGATGGATCGGGCGCCTCCATGTCGCCGGACGGTGAGGCGCGGCACGCCGGGGGCGGCGTTCGCGTTCGCTTTTCCTCTTTGACGGATGTCACGGGGAGTATCGCGTGATCGGTAAGCAGGGAAGAGTCACCGGAAGGATCGGCCCGGGCCTGGTCGGGGAGGTGATGGTGGCGGTCCGCGGGGGCGTCGAGGCGTTCTACGCCCACTCGACGGTCCCGGACGAGGAGATCGCCCCGGCCTCGATCGTCGTGGTCGTCGAGTTCTTCCCGCCACGCACGATCTACGTCGCCCGCGCTCTCCCCTGACCCCTCTCACCCGTCGCCGCTTTCCCGGCCCTTTCGCTCACCCCACTCCCCTGACCCCTTTCACTCACCTCCGCTCCCCTTCGCTCCCCTGAGCCCGAGCCACCCCACTCCCTCGAAACCGATCTCCCCACCCTTCTTCTCCTCTCCCCTGCTCTCCCCCACACCGCGGAGGCCGAGATGCCCACGGAGTACTTCGTCATAGGGGGCGTGGTCCTTGTCGCCCTTTTCGTCATGATCCTGCTGTTCAAGACCGTCTGGCGGGTGGCGGAGCCCAACGAGGCGCTGATCATCTCCGGTCTCGGCGCCCGGGGTAACTCCACCGACGCCGACAGCCTCGGGTTCAGGATCGTCACCGGCAAGGGCACCTCCGTGCTCCCCGGTTTCCAGACCGCGCGCCGCCTGCGCCTGGACAGCCGCGCCGCCAACCTCCAGGTCTCCTGCGTCACCCAGCAGGGCATCCCGGTGGTCGTACGAGGCGTCGTGATCTACAAGGTCGGCGACGACCTGCACTCGATCGCCAACTCCGCGCGGCGCTTCCTGGACCAGCAGGACTCGATGAACGGCGCCATCCACGAACTGTTCACCGGTCACCTGCGATCGATCATCGGCAACCTCACCGTCGAGGACCTCATCCTCAACCGCGAGCGGCTGACCGGCGAGACCCGTGCCTCGGCCGCCGATGAGATGATCAGGCTCGGCCTGATCGTCGACTCCCTGCAGATCCAGGAGATCGAGGACGGGACGGGCTACATCACCAACCTCGGCAAGCCGCACGCCGCCAGCATCGCCGCCGCGGCCCGCATCGCCGAGGCCCAGCGCGACCAGGAGGCCACCCAGGCCGAGCAGATCGCCGCCGCCAACAAGGCCGCGGCGTGGCGCGACTCGCAGATCAAGCAGGCCGTCTACCAGGCCGAGATCGACGAGGCCCAGGCCAGGTCCCGACAGGCGGGACCGCTCTCCGAGGCGTCCGCCCGGCAGGAGGTCGTCGTCCAGGAGACCCGCGCGGCCGAGCTTGAGGCCGCGCTGGCCGAGCAGCGGCTCCAGGCCCAGGTCCGCAAACCCGCTGACGCCAGGGCGTACGAGACCGTGACGGTCTCCCGGGCCGAGCGCGACGCCCGCATCGCCCAGGCGGAGGCCGAGGCGCGCGAGACCGAGCTCCGCGCGGCCGCGCAGGCGTCGCAGGTCAAGCAGGCCGCCGCGGCCGAGGCGGAGTCCGTGCGGCTGCGCGGTATCGCCACCGCCGAGGCGACGAAGGTCACCGGCTTCGGCGAGGCGGAGTCCGCCAGGGCCCGCGGCCTGGCCGCCGCCGACGCCTCCAAGGCGCAGGGGCTCGCGGAGGCCGACGCCGCCAGGGCGAAGGGCCTGGCCGCCGCCGACGCGATCCGGGCCCGCGCCGAGGCCCTCGCCGAGAACCAGGAGGCGGTCATCGCCCAGCAGCTCGCCGAGAAGTGGCCCCAGATCGTCGAGGCGGGTGCGAAGGCCTTCGGAAACGTGGACCACATGGTCGTCCTCAACGGCGCCCAGGGCGTCGAGGAGATGCTCGCCAAGGCCCTCACCCTCGGCGGCGCCGGCCTCGGGCTCGCCCGCTCCCTCCTGAACACCGTCACCCCCGCGACCACCCCGGACACCCTCGCTCCCGTCAAGGCCACTTCTCAGGTCAAAGCCGCCCCCGCCCCCTCCGCCGACGGTACGGCCACCCCCGGCGGAACCGGCGGAAGCAGCGGAACCGGCAGGGCCGCATCCCCTGAAAAACCCGTTGCCTCCACCCCCTGACCCTCGGCACTTCACCCATTTTTTTGATTTATCCCACCTGTCCTCCCAAAGGCGGGCCGGAGGACAGGTGGGGGCCGTGGGGCTATCGGGGCAGGTGAAGCCCGACTTCCTCCACGGACGGTAGCGGGCCGGGTCCGGCCTGAGACCTTCGCGCGACGGACTCGTGACCGGTGGCCACTAATTCGGGGCACCCCGTTATGTGTTGTTCCTTTTTCCCAGGGCATACGCCTGGCAGCTGAGCAGACAGGGAGCGTGGAACATGACAGTCACCGGCATCATTACCGCCATCGTCATCGGCGCCATCATTGGTGCCCTGGGTCGGCTCGTCGTGCCCGGCAAGCAGGGCATCCCGATCTGGCTGACCATCGTGATCGGTATCGTCGCCGCACTCATCGGCACCGCGATCGCGGGAGCCCTGGGCGTCGCCGCCACATCCGGCATCGACTGGATCGAGCTGATCATCCAGATCGCCCTGGCCGCAGTCGGCGTCATCCTGGCGGTGAGCCTGTACGGCAGGCGAGGCGTCCGCTAGCCCGTGACCTGGGCGGCCGGTTTCCGCGGGGAGACCCGAGGAAATCCGGAGACCACCACCCCGGTCACCTGCGACGGCCCCGTCCCGGATCTTCCCGGGACGGGGCCGTCGCCGTTCTCCCCGCCGTACGGACGCGCCGCCTCATCCCAGTTCCCCGCCGTACGGACATGTGGCCCCGCCGCCGGCCTCCGGCGGGCGACGCGTCGCCGGGTGGGTAACCCGTCAGGACAACCGGGTTCACCGGCCCGTCGAGGACCGCGGACCCCGGTGACTCACCCGCCGGACGAGCCGGGCGACTGTGAGGGACCCAGCGGGTGCTCGGTACTGTCGACCAGGACACACGGCTTCACCGGCCCGTTCGAGATCCGGGCCCATATGCCCACGGTGGGGTCGCCGATGGTGAACTCCAGCACCGCCGTCTGTCCCTCTTCGAGGGCGCCGGGGTTGAAGACGAACCCTCCATCGGAGGGCGTTTCCCTGTCTATGAGGACCAGCGCGTTGTCGGCGGCGCGTCCGTAGGACCTCTCACGCGGCAGGAAGTCGCCGCGCGGATCCTCGCACTGCTTTCCCTGCGGCACGTAGTCCACGACCGCTCTGAAGCCGAGAGCGTTCAGGTCGGCCTCCAGCTTCTTGGGTTCCCTGACCTCGTTGATCTCGATCGAGATCGTGCCGTCGGGGTTCTGGTCCACGGCGTAGGCGGGGGTCCCTCCGCCGACGAGGACCGGTAGGGCCACCGCGAGCGCCGCCGTGGCGGCCAGGGCGGGGACGAGGAAGGCGGGACGCCGCAGCAGGCGGCGTGCGGGCCTCTCCGGCCGGGCATCCTGGTGGATCTCCTGCATCACGAACTCCTTGAGCGGTCGGCGACGGCCCGCCGGAAGGTCCCGTTCCACCGGGACCGGTAGCAGCCGGGCCAGCTCCTCGATCTGATCGTCACCAGGCTGAGGCTTGGGGGTATTCACAGGGCCTTCTCCCGAACGAACCGGACCGCGTTCTCGCGGTCACCGTTTACCTGTCTGGACCGCGCTCGCGGTTCCCTCGCGCCCGCATCCGCGCCCGTCCTTGCTCCCGCGCCCGCGCCTGTACTCGCACCCGCACCCGCGTCCGCACTCGCACCCGCGCCCGTACTCGCGGCGAGTTTCCGCAACCTCTTCCGCGCCCGTGAGAGCCGGGAGCGGATCGTGCCCACCGGTACGCCGAGAGCCTCCGCCGCCTCGGCGTACCCGAGCCCGGCCCACACGCACAGGGCGAGCACCTCCCGCTCGGACCTGCGCAGCGCGCCCAGGGCCACCCGTACCGAGGCCAGCAGCTCGTCGTCGTCCACGCGGGCCGCGACCTCCTCGGCGATGTCCGGTATCGCCTCGCCCGGGGGCAGCCTGGCCAGCGCGTCCGCGTGCCGTCGGGCGGAACGTCTGGTGTTGCGGGTCACGTTGGTCGCGACCCCCAGCAGCCAGGGCCGCAGCGAGCCGCCGTCCGTGTCGATCCTGCCGCGCAGCCGCCACGCCTCGAGGAAGGTCAGGGACACCACGTCCTCGGCGGCCGACCAGTCGCCGGTCAGCCGGAAGGCGTGGTTGTAGACCGAGCGCGCGTGGTCGTCGAACAACCTGCTGAAGGCGTCCGGATCCCCGGCGCGTACCCGGGCACGCATAGTCGTTTCCACACACCTGTACTGTCCGCTCGGATCCACCAGTTCCTGATAATTCAGGACGTCGTCCCCATGCGCTCGTGGCGTCCGCGCGATCCCCGGCCTACGGCCGATCACGGTCCGCGTGCGGGAGACGCGGACGGGCCCAGGGGGAGCCGACCGGCGATCCCAAAGGTCACCAAAGGTGAGGAGCCGGAGCGGGACCGTCACCGAGTCATCCGACCTCGCCCGGCCCGGATTCACCCGACCCGCCCGGCCTGGATCCGCCCGACCCACCCGGCCTGGATTCACCCGACCCACCCGGCCTGGATCCGCCCGACCCGCCCGGACCCGGGCCGGGGAGGGCCGGCACACCGGCAAATAAGACTTCCTTGACAATATAATTTGTCGGTAATAGCCTGTGGTCATGCAGGACATCGCCGTGATCGAGGACCCGGCCGCGGCCGAGGCCTCGCTGGACCCCATCCGGGCCCGGCTACTGGCCGAGCTGAGCGAGCCCGGCTCCGCGACCATGCTGGCCGCCAGGGTCGGCCTGCCTCGGCAGAAGGTCAACTACCACCTGAAGGCGCTTGAGGCGCACGGGCTCGTCGAGATGATCGAGGAACGTCGCAAGGGCAACGTCAACGAGCGCATCATGCGCGCGACCGCGGCCTCCTACGTGATCTCCCCGACCGCGCTGGCGTCGGTCGAGCCCGACCCGGCCCGTTCTCCCGACCAGCTGTCGGCGAGCTGGCTGCTGGCCGTCGCGGCCCGGCTGGTCCGCGATGTCGGGGCGCTCATCACCGGCGCGGCCAAGGCGCGCAAGCGCGTCGCGACCTTCGCGATCGACGGCGAGGTACGCTTCGCCTCGGCCGCCGACCGGGCCGCGTTCGCCCAGGAGCTCGCGGGAGCCGTCACGGCCCTGGTGTCCAAGTACCACGACGAGTCCGCCGAGAAAGGCCGCGACCACCGGATCGTCGTCGCCGTCCACCCGAGCGTGAAGGAAACCCGATGACGCACCCCTTCGAGCTGACCCAGGAGATCGAGCTCGCCGCCACTCCCGAGCAGGTCTGGGACGCGATCGCGACGGGGCCGGGCGTCGACTCCTGGTTCATGGGACGCACCGAGCTCGGCACGTCCGCCGGCGGCTCCGCCCACCTGACGATGACGGGCCACACCCAGCGGGCCACGATCACCGCCTACGAGCCCGGCACCCGTCTCGCGACCCGTGGCGCGGAGGCTCCCGACGGCCGGTTCATGGCGATGGAGTATCTCGTCGAGGGGCGTGGCGGCGGCACGACCGTGCTGCGGCTCGTGCAGAACGGCATACTCGGCGACGACTGGGAGACCGAGTTCGAGGCGATGAAGGCCGGCTGGCCCATCTACCTGGAGACCCTCAAGCAGTACCTCACCCACTTCACCGGCCGCACCCCGTCGGTCACCACGACCTTCCGGCCCGGAGCGGGTGGCCCGGACACCGTCTGGAAGATCGTCACGGAGTCGCTGGGCGTCACACCGGACGTCGGCGAAGGCGACCGCGTCCGGCTCCCCGACGGCTCCTCCGGGGTCGTCTACTACGCGAACCTGCCCGTCAACCTGGGCGTACGGACGGACGAGGGCCTGTACCGGTTCATCCACTCCGGCACCGCCCGCGGCGACGCCCTCGTGCTCGGCCACCAGAACTTCGCGGGCCGCGACGAGCAGGCCGCGTGGGACGCCTGGACGGCCGAGAACTTCGCGTGACCGGCAGACCTCGGCCGGCCCGTCCAAAACAGTGGTCCACAGCGGTCGTGCCACCCCCGATCGGCTCGTCCGCCACCAGTGCGGTCACACCTCTGCGACACACCCCCAAGGAGTAATCCCATGCGTATCGTGATCATCGAGTTCATGAGCCTGGACGGCGTCGTGCAGGCGCCGGGCGGGCCCGAGGAGGACACCGACGGAGGCTTCGCCAACGGCGGCTGGTCACACCCGTTCTTCGACCCGGAGGTGGTCGGCGGCGCCTTCGACGGCGTGCTGGCCGGAGCCGAGGCGCTGCTGTTCGGGCGCCGCACGTGGCAGACCATGGCCGCGGCGTGGCCCGAGCGCGCCGGTGACCCGTTCGCCGACCGGATGAACGGCATCCCGAAGTACGTCGTGTCCCGCACGCTGGGCGACGAGCTGACCTGGAACAACACCACCCGCATTCCCGGAGAGGAGGCCGTCGCCCACCTCAGGAAACTGCGCGAGACCGACGGCGGCGACCTGGTGGTCATGGGAAGTTCCACTCTCGCGCGCACCCTCCTGAGCGAGGGCCTGGTCGACGAGCTCCGGCTCATCGTCATGCCGGTGATCCTCGGCGGCGGGAAAACCATCTTCCCCGCCGACGGTGCCCTGCGCACGCTCGAACTGGTCTCCACGGTGACCAGCGACGCGGGCGTGAACGTGTGCGTCTACCGGCCGATCGGCTAGACCTCCAGGACGCCCCGGAGCCCCCGGAGACGCCGAGACCCCAGAGAGCCCGGAGCCCCCGGAGACGCCGAGCCCCGGAGACCTTGAAGACCCCGGAGTCCTCAGCGTCCCCGGACACCCTGGAGATCAGAAGGTGACCGGAGTCGCCCTTTCGAGGCGGGCGACCTCGTCATCCGAGAGCCGCAGCGCTCCGGCCGCCACGTTGGCGACCAGGTGATCCGGATTACCGGTGCCCGGGATGGCCAGCACGTGCGGTCCGCGCCGCAGCGTCCACGCCAGCCGGACCTGCGCGGCCGTCGCCCCGTGGGCGCGTGCCACAGCGAGGACCTCGTCGGTCTCGGTGTCGCCCGCGCCCGCCTCGCGTCCCTCCCCGGCGATCGCGAAGAACGGCACGAACGCGATGCCCTGCTCACCGCAGGCGCGCAGGAACTCGTGGCGCTCGGGGCTCGCGCCGAGGCCGTACCTGTTCTGCACGCACACCACCGGGGCGATGGCGAGGGCCTCGGCGAGATGCTTGGGCCTGACGTTGGAAATGCCCAGGTGGCGGATGAGCCCGGCGTCGCGCAGCTCGGCCAGCGCGCCGAAGCGCTCGGCGATCGAGTCGGGTCCGTGGACGCGCAGGTTCACCACGTCGAGGTGGTCGCGGCCGAGCTGGCGGAGGTTCTCCTCGACCTGGCCGCGCAACTGCTCCGGCCTGGCCAGCGGCAGCCACGCACCCGACGGATCCTTGCCGGGACCGACCTTCGTGGTGATGACCAGATCCTCCGGGTACGGCGCCAGCGCCCGGTTGATCAGCTCGTTGGCGGAACGCAGCGGCGAGAAATAGAACGCGGCGGTGTCGATGTGGTTCACCCCGAGCTCGACCGCGCGGCGCAGCACGCCGATCGCCCGGTCGCGGTCGCTCGGCGTGCCGTCGGCGTTCGCCGTCAGCCGCATCGCACCGAACCCGATCCGGTTGACGACCAGATCGCCGAGCTCCCACGTTCCCGCCACCGCCGCTGTGATGCTCTCCGGATTCATGTACGAAGTCTGCCACCACCTTCCGGACACCCAGGAACGCCGATGACCGGGCCACCCGCGTGAAACCGGACGTCTCACGCCCTCGTGCCGTACGGCTACTTCAGGGGGTTCCGCACGTCGCGGGGCAGAACGCGACCTCGGGAGAGCGTGGTGACGGCCCCTCCAGGAGGGGCTGCGGCCGCGATTTCAGGTGCCGGTCGAGGAAGGCCGCCACGTAGGTGCGGGTGAGCTCGGCGGAGCGCGCCGGGGACAGGACGCCGGGGGCGGGCCTGATGCCGAGGACGCCCGCCAGCAGCGACAGGTCGGTGAAGGACTGGTGCTCCGTGCCAGACAGCACGAGCCAGCGCTTCCAGCCGGTGAGCAGCTTCCAGTCGCGGTCCCAGGAGGTGTCGCGGCCCCCGGGGACGTGCTGCGGCGTCCCGATGAACATGAACGGCTTGGTGAACCCGGTCTTGGGAATCCGGGCGTAGGTGGTGCCGTCCATGTCGATCCCGGCGCGCACCCGAGGGTCTCGCACCATGGTCGCCAGGGCGGCGGCCCCGCCGATCGACTGGCCTGTCATCGCGATCCGGGTGCGGTCGATCAGGTCGGAGCCGTCCCACTCCGACGGCAGTCGGTCGAGGACGAAGGAGACGTCGGCGGCCCGGCCCTGGACCACTCGTGCGCCGAAGCCGGGGTCGCTGTCGCTGTCGCAGGCGAGGCATTCGGCGATCCGCCCGTCGGACAGGGTGGTGGCGTAGCTCTCGTAGGGGTGGTCGATCCCGGCCACGACGTACCCGCGGCCGGCCAGGTCCTCGGCCAGGGAGGTGAGGGTGCTCACCGGTTTGGTGAAACCGGGGGAGAGCACCACCAGCGGGAATCCGCGCCCGGAGGGGGTGGCGTCCTTGACGGCGTTGGTGCGCGTCCTGCTCAGCGTGTCGTACGGCACGCCGATGACCCTGGAGCCCTTCAGCAGGAGCTCCGATTCCTTGGCTGTCATGTACGGCGCCCGCTGCCCGTCACGCCGCTCGGCCGGGTACCACAGGGTGACCTTCAACTCCCTGGCGCCGACGTCGAGGTCCCAGGGGTCGGGCCGGGAGGTGTCGGTCAGATACAGGGTGGTGGTGCCGACCGGGTGGGGGCCGGTGGGGGCGGGCAGGGTGACGGGGCCGGTCGGCGTGGCCGACGGGCCGGCGTCGGCCCGGGGCGGGGTGGGGGCGGAGCAGGCGGACGTGGCGAGGACGACCAGTCCCGCGGCGAGGGCCAGGAGTCTTCTCATGGAAGAGGTCCGTTCACTTGTGCAGCAGGGTCAGGGCCTTGGCCAGGGCGGGGTCGCGTCCGGTGGCCGCGTCCTCGGGGGTGAGGGGCACATGGTGGTCGGGTGGCACGCCGATCCGGTCGATCACCTCGCGGGCGGGTCCCAGGTGGTGTCTGTCGGGGAAGCTCAGGAGGGTGTTGTCGGCGAGCAGGTACGGTTGCGCCGGGCCGGAGACGACCCCGGCGGTTCTGGTGCCGACCAGGTGTCCGAGGCGCAGGTCCTTGACCGCGGAGCTGAAGTGCTCGCAGGCCGAGGCGCAGCCGCGGTCGGTGAGTACCGCCAGCGGCAGGCCGAGGAGTTCGACGGTGTCGTCGGTCGGTGACGCCTCGCACCTGGCGTCCACGGTGCACTGGTAGGCGGTGACCTTGCCGTGGACGAAGGCGCTCAGCAGCCGGGCCGCCTCGGTGGGACTGCCGCCGCCGTTGCCGCGCAGGTCCAGCACAACCCCGGACAGCGTCCGGCCGGTCCGCAGCCGGGCGACGGCTTTGAACACCCGGTTGGCGGAGTCGGAGGCGAACCCGGTCATCCGTACGTAGGCGATGTCGTCGTCCAGCAGTTTCGATCGCACCACCTGAAGGGAGGCCAGGTCACGTTGGTAGAGGCCGGGCCGTAGCGTCACGTTCCAGCGGCGGCCGGTGCTCTGGCGCAGCAGCCGCAGCCGTACCGGCCGCGCCTCCGGATACTCGGGGTAGAGGGCGGTGACGGCGGGGGTGGCCTTGCCGTCGATGAAGGGCGCGGATTCGTTGATCGCTTCGATGATGTCGCCCGGGCGCAGGTGGGCGGCTTGGGCGGCGCCGCCGTGCACGGTGGTGACGAACAGCGGGGCGACGGCGGTGGCGGGGTTGGTGTCGGCTTGCGCGGCGGTGACGTTGGTGGTCAGGCCCAGGCCGTAGCCGTCGCCGTCGTAGTGGTCGGGCGGCCGTCTGACGTCGTGTGTCCAGCGGGCGTGGTTGTCGTCGAGGGCGGCCACGATGGCCTGCAGGGTGACGACGGCCAGTTGGTCGCGCAGGTCGGGGACCTGGTCGGTGGTGTCGCGGTAGGCGGTCTCGAAGGCTGCCCAGTCGGTTTCGCGGTCACCGGTCAGGGCGGGCATGGTCGCCCCGGGCACGTCGCGTCCGTCGCGGTTGAGTTCTTGGGTCAGGGCGGCGAACGCGGCGTGCAGCAGTGAGCGGGCGTCCAGGGTGGCGCCGCTGTAGTAGGTGCCCAGGATGCAGAAGTAGGCCTGCTCGACGACGTCGATCGTGGTGGGGGTCTCGGCTGCGGGTGGTCCTTGGGGGCGCGCGCAGACCGTCGGGCCCGCGGTGCCCGCCTGGACGCGCGGCGGTGTCGGCGCGGTGCAGGCCGCCGCCAGCAGGAGCGCGAGCCCGGCGGTGGCGGTCCTGGCAGCGGTGCTGATGGTGGTCATGACAGGCGCCTTCGGACCCACCAGAAGCAGAACCAGGTGAGGACGGCGGTGAGCAGGGCGTAGATGCCGGTCTCGATCCACTGGAAGGGCCAGAAGCGCTCCAGGGGCTGGTAGGTCGCCCGCTGCCGATAACCGAGCCGGTTGACCTCGACCAGGCACCCCTCCATGCCCGCTCCCGCCCCCGCTCCCGCCCCCGCTCCCGGCGGCGCGCAGGGCCCCGACGTGGTGGAGGTCCTGACGGCGCCCTCCGTGCCGCTGCCGGCGATCGTGCGCCCGGACGGATCGACGAAGTCACTGGACAGGACCCAGGCGCCGGCGTGACCGGGAACGGCCGACTCAAGCACGATGTGCACGAACTGGGTTTCGTCCCGATTTATACCGATGCCGTCCACGTTCGTCTTGCTGAGCTCGAAGACCGAGGTGACGGGGGGCATCAGGTGGGGACGGACGAGCAGCGGCATGGCGATCTGGATCACGGTGAAGAGGGCCAGGGTGAGGGCCATCGCGGCCAGCGTGCGGCGTACCAGCATGCCCACGGTCACGCCCAGGACGAAGGCGAAGGCCGCGTACCCCATCGGGACGATGCCGCGCGCGCCGAACACCAGGGGAGCCATCAGGGCCAGCTCAGGAGCGGCCGACTTGTCCAGGGGGGCGGACCACCAGGTCACCGCGAGGCCGCACAGGCAGGCGGCGGCGACGGCGACCAGGCCGGTGAGCCCGAGCTTGACCGCCAGCCAGCGGCCGCGGGTGATGCTCTGGTTCCACACCAGCAGGTGCGTGCCCGCCTCCAGCTCCCGGGTGATCAGCGGTGCTCCCCAGAAGAGCCCGATCAGCGCCGGCAGGAGCAGCACGACGAGGCTGACGGCCAGGAAGGGGAGGTCGTAGTCGCCGAAGAACCGGTCGAAGAATCGGTCGCAGGAACTGTCCCGCGTACAGGCGGCGATCCCGGCGGAGTAGCGGGAGGCCAGGTCCGGGCCGGTCAGGGCCAGGGCGGTGGTGAGAACCACGAGGACGGCGGCCGTCATCGCGGCCGAGCCGCGGAACTGGCGCCAGGTCAGCCAGATCATCGCCGCACCTCCAGGGGGGTTCGCCGGCTCTCGGCGGTGCGTTTCTCCATGTAGGCCAGGACGAGGTCCTCCAGGCTGAGCCGGGTGACCGTCCAGGCGGGGTCGTGGATCGGCGAGTCGGTACGGACCACGTACGTGCTCTGCCGGTCGGTGTGGCGCGCGGAGATCACACGCTGGCCGGCGGGGAGGCGGTCGGGATCGCGGCGCGGGCCGGTGAGCCGGTGGTGGGTGGCCAGCAGCTTGTCGGTCTCCCCGGAGACCTGGACGCGGGAGTCGACCAGCACGACCAGGAAGTCGCAGGTCCGTTCCAGGTCGGAGACCAGGTGGGAGGAGAGCACGACGCTGAACTCGTGCTCGACGGTGGCCTCCATCAGTCCCTGCATGAACTCGCGGCGGGCCAGCGGGTCCAGCGAGGCGACCGGCTCGTCCAGGATCAGCAGTTCGGGCCGCTTGGCCAGGCCCAGGGTGAGGGCGAGCTGGGCGCGTTCGCCGCCCGAGAGCCTGCCCGCCCGCTGGGCGGGGTCGAGACCGAGCCGCGCGATGCGCTCCCGTGCCATCGCGGCGTCCCAGCGGGGGTTGAGCCGGGCGCCCAGCCGCAGGTGTTCGGCGGCGGTCAGTCCCGCGTAGACGGGGGTGTCCTGGGCGACGAAGCCGACCTTGGCCAGCTGGGCGGGCGTGCCCCCGGGCCGCCCGCCCAGCACGGTGATGGCGCCCGCCGTCGGCTCCAGCTGGCCACTGGCCAGCTTCAGCAGCGTGGTCTTGCCGGCTCCGTTGGGTCCGACCAGCCCGACGACGTGGCCCGCCGGGATGTCGATGGTGCACTCGCGCAGCGCCCAGCGCTTGCCGTACTTCCTGCCCAGTGCCTGGGCTTGCAGGACAGTGGTCACGCTATGTCCTCCTGAGCGGTGGTCCGAAAGGTGGTCGTGAAGAGGGCCTCGATGCTCTCGTCGTCGAGGCCGGCCCGGCGGGCCTTGGCCAGCCAGCGCTGTAGCTCCAGCCGTAGCGGGCCGTGCGCGGCCAGCGAGGTGTCGGTGAGGGTCGCCGTCACGAACGTCCCGACTCCCGGCCTGGCGGCGACCAGGCCCTCGTGTTCGAGCTCCCGGTAGGCCTTGAGGACGGTGTTGGGGTTGATCGCCAGTTGCGCCACGGCCTCCTTGACGGTCGGCAGCTGGTCGCCCTCGTGCAGGAGGCCGAGTCGTAGCGCGTGCCGTACCTGCTGGACCAGCTGCATGTACGGCGAGACGCCGGACTTCGCGTCCAAATGGAACTCGATCAACGGTTCCTCCATTTATCTACTGTCCTAGTACTTTAGATTATTACATGTATGGAACTTGTTAAGAAGGCGCGTGGCGGGAGGCCATCACGGTCCACGGGGTCCGCTCACCGGAAGTCGGAGGCAGGGTCGCCGGGACCGTGCGCGAGAACCTGTGCTACCTCAACCCGGCGGCCGGAGACGCCGACCTGGCGTCGGCGGCGCGGGCGCTGAGGGCGACGGAACTCGTCGAGCGGCTCGGCGGGTACGACGCGGAGATCGACGACCCCGCCACGCAACTGTCCAGCGGCGAACGCCAGCTCCTCGTCCTGGTCAGGGTCCACCTGTCGCCCGCCCGGGTGGTGATCCTCGACGAGGCGACCTGCCACCTCGACCCGGTCGCCGAGGCGCGGGCGGAGACGGCCTTCGCCGCCAGGCCCGGCACGCTCGTCGTCGTCGCGCACCGCCTCGCGTCCGCCTACCGCGCCCGCCGCGTCCTGCTCCTCGACGGATCGCGCGCCGACCTCGGCACGCACGCCGAACTCCTCGCGGGCAACCGCAAGTACGCCGACCTCGTAGGCCACTGGTCGCCCCCCGGCCAGGAGGGATGGCCCCGCCGGCCGTCACGGGCGGCGTCAGCGGCCACCGCCGGATCCCCGACCGTACGAGCCGGGACCGTACGCTCCCGTTCGTGGTTGCCCGAACATGAATTGATCTCGGCGGGGAGGGGTGAGCCGAGGATTGTTGCCGAAGTGGCAACAGGATTCGCGGGCTTCCGGGCCACCACTCCACGATGGGGAGGAGCACCTCGATTCAGGAGGATTCATGTCGCGAGCAGTTGAGGTCAGGGGAACACACCGTCTGGTTCCTTCCCCGGCGGGCCGGACCCATCTGGTGGAGCAGGGCACCGGGCCGCTGGTGCTGCTGGTGCACGGCTTCCCGGAGTCCTGGTACTCCTGGCGCCACCAGCTGGCGGCGCTGGCCGCGGCCGGATACCGGGCGGTGGCCCTGGACGTGCGCGGATACGGCCGTTCGTCCAGGCCGGACGAGGTGGCGGCCTACCGGATGCTGGAACTGATCGAGGACAACGTCGCGGTGGTGCGCGCCCTGGGCGAGGAAACCGCGATCGTCATCGGTCACGACTGGGGTTCGAGCATCGCCGCCAACAGCGCCCTGGTCCGGCCGGAGGTGTTCACCGCCGTCGGGCTGCTGAGTGTTCCCTACGCACCTCGGGGCGGGCCCCGGCCCAGTGAGGTCTTCGCCCGGATGGGCGGTGAGGAGGAGTTCTACGTCAGCTACTTCCAGAAGCCCGGCCGGGCCGAGGCCGAGATCGAACCGGACGTGCGTGGCTGGCTGGCCGGGTTCTACGCCGCGCTCTCCGGCGACACCATGCCCGCCCCCGGGATGCCCGACCCCCATTTCGCCACCCGTGGCGGCACGCTCCGCGAGCGGTTCCCCACTGGTCCGCTGCCGTTCTGGCTCACCCATGACGACCTGGACGTCTACGCCGGAGAGTTCGAACGCACCGGCATGAGCGCGGCGCTCAACCGCTACCGGAACATGGACCGGGACTGGGAGGACCTCGCTCCCTGGGACGGGGCCCCCATCCTTCAGCCGTCGGTGTTCGTCGGCGGCGCCCTGGACGCCTCCACCACCTGGCTGACCGACGCGATCGACGCCTACCCCGTCACCCTGCCCGGACTCGCCTCCTCCCACCTCCTCGACGGTTGCGGCCACTGGATCCAGCAGGAACGCGCTCACGAGGTCAACCAGATCCTGACCGGCTGGCTCGCGTCCCTGAGCTGAGAATCCCCGGCCCGAGAGGAGAAGAGCGCGCACGGGTTTCACGCGGAGAGTCACTTTCACGTGGTGAGCCGCGAGATCGTTTCCCTGATCATGGCCACCCGATCGACGACGGCTCGGCGACCAGTCTGCCGTTCGTCCGCGCGGCCGGAACCGACAGCGACGGCGGGCGTGGCCTGCTCCTGGTGGAGACGATGGCGGCCGGGTGGGACGTCCACCACGACACCGAGGCGGGCACCGCCGTCTGGTTCCACGTGGCGGACGGGGCGGCGCGACCGGTTCCCCGACCCGCTACCGGCCTGCCTCCAGGGTGGCGATGGCCGGGCTGTCCGGTGTGTGCCGCGTCCGGTACGTCAGCCGGCGCAGGAGCACCTCGGCGGGTCCTCGGTTGTCGCGACGCTCCAGGCCGTGGGCCGCGGCCACGGTGATCAGCCAGACGCCGATCGCGTAGCCGGCCACGGAGGCGCTGTGCAGGTGGGCCCCGACCCCGAGGCCCCATGCGGCCAGCACCGGGGCGCAGAGCAGTGACTGGGCGAGGTAGGCCGACAGCGATCGCCTGCCCACCGAAGCCACCGCGGCCACCGCCGTGGACACCGGGCCGGGCCGTCGCCGACGTCCGAGCCGGTGCCCGAGCCGGTGCCCGACCAGCCCGAACACCGCCGCGTAACCCAGCCCGGCGGGCAGGCCGGTAGCCGTCTGGGACAGCTCGAAAACGAACATCGACTCCTCGGGGATCCTCAGCACCCCCATGACCGCCGCCGCGTGGGGCAGTCCGCCCAGCCAGCCGATGGCGATGCCCGTGACGGCGACGCGGCGCAGCAGCGGCAGGTGCTCGCCCGGCTGCTCCAGGATCCGCCGCCGGGCCGCCCAGAAACCGAGGACGATCGCGACGGGCATGACGAGCCCCAGCAGGCCCTGGCCGACCACGACCATCGGCCAGAAGGCCAGGCGTCCCAACGCCGCGGCGAACGGATCGCTCTCGGCGACGCTCGCCGCCCCCAAGGGCAGGTAGCCGGCGATCCCAGGGGACGTGTCCGCGGCGAAGCAGGCCCACACGACGCCGAGCAGGGTCGCCAGTGTGAGGACGCCCGTGCCGATCGCGGCCCAGACGAGCAGCGTGCGGTCCTTCCGGCGCAGGAACAGCCAGGAGAGGAGGAGCCCGGCCAGGCCGTACGCGCCGAGGATGTCCCCCTGCCACAGCAGCGCCGCGTGCACGAACCCGAACAGGAGCAGCCACAGGCCGCGGCGGCGCAGCAGTGCTCGTACGGCCCGCTCCGAGTGCCCGGCGGCCCGCTGGCGCGACAGAAGCTGCACCATGCCGTAGCCGAACAGGAACGCGAACATCGGATAGACCCGGCAGTCCACCCCGACGATGGCGGCCACCTGGGTGATCCGGTCCAGTGCCGAGCCCCCGGGCGGATGGATCGTGGTGGCCCGGAGCTCCCGGCCCCACAGATACCAGGGGGTGTTCGCCACGGCGATGAGCAACAGCATGAAGCCGCGGGCGAGATCGGGCGCGAGCGCGCGCTCGCCGGTCTGAACAGGGCCGCGGATCGGGGCGCTGGTGGTCGCCATGAGGGAGCGGATCTCCTGTCGTACTGTCGTGGCCGGGCGAGGTCGTCTCAGGCGTCGCGTTCGAGGGCGGGGCCGTGAACTCGCTGGGGAATCCGCCGTCGGCGGTTTTCGTGACGAGCGAGCACCGACACGTCGGTAACCGCTCGATCACCTACGGTCACGATACGACAGCAGGAGGTATGAAGGGGCCCGATTTGAGAGAGCGACTGATTTCCGGCAGGCGACGTACTCCCCGGCAGAACCCCATGAGCCTCGTACGGCGAGCGAGCCCCCGGCGAGCGCCCCTGCGCTCCTTTCCGCACCGGCGCTTCAGCTACGGCGAACAACCCCGAACGAGCCCGTACGGATCGCTTCAGCGTCGAAGAGCCCCATGGGCGGCCCGTCGCAAAGCCACTACGGTCCGCACGGCGTACGGCGAGACAGGTCGTGCGCGGAGGTGGGTGGGTGTTCCGGGCGGCTTATAAAAATCCGTGACCAGCGCGCCCGCCAGGCCGGAGGCCTGACACACCGGAGCCGCCACCAACGACGGCCGCCCGGAGCACCCACCCACCGGAGCGCGAACCCACCTGATCTGCCGGGAAGGTGACGAACGCTGACACGCGCCTGGCAGAGCAGCCGTTGTGTCCATGCCTCAGAAAAACCTTCGGGAGCCGCTCCACCAAAAACCTTCGGGAACCGCCCCAGCAACGTCAGATCATGACGTGCGCTTCCGGATGCCCGGCGAAGGAGAACTGGGCGTTGCGGGTGAGCTTGATGTCGTCGGCCTGCCAGGTGTGCATGGACTTGTCGCCGCTGCGCCAGTAGACGAAGTTGAAGCGGTCGGCGGAGTAGATCTTGACGCGGTCTTCCTTGAGGCGGCGGACCAGGCGGGTGTCCTCGCCGCGCGTGATGTCCTCGAAGCCGTAGTGGCGGAACATGTCGGCCTTGCCGAGGAAGGTGCCGCCCTGGACGAGGAAGGCGTAGCGGTGCTCCAGGCCGGGCAGGCGCAGCATGGTGGTGTTGCCGCCCTCGAAGTAGGCGTAGTGCGCGCCCTTGCCGACCAGTTCGGCGTCGGAGTAGTCGAAGGCGCGGGCCAGGTCCGACAGGTAGTGCTCGCCGTACAGGTTGTCGTCGTCCATCTTGGCGATCAGCTCGCCCTCGGCCGCGGCGATGCCCATGTTGAGGCAGGCGCCCAGCGACAGCGACTCGTCGGCGGGCAGGACGACCACGTCGGTGATCCCGGCCATCCGGGCCTTGTCGGCGACGACGACGGGGTCGATGTCGAGGCCGTGCAGGACCATGACGAGCTGGACGGGCCGGTGGATCTGCCGGGCCACCGAGGAGATCGCGTGCTCGATCTGGGCGGCGCGGTTGGTGGGCAGGACCACCGAGATCGACCGGGTCCGCTGCCGCACCGGCTTGCCGAGGAGCCCCAGGATCTGGTCCACGCGGTGCGAGAACAGGTGCTTGTCGAAGACCTCGCGCATGGCCAGGTGCCCCTGGCGGGCGCGCAGCTCGGGGCTGTTGATCAGGTGCAGGACCTGGTTGTACGACTCCAGTTCGTCGCGGGCGATCGGGATCAGCGACCCGAAGGTCTCCTCGATGGCCCGGGACCAGCCGGAGACCACCGACGTCGAGCAGGCCGACAGCTCGAAGACGCGGCGGGCGCACATGGTCGGCGAGTCGAGCACCGAGTTCACGTTGAGGAAGACCTTGTACATCTTGTACGCGGCCAGCATCTGGTCGTACGGGAGCTCGCCCACGATGTGCGGGACGTACTCCTTCGGCCAGGCGTACTTCGGGTCCACGGTGCCGTTGCGGGCGAAGATGTGCAGCCCGAGCTCGCGGATCGGGGCGATGACGGTTTCCATCTGCTCGCGGCGCTCGGGGTGCTTGTCCCGGAAGTACATGCCCGCGAAGACCACGTCGTTCACGCGCCCGCGCTTGTCCTGGATGGGGTTGTGCACCCGGGGCTGCGCGGCGAACTGCAGCACGTCGACCCGGTCGTGGCCCAGCACCTCGCGGTAGCGGGGGACCATGTCGCCGTCGCAGGTGAAGACGTAGTCGAACAGCTTGGCGGTGTCGATGAAGAAGTCGAAGTTCGGCGGGTCCTCCTTGTTCCAGAAGACCGTGGGGATCCCCTCGGCGCGGCACCAGTCGATCAGGGCGAGCAGCTCGGGCTTGGGAGCCTTCGTGCCGGTCATCTGGTAGCGCCAGCGGCCCTGGTTGCCGTGCCAGGCCGACTCCACGAACAACAGCTCGGGACGGCGCTCGGCGAAGATCTGCGGCCAGTCGCGGAGCCCGAACTCGATCTGGTCCCACTCGTATTTGAACGCCATCCGGGAGAAGTCGTCCAGGATGACCGCGACCTTCATGTCGGGACGGACGATCGGACCGGCGGGCCACTTGACCTGCGGCACGTCGACCACGGGCCCCTGGTTCTTGAGCTCCTCGACCACCTCGGCCACCGGGCGGGGCGGCTTGGGCCCCTTGCGGGCCTGCATCGCGGAGCGCAGCCTGCCCGGCAGCGCGGTGACCCCGGGAGCACCCTTGGCCGCCGTCAGTGCCTCGGCCACCCGGTAGGGGCGCTGCACCTTGGTCGACTCCAGCTTCCACTGCGCGTAGTCGGCCCGCGCCTCGGCGATGGCGAGGCGCCGCTCCAGGTCCTGGACGCGCTCCTCGAGACGCTCGACGACCTTGCGCTCCTCGGGAAGCCAGTTGATCGGCCCGAGACGCTGGAACTTCGGCTCTTCTGGGGTCTCATCGCTCATGGGGAATCGCCTTTGTCAGGGGTCGTGCCAGCGTACGACCATAGCCGTACCGAAAAAGTCGTTTTAAAGGGATTTGGGCGATACGGATTGGCCGGCCGGTGAGAGGTTGCCGCCGCGCAGCCAGCTCTCGATCACCCGGGCGATCCGGGGTCCGGCCTTTCCGTCCCAGAGCGGGGGCAGCTCGCCCGACGGCGTCGCCGCGCCGTCCGCCAGCGCCCGGTCGGCGGCGGCGGGCAGCTGCGCGGGGGTGACGAGCCGGTTGGTGCCGTGCGTGATGGTGATCGGCCGCTCGGTGTTGGGCCGCACCGTGAGGCAGGGGACGCCCAGCATGGTCGTCTCCTCCTGCACGCCGCCGGAGTCGGTGACGACCAGCGTCGCGCCCCGCACCAGCGACAGGAACTCCACGTAGCCCAGCGGGTCGACGATGAGGAGGTTCTCCCCGTTCACCAGTCCCGCCTCCGCAAGACGGGTCCGGCCGCGCGGGTGCAGCGGCACCACGACCGGGAGGCGCTCGCTCACCGACAGCACGGCGTTGACCAGCTCCTTGGCGGAGGCCGGGTCGTCGACGTTGCCGGGACGGTGCAGGGTCGCCACCGCGTACCGCTCGGGAAGGCCGAGCCGGGCGCGGACCGGGGCGGGGTCGAGGTGGTCGAGCGCGGAGAACAGGCTGTCGATCATCGGGTTGCCGACGAGGTGCACCCGGGCCGGGTCGACGCCCTCGGCGGCCAGGTGGGAGAGCGCGTCCGGCGAGGTGGCGAAGAGGATGTCGGACAGGCCGTCGGTGACGATCCGGTTCACCTCCTCGGGCATCTCCCGGTCGAAGGAACGCAGGCCCGCCTCCACGTGCGCGGTCGGCACGTTGAGCTTGGCGCAGACGAGGATCGCGGCCAGCGTCGAGTTCACGTCGCCGTAGACGACCACCAGGGTGGGACGGTGTTCGAGCACCACGTCCTCCAGGCCGACCAGCAGGGCCGCCGTCTGGCGGGCGTGCGAGCCGGAACCGACGCCGAGGTTGGCGATCGGCTCGGGGAGACCGAGGTCGGCGAAGAACACGTCCGACATCAGCGCGTCGTAGTGCTGACCGGTGTGGACGATGCCCTGTCGCACCCCGAGCTCGGCGAGGGCGCGCACCACGGGCGCGGCCTTCACGAAGTTGGGACGCGCGCCGAGCACGTGCAGGACGAGGGGATTATCGGGGCCCTGAGCAGCGCCCGGACGGGCAAAGTCCCTCATTGACCTCGCCTTTCATGCGGCAGTGGGGCAAACGTTGCCTATGGTACGGTCACGGCGTGGTATCCGATGCCAACAGGCCAGACTCCCCCTCGGTTCCAGCGAAGGTTCCGGCGAAGCCCCCGGGTCCGGCGACATCCTCGGTGCCGGCGACACCCTCCCCTTCGGTGACGCCTCCGGCCGTCGAGACCTCCGCTGTCGAGACCCCCGCCGTCGAGACCTCCGCTTCGGTGACCCCTCCAGCGGTCGAGGCCCCCGACGAGACCTCGGCTTCGATGACGCCTCCGAGTCCGGAGCGGCCCGAGACACCTGCGGCGCCCAAGGCATCCTCCGAGCCGGAGACACCCTCCGCCCGGGAGGAGGCCCGGGAAACGGTCCAGGAGACGACCCCGGTCTTGGCCGAGCCCGCCGTGGACACGCCCACGGAGCCGCCGCCCCCGCCGAGCGCGGAAACACCTCCGGCCACGGACACGCCTCAGGACCCCGTCGGGGACCCGGCAGAAAGCCCGGACGCGGTCCCGGTCTCCGACATGCCCACGGTCCCGGCGAGGCCCTCGGACGAGGACGAGGAGAAGGTCCCCGCGTCGCTCCCTGCGTCCTCGGTCACCCCGATGTCCCCGGGCTCCCCCGGCTCTCCGGAGTCCCCGGGCTCCACGCCCACCCCGGTGGCGGCGAAGTCGGCCAGGGCCGGACTGCGCGGGCTGATCAAGGGCTTCGTCCAGCACCCGGTCATCGTCTCCCGTGTCGTGGCGACCAAGGTGAAGTCCGACCCGGTGCGCGTGGCGCAGGCGGCGGCCGAGACGCTCCCGCCGAGTGTCCGCCCCGTCGTGGGCCGGTTCGCCTGGCCCGTCGCGCGCCGCGCCAAGATCGTCGTACGCAAGCTCGGCATGCGCCTGGTGAAGGGCCCGTGGAGCGAGGCGAAGGAGCACTTCGACTCCGGCCGGATGAGCGAGGCCGCCGCGGTGCTGCAGGCCCACACGCGCTATCCCTTCATCAAGCGCCGGTACGCCTACTACGCCGGAGAGCTGGCCGCGATCCAGCCGAACCCGATCCCGCCCAAGGCGAAGGTGATCGTGGGCGACAGGTTCCCCGGCCGGGTGCTGCACTGCGTGACCAACGCGCTGCCGTACACGCAGGCCGGATACACCGTCCGCACGCACCGCATCGTCACCTCGCAGAAGGCCGCCGGGCTCGACCCGCACGTCGTGACCAGCTGGGGCTGGCCGATGATGCAGGGGCACGCCGACGCGACGCCGTACGAGGAGATCGACGGGATCCCCTACCACCGGCTGATCCCGAGCGGCGAGGTGCCGTTCGAGAGCCAGGGACGGATGATCCGCGGCGCCGGAGAGGTGACCGAGCTGGTCAGGACCCTGCGACCGCAGGTGCTGCACGCCGCGACCGACCACCGCAACGGGTCGGTGGCGCTCGCGGTGCGCGAGCGCACCGGCACGCCGATGGTCTACGAGGTGCGGGGCTTCCTGGAGGAGACCTGGGCCTCCCGCGACCCCAAGCGCATCGGCAGCCAGCGGCACGTGCTCCAGCGCGACCGCGAGGCGTTCATCATGCGCTCCGCCGACGCCGTGGTCACCCTCGCGGAGACCATGGCCACCGAGATCGTCGAACGCGGGGTGCCGAGGGAGAAGATCTATCTCGCGCCGAACGCGGTGGACGACGCGCTGCTCAGCGCCGAGTACGACGGCGCGGCCTTCCGCGCCGCGTACGGCATCGAGCCCGGCGAGATCGTGATGGGCTCGGTGTCGAGCATCGTGGCCTACGAGGGCTTCGCCACCATGATCAACGCGGCCGCGCTGCTGCGGGACGAGGGCGCCCCGGTCAGGGTGCTGCTCGTCGGCGACGGCGTGGAGCGGGCGGCGCTGCTCGAACAGGTCGAGGAGCTGGGACTGGGCGACGTCGCGATCCTGCCGGGACGGGTCGGTCCCGACGAGGCCCTGCAGGCGCAGGCGGCGATCGACATCTTCGTCTGTCCCCGAGAGGACCTGCGCGTCTGCCGACTCGTTACGCCATTGAAACCCGTCGAGGCGATGGCCCTCGGCAAGCCGGTCGTGCTGAGCGACCTGCCCGCCCTCTCCGAGCTGGTGGGCTCCGAGGGAGCCGGGCTCCTGGTTCCCGCGGGGGACCCCGAGGCGCTCGCCAAGGCGATCGCCGGGCTGCGTGACGATCCGGAGCGAAGGGCCGAGATGGGTGAGGCCGGACGGGCCGAGGTGGCGGCGAAGCGTACGTGGAGCCGCATCGCGGAGACTTACCGTGATATTTACCGATCGATTGCTGGTTGATGGTCTCGTGTTGGTAACAGGGAGACCAGCCGTTTGCGATGCGTTCAATCGCATTAGGCGTAGCTCGTTCGGACTTGAGATAGCCTTTGCGACCATGAAGTGTTGTTTCCGGCGTTCCAAGGTCATCCAGTGACTGCCTACGACCTGGCCATCATCGGTCTGGGCTACGTCGGCATGCCCCTGGCCAAGGAGGCGACGGCCGCTGGTCTGCGGGTCGTCGGCTTCGAGGTCGACCCCGTGAAGGTCGAGGCCCTCAACGCGGGCTCGTCCTACATCGACGACCTGACCGACGCCGACCTCGAGCACATGCTGGCGGGGGGCTTCACCGCCACGCTGGACGAAGCCGTCCTGGCCGACAGCCGGACCATCGTCATCTGCGTGCCGACCCCGCTGGACGAGGACCACCGCCCCGACCTGTCGGCGGTCGAGGGTGCCACCGGCACCGTCGCCCGCAACCTGCGGGCCGGCTCGCTGGTGGTCCTGGAGTCCACCACCTGGCCCGGCACCACCGACGAGGTCGCCCGCCCCATCCTGGAGAAGGGTTCGGGCCTCGCCGCGGGCACCGACTTCCACCTCGCCTTCTCGCCCGAGCGCATCGACCCGGGCAACCCCAAGTACGGCCTGCGCAACACCCCGAAGGTCGTCGGCGGCTACACCCCGGCCTGCAAGGACCGCGCGGTCGGGTTCTACTCCCAGTTCATCGAGCAGGTCGTGCCGGTGAGCGGCACCCGCGAGGCCGAGATGGCCAAGCTCCTGGAGAACACCTACCGCCACGTCAACATCGCCCTCGTCAACGAGATGGCGATCTTCTGCGACGAGCTCGGTGTCGACCTGTGGGAGTCGATCGAGGCCGCGGCCACCAAGCCGTTCGGGTTCCAGAAGTTCCTTCCCGGACCCGGCGTCGGCGGGCACTGCATCCCGGTCGACCCCTCCTACCTCTCCTACACGGTGCGCAAGCTGGGATACCCGTTCCGCTTCGTCGAGCTGGCCCAGGAGATCAACGAGCGGATGCCGTCGTACGTGGTCGCCCGCGTGCAGCGCCTGCTCAACCGGCAGCGCAAGCCCGTGAACGGCTCCAGGGTGCTGCTGCTCGGTGTCACGTACAAGCCCGACATCGCCGACGAGCGCGAGACCCCGGCCCTGCCGGTCGCGCGGGCGCTGCTGGAGCTGGGCGCGGAGCTCGTCTTCGCCGACCCGTACGTCAAGGAGTGGCGCGTCGACGACGTCGAGGTGCCACGTGAGGAAGACCTCGCCAAGGCAGTGGCCGAAGCCGACGTGACGCTGCTGCTGCAGCAGCACGCCGCCTTCGACCTGTCGATCGTCGAGGACCAAGGCAAGCTCGTGCTCGACACCCGAGGCGTGCTCGCCGAGGGTGAACGCGTCGAGCGGCTCTAGCGACGGAGGGCTGCGCGCAGTGCACGTGCTCGTCATGACGGTGGTGCATCACCCCGAGGACGCCCGGATCCTGCACCGGCAGATCCGCGCGCTCGTGGACGCCGGTCATGAGGTCACGTATGCGGCCCCGTACACGGCGCGGGGCGTGATGGCCCGCTCCTGGGTGAACGGCGTCGACCTCCCCCGCGCCGCCGAGCGCAAGCGGTTCGCGGCCGTGCGCGCCGCGCGCAAGGTGTTCAAGCGCATGCGCGGGCAGGTCGACCTCGTGGTCATCCACGACCCGGAGCTGCTGCTCGCGGTGGTGGGCATGCGCAAGCGGCCCCCGGTGGTCTGGGACGTCCACGAGGACACCCCGGCGACGCTGTCGCTGAAGCCCTGGCTCCCCGCGTTCCTGCGCCCGCCGGTGCGGTTCCTGGCCCGCCTGCTCGAAGGCACGGCCGAGCGGCACCTGCACCTGCTGCTCGCCGAGTCCGCCTACGCCGGACGGTTCCGCCAGGCCCACCTGGTGGTGCCCAACGAGACCTGGGTGCCCGACGAGGTGACCCCGCCGGGTGACGACCGCGTCGTCTACCTCGGCTGGCTGTCGGGGGCGCGCGGGGTGCGCGAGGCCATCGAGGTGGCCCGGCTGCTCCAGCCGTACCGGGTGGCGGTCGAGCTGATCGGCTACGCCGACCCGCAGTCGCGGCCGACGCTGAACGAGGCGGTGGCGGAGGGCGTGCTGGAGTGGCGCGACTTCATGCCGAACGACGAGGCGCTCAAGCGGCTCGACGGCGCGCTGGCGGGCCTCTCCCTGCTGCACGACGAGCCCAACTACCGGCACTCCATGCCCACGAAGATCGTGGAGTACATGGCGCACGGCATCCCGGTGATCACCACCCCCTCGCCTCGCGCGGTGGAGCTGGTCGAACGCTACGACAGCGGCATCGTCGTGCCCTGGCAGGATCCCAAGGCCGTGGCCCAGGCGGTGCTCTTCCTGCGAGACGACGCCAGGGAGCGGTATGGCCGGGGGGCCCGAGGGTATGCGGCGGCTCGTGCGAACCACCACTGGCCCAACTCGGCTCGCCGTTTCGTCTCCCAGCTGGAGGCGTGGGCGGGCGTCAAGAGCTGATCTCCGGTACGGCGGGGACCACCCGGCTCCTTATGTCTGCCTGATCACAAGAACGGTAGTGTCCTGAACGTGCGCTGGCTCATCGCTTTCCTGGGCGTGGCGATCCTCGCAGGGGTGGCGGCGTTCGTGGTGACCACTCCCACCGGGAACGGCTCCCCGACGGCGGGGAGCTCGTCGCTCGGGGCGTCGCCCTCGCCCTCGTCCTCCCCCTCCTCGCCTTCCGCTTCCCCTTCGGTCCCGGTGCCGGAGGTGGCCGAGTTCACCGACCCGTGTGGAACGTTCGACACGACGATGCGATGGCCGTACGCCATCACCGGCTACTGGCTCATCCCGACCGCCGACCACTGCACCTGGCGCCGGCAGTTCGGCGCCATCCACGAGGTGGGCGGCGACACGGTGATCCGGATCGGCTGGGGCCTGCAGGCGCGCAAGGTCGACGACGACGGCCGCGTCCTGGACGGCGAGGGGAACGTCGACGCCCGCTACGAGCCGTGCGAGGAGGCCGGGGTGCCGTGCGCGCTGGCGGCGGAGAACGACCTCAAGGCCGCCAACTCCGGCAACCGGGTGAGCTGGACGTTCGTCTACCGGACCGACGAGGCGTTCGGCCCCGACCTGTTCCGCTGCCCCGAGTTCGAGCGGAAGATCGTCACGGAGAAGACGGTCTTCTACCGGATCGTCGCCCCCGACGACGGCAGCGACGACCCGAGCTGCTCGAACATCCGGGCGAAGGGACGCGGCTACCACGTGATCCTGGTCGCGGCCGCGTACCAGGACAGCCTCACCGAACTGCTCGACCTCGGAGACCGGTTCGGGGTGAAGGTCTACCCCGCGCTGCCGCTCGCCCCCCGCGACCCGGCGCAGAAGACCCGGGCCGCCAAGCAGGGCACGGACACGCTCACCACGCTCACCCGGCGGATCATGCAGGACTACGGGGCGCGCTTCCAGGACCGGGAGTCGCTGGGCGGTTTCTACCAGCCGTTCGAGCTGCAGATGCGCGAGATGAAGTACGTCGGGGACTCCGAGGACGACCATCCGACGCTCAGGGTCTACGCCTCGCAGCACGAGATCGTCGAGCAGGAGATGCCCGGCAGGCCCGTCCTGGTCAGCCCCTACCTCGACGCCCGCAAGAAGCGGCCGTTCAGCGCCACCCCCAAGCAGGTCGCCAAGGGCTTCGAGGCCCTCGTCAGGACCGGCGTCGGGATCATCGCCCCGCAGGACAGCCGGGGTACCGGCAAGGTCGGGCTGTTCTGGCCCGACCAGCGCGAGGACGAGGTCGACGAGCGGCTGCGCCCGGTCGTCGAGGAGAAGACCAACGGCGACGCGTACCACGGCTCGACCCGCGACTACTACCGCGAGATGTCCCTGGCCAGGACCAGGATGGTCGAGCAGGGCTTCCACGTGCAGCTCTGGGCCAACGTCGAGGCCTTCGAGCCGGCCGGCGAGGAGCGGTGCGCCGCGGGCTCCGACCGGGGACGCACCGACAAGGAGCGGCTCGACACGGCCGTGGCGCAGGTCGGGCGTTACGTCTCCAAGGTCGTCTCCTACATGTGGAGCGACTTCTACACCTGCGGCTCCCCGTCCCTCGCCGAGGAGATCGCCCGTGACTACAACCGGCCCATCGCGGCCGACGCGATCCGCATGCAGCGCGACATCCAGGACGGCGTGGAGATCCGCGGCTACAACATCCCCATGGGCGCCAAGGTCACGCTCACCTGGAAGGGCCAGGAGGAGCCGCACGTCGTCGACGTGGCCGGGGTGAACCTGACCGAGCCGCCGCCCGACCTTCCGGTGCGGATGGGCACGGCGTGGATCCCGTTCGACTGGTCCAGGGTGCCGGACGACACCTGGGTCCAGGTCTCGGTCGCGGCGGCCGACGGACGCGCCGCCACGGAGCCGCTGCACGTCCGCGTGCGGGTCTGACCGGTGTAACGTGCCTGCCATGGTGCCGCGCATTCCCGTCAGCGTGGACCTTGTCGTCCTCACGGTGCGTCACCAGGCGTTGAGCGCGCTCGTCTGGCGGCGCGACAAACCGCCGTACGAGGGACGCTGGGCCCTGTCAGGCGGGTTCATCCAGCTCGACGAGGACCTGCCCGCCGCCGCGGCCCGGGTCCTCGCGGAACGGGCGGGCCTGCCGGGCGCCCTCGTGCACCTGGAGCAGCTCCAGACCTACGGCTACCCCGACCGCGACCCGCGCCAGCGCGTGCTGAGCGTGGCCTATCTCGGCCTCGCCCCGCACCTGCCGACCTCCACCGAGGCGCACATGAGCTGGCAGCCGGTCTCCGCGCTGCTGCGCGAGATGGCCTTCGACCACCGGCGCATCATGGTCGACGGGATCGAGCGGGCCCGCGCCAAGCTGGAGTACACCCCGCTGGGCGCGGCCTTCTGCCCGCCGGAGTTCACCGTCGCCGAGCTGCGCCGGGTCTACGAGATCGTCTGGGGCCGCACCCTCGACCCGCGCAACTTCCACCGGAAGGTCACCAAGGCCGAGGGCTTCCTGGTGCCCACCGGCGGCACCACCACCCGCGACGGCGGCCGCCCCGCCAAGCTCTACCGCCGCGGCCCCGCCGTGGCGCTGCACCCCCCGATGCTCCGCTCCCTCAAGGAGTAGCCGGAGCCCCGCCGTCGCCGAGCCCCGCTGTCGTGAGCCGTCGGGTCTCGCCGCCGATCAGAGGTCGTCTTACAGGTCGTCTTAGAGGTCGTCGATCTCCGTCAGGTCGACGTCGAGGTCGAACGGGACGCTGAGCTTCAGCCGGTCGTGGTGGATCCCCATGAGCGCGTAGGACTTGGTGGCCGGGTCCAGCTCGTAGACGTAGACGACCGGGCGGCCGTCCTTCTCCTCGATCCGCCAGAAGTGGTCGATGCCCGCCTGGGCGTACAGGACCGGCTTGCGCTCCCGGTCGCGGATCTCCGACTCGGCGGAGACGACTTCGACGGCGAGGACGACGTCGGCCGGTTGGTAGGTGGTCTGCCTCAGGTCCTTCACGGCTTCGGCGTGGACCACCAGGAGATCCGGCTCGGGACGTTGCCGCTTTCCGAGTGTCATCGTCATCTCCCTGCGAACGCGCAGGTCGGCCGGAGCAGCCCGACGTAGCTCGCTCTCCAGGAGAAAGAGCGTCGACATGTGGAAGTTGGTCTGGGGGCTCACGAAGACGAGAGTGCCATCGACGAGTTCCGTGTGGGGAGGGATCCCTCGAAGCCGGTCGAGGTCGTCGGCCGAGAAGCCCTCTTTGGGAGGAAACACCCAACTGGGCAGCGGCTCCAGCTCGGGGGGCCCCGCCTCGTCCGCCTCGGTGTTCGGCGCCTCGGCGCTCGGCCTCTCGGCCGGCGGTGCGATGCTCATGTCGTCCTCCCGGTCGGGCACGCCTCTCACCTCCAGTGTTACAGGATGCCCCATCCGCCCGCTGCTCATAAGGTAAGGCCATGCCTCGTTTCCGCGCGATCCTGGACACGATGCCCGCCTACCGGGCGGGCAAGGCCGTGGTGTCCGCCGACGGCCGGTCCTACAAGCTCTCCTCGAACGAATCCCCCTACGAGCCGCTGCCCTCGGTGGTCGAGGCGGTCGCCAGGGCGGCGACCCAGATGCACCGCTATCCCGACCCGGCGGCCACCGAGCTGACCGGGGCGATCGCCGAGAGGTACGGCGTCCCGGCCGAGCACGTCGCCCTCGGCGCGGGCTCGGTGACGGTGGCCCAGCAGCTCTTCGAGACCGTGAGCGAGCCGGGCGTCGAGGTGATCTACGCCTGGCGCTCCTTCGAGGCGTACCCGCTCCTGGCCGACCTGGCCGGGGCGACCTCGGTGCGGGTCCCGCTGCTGGGGGAGACGCACCACCTGGAGGCGATGGCCGACGCGATCACCCCGCACACCCGCATGATCTTCGTCTGCAACCCGAACAACCCCACCGGCACGGTCGTCCACGCGGCCGAGCTGGAGGCCTTCCTCGACCGGGTGCCGGAGAGCGTGCTCGTCGTGCTCGACGAGGCCTACCGCGAGTACGTCAGGGACGCCGGGGTCACCGACGGGCTCACCGTCTACCGCGACCGTCCCAACGTGGCCGTGCTGCGGACCTTCTCCAAGGCGTACGGCCTGGCCGGGCTCCGGGTGGGCTACCTGATCGCCGACGAGCCGGTGGCGTCCGCCGTCCGCAAGACGATCGTGCCGTTCGCGGTCAACCACCTCGCCCAGGCCGCCGCGATCGCCTCGCTGGCCGCCGAGGACGAGCTGATGGAGCGGGTCGACGCCGTGGTCAAGGAGCGCGACCGGGTCCGCGAGGCGCTGGTCGCCCAGGGCTGGGAGGTGCCGGTGAGCGAGGCCAACTTCGTCTGGCTCCGGCTGGGGGAGCGCACGCTCGACTTCGCCGAATCCTGCGCGACCGAGGGCGTCGCGGTGCGGCCCTTCGCCGGGGAGGGCGCCCGCGTCTCCATCGGCGACCCCGAGGCCAACGACACCTTCCTGGCCGCCGCGTCGGCCTTCTGGAGCGCCTGACCCGCCCGCGCGGGCCGGCCTGCCTGCGCCGGTCGGCCCGTCCTGAGTCGACGGGTTCGCCTGTGCCGGTCGGCCCGCCCTGTGCCGACGGGTTCGCCCGTGCCGACCGGTCCGGCCGCGCGCCGGACCGCCTTCACCGGTCCACCCGCGCGCCGGGTGCCCGCGGCCGGGTGCCCGCGACCGTGTGGCCCGCACGGTCGCGGGTTACACGGTCGCGGGCTCCGCCTTCGTCTCCGGTGCGGGCTCGGGCTTCCTGCGCCGTTCGGTGGAGACCACCAGGGCCACGCCGATGACGATCACCACGCCGGCCGCGATCATCGAGCCGGTGACCGGCTCGCTCAGCACGAGGGCGCCCAGCACGACCGCCACGACCGGGTTGACGTAGGCGTAGGTGGAGATCAGCGAGATCGGCGCGTTGCCCAGCAGCCACACGTACGCCGTGAAGGCGACCAGCGACCCGATCAGGATCAGGTAGGCGAGCGCGGTCCACGACCGCGCGGAGACGGCGGTGACGTCGAGGCGCTCGCCCATCGCGGTGGCGGTGAGGGCGAGCCCGACGCCGCCCGCCGCCATCTCGACGGCGCTCGCGGTGAAGGGGTTCGCGGGCATCGGGATGCGGGACGCCAGGAACGAGCCGGCCGCCCACGACAGCGACGCCAGCAGGATGATCGCGACTCCGGTGCCGTCGGCCGCGTTGCTCCCGCCGCTCAGCGAGAGCACCGCCACGCCGCCGAACCCGATGAGCACTCCGACGAGCGTCAGCGCCCGCGGCCGGTCCCTGAACAGGATCCTGAAGACGACCAGCCAGAGCGGTGTCGAGGCCACCAGCAGCGCCGCCAGGCCGCTGGAGATGTGCTGCTCGGCCACCGCGACCATGCCGTTGCCGCCGTTCAGCAGCAGCAGGCCGACCAGGGCCGCACCACCCGCCTCCTTCCAGGTCATCCGGTAGGCGTCCCGGCCCTTCAGCAGGTACACCGCGAGGCCGAGGACGAGCGCGGCCGTGGTGAAGCGGACAGCTCCGCTGAGCAGCGGCGGGATCGTCTCGATCGTGATCATGATCGCCAGGTATGTGGAACCCCACACCACGTACACGATCGCCAGCGCCCCCCAGACGAGGAGCGTCTTGCGGCTGTCAGCACTGTCTTGACCCATAGCTCGTGACAATAGCGGCTGAAACCGACAATCCGCTCGCGGGTTTCGGACCCTGAGATACGGGGTGGCGGACCGTGCCCCGGCGGGTTCCGCCACACGGGATCCGGCCGGATCCGGCGGAGCGCGCTCAGGGGGATCGGGGGATCGCGGCCCGTGATCCTCGCCGCACCGTGAGTCGCACCGTGAGTCGCACCGCGAGCCGTGTCGTGAGTCGCACCGCGAGCCGCACCGTGAGCTGTGCCGCGCGCCGCGCCGTGAGCCCTGCCGGGACGGGCGGGCCGCAATGACCGGACCGTAATGACCGGGTCGTAATGACCGGGCCGGAATGAACGAATCCTGTGAACAGGTCCGGTGAACAGACCAAAATAAACAGGCCGGAATGAACAAACCACAGTGAACACGCCGGGCCCGGCGGACCATGGTGAACAGCCCGCGACGAACACACCGCGGAGTCGGCCGGTCACGTCACGTCAGGGCCGGCGCGCCGTGACCTGGGAGGTTCCGCCGTCCGGGTGCGGCGGAATCCTCCAGGTCGGTGGAGATCGTGGCGCGGGGCTCAGCGGGTGCCGAGCTTCTCCACGATCAGCCGGTACAGCTGCCGGGGACGCCCCGGCTGTGGTGTCCGGTTCGGCGGGAGCGGCCACGCGAGTCCCTCGTCTACCAGCGTGCGCAGCAACCGCCGTGCCGTGCGCGGGGTGACGCCGAGCATCTTGCCCGCGCCCTCCGCGTCCACCACCGTGTCTCCACCCTCCAGCTTGGCCGCCAGCCGGGCCAGGACCTCCACGCCCTTCGGCTTCAGCGGCCCCGCGCCCTGAGGGGGCATCCTGGGCGCCGGAATGAGCGCCCGGCCCTCGCGGTCGACCGCGAAGCCCTGGGCCTGCTTGCCCGCCTGGGTGCGCGCCAGCGCGGCCCTGGCGTGCGACTCGGCGTCGTGGGTGGTCCGGCCCATGCCGACGCCCACCTCGACCGCGAGGCCCAGCTCGTCGCGGACCCGCGCGGCGAACGGCAGGACCCGGAAGCCCTCGGTGGCCGCGGCCACCGAGCCGCGGGTCGCGGTGACCATGTAGCTGTGGTCGTCGACCGCGGTGACCGACGCGTTGATCCGGTTGGCCTCCTGCACCAGCAACCGGTGCAGCGAGAGCCGGAGCTCGTCGCGCCAGTAGCGCGGCGCGGCCCGGCGGACCGGCTCGCGCAGCGTGGGCACCTCCACCAGGACCACGGTGAGCTGCGACTCCTCCAGTCTGTGGTGCGCGCCCAGCAGGGCCGCCGTGTGCAGCGCCGTGCGCACCGCGGCCGAGGTCGGGCGGATCCTCACGACGGGCACTCCCGCCGTCTGGAGGCGGTCGGCGACCGCGGGCAGACAGGTGAGCGCCCCGCTCGTGCTGCCCTGGCGGGCGAGGCGTTCATGGAAGGCCGCGATCGTACCGGTGGCGCCCGGTTCGTCGCGGCTCTGCACGTCCCCGGAGGGAAGGCTCAGATCGTTGTACGCCTCCTCGACCTCTGCTCTGCCCAGGACATCGATGCTGACCCTGCGCGGGTCTATCCGCTCGTCCAGCGCGGCCCTCGCCAGCGCGGCGATCAGCGCGGCGCCGCCGAGCTGGACATACGTCGCGGGCATCGTCAGCACCCCCGATCGCCGGGCCAGGTCGTAGGGGACCGGGCTGGCGAACAGACATGCGTCGACCCCGGCTCCCAGCCGGGTGACCTTGTCGGCTGCTTCCTGCTCGTCACGGTATGCCGCCGCCACCAGGCGGCAGGGTAACGGGGCAGCCGCATGCCCCATCAACATCACCCGTTCGACGAGGTCATGGGGGCCCACCACACCGATAGTGAGGTCCGGTGTCATGGCACCCGGGCGTGACACTCGTGGCGCTTCTTCGGCCCGCTCGACCAATGTTCGTCCCATCATGCCGTCCGTTTGTTTTCGGCTCTCTTTTGGAACGATCGCTCGCGAGGGCCGTAATGTCACGCCCGATTTGCGGCCAATTCCGGAAGCAACTTCCGGGTTAAAGCCATGACTGGCATCGTTTACACAGGTCAGAGCGGTTTTTGAGCGTCTCAAACCTGCTGATTATGATGCTGAAATCTCTCGTCGCACATCGGCCCCCAGGGACTGCATACGCTCGGCCAGATAAGAGTGCCCGCGGTCGATGAGATATCCCGATTCGATCACGGTCTCCCCCTCGGCCGCCAGACCCGCGAGCACGAGCGCGATTCCCGAACGCAGATCGTGTGCGGTCACCTGCGTTCCGTTGAGCGGAGTGGCACCGCGAACGACAGCGCTGTTCTCTTTCACTTCAATATCGGCGCCCATCTTGTTCAGCTCTGAGGCCAGAGCGAAACGCCCGTCGAAGATGCGTTCATGAATGTAACTGGCACCGTCGGCGAGGCAGGCGACCGTCATGATGGGCGACTGCAGGTCCGTGGCGAAGCCGGGGTAGGTGTCGGTGATCACGTTGATCGGGCGCAGCGGGCGGTCCCTGCGCACGTGGAGCACCGCGCCGTGGTCGGCGAACTCCACCCCCATCTGCTCCAGCTTGTAGCGGACCACGCCGAGGTGGTCCAGGTCGGCGCCGACCAGGTTCACCTCGCCGCCGGTGACGGCGGCGGCCATGGCGAACACGCCCGCGTCGAGGCGGTCCGGCATCACGGTGTGCTCGACGGCCTGGAGCTCCTCCACGCCCTCCACGGTGATGAACCCGGTGCCGCCACCGCTGATCTTCGCGCCCATCCGGGTCAGCATGTCGATCACGTCGAGGACCTCGGGCTCCAGCGCCGCGTTCTCGATCACGGTGGTGCCGCGCCCGAGGGCGGCGGCCATGATCAGGTTCTCGGTGCCGGTGTGCGAGGGGGTGTCCAGGTACAGGGTGGCGCCGGTGAGGCCGGACGACTTGACGTGGATGACAGAGTCGCCCTCGTCCACGAGCGCGCCCAGGCGCTTGTAGCCCAGGTAGTGGAAGTCGAGGTTGCGGCTGCCCAGGTTGCAGCCGCCCACGCCCTCGATGATCGCCTCACCGAGGCGGTGCAGCAGGGCGGGCACGAACAGCACGGAACCGCGGAAGCGGCGGGCGATCTCGGCGGGCAGGACCGGGCTGCTGAGCGTCGAGGCGTCGATCACCAGTGTGCGCTCCGCCTCGTGGAGCTCGACCGTGGCGCCGACCGTCTCGGCCAGCTCGACCGCGCGGCGGACGTCCTCGATGATGGGGACGTTGCGCAGGACGGTCCGGCCTCTGGACGCCAGCAGCGCCGCGCCGATCATGGGCAGCACGGCGTTCTTGGCACCCTGGATGAAGGCGGTTCCACGAAGTGGGTTGCCACCGCGCACGCGGTAACGGACCATGCGTCATGCTCCTTGAAGTGGTTCGGGTGATTCGTGTGGCGCGGGGCGGCAGCCGAGTTTATTCGGCCAACAGTAGCCGTTGGATGCCCCTGAACCGGCCACTTCAGGGGGGAACTACCCCCCGATTGACCGGTAATCATCGGCCTTCACGCCCGCGGGCGGCGAAGGCCCGCCCGCTCGTGTTCCCCGGTGTCCCCGCGCCTCCTCGGCCATGTCTCCCGCACCGCCCGCGGCCGGGCCGCGCAGAAGATCATCTCATGACCCGCCGGCCACGGGAGATGGGGGCACCGCCCCGGCGGACGGGCGTCGCCCGCCTTTCACGCCGCCCCGGCGGAGAGGCGTCATCCGCCCCTCGCGCCGCCCCGGCGGACGGCCGCTACCGGCTCTTCGTGCCGCCCGCGGCGGTGAGCGGTGAGGCGGCCGACAGGAGGTTGTCGGCCCGCTGGTCCACGAAGCGGGTGACGACCTGCTGGCCGTACCCGAACGCCATCGCCCAGACCAGGATCGCGGGCTGCGAGCCCAGTCCCGCGAAACCGGGCACGAAGCCCGAGTTCAGGATCAGCAGCCCGAGCACCGAGGTGGCCACCCCCGCGGGCGCCTTGAGCAGGTTCTGGACGACCGCCAGCGAGTAGCGGGTGGACAGCTCCGAGCGGGTCGACAGCGAGGCCGCGGTGGCCAGCGCCGCGCCCAGCATGCCGATCAGGGCCACGAGCGGGACGTCGCCGTGGCCGGGCCGCAGGCCGCCCGTCGGGCAGATCTGGGCGGGCATCAGCCCCTGGGTGCGGATCACCGACTGGTTGCCGCACATCGGGATGACGTCCGGCCAGATCGCGCCGATGACCACCACGCCCAGCACGATCAGGGTCAGCATCACCACCCCGCCGAGCAGCAGGTTGCGGAAGCTGCGGACCCGCCCGGTCTCCATCGCCTGCGCGGTGTACGCGGCCCGCAGCACCGACTGCATCAGCGGCCTGTCGTTCTCCCCCAGGTCCCCCACCGCCAGCCTGGCCTGGAGGTGGACCAGCCGGGGGTCGTCGCCCGGCAGGTACGCCCGGCCGATCGCCGCCACCTCCGGGCCCCGCCCGCACAGCTCCGCCGTCGGCAGCACGCCGTACAGCATCACGGTCGCGCTGTTGACGTTGGACCAGGCGCCCTCGATGGCCTGGCCGGTCAGCCAGCGCCGCACGCCGTGCCTGCTGCGCGCGTACGTCTCCGCGCGGGCCAGGTGCGTGCCGATGCCCTCGCCCACCGAGACCAGCTGGCCCGCCTCGTCGCGCATCGTGAGGGCCCGCTCGGCGTCGGCCCTGATCTCCTCGCTCCGGGTGGCCACGTACACCCGCCAGGTGCCCGGCCAGCGCAGCACGCCGGTGTCGCCGATCCGCTCGGGGGCCATCGCGGGGTCAAGCGACATCGTTCCTCCGGGGGGAGCGGCCTGGGGCGGGGCTGCCGGGCGGGGCGGGCACTGATGACTGCCCCAGGCTTACCGCGACATGCCGATCAAGCGCTACGCCTCCCGGGAAACCGGGGGCTCAGGCGCCGCGGCCCGCGATGTCGGTGCGGTGGTGCGAGCCGCGCATCCGGATGCGCCCCACGGCCTCGTAGGCCGCGGCACGGGCCGAGGGGACGTCGGGCCCGGTGCCGACCACGCTGAGCACCCGGCCCCCGCTGGAGACGATCCGGTCGCCGTCGCGGGCGGTGCCCGAGTGCAGCACGTAGGCGTCCTCGACCGGGTCGGACAGACCCTCGATCACGTCGCCCTTCACCGGCTCCCCGGGGTAGTTCTCCGCGGCGATCACCACGGTCACCGCGGCGCCGTCGCGGTAGGTGAGCGGACCGAACCGGTCGAGCGTCCCGTTCGCGCAGGCGAGCAGCAGGGCGGCGAGGGGCGTCTCCAGCCGGTCCAGCACGACCTGGGTCTCCGGGTCGCCGAACCTGGCGTTGAACTCGATCACCTTCGGGCCCTTGGACGTGAGGGCGAGCCCCACGTACAGCACCCCCGTGTACGGCGTGCCGCGCCTGGCCAGCTCGGTCACGGTCGGCATGACGGTCTCGGCCATCACCTGGTCGGCGAGGTCGTCCGGCGCCCACGGCAGCGGGGTGTAGGCGCCCATCCCGCCGGTGTTGGGGCCCTGGTCGTCGTCGTAGGCGCGCTTGTGGTCCTGGGCGGGCTGGAGCGGTACGGCGGTGGAGCCGTCGCAGAGCGCGAACAGCGACACCTCGGGGCCGTCGAGGAACTCCTCGATCACGACCCGCCCGCAGGCGGCGGCGTGCCGGAGCGCCTCGTCGCGGTCGCCGGTGACCACCACGCCCTTGCCCGCGGCCAGGCCGTCGTCCTTGACCACGTACGGCGTGCCGAACTCGTCGAGCGCGGCGGCGACCTCCTCGGGCGTGACGCAGGTGTGCGACCGCCCGGTGGGAACGCCCGCCGCGACCATGACGTCCTTGGCGAAGGCCTTGGACCCCTCGATCAGCGCGGCCTCGCGCGAGGGCCCGAAGCAGGGGATCCCGGCCTCCCTGACGGCGTCGGCGACCCCGGCGACCAGGGGGGCCTCGGGACCGATCACGACCAGGTCCGCCCGGAGTCTCCCGGCCAGCTCGGTGACCGAGGCCGGGTCGGTCGGCACCACCGGGTGCAGGGTCGCGACCTGCGCGACACCCGCGTTTCCGGGGGCACAGTGAACCTCGGTGACCTGGGGGTCCGCCGCCAGCGACCGGCACAGGGCATGCTCACGCCCGCCGGATCCAATCACAAGAACGCGCACTCGTCAGAGCCTATCGTCCTCCCGGCACGCCCCTTGGGCCCGCGTCCGCCACCCGGGAGCCGTGGAGCCGTGGGGCCGTGGGATCGGGGGATCGGGGGATCGTCCACAGGCTGTGGACGACTCCGGATGCCCGTACGCGGGGAAGGTGCCGTAAAGGGCGTGTGAATTTTGTCTGGTTGTGCATGATCAACAGTTGAACCTGGGAGTAAACTGAGAGACATCCCCCCAATCGTGTTAGTTTTTGGGTGGCTTTGCGTGTCTCTTGCTGATTGGAGGTGGTTCGGGATGTCCTCTGGCGATCCCAGCAGTACGTGCTCGCGCACGCCTGCTGTGCGCACCCTCGACCACCCCATCTCGGTGCCCGACCGGCGCCACACGCATCACCTCCTTCATCGGGGGTGACATCGCATCGCGTGTGGATCCCGCCAGGTTGGGCGGGAAAGGCTCGCCATGCGCTCTTCGCTTCTTTTTCCCCGTATCAAGCACACCCGTACGATCCGTGCCGCGCACGCGCCCGCCGTCTCGCTCCGTGAGCGGATGACCGGGGTCTGCGTACCGCCGAGCGACTCGCTCGTCGAGTACGCCGCCTACGTCGGCGGCAAGAAGATCGACGCCCTGGGCATCCCCGACGCCCTGGAGATCGTCCGCGCCCACAACGCGGCCTGCGAGGCGGCCTCCGACGGGGACTCCGGCGGTTCCGGCAAGGGAAACGCCTTCGTCTGGGTCGGCCTGCACGAGCCCGACGCCCCCGAGGTCGAGTGGCTGGCGGAGGTCTTCGCCCTGCACCCGCTCGCCGTCGAGGACGCCGTCAAGGCTCACCAGCGGCCCAAGGTCGAGCGCTACGGCGACTCGATCTTCGTGGTCCTGAAGACCGTCGCCTACATCGACCACGAGGTGCTCACCGCCACCAGCGAGATCATCGGCACCGGCGAGCTCATGGTGTTCGTCGGCCCCGACTTCGTGGTGACCGTGCGCCACGGCAGCCACTGCCCCCTCTCGGAGGTGCGCGCGCGCCTGGAGGACAAGCCCAAGCTCCTCAACCGGGGGCCCACCGGCGTGCTGCACGCGATCGCCGACCACGTCGTCGACAGGTACCTCAGCGTGGCCGACCGGATGCAGGCCGAGCTGGAGGACGTCGAGGCGATGGTCTTCGCCGACGTCAGCGCCCGCGACATCGGCCGGATCTACAACCTCAAGCGCGAGATGATCGAGATGAAGCGGTCGGTCATGCCGCTCCAGTCGCCGATGTCCACGCTGGCCCAGCGCCGGATGATCCCCTCCGAGATGCGCGAGTACTTCCGCGACGTCGTCGACCACCTGGCCCGCGTCTGCGAGCAGGTCGAGTCGTCCAACGAGCTCTGCAACTCCATACTTCAGGCGGCGCTCGCCCGCTCCAACGCGCTCGCCAACGAGGACATGCGGAAGATCTCCTCGTGGGTCGCCATCATGGCCGTCCCCACGATGATCGCCGGCATCTACGGGATGAACTTCGAGCACATGCCCGAGCTCGGCTCCGTCTTCGGCTACCCGGTGGTGATCGGCGTGATGGTCATCGCCTGCACGCTGCTCTACCGCGGCTTCCGCCGCAACGGCTGGATGTGAGCCGCAACGGCCGGAGGTGGCCGCACAGCCGGATGTGAGCCGTACGGCTTGGAGGTGACCCGGGCCCCCGCCGGCCCTCAAGCCCTCAGGCGCTCAGCGGGCGCGCGGGGGTGACCGGCCGGGGGACGGGCATGCCCCGCTCGGTCCACAGGGCGATCATCCGGTCGGGATAGTCGGTGACGATCGCCGCCGCCCCGAGGTCGAGCAGCTCCGCGGCCCGTCCCGGGTCGTTGACCGTCCACACGGCCAGCGGCAGGTCGGCCTTCTCGGCCCGCCTGGCGAACTCCTGGTCGACCATCACGTGCTCGGGGGAGAGCGTGGTGCCCCCGGCCTCGACGGCGGCGGCCGGGACGTCGCCGCCGAAGTCGTCGAGGTGGAGACCGTCGAGCCAGGCGCTGTCCATGGTGGCCCGCTCGATCAGGGCGTACCGCAGGGTCGCGGGGGTGAGCGAGCGGGCGATCCGCAGGACGCGCCAGTCGAAACTGAGGATCGCCGCCCTGTCGAGCCGGTGGTGCCGGTCGAGCTCGGCGACCACCATCTCGGTGAACTCGGCCGGGTCGGCGCTCAGGTCGGGCCTGGTCGGGTCGGACTTCAGCTCCACGTGCACCCGCACCCCGTCGGCGCCGTACGCGTCCATCAACCCCAGCACGGAGCCCAGGGTCGGCATCCGGGTGTTCGGCACCGGCAGCTGGGTCGGGGCGAAACGGTCGCCGGGGTGGCGCGGCATCCGTATCCCGCACTCCAGCGTGCGCAGCTGCGCCAGCGTGAGCGCGCCGACGGGCCGGCCCACGTACGGGAAGGCGGGGTCGTCGCGGAAGGCGGGACGGACGTCGGCGCTGGTCACCGCCGACACGGTGAGATCGTGGGTGAGCACCAGCCGCCGGTCGGCCGTGAGCGCGACGTCGAGCTCCAGCGCGTCGACGCCGAGTTCGAGGGCGTGGGCGAAGCCGGGCAGGGTGTTCTCGGGACGGAGCCCGCGGGCGCCGCGGTGACCGTGAATCTCGGCATGCACACAGGGACCTTATCCACCCCGAACGCCGATCGTCCGGTACGGCTCGCGTCTCGGCGACACCGGGCGCGGGCCGTACCGGCAGAAACCCGCAGACTACGGAAACTAGAGCATCGAGTGGATCTGGAGCGTCTCCGTACGGCCGGGGCCGACCCCGACGGCGGAGATCCTGGCGCCGCTCATCTCCTCCAGGGCCTTCACGTACGCCTGCGCGTTGGCGGGCAGGTCCTCGAAGCTCCGGGCACCGGTGATGTCCTCCTTCCAGCCGGGGAACTCCTCGTACACCGGCCTGGCGTGGTGGAAGTCGGTCTGGGTCATCGGGATCTCGTCGTGGCGGACGCCGTCGACCTCGTAGGCGACGCAGACGGGGATCGTGTCCAGGCCGGACAGCACGTCCAGCTTGGTGAGGAAGTAGTCGGTGACGCCGTTGATCCGGGTGGCGTAGCGGGCGATGACGGCGTCGAACCAGCCGCAGCGGCGGTTGCGCCCGGTGGTCACCCCGTACTCGCCGCCGGTGGTGCGCAGCCACTCGCCCATCTCGTCGTCGAGCTCGGTCGGGAACGGCCCGGCGCCGACGCGCGTGGTGTACGCCTTCAGGATGCCGATCACGCCGGTGAGCCGGGTCGGCGGGATGCCGGAACCGGAGCAGGCGCCGCCGCTCGTCGGGGAGGAGGAGGTGACGAAGGGGTAGGTGCCGTGGTCGATGTCGAGCAGGTTGCCCTGCCCGCCTTCGAGCAGCACGACCTTGTTCTCGTCCAGCGCCCTGTTGAGGATGAGCGAGGTGTCGGCGATGTGCGGCGTGAGGCGCTCGGCGTAGCCGAGATACTCCTCCAGGACCTTGCCCGCGTCGATCGCCCGGCGGTTGTAGATCTTGGTGAGGATCTGGTTCTTCTCGCCCAGCGCGACTTCGATCTTCTTCTGCAGGATGCCCGGGTCCAGCAGGTCCTGGACCCGCACGCCCATCCGGTAGATCTTGTCGCCGTACGCGGGGCCGATGCCGCGCCCGGTCGTGCCGATCTTGGCCTTGCCGAGGTAGCGCTCGGTGACCTTGTCGAGGGCCTTGTGGTGGGGCATGATCAGGTGCGCGTTGGCGGAGATCAGCAGGCGCTCGGAGGAGACGCCCCGGGCCTGGAGCCCGTCGATCTCGCTCAGCAGCACGCCCGGGTCGATGACGACGCCGTTGCCGATCACGGGGACGACGTTCGGGGAGAGCACTCCCGTGGGCAGCAGGTGCAGCGCGTACTTCTGGTCGCCGATGACGACCGTGTGGCCCGCGTTGTTGCCTCCCTGGTATCTGACGACGTAGTCGACCTGGTCTCCAAGCAGGTCGGTCGCCTTACCCTTGCCCTCATCGCCCCACTGGGCACCAACGAGAACGACAGCCGGCATCGTGAGTCTCCCACCACAAAAACGAAAACCCCTGGCGCAATCGCGACAGGGGCTCTTGCGTGGAGAGAATACCCGACGGCGTCCGAAATGGGGATCTCCCACCTTGCGAGAGGGTGGTGCGGTGAGAGATCCCGGGGGCGGATCGGAAGCTGATCAGCGGCTCAGCGGGGTGGATCGGGGGCGGCGCCGGGCGGGGGACGCCGCCTGGTCAGGGCCTGGTCAGCGGCTGGTCAGCTCCTCGGAGGCCTCGGGGCTGGAGTCCTTCAGGAACTGGAAGCACCGCTCGGCCTCCTCCTTCTCCCCGATGCTCTGGGCGGCGCGGGCCAGCGCGTGCAGGCAGCGCAGGAACCCCTGGTTGGGAAGGTGCTGCCAGGGAATCGGCCCGTGCCCCTTCCATCCCGACCTGCGGAGCTGGTCGAGGCCGCGGTGGTAACCGGTGCGGGCGAAGGCGTACGACGTCACGGCGTGCCCCGCCGCGAAGTACTCGTCCGCGAGTACGGCCCAGGCGGCCGGGTACGCGGGGAAACGCGCGGCGACGTCGGATGCTTTGGCGCCGGATTCCAGTGCCTCGCGGGCCTCGGGCAGGTCCGGGAGCAGGGTGGGCGGCGGGCCGGCGAGGAGATTCTCGTGCGATTCCATAACGACAGTCCTACCCGGTGTACCCGTGTCAGGCCAAGATCGGCCCCCGGAGTCTTTCCGGAGGCCGATCTCGCGATCCCTGTCGTGACCCTTTCCGGGCCCTGGAAACGCGACCCTTCCGGGCCTCAGGAGATCTTGGTGCCCGCGGACTTCAGGTGCTGGGCGGCCTCGACGATGCGCGCGGCCATCGAGGTCTCGGCGGCCTTGCCGTAGGAGCGGGGGTCGTACACCTTCTTGTTGCCGACGTCGCCGTCGACCTTGAGCACGCCGTCGTAGTTCCTGAACATGTGGTCGGCGATCGGCCGGGTGAAGGCGTACTGCGTGTCGGTGTCGATGTTCATCTTCACCACGCCGTAGGAGATGGCCTCGTGGATCTCCTCCAGCAGCGAGCCGGAGCCGCCGTGGAAGACCAGGTCGAACGGCTTCTCCGTGCCGTACTTGGCGCTGACCGCGTCCTGGATCTCCTTGAGCACGCTCGGGCGGAGCTTGACGTGGCCCGGCTTGTAGACGCCGTGCACGTTGCCGAAGGTCGCGGCGAGCATGTAGCGGCCCCGCTCGCCCAGGCCCAGGGCGTCGGCGGTCGCGAGGGCGTCCTCGGTGGTGGTGTAGAGCTTCTCGTTGATCTCGCCGACGACGCCGTCCTCCTCGCCGCCGACGACGCCGATCTCCACTTCGAGGACGATCCGCGCGCGGGCCGTCTTCTCCAGGAGCTCCTTGGCGATCTCCAGGTTCTCGTCCAGCGGCACGGCGGAGCCGTCCCACATGTGCGACTGGAAGAGGGGGTCCTCGCCCCTGGCCACCCGCTCGAGGGAGATGTCGAGCAGCGGGCGCACGAAACCGGCCAGCTTGTCCTTGGGGCAGTGGTCGGTGTGCAGGGCGATCGTCACGGGGTAGTTGGCCGCGACGACGCGGGCGTACTCCGCGAGGGCCACCGAGCCGGTCACCATGTTCTTGACCGTGGTGCCCGAGAGGAAATCGGCGCCGCCGGTCGACACCTGGACGATGCCGTCGCTCTCCGCCTCGGCGAACCCCCTGAGCGCCGCGTTGAGGGTCTGTGATGAGGTCACGTTGATGGCCGGGTAGGCGAAACCGCCTGCTTTTGCCCGGTCGAGCATCTCGGCGTAGACCTCTGGAGTAGCGATAGGCATCGTGTCATCTCCCTGGAGACGGCTGTGAAAAGCTGGCGCGTGGCTATGAGGGCATAACCCGTTGGCCAGTGTCCCAGGTTCATGCCCGGCCGGATAGCTCCGGTACCACTTCGATCCGTACCGATGTGTGTCCGGCGGTGTCTCCAACCTATCCCCGGCCCGTCTCCGGGCGGAGGGCGAGGGGGCGCACGACCTGGGCGGGGACGGACGATCTTCCAGACCGAGGATCTTCCTGACCGATCCACCGGGTCGGTCGTGAAATCTCCTCACGAACCGCTAATCTCCACAGTGTGGGACGCCACAGGTCTGACCCTATGGGTATCGCGCGCCTGGTCCTCGTCGGACTGGTGGTGCTGGCGCTCGTCGCCCTGATCGTGTTCGGAGCGCTCTCACTGTTCGGCAGCCTGGGCTCCGACGCGGAGACGGCCGCGTCGCCCGATCCCTCGGCCGGCGCGTCGTCCGCCGCCGCCTCCCCGCCCCCCTCCGCCACGCCCGAGCGCGTCCCGACGGTCCTCGTCGAGTGCCTGCGGGAGCACTGCCCCACGGTCTTCCTGAAGGTCACCGGGGGCGACGTGCTCCTCGACAGGGAGCTGGTCCACGGCGAGCGGTTCCAGTCCTTCGACGCCAAGGTCGACGTCGTCCTGGCCGACTCCGCGGCCGTCCGCGTCCAGGTGAACGGGGCCGTCCGCTCCCCGGGCAAGGCGGGAGAGCGCCAGGAGTTCACGGTCTCCCGGGACTAGCCCCCTGGCCCCCGGGGCCCGGTTCTCCCGCCGTCCCCCTGTGGAAAGCCCTCGGGTCCCCGTACGCGGCTCCTGGCCGGGTCCAGGTGGGTGGGGCGTGCCCCTGGGCCGGGCCGAGGTGGGCGGGGACGTGGCTCAGGCCGAGCTCAGGGAGCCGCGGGCCCTGGCCGGGCGGCCGGGGCGCCCGGTGGTGGCTCCGTGCCGGAACCGGAGGGTGCGGATACGGGCCGAATCAGGGTCGGCGGGTGCGGATACGGGGGCGGACTCTAGGCCAGGCCGAGGTCGGCGAGGGTGTAGGCGGTCCGGTACGGCAGTCCCGCGTCGGGGATCGCCGACGCGGCTCCCCGGTCGACGATCGTGGCGACCGCGACGACCTCGGCGCCCGCCTCGCGCAGCGCCTCCACCGCCGTCAGCGGGGATCCGCCGGTGGTGGAGGTGTCCTCGACCACCAGCACCCGCCGCCCCGACACGTCCGGCCCCTCGATCCGGCGCTGCATGCCGTGGGTCTTCTGCGCCTTGCGGACCACGAACGCGTCGAGTCTCCCGCCCCGCGCGGCGGCCGCGTGCGCCATGGCGGTCGCCACCGGGTCGGCGCCCAGCGTCAGGCCGCCGACCGCCTCGTAGTCGAGGTCCTCGGTGATGTCCAGCATGACCCGCCCCACCAGCGGCGCCGCCTGCCCGTCGAGGGTCACCCTGCGCATGTCCACGTAGAAGTCGGCCTCCATGCCCGAGGACAGCACGACCTTGCCGTGCACCACGGCCTTGCCCTTGATCTCCGTCAGCAGGTTCTCGCGATCGCTCATGGCACAAGGTTAGGGCGAGCCGGGAACCCGTCCGATCGGGCCCCGCCGGGGAACCGGGCTGCCGTAACGCGGATTTCGGCCCGGGGGCGGCAAAAGTGCGATCCGGGTTTACTCGCGGCGCGTACTGCGGGATTATCCGGCAGGCAACTCCGGGTAATGGTGAGGTCACAATGAGTGTGAAAACATCTCAAGGCGACGCTGAACTGCTGGCTGCCACCAGGAACGGCGACGTGGCCGCCTACCGGGTGCTCCATCAGCGGCACGCCCCCGCGGCGCACGCCCTGGCCCGTCTGCTCCTGCCGGGCGAGGCCGAGGCCGCGGGTGTCGTGGAGAGGACGTTCGCCGAGGTCCACCGCGTGATCGCCCAGGGACACGGTCCGGAGCAGGCGTTCCGCGTCTACCTGCTCACCGCCCTCCGCCGCACCGCCGCCTATCCCGGCACGGCCGTCACGACCGGTGCCGGCGACGGCCCGGCGACCGCCGTACCGGGAGCCGGTGAGGAGGAGGCGGAGGAGGCGGAGGGGAAGGCCGACGAGAGCGCGGGCGGGGAGGGTGGAGGGACCGGCGAGCGGGCGCAGACCGATGAGCGGGCGGAGGCCCATGAGGGGGAGGAAGGAGAGGCCGGCGGGCAGGCGCAGGCCGATGAGTGCCTGGAAGGGGAGGCCGACGAGCGGGCACAGGCCGATGAGCGGGCGGAAGAGGGGGTCGGTGAGCGGGCGGAGGGGGAGATCGGGGGGCAGGCGCAGGCCGATGAGTGCCTGGAAGGGGAGGCCGACGAGCGGGCGCAGGCCGATGAGCGAACGGCGGGGGAGGTCGACGAGAGGGCGGACGGGGAGTCCTCCTTCGGCCCGCGCGCGTTTCTCGTCGACCCGTCGGTGGAGGGGCTGGAACGCTCGCCGGTGGCCAGGGCGTTCCTCTCCCTGCCCGAGCGGTGGCAGTTCGTCCTGTGGCACGCCGAGGTCGAGAGGCTCAGGGCCGAGGACATCGGGCTCCTGCTGGGCCTGACGGCCAACGGCGCGGCCGCGCTCGCCCACCGGGCACGGGAGGGGACGCGCCAGGCGTGCCTGCGCATCCACCTGGCCGAGACGTCCGCCCCCGAGTGCCGGCCCGTGCTGACCAGGCTGGGGCCCTACACCCGAGGCGGCCTGCCCAGGGAACAGGGCAGGGTCATCGACAGGCATCTGGACGGCTGTTCCGGCTGCCGCGCGGTGCTCGCGGAGCTGACCGGCATCGGCCAGGGCATCCGCTCGGTGGTCGGACCGCTCGTCGTCGGCCCCGCGTTCCCCGCCTACCTGACGGCACTCGCCAGGATGGGCGCCACGGCGGGTGGCGGGCTGGCCGGACGCTGGCACAGGGCCCCCCGGTCCGTACGGCGTGCCGTCGTGACCGGTGCGACGGCCACCGCGCTCGCGGTGGTCGCGGCCCTCGTGCTGGTGTCGGCGGAGGGGCCCGTCCCCCGGCCGAGCACGGCCTCCGAGCCGATCGTCGTGGCGCCCGCGCCCGGCTCCCCCGCCCCGCGAGAGTCCCCGGACGGGCAGGACACCGCCTCACCCGTACCGTCACTCTCCGGGCGGCCGATGGGCCCCGACCGCGAGCCCGCCGAGACCGGGACGACGTCCGGATCCGGCGGGACGACGAGCCCCGGCGCGGTGCCCGGCGGCGAGCCCGACGGGCTCGGAGAACCCGGTGGGACGGAAGGCGGGATCGGTGACCCACGGGAGACACAACAGGGGACATCGCGGGGGACGGCCGGAGCGGGGCAGGACGGCCGGACGGGTTCCTGGCTCGCCCCCCGCCTGGTGGCCAGGATCGACGCGCTCGGCGCCCTGGTCAGGTCCGAGGCCGGAATCGTCGTGGTGCGGCTACGCAACGCGGGCCAGGGACAGAGCGACGAGGTCGTCGCCGATGTCGGCCTGCCACGAGGCGTGACGCTGCCGTCCGGGGCCCGCAGGGGGAACGCCGTCGGCGGTGTCACGCCGGTCGGCACGGTCGACGGCTGGTCCTGCCGGGCGAGGAGCCGAGGCGCCCGGTGCGTACGCGGCCCGCTGCCGGCCGGCCGGGCCACGGCGGTCTTCCTGAGGGTCCTGGTGTCGGGCGACGCGCCCTACGGGGCGGTACCCTCGGTCACGGTCTCCACCACCGGGACGCGGGTGGCGGCCAGGGCGCGCGGCGGGGTACGGGCGATGGGTGCCCCGGCCCGGTTCGCCACCGACGGCCGGGTGGCCGTCTCCGCGATCGGCAACACCCTGGTGAGCTGCGCGTCCTCGGAGCCCGCGTGCGAGGCCGCGCACTCGCGGCGGGGCGGCAGGCGCGACAACAACAGCTGGGAGATGCGCCCCCTCGACCGCGACGGGGATCTGTCGACGAGCAGTTCGAGCGCAGCCAGGCTCGTCCTGCCGGCGGCGAGCAAGGTGGTCTGGGCGGGCCTCTACTGGTCGGCGAGCGCGCCGCCCAGCGGGCGGATCAAGCTCAAGGTGCCGGGCGAGGAGCGATACCGGCAGGTCAGGGCCACGCAGGTGGTGGAGCGGGAGCTGCCCGCGGGGCGCGGCTACCAGGCGTTCGCCGACGTGACGCGTCTGCTGGGCACGGTCCGCGGGACGTACTGGGTGGCCGACGCCTCGGTGCGGTCCGGTGTGGCGCGTCACGCCGGCTGGAGCCTGGTGGTCATCGTGGCCGACCCGCGCCGGCCGTACAGCCAGGCCGTCGTCGTGGACACCGCGACGGTGCTGGACGGGGGGCATCGCTCGGCGCGGATACCGCTCGGAGGGCTCACCCCCTCCGGCTCCGGCGCGCCCGCGAGGCTCGCCCTGGTGACCTGGGAGGGTGACGCGGGCGTCATGGGTGACCGGGTGAGGCTCGGCGGCCGGCCCCTGCGGCCCGCGGGCGGGGAGCGGGACCCGCACAACCCCTTCGACGGGTCCGCAGCCGGAGCGCGGGGCACCGGCACGACCTTCGGCACGGACGTGGACCGCTTCCGGGCGTCCCTCGGCCGGGACCCGGTGCTGGAGCTCAGCACGCACCAGGACGTCCTGCTGTTCGGGGCGGCGGCGGTGAGTGTGCAGACCGCGCCGTGACGGTGTGAGCGGACGTGACACCCAGGGGGCGCACTGTTCGGCGGGGTCCGTTGTGAGGCGAAGGTGTCATGCGGGGCGTGGGGACACGTGTGGCGGGCCGGTGGGAAACCCGAGCGAGTGGCACCTCGCCGAGGGGGTCCACGAACGGGACAAACTGGTACGGTCTGCGTGAACGATCCAGCGTATGGTCGAGCGCGGGTGGAATCGTCGGGATTCACCCTCGGATGGTCAGCTGCTTGATTACCCTGAGGAAGGGCCGTCTGTCCGGTCTCTTAGGGGTTCTTTCAGGCTTGTCTGAACCGAAGGATCGGGCTACGTAGGAAGGGCGGTGTCGTGTGGATCGTTGCGCGCTGTTCGTGGACGCCGGCTACCTGCTGGCCGACGGCGCGATGGCGGTGCACGGTACCCGCCACCGCGAGTCCGTCTCCTGGGACTACCCGGGGCTGCTCCAGCTGCTCAACAAACTGTCGAGAGAGCGCACCGGGCTGCCGCTGCTGCGCTGCTACTGGTACGAGGCGACCGTGGAGGGCCGCCGCACCCCGGAGCACGACACGCTGGCCGACATCCCCGGCCTCAAGCTCCGCCTGTCGCGCATCCGTCCCGGCCGCCGCGAGGGCGTCGACGCCCAGGTCCACCGCGACCTGATGACGCTGGCCCGCAACGGCGCGGTCTGCGACGCGGTCGTGGTCAGCGGTGACGAGGACCTGGCACAGGTCGTCTGCGACGCCCAGGACCTCGGCGTCCGGGTCACCGTGGTCCACATCAGCGCCGACGGCAGCTGGGCCGTCTCCCGCACGCTGCGCCAGGAGTGCGACGACCTGATCGAGATCGGCGCCGGTCACCTGCGTCCCCACGTCAGCATGCTCAGCGGCGACATGCCCGCCCTGGTGACCAACGGCCACCAGCACGGCTCCGGCAACGGCCAGTCCGCCACCTCACGCGGAGTCGGCGTGAGCAACGGCGCCCCGGCCACCAGCCCCATCCCCGCGGTGCAGACCTCCCGCGCGGCCCACGCCCAGCCCGCGCCGCACTCGACCTACCCGAGCTACACCCAGGAGTCGCCGATCACCCCGGTCACTCCCGCCGCTCCGCCGCCCCCGCCGCCCCCGCCCGCCTCCAAGCCCTCGCACGCGGCCACCGGCAGCACCCAGACCGGCCCGCTGCCGGCCGCGCCCCAGTACTCGCTGGGCAACACGGGCAGCATGCCGAGTTACCAGTCCCCGCAGATGGGCGCCTACACCGGTCCCCAGGCGGCCCCGGTTCCCCCGCAGAGCACCGGCACCGCGACGACCCTCTCCGACGCGGTGCAGGCCGCCCACAAGGAGGGCCACGACTTCGGCGAGTCCGTGGCCAAGGACGCGCCCGCCCTGTGGCTGGAGGCGGTCCTCGCCCGCAAGCCCCGGATGCCCTCCGACCTGGAGGCACGCCTGCTCCAGGGCTCCTCCCTGCCGATCGACTTCCTCCTGCACGACGAGGTCCGCCACGCCCTGCGCCGCGGCTTCTGGGACGCCTTGGAGCGCGCCCGCCGCTGAGGCCGCCAGGACGCGCCGGAGGCCGCCGGGACCGCTCTGGGGAAAAGCCGGGACCGCTCTGGGGAAAACCCGCCCCGCCCCGCCGCGGCGCGTCCGTCAGGTGAGGGCGTCGAAGCCCGCGCGCAGGTGGCTGAGGCGGTTGGACAGCTCGGTCATCGGGCCCGCGAGACCGGGGTCGCCGCTCTTGCGGGTCAGCTCGACGACCCGGCCGAGCTCCTCCTCGACGGCGGTCAGGCGCCTGGACAGCTCGGGCAGCACGGCGGCCTGGTCGGACGCATCACCGGGCGGAAGCTCCGCGCCGAGGCGCTCGCGGAGCATGGTGGCCTGCTCGGCCAGCCTGCGGTTCATGTTGTAGAGCTCCACGAACACCGCGACCTTGGCCCGGAGCACCCACGGGTCGAAGGGCTTGGTGAGGTAGTCGACGGCGCCCGCGGCGTAGCTGCGGAAGGCGTAGTCGGGCGCGCTGTCGACCACGGTGAGGAAGATGATCGGGATGTTGCGGGTGCGCTCGCGGCGCTTGATGTGGGCCGCCGTCTCGAACCCGTCCATGCCCGGCATCCGGACGTCGAGCAGGATCAGCGCGAACTCCGTGCCGAGCAGCGCCTTGAGCGCCTCCTCCCCCGACTTCGCCCGGACGGGTATCAGATCGAGCGAGCTGAGAATGGCCTCGAGCGCGATCAGGTTCTCCTCCCGGTCGTCGACCAGGAGGATCTTGGCTCTGTCCGGCATCGATCACACGCCTTCGTTGGAGTCGCCGGCCGGCTTGCCCCGGGTCAGCCAGCCGCGCAACCTCTCCAGGAGGCGGTCGACGTCCACGGGCTTGGGCACGTAGTCGGAGGCGCCGGATGCGATGCTTTTCTCCCGGTCGCCTCGCATGACCTTAGCGGTTAGCGCGATGATCGGCAGGTCCGCGAACTGGGGCATCCTGCGGATCGCGGAGGTGGTGGCCCAGCCGTCCATCTCCGGCATCATGATGTCCATCAGGACGAGGGCGACGTCCTCGTTGCGTTCGAGCTGCTCGATGCCCTCGCGGCCGTTCTCGGCGTAGATCACCGTGGAGCCGTAGCGTTCGAGCACGCTGGTCAGCGCGAACACGTTGCGGATGTCGTCGTCCACGATCAGGATCTTCGCCCCGGTCAGCGGGTCGTCGCCCTTCCACGGCTTGCCCTCGCCCTGCGGGAACTGCGGCAGGGGCATGTCGTCGTTGAACGTCAGCTCCGGCAGGTCGTCCGGCTCCTCCAGCACGCCGATGAGCGCCGGGTTGCGGGGGGAGGCGCTGGGGGCGCTCGCCCCGCCGTCGCGCGAGGCCAGCGGCCCGCCGTACGACGGGGGCAGGTAGAGGGTGAAGGTGCTGCCCTCGCCGACCTCGCTGACCACGTGGATCTCGCCGCCGAGCAGGCGGGCGATCTCGCGGCAGATGGACAGGCCCAGGCCCGTCCCCCCGTACTTGCGGCTGGTGGTCCCGTCGGCCTGGCGGAACGCCTCGAAGATGACCTCCAGCTTGTCGGAGGCGATCCCGATGCCGGTGTCGACCACCTCGAAGGCGAGGATGCCGTCGGCGCCGCGCAGGGTGTCGTCCACGAAGGAGACGGCGCGCCTGGCGTGGATCACGCGCAGCCGCACCTCCCCCTTGGGGGTGAACTTGATCGCGTTGGAGAGCAGGTTGCGCAGCACCTGCTGGAGGCGCTGCTCGTCGGTGCGGAGCTCCTGCGGGATCGACGGGTCGACCTCGACGGTGAACGACAGGCCCTTGTCCTGGGCGAGCGGCGCGAAGGTGGCCTCGAAGTAGTCGACGAGCTTGGGCAGCGAGATCTGCTGGGGGTGGATGTCCATCCGGCCCGCCTCGACCTTCGACAGGTCGAGGATGTCGTTGATCAGCTGCAGCAGGGCCGAGCCGGCGCCGTGGATCGTCCTGGCGAACTCCACCTGCTGGGCGGTGAGGTTGCCCTCGGCGTTCTCGGTGAGCAGCTTGGCCAGCACGAGGAGGCTGTTCAGCGGGGTGCGCAGCTCGTGGGACATGTTGGCGAGGAACTCGGACTTGTAGCGGGAGGAGACCGCGAGCTGCTCGGCGCGCTCCTCCAGCGTGCGGCGGGCCTGCTCGATCTGGAAGTTCTGGATCTCGATGGCCCGGTTCTGCTTGGCCAGCAGGGCGGCCTTGTCCTCCAGCTCGGCGTTGGAGCGGCGCAGCTCCTCCTGCTGGCGCTGGAGCTCGTCGGAACGCTCCCGCAGCTCGGTGGTGAGGCGCTGCGACTCGGTCAGCAGGTCCTCGGTCCTGGAGTTGGCGATGATCGTGTTCATCGTGACGCCGATGGTCTCGACGAGCTGGTTCAGGAAGTCGTGGTGGATCTCGCTGAACTCGTTGAACGAGGCCAGCTCCAGCACGCCGAGCACCTGCGTCTCGAACAGGACCGGCAGCACGACGATCTGCGCGGGCGTGGAGGTGCTCAGGCCGGTGTCGACGGTCAGGTAGCGGGCGGGCACGTTGCCGAGGATGATCCCCCGGCCCTCCATCGCGGCCTGGCCCACGATGCCCTCGCCGGTCGCGAACCGCTGCCGGGGGCCGTCGCCGGAGCGGACGCCGTACCCGGCGATGAGGTGCAGGTCGCGGTCGCCGGTGGGCTCGGCGAGGTAGAAGGCGCCGTAGTGGGCCGACACCAGCGGAGTCAGCTCGCTCATGATGAGCTTGGCGACCTCCATCAGGTCGCGGTGGCCCTGCATGAGGCGGGAGATCCTCGCCAGGTTGGACTTCAGCCAGTCCTGCTCCTGGTTGGCGGTGGTGGTGTCGCGCAGCACCGCCACCATCATGTTGATGTTGTCCTTCAGCTCGCCGATCTCGCCCTCGGCGTCGACGGTGATGGAGCGGGTCAGGTCGCCGGTGGCCACGGCGGTGGTGACCTCGGCGATGGCGCGGACCTGGGTGGTGAGGCGGGCGGCGAGCTCGTTGACGTTCTCGGTGAGGCGCTTCCAGATGCCCTCGGCGCCCTCGACGCGGGCCTGGCCGCCCAGCTTGCCCTCGGAGCCGACCTCGCGGGCGACGCGGGTGACCTCCGCGCCGAAGGACGACAGCTGGTCGACCATGGTGTTGATCGTGGTCTTCAGGGCGAGGATCTCGCCCTGGGCGTTCACGTCGATCTTGCGGGTCAGGTTGCCGGACGCCACCGCGGTGGTGACCTCGGCGATGTTGCGGACCTGGTAGGTCAGGTTGTTGGCCATGGAGTTGACGTTGTCGGTGAGGTCCTTCCAGACGCCGGAGACGCCGCGTACGCGGGCCTGGCCGCCGAGCTGGCCCTCGGTGCCGACCTCGCGGGCGACGCGGGTGACCTCGTCGGCGAACATCGACAGCTGGTCCACCATGGTGTTCAGGGTGTCCTTGAGCTGGAGGATCTCGCCCTGGGCGTCCGCGGTGATCTTCTTGGACAGGTTGCCCTGGGCGACGGCGGTGGAGACCGCGGCGATCTGGCGGACCTGGGTGGTCAGGTTGTTCGCCATCACGTTGACGTTGTCGGTGAGGTCCTTCCAGGTGCCGGAGACACCGGGCACCTGTGCCTGGCCGCCGAGCTGGCCCTCCGAGCCGACCTCGCGGGCCACCCGGCTCACCTCGGAGGCGAAGGACGACAGCTGGTCGACCATGGTGTTGATCGTGGTCTTCAGGGCGAGGATCTCGCCCTGGGCGTTCACGTCGATCTTGCGGGTCAGGTCCCCGTTGGCGACCGCGGTGGTGACCTCGGCGATGTTGCGGACCTGGTAGGTCAGGTTGTTGGCCATGGAGTTGACGTTGTCGGTGAGGTCCTTCCAGACGCCGGAGACGCCGCGTACGCGGGCCTGGCCGCCGAGCTGGCCCTCGGTGCCGACCTCGCGGGCCACCCGGGTGACCTCGTCGGCGAACATCGACAGCTGGTCCACCATGGTGTTCAGGGTGTCCTTGAGCTGGAGGATCTCGCCCTGGGCGTCCGCGGTGATCTTCTTGGAGAGGTCACCCTGCGCCACCGCCGTGGAGACCGCCGCGATGGCGCGGACCTGGGTGGTCAGGTTGCCCGCCATCACGTTGACGTTGTCGGTGAGGTCCTTCCAGACCCCCGAGACGCCGCGCACCTGCGCCTGGCCGCCGAGCTGGCCCTCGGTGCCGACCTCGCGGGCGACGCGGGTGACCTCCTCGGCGAACGCCAGCAGCTGGTCCACCATGGTGTTGACGGTGTTCTTCAGCTCGAACATCTCGCCGACCGCGTCGACGGTGACCTTGCGGCTCAGGTCGCCTCGCGCGACCCCGGTGGTCACCGCGGCGATGTCGCGGACCTGCGCGGAGACGCGGCTGGACATGGTGTTGACGGCCTCGGTGAGGTCGCGCCAGCTTCCCGACATGCCGCGCACGTTCGCCCGGCCGCCCAGGCGGCCCTCGGTGCCGACCTCCCTGGCCACCCGCGTCACCTCGGACGTGAACAGCGACAGCTGGTCGACCATGCCGTTGATCGCCTTGCCGAGGCGGCGCACCTCGCCCCTGGCACTGCGGTCGAGGTCGATCCGCCGGGACAGATCACCCTTGGCCACCGCGTCGATCACGTCCGCGGCCCCGCTCACCGGGCCCACCAGCGCGTCGATCAGCGTGTTGACCGAATCGACGCTCTCGGCCCAGGAACCCACGCCGGGACCGGGGGTGAGGCGCTCGCCGAAGCGGCCCTCCTTCACCACCTCACGGCGCACCCGGTGCAGCTCGTTGGCCAGGTGCTCGCGGCGATCGGCCACCTCGTTGAGCAGCAGGCGGATCTCGCTGAGGATTCCCGGCGGGGCGTGCGGCACCCGGCGGCGGAAGTCACCGTCGCGCCAGGTGATCAGCGTCTGCAGAATTGGTCGCAGATCGGATTCGCTGTAACGTCGCTCCTCGACGTCGGGCACGGTGTTGACCGTGGTCATAAGACCTCCTTGACTCCCGGGGGCGCAGCCGTGAGTCACCCCAGTCTGTCACGGTGCGCAATGTGTAGTCCCACCTTCGATTCACCCCATGCCAACGGGAAGTGTGGTAGGCACGGAACAGTGACCAGTGCCCCACGCGCCGTCCTGGCGGCGACCTTCGCCCCGGGACACACGGCCGTTCCCGCCGCCAGACGGTTCACCATCGAGGTGATGACCGCCTGGGCCGCCGCGCCCGTCCTGGCGGTCGCCGAGCGGCTCGCGGCCGACCTGTCGTCGCAGGTGACCGATGTTCCCTTCGAGATCGTCTGGAGCCATCTGGGCGACGGGCTGCAGATCGAGGTGCGCCAGAAGCAGGCCCCCGAGGCAAGCCCGGGCGCACCGTCCGTGCCGGTGGAGGAGTGGGGTGTCACCTTCGCCGGTCAGCAGCGCACGCACTGGGCCAGGATCCGGCTGCCCGGCTCCTCCGGGCGGCCGTCCTCGGAGTGGACCGCCGAGGAGCCCAGCCGAGGGCCGATATGGATGGGTTTTCTCGCCGACGCCAGCGATCTGCTGGCGGGCACCCTCGATCCCGACATGGTGCCCGCGATCATCTCGCAGATCGTGGTGCCGCGGCTGGCCACCTGGTGTGCCGTCTACACATGGAGCAACGGCGGCGGCCCGCAACGTCCAGCCTACCTCTGGCACACCGACGAGCGGCGCATCGACGAGCTCAGGGAGGAGCTCGCCAGCGTCCAGATCCCGCAGACCGGCGGGTCCATGCAGCTCGCCGACTCGCAGATGCTGGTCATCCCGCTCCTCGCGCGCGGGCGCACGCTGGGCGCGATGTGCCTGGGGCGGCCCGACCGCTTCGCCGAGGACGTCTTCCAGTACGCCGAGGACATCGGCCGCCGCGCCGCGCTCGCCCTGGACAACGCCCTGCTGTACGCCACCCAGGCGGCGGCCAACCGGGCCCTGCAGCGCAGCCTGCTCCCGCCCGACGAGCCGGGCGAGATCCCCGGCCTGGACCCCGCGGTGGTCTACGAGCCCGCCGGGGAGACCAACGAGGTCGGCGGCGACTTCTACGATCTCTTCGCGGCTGGCGACGGCTCCTGGCGGTTCGCGGTGGGCGACGTCTGCGGGACCGGCCCCGAGGCCGCCGCGGTCACCGGCCTCGCCCGCCACACCCTGCGCCTGCTCTCGCGGGAGGGGTACGGGGTGGCGGCCGTCCTCGACCGCCTCAACCAGGCCATCCTGGAGGAGGGCGAGCGCGCCCGCTTCCTGACGCTGCTGCACGGGGAGATCACGCCCGTGCCGAGCGGCCTGGACGTGGCGATGGTCTCCGCCGGGCACCCGGAGGCGCTGCGGCTGAAGCCCAGCGGCGTCGTGGAGGCCGTGGTGACCTCGCAGTCACTGCTGGGCGTCTTCCCCGAGGCGACCTTCAAGGCGGAGCTCGTCCACCTCGACCCCGGTGACGTGCTTCTCGCGGTGACCGACGGGGTCACCGAGCGCCGCAGGGGCGGGCGGCTGCTCGACGACGACGCGGGGCTGGCCAAGCTGCTCGCCGAGTGCGCGGGGCTGTCGGCGCGGGCGGTCGCCGAGCGGGTCCGCCGCGCGGTCCAGGACTTCGCCCCCGAGCCGAGCGCCGACGACATGGCGATCGTGGTCCTGCGGGCCCGCTGACGGCCCCGCCGGCCGTCCCGGCCGTTCCGCATGCTCCCGCCTTCCCGCCCGCGCGCTTCCGGGGCCGCACGTGGAGGAGCCTCCGGGGCCGCATGTGAAAGATCGGCACGTTCTCGCCGGGGATCACGGAGGAAGGCCGGGGATCACGGAGGAAGGCCGGCGCGCCCGGAAGACCGGCACGCCCGCACCGGGGCGGTACGGGTTAGATGTCGGTCTTCACGTGCTTTCTGGCGAAGTCCAGCTGGGCCGACATCTGCGCGATCCGCTCGGAGATGACCAGGGAGCCGTGGCCCGCGTCGTAGCGGTACACCCGGTGCTCGTGGTCGCGCTCGGCGAGCCGTGCCACGTACGTCTCGATCTGCCCGATCGGGCAGCGCGGGTCGTTCTCCCCGGCGAGGATGAGCAGCGGGGCCTCGACCTGGTCGACGTAGGTGATCGGCGAGCTGTTCACGTACCGCTCGGGCTGCTCCTCGGGCGAGCCGCCGAGCAGGGCGCGGTGGTAGGAGCGGAGCGCCTCCGTCTCCTCCCGGTAGGCGGCGACGTGATCGGCGATCGGCACCGTGGCGATGCCCGCCGCCCACATCTTGGGCTGGGTGCCCAGGCCGAGCAGCGTGAGGTAGCCGCCCCAGGAGGCGCCGGAGAGCACCAGCCGGTCGGGGTCGCAGACGCCGCGGTCGACCATCGTGTCCCTGACGGCGGCGACGTCGGCCAGCTCGATGTGCCCGACGTCGCCGTGCAGGGCGTTCCGCCAGGCCGAGCCGTATCCGGTGGAGCCCCGGTAGTTGACCCGTACGACCGCGAAGCCGAGGTCCACCCAGGCGGCCACCTGCGGCACGAAGGAGTCGTCGTCCTGGGCGGTGGGTCCGCCGTGCAACATGAAGACCGTGGGGAAGGGGCCCGAGCCGCGCTCGGGACGGGAGACCAGGGCGTGGATGCGGCCGCCGGGGCCCTCCACGTCCACGTCCTCGACCGGGACCGACGGAGGCGAGGTGGGGCCGCCGTGGTTCATCACCACGTGGCCGCTGGTCGACCGGATCAGCGGTGGGTGGGCCCCGCTGGACCAGGAGTACTCGACGGAGCCGTCGGGGCGGGGCGCGGCGGCGTCGATCACGCCGTGCTGGGTCTCGATCGGGAAGAGCCCGCCACCGGGAAGGTCGTAGCGGGTCAGGTAGGTGCGCCCCCGGTTGCCGCGCACGACGAGCAGCGAGCGGCCGTCGTCGTACCAGTCGGCGGTGATCTCGCCCGGGTCGCGCAGCCAGATCTCCCGCTGGTCGCCGGTCTCGGGGTCCCAGACGAGGGGCTCGCGGCGGCCCCTGCGCTCGTGCAGGGTGAGCAGGCGGCGGTCTCCCGACACCGGCGCGAAGCGCAGGCCGATGACCCCCTTGCCGGGCTCGTCGTGCAGGTCGCCGACGACGTCGCCGTTGCGCCTGAGCACGCGCAGCCCGGGGTGGCGGGCGTCGCCGCGCTCGCTGTGGCTGATCGCGATCAGCGAGCCGTCGAGGGAGACCGCGGAGACGGCGGCCGCCTCGGTGTGCTCGTAGATCGTCCGCGCGGGCTCGCCCGGCCGTACGAGATGGATGGTGAAGCCCTGTCCCGGCCTGGCCATGCCGATGACCGCGTCGCCCGTCGCCGAGAGCCCGAGCCCGGCGGGGAAGCCGGGGGCGAGGTCGATCGGCTGGTCGGGGCCGCCGTAGAAGGGCTGGCGCATCCACCGGCCCCACTCGTCGCCGTCGGTGTCGTCGAACCACCAGATCCACTGGCCGGTGGGATCGATCGCGCCGTGCGAGGTGCCCTTGGGCCTGGAGGTCGCCTGGCGGGTGGAGCCACCCGCGCGGTCCCAGGCGTAGACCTCCCACGCCCCCGAGGCGTTGCTGCGGTAGACGGACCGGCTGGGAGCCTGACCCGCCCACACGGGCAACGTCGCGCGCGGCGCGCGGAACCTGGCCTGCCAGCGCTCCTCCGCCTTCATATGGCGCTTCCCTCCGTCAAGGCATCAGCTACACGCGTCCAGGCGCGGGCTCGCCGGATTGCGGTCCAGTATGTCGTCTTCACCGGCTAATTGCTTGAGTAATGTCGGGGAATTTCGGACTAAAAGTCACATCAGTAACAGGTGCCTCGAAGGAGGCTGTCAAGCACACAGCTTGCTCAGGGACGGTGCTTAAAGATAGACATACGGAAAGAAGCTTCCACAAGGCACATTTCCGGGAGTTTTTCGATCCTTCTTCGCATAACTGCCGTATCCGTGTGCCAGGCGCTGGGCCCCATTTCCACGACCGCCTCGACCGCATCATGCCTCAGGGCCATCTCGAACGCGAGAGTGTTCCGGCCGGTCTCGACGAAGTGTTCGTTCAGGCTCTCCGCCACGCGCCGCTCCTTCGAGTCGTCCACCGACAGGAGCCCCAGCCGCTCCACCAGTGGCGATAGGTGCCGCGAGGTGGGGGTGACCACTACGAGCTCACCATCCCCCTTAAGCACTCGTGCGAACTCTGCCCCATTTCTAGGGGCGAACACATTGAGAAGCACGTCTATCGTGTCATCTCCCAGCGGTAGTGGTCTCCACACGTCGGCCACCACCGCCCCCAGCCGGGGATGGGCCCGCGCGGCCCGCCTGATCGCGTGCTTGGAGACGTCCAGCGCCACCCCGGTGGCCCCCGGCAGCCCGTCGAGCGCCCGCGCGAGATAGTGGCCCGTCCCGGCACCGGCGTCCGCCACCACCTTCGCGCCGGTACGGCAGGCGCCCGCGACCGCCTCCGCCAGCGGGGCGTAGTGCCCGGCGGCGAGGAACGCGTCCCTGGCCGCCACCATGGCCGCGCTGTCGGCCGTTCCCGGCACCCGGGACCCGGTCAGCAGGCTGACGTATCCCTGCCTGGCCACGTCGAAGCCGTGCCCCTGGGCGCACCGCAGGACCCGCTCCCCGAGCTCCAGGGAGCCGCGGCAGACCGGGCAGGCGAGGTGTTCGACGACATCGTCCAGCATCTCCCCATCATCTCGCGTCCCGCCGAGGCCGAACCGTCGTGCTGAGCGGCCGTGCTGAGCGGGGGACGGGGACGGGGAGCGAGGACGGCGGCTCAGGCGGTCTGCTGGATCTGCTGGAGGAAGGCGGCGTTGGAGGGGGTCTCGCCGAGCCTGCCGGTGAGGAGCTCCAGGGCCTGCTGCCGCTCCAGGCCGCCCAGCGTGCGGCGCAGCCGCCAGGTGAGCTGCCGCTCCTGGGGGTCGAGGAGGATCTCCTCGCGGCGGGTGCTGGAGGCGTCGAGGTCGACGGCGGGGAAGAGGCGCTTGTCGGCGAGGGCGCGGCTGAGACGCAGCTCCATGTTGCCGGTGCCCTTGAACTCCTCGAAGAGGCTGTCGTCCATCCGCGAGCCGGTCTCGACCAGCGCGGTGGCGAGGATGGTGAGCGAGCCGCCGTCGCGCAGGTTGCGGGCGGCGCCGAAGAAGCGGCGCGGGGGGAGCAGGGCCGTGGCGTCGATGCCTCCGGCGAGCGTGCGCCCGCCACCGGGGGCGAGGTTGTTGTACGCGCGGGCGAGCCGGGTGAGGGAGTCGAGCAGGAGGACGACGTCGTGCCCGGCCTCGGCGAGGCGCTTGGCGCGCTCGACGGCGAGTTCGGCGACGGCGGTGTGGTCGCGGTCGGGACGGTCGAACGTGGACGCGGCGACCTCGCCGTGGATGGACTCGCGCATCTCGGTGACCTCCTCGGGGCGCTCGCCGACGAGCACGACCATGAGGTGGCAGTCCGGGTGGTTGGCGGTGATCGCGGCGGCCAGGTCCTGCAGGACCATCGTCTTGCCCGCCTTGGGCGGGGCGACGATCAGCCCGCGCTGGCCCTTGCCGACCGGGGTGAACAGGTCGACGACCCTGCCGGTCAGCGACCCGGTCTCCAGGCGGAGCCGGTCGCGCGGGTGGATCGGGGTCATGTCCGCGAAGTCGGGCCGGTGCCGCCAGGCGGCGGCGCCGTTCACGCTCTCCACTCCCTCCAGCCTCTCGTACGGGGCGCGTGCGGTGGCCACGACGTGGTCGCCGGGGCGCAGGCCGTACTCGGAGATCTGGGAGTGGGGCACCCGGACGTCGCGCGGGGACGGCAGGTAACCGGCGGTCCGGATGTATCCGGTCCGGTCACGGACGTCGAGCAGGCCGGTCACGGTCTCGGCGGGGGTGTCGCGCCCGGGGGACCTGCTGGTCGTGGCCGCGCCGTCCCGGCGAGGGGCCTTCCCGGTGGTGTTCGCGTCGCTTCGGCGAGGACGCGGGACCTTCTTGGCGATGATTTTTTCTACGGTGGGTTCTTTGAAAACGGGTTCGGCGGTCATGGGTGACCTTTCAGGGGAGATCGGGATCTCGGGAGATCCGGAGACGAGGACCGCACGCCTGAGACAGGGGCGGTGCCGAGAGAAGAAGCGAGAAACGGGGGCGGATCGTCGCACGCGGCCTAGCCAGCGGTGCGTCACGCCCGGTATCACGGTAGCACCGTTGACTCATCCCGAACAGGAGAGCGGATGCTACATCAACCCATAACGGTCGCCGGGGTCGAGGTGTTCCCGCTGTGCGACGCGGTGGGGCCGATGGGCGACGCGATCCGGCGCCCGATGCCGCAGATGTTCCCCGGTGGCCGCCACGGCGAGTCGGACGAGTGGATCCTGCACTTCCACTGCTACCTGCTGCGCGACGCGGCGGGCCGTACGGTGCTGGTCGACACCGGCATCGGCCCCCGCGACTCGCCCGCGGCGAGCTGGGCACCGGTGCCCGGGGCTCTGGGGGCGGAGCTGGCCCGGGTGGGGACGGCTCCCGAGGAGGTGGACGCGGTGGTCATCACGCACCTGCACAGCGACCACGCGAGCGGTGCGGTGGTCGCGGGGGCGCCGGTCTTCGCCAACGCCCGGCACGTCCTGCAGCGCGCCGAGATCGACGCGGCGGGCGAGGCGGTCCTCGACCAGGTCGTCCGGCCGCTGGGCGAGCGGGTGCAGGCGGTGGACGGCGGGGCGGAGGTGCTGCCCGGCATCCGGGTGCTGCTCGCCCCGGGACACACCCCGGGTCACCAGGTCGTCCAGGTCGGCGATCTGGTGCTGACCGGCGACGTGGTGCTGCATCCGGTGCAGCTGGAGGACCCGCGGGTGCCCTACCTCTACGACGCCGACCCCGAGCTGGCCGCCGCCACGCGCGTGGAGCTGCTCGACCGGGTCAGGGCGGAGGGCGGGACGATCGGCACCGCCCACTTCGCCGAGCCCTTCACCAGGCTCGTCTGAGCCGCGATCCCGCACGAGGTGACCCGGGGTCCTCCGTGAGGTGCCCCGGGACCCTCGGCGAGGCCCGTCCGAACCGGGGACGTCATGAGTTCGCCCGGGCGGCGGCCGGGATCGAGCGAATCGGGGGCGTCATGAGTTCGCCCGGGCGGCGGCGGGGATCGAGCGAATCGGGGGGCGCTACGAGTTCGCCTGGGCGGCGGCGGTGGCCGGGATCAGGCGCCGGCGCGCCTTGCCCCGGTAGCGGACGACCTGGACGGCGCCCAGCGCCCAGATCGGGTACTGGGTGGCGAACGCCCACCGGAAGGCGTCCAGGCCGGTGCCGCCCAGGAGGTCGAGGGTGACGCCGATCAGGGCGATCACCGCCACGGACGCGACGAAGCCGCCGCCGTTCACGATGCCGGTGGCCGCGCCGATCCGGGTGGCCGGGTTGAAGGTCCTGGCGTAGTCGAAGCCGATCATCGAGCCGGGGCCGTTCGCCGCCAGCACCACCACGAGCGCCACCAGCAGCCAGAGCGGTGCCCGGCCGGGCCAGAGCAGCACGGCGGTCCACGCCCCGGCGGTGGTGCCGATCACGATGAGCACCATCCGGGAGCGGTGGAAGGGGAAGCGGCCGGCGAGATAGCCGAGCAGCGGCCCGCACACCATGCCGCACAGGGTCAGCGTGGTCAGCAGCACGCCCGCCGTCGCGGGGGCCAGCCCCTGGCCCTGGACGAGGAACGGATATCCCCACAGCATCAGGAACGCCGCGGCCGAGCACTGGGTGGCCGCGTGGGTCCACATGCCCAGCCGGGTGCCCGGCTCGGCCCAGGCGGCCTTCAGGCTCGGTGGCTCCCCCGTACGCTTGGGGCGGGGGTCGCGCAGCACCGCGACCAGCAGGAACGCGGCGACCACGCCCAGGACGGCGGCACCCAGGAAGGTGGGCGTCCATCCGTAGGTGTGCAGGGAGTAGATGAGGGGCACCGCGGAGGCGATCGCGCCGAGCTGGCCGAGCAGGCCGGTGAGCTGGACCATCAGCGGGTTGCGGCGGGCGGGGAAGGAGAGGCCGACCAGCCTGATCACGCTGATGAACGTCATCGCGTCCCCGCACCCGATCAGCGCCCGCCCGGCGATCCCCGGCAGCAGCCCTCCGGCCAGGGCGAAGACGAGCTCGCCGCAGGCCATCACCACGGCCCCCAGGACCAGCATGCGTTTGGAACCGAGCCGGTCGACCAGTATCCCGACGGGCACCTGCATGCCCGCGTAGACCAGCAGCTGGCACATGGCCAGGACCGAGAGTCCCGCCGCGCCGACGTCGAGCCTCGCCGCCGCCTCGATGCCCGCCACGCCCAGCGACTGCCGGTGGAAGACGGCGACGACGTAGGCAACCACACCCGTGGCCCAGAAGAGGATCGCCATGGACCGTGGTGTCATGGGGGAAATATTACTTTTTACGTGTTTTACGAATGCGATCGGGTCCGCGGGTACGCCGGGATCAACGGCGCGGGTAGCGGATGAGCAGGCTGGCGTGGACGTCCTGGTCACCGAGGACGGCGTACGAATGCGGGACGTCCGACCGCCAGGAGATGTGCTCGCCGGGACCGGCCCGCAGCGGAGCCCCGGCCGGTCCGGCGCTGAGCGTCCCGGCGAAGACGGTCACGTGCTCGGTGACGCCCTCGTGGTGGGCGGGCGAGACCTGCGGCGTCCCCGCCCGGATCACCAGCCGGTAGAGCTCGTACGTGACCCCCTCGTCCTCGAAGACCTGGAGCAGCGTCCCCTCGACGGCCGTCCCGTGGACGACGGGGATTCCCCCGGTCCGCCCGCTCCCGCCCGCGTCCACCGGCGGCGGGGTGCCGACGGCCATCGCCAGGGGGACGCCGAGCTCGGTGGTGATCGCCCAGAGGGTGTCCAGGGTGGGGTTGCGGGTGCCGTTCTCCAGGCCGGAGAGCGTGGCCTTGCCGACACCGGCGGCGCGGGCGAGGGCGGACAGGGAGATGCCGCGCTCCTCGCGCAGCCCGCGAATCCGCCGCCCGATGCCGGGCGTGCCGCTGTCCGCCTCCGGCCTGCCGGGTGTGCCGCCGTCCGTGGCCTGCCTGTCGGGTGTGCCGGTGTCGGAGGCCGGCCGATCGGGCGTGCCGCTGTCCGACGCCGGTCGACCGGGTGTGCCGGTGCCGGCGGCCGGTCTATCTGGCGTGCCGGTGTCGGCGGACGGCCGGCCGGGTGCGCCGGTTTCCTGGGCGGGCCTGGGGCTTTGTGCTCCGGAGTCCATGGGGCTATCGTGCAGCACGAGAGCCGTTCCGTTTACGGAACGACTGGCCCTCCCCCCATGAGGACGCGCCGGTGACCGGGGCGAGAAGCGAAGAGGAGCGAGGAACGAAGGGAGGTCACCGGGTCCGAGCGCCCTCGTCGCGACGCGCCGGCGTCGCCGTCAACGCCTGAGGAACGGAAATGACACGTCTGCTTCAACCCGTACTGGCCGGAGTGGTGGCCGCGGTGGTCGGTTTCGCCAGCTCCTTCGCCGTGGTCCTGGCGGGGCTCAGGGCGGTGGGCGCCGACCAGCGGCAGGCGGCCTCGGGGCTGCTCGCCCTCTGCGTGGCCAGCGGCGTGGTGGCCGTCTGGCTGGGCCTGCGGCAGCGCGTCCCGATCGTCGGCGCCTGGTCCACCCCGGGGGCGGCGCTGCTGGTCGCGACCGGCGCCGTGGAGGGCGGTTTCCCCGTCGCGGTCGGGGCGTTCGTGGTCTCGGGACTTCTCCTCACCGCCGCCGGTCTCTTCCCCGTCCTGGGCCGGTGGATCGCGGCCATCCCCACGTCGATCGCCGGTGCCATGCTCGCCGGGGTCCTGCTCGACCTGTGCGTCGCGCCGGTCAGGGCGCTCGCCGAGATACCGCTGATGGCGGGTCCGGTCGTGCTCACCTGGGCGCTGCTGAGCAGGTTCGCCCGCAAGTGGGCGATCCCGGTGGCCCTCCTAGTCGCCGTCGCGGCCATCGCGCTGACCGGTCCCGGGCCGGCCGCGGTGGACGTGCGGCCGGTACTGGAGGTGACCGTCCCGTCCTGGAGCGCCCAGGCGATGGTCAGCGTCGCGCTCCCGCTCTTCCTGGTCACCATGGCCTCGCAGAACGTGCCGGGCATGGCGGTCCTCGCCGGGTACGGCTACCGTCCCCCGCTGCGCGGGATCCTCGTCTCCACCGGCCTGGCGAGCACGCTGGGCGCTCCGCTGGGCGGCCACGCGGTGAACCTGGCGGCGATCAGCGCCGCGCTGTCCGCCGGACCCGACGCCGACCCCGATCCGGCCCGCCGGTGGATCGCCTCGGTCTCCTCGGGCGTCGCGATGATCGTCCTGGGGGTCGGCTCGGGACTGGCCACCGCGCTCGTCCTGCTCTCCCCGCCGCTGCTCGTCGAGGCCGTCGCCGGTCTCGCCCTGCTCGGGGCGCTCGCCTCGGCCGTCGCCTCCGCCGTCGCCGACCCCGAGGGCAGGGAGGCCGCGGCCGTCACCTTCGTGGTCACCGCGTCGGGACTGACACTCCTGGGCGTGGGCGCCGCCTTCTGGGGGCTCGTCGCGGGCGGTCTCATGACACTTCTGCACCGTCGCGGGAAACCATCCCCCCGAACCCCGGCCGGCGAGGCCCCGGTGGGCGAGACCGTGTCGGATCCCGGCTCGGGAGAGAAAGCTCTGGGCTCGGGGGAGGAAGGTCCGGGCTCGGATGGGGGAGGTCGAAGCGTGTGCGGGGGAGGTCCGGGCTCGGACAGGGAAGACCCGGGCGAGGGAGGCTCGGGCTCGGACGGGGGAGGTCCCGGAGTGGGCGCGGGAGGCCCGGACACGCCTCAGCCGGTGCGGCCTGCGGGGCGCACCGGCTGAGAGCTGAGAGCGGGCGTGACCAGCGGTGGTCCGAACCAGCGCTGGTCCGAGCTAGCGGTGGTCCGAGCGGCCGTGGCGACCGGCCACGAGCTGGTCGGTGGAGGACTGGCGGGGCACCTCGACCCGGGGGTGGGGCGCGGTGTCCTCGACACGGTCGTCGACGCCGTCGCGGTCGCGGTCGACCACGGGGGTCGTGGCGGTCGCGGTCGCGGGAGCCGCAGGGGCGACGGGGGCGGCAGGGGCGCCGGGAGCCGTTTCGAGCTTGCGCTCCAGCTCCCGCTTCTCCTCCTCCAGGCGGGTGACGCGGTCACGCGCCTCCATCCGCGAGGCGCGGAGCCTGCGACGGTTCGCGGCCGAGCGCCGCATGCCGGAGAACATCACGCCCAGGCCGAGCAGGAAGACCGCTCCGGTGGCCACACCCGCGAAGAAGAGCTCCAGCTGGGTGAACTGGAACAGGCGGTCGAACACGGTGAACGAAGCGGTGGTGGTCGATGCCGCGGTCTCGTCCCAGGAAACCGCGATCACGGTCGCACCCGCGAGTACGATCAAGAGAAGTCCCAGCACTATCATGTGGCTACCACCTCAGGCTTTGGCTGTTGTGACAGTCACTGCTGCCCTCGGCGAGCGGGATTATTCATCGGATCCCCATGGTTGCCAGGGAATGTGAAGGACGAGCTGCCGCGGGACGCCACGAACATCGACGTCGTCGTCATCGGAGCGGGGCAGGCGGGCCTCTCCAGCGCCTACTTCCTGAGACGGGCCGGACTGGACTTCACGGTGCTCGACCGCTCCCCCCGGCCCGGCGGCGCGTGGCAGTTCCGCTGGCCGTCCCTCACCCTCGGCGCCACCCACCACGTGCACGACCTGCCAGGGCTGCCGATGGGCGCCGCCGACACGACCCGGCCCTCGGCCGAGGTCGTCTCCGAATACTTCGCCGCCTACGAGCGGGCCTTCGAGCTGCCGGTGCGCCGCCCGGTCGAGGTGCGGGCCGTACGGGAGGGCGCGGAAGGACGGCTGCTGGTGGAGACCGGGGCCGGTGACTGGTCGGCCCGCGCGCTGGTGAACGCCACCGGCACCTGGGACCGCCCGTTCTGGCCCCGCTATCCGGGCCAGGAGACGTTCCGGGGGCGTCAGCTCCACACCGCCGACTACGTGGGCCGCGAGGAGTTCGCGGGCATGCGCGTGGTGGTGGTCGGCGCCGGGGCGTCGGGCATCCAGCTCCTGATGGAGATCGCGGAGGTGGCGACGACCACCTGGGTCACCCGGCGCCCTCCCGCCTTCAGGACGGGGCCGTTCGACGAGAACCTCGGCCGCGAGGCCGTCGCCAGGGTCGACGCCCGCGTCCGGGCGGGGCTCACACCGGGCAGCGTGGTCGGGGCCACCGGCTATCCGCTGACCCCCCAGGTGGAGGCCGCCATGGCGTCGGGTCTCCTCGACCGGCTGCCGATGTTCGACAGGATCACTCCCGAGGGCGTGGCCTGGGACGCGGGGCCCGGCGGGCCCGCCCGTCTGGTCAGGGCGGACGTGATCCTCTGGGCGACCGGGTTCCGGCCCGTCATCGGCCACCTCGCCCCGCTGCGCCTGCGCGAGCCCGGCGGCGGCATCCGGGTCGAGGACACCCGGGCCGTCCTCGACCCCCGCGTCCACCTGGTCGGCTACGGCCCCTCCGCCAGCACCGTCGGCGCCAACCGCGCGGGCCGTACCGCCGTACGGCACATCCGCCGTCTGCTCGCCGAGCCCGCCGGTTCCGGGCGGCCGGTCCCCTCCGCGGCGGCGTGAGGGATTACGGTCGTCTCGGGGGCGGAAATGGGGATCTCCCGGAGATTCCCGGCCTGTCGCGGCAGGTCTAGGGTTGACGCCCATGGACCGTACCCGCCTGTATCGCAACGGCGTCCTGGAGGCCGAGGGCTTTCCCATCGACGACATCTCCGAACACGTGGGAGACGAGTCCGCCGTCGTCTGGTTCGACCTCTGCTCACCCACGCAGGCGGACCTGGCGAAGATCAGCGAGGAGCTGGGCCTGCACCCCCTCGCCGTCGAGGACGCGCTCCACAGCCACCAGCGCCCCAAGCTCGACACCTACGACAGCCACCTGTTCATCACCACCTACGCGGCGAGGCTGGCGGACAGCGGGATCGACTTCATCGAGGTCTCGATCTTCGCGACCAAGAACGCCCTGGTCACCGTGCGGGAGAACCCCGAGTTCGACATCGACGAGGTGATCAGGCGCTGGGACGCCAACGCCGCCATGGTGAGGTTCGGGGTTCCGTACCTGCTGCACGGCCTGCTCGACTACATCGTGGACGGCTACTTCGACGTGCTGCAGGGGGTGGACGACCGGGTCGAGGAGCTGGAGGACGATCTCTTCCAGGACAATCCCGGGGACATGCCGCACATCCAGCGCCGGACCTTCGAGATGCACAAGAAGCTGGTGCGCTTCCGGCGGCTGGCGGTGCCGACGCGCGAGGTCGTGGGCAGCCTGCTGCGCAGGGAGGACGTCCTGGATCCCAGGCTGATCCCGTACTACCAGGACATCTACGACCACACCCTGCGCACCGCGGAGTGGAGCGAGTCCCTGCAGGACCTGGTGAGCAACGTCCGCGAGGCCCACATGAACCAGCAGGGGTTCCGGCTCAACGACATCATGAAGAAGATCACCAGCTGGGCGGCCATCATCGCGGTGCCCACGATGATCACCGGTTTCTACGGGCAGAACGTGCCCTACCCCGGGTTCGCCCAGTCGGTCGGGTTCTGGACGTCCACGATCCTGATCATCGTGGGCACGGTGCTGCTCTACCGGGCGTTCAAGAAGCGCAACTGGCTCTGACCCGGTCGCCGTCCCCGCCCGCCGGGTCACCTGATCGGCCGGAAGGCCGCCCGCCGTAGCCTGCCCGCGGTCACCTGATCAGCTGGGAGACCGCCCGCCGTCCCCCGCCCGCCGGGTCACCTGATCGGCCGGGAGACCGCCCGCCGTAGCCTGGCCTCAGGGGAGAACGGCCGGGTCCTGCCCGGCATCCGGCAGGGATCGGCGATCGGTGAGGGACGAGCTACATGGCACGCGGACGGCTGCGCGTCTACCTGGGGGCGGCCCCCGGGGTGGGCAAGACCTTCGCGATGCTGGCCGAGGGGCGCAGGCGCGGGGAGCGCGGCACCGACGTGGTGGTCGGGCTGGTGGAGACACACGGCCGCGAGCGCGTCGAGAGGCTGCTGGAGGGGATGGAGATCGTCCCTCGGGTGGCGGTTGAGCACCGGGGGGCCGTGTTCGGCGAGCTGGACGTGGACGCCGTCGTCGCGAGGAGGCCGGAGGTCGTCCTGGTCGACGAGCTGGCCCACACCAACGTGCCGGGCTCGCGCAACGCCAAGCGCTGGCAGGACGTGGAGGAGATCCTGGAGGCCGGGATCGACGTGGTCTCCACTCTCAACGTGCAGCACCTGGAGTCGCTCGCGGACGCGGTCGAGGAGATCACCGGGGTGGCCCAGCGCGAGACGCTGCCCGACGAGGTGGTGCGGCGGGACGGGCAGGTGGAGCTGGTGGACATGGCCCCGGAGGCGTTGCGCCGCCGGATGGCGCACGGCAACGTGTACGCGCCGGAGCGGGTGGACGCGGCCCTGTCGAAGTACTTCCGGCTCGGCAACCTGACGGCGCTGCGCGAGCTCGCGCTGCTGTGGGTGGCGGGAGAGGTCGGCGACAGCCTCGGTCACTACCGCTCGGAACACCGTGTCGCGGGGGTGTGGGAGACCCGGGAGCGGGTGGTGGTGGCGCTGGCGGGGGGCCCGGAGGGGGAGACCCTGGTGCGCCGGGCGGCGCGGATCGCGGCCAGGTCCCCGCGGGCGGACCTGCTGGCGGTGCACGTGACGAGGGCCGACGGGCCGGCGAACGCCGATCCGGCGCGCCTGGCCAGGCAGCGCGCGCTGGTGGAGAGCCTGGGCGGCGGCTACCACCAGGTGGTGGGCGACGACGTGCCGAGGGCGCTGCTGGACTTCTCCCGGCGGGTGAACGCCACGCAGCTGGTGCTGGGGGTCTCCCGGCGCGGGTGGCTCGCGCGGACCCTCTCCCGAGGGGTCGGGGTGACCACCGCCGCGTCCTCGGGAACCGTCGACGTGCACATGATCACCCACGAGGAGGCGGGGAGGCCCGGCGGACGCGGCCCGTCGCGCGCCGCGCTCACCCGCTCCCGCAGGCTCGCCGGTTGGGGGACGGCGCTGCTCGGGCTCCCCCTGCTCACCGCCGTCCTCCTGGGGTTGAGTCACGCGACGCTGCCGAGCGTGATACTGCTGTTCCTGCTGATGGTGGTCTGCGTCGCGCTGGCCGGTGGCATGTGGCCCGCGATCACCGCCGCGGTGGCCGGTTTCGCCCTCCTCAACTGGTACTTCACGCCGCCGTTCCACTCGCTGGCCGTGACCCGGCCGGAGAACCTGCTCGCCCTGGTCGTCTACGTGCTGGTAGCGGTCATGGTGAGCGCGGTCGTCGACCTGGCGGCCCGCCGCGCGAGGGAGGCCGCCCTCGCGGGCGCGGAGGCCGAGGTGCTGGCGACCCTCGCCGGATACGTGCTGCGGGGCGAGGCGGCGCTGCCGTCCCTGCTCTCCAGGCTCAGGGAGGTCTTCGGGCTCGCCTCCGTCACCCTGCTGGAACGCCGCCCCGACGGCTCCCCCGCCCCGCCTGGTCCGGGCGGCTCCTCCGGCTCCTCCGGTTCGTCCGGCGCGTCTGGTCCGGGCGGTCCGGGTGGCCCGGAAAGTCTGGACGGCTCGGATGGTTCGGACGGCTGGCGGATCGTGGCGACCGGGGGTGGGGAGCCGTCCACCCGTCCCGGCGTCGCCGACACCGACGTGGTCGTCGACGACGACCTGGTCCTGGCCGTACGCGGGTGGCTGCCCGGCACGTCCGGACGCCGGGTGCTGGAGGCGTTCGCCGCGGAGGCGGCGGTGGCGCTGCGCCACCAGCGCCTCGCCGAGCAGGCGGAGCGGCTGCGCCCGCTCGCCGAGGCCGACAGGATGCGCACCGCGCTGCTCGCCGCCGTCAGCCATGACCTGCGCACCCCGCTCGCCTCCGCGAAGGCCGCCGTGGAGGGCCTGCGCGCCACCGACGTCGACTGGTCGCCGGAGGACAGGGCGGAACTGCTCGCCACGGCCGACGAGTCCCTGGTCAAGCTGGACCGCCTCGTCGCGAACCTACTCGACATGAGCCGCCTGCAGGCGGGAGTGCTCGGGCTGACGCTCCAGCCGACGGCGCTTGAGGACATCGTCCCTCGGGTCGTCGACGAGCTGGGGCCGCCGTACGACCGGGTGCTGAACCGCCTGCCCGAGGATCTCCCCGAGATCGCCGCCGACCCCGCGCTGCTCGAACGCGTACTGGTCAACCTCGTCTCCAACGCCGTCCGCTACAGCCCGCCGGGCGTCGCCGTGCTGGTCGGCGCGAGCATGGGAGACGGAGGCGACGGCGGTGACGGTGACGGTGACGGCGGCGAACATGTGGAGATCAGGGTCGTCGACCGGGGGCCGGGCATCCCCGAGGAGTCGCGAGACCGGGTCTTCATGCCCTTCCAGCGGCTGGGCGACCGTGACAACGCCACCGGTGTCGGTCTCGGCCTCGCGCTCTCCCGGGGGCTGGCGGAGGCGATGGGCGGCACCCTCGTACCGGACGAGACACCGGGCGGGGGTCTCACCATGGTCCTGACGCTGCCCGTCTTCCCGCGGCACCGGGCCGCGCCCGTACCCGTGGAGGACCCGTGACGCGCATCCTCGTCGTCGACGACGAACCCCAGCTCCTGCGGGCGCTGCGGATCAACCTGGCCGCCCGCGGGTACGAGGTGGCCGTGGCCGCCGACGGAGCCGCCGCCCTGCGCCAGGCCGCCGACCGGCACCCCGACCTGGTCGTGCTCGACCTCGGCCTGCCCGACATGGACGGGGTGGACGTCATCCACGGGCTGCGCGGCTGGACCACCGTCCCGATCATCGTGCTGTCCGGCCGGGCCGAGGGCCGCGACAAGGTGGAGGCCCTGGACGCGGGCGCGGACGACTACGTCATCAAGCCGTTCGGCGTCGACGAGCTGCTCGCCAGGATCCGCGCGGTGTCGCGTCGCGCCTCGGTCACCGAGGAGGAACCGGCCCGGTTCGTGATCGGCGAGCACGAGGTGGACCTGGCGGGCAAGACCGTCTCCGGGGGCGTGCGGCTCACCCCCACCGAGTGGCGCCTGCTGGAGATCCTGGTCCGCAACCCCGGCAAGCTGATCACCCAGCGCCGCCTGCTGAACGAGGTCTGGGGCGCCGCCTACAGCAAGGAGACCAACTACCTTCGCCAGTACATGGCCCAGATGCGCAAGAAACTGGAGCGCGACCCCGCCCACCCGGTCCACCTGCTCACCGAGCCGGGCATGGGCTACCGCTTCCAGCCCTGAACCCTTCCCGCCCTGGCCGCTTTCCGCCCTGAACCCTTCCCGCCCTGGAACCTTCCCGTCCTGACCGCTTCCCGCCCCGGACCCTTCGTCCTGACCGGCCGCCCTCCGGGTACGGTCTCAACCAGCGGACACCCCCGTGTCAACCAGGGGATTACCGGGAATCGGTCAAGCATGAGCCTGTAGACCCTTCTGGAGGCATGGGTGAGCACGCGGGGGGTGGTCACCGTGATGCTCGGCGCCGCGGTGCTCTTCTCACTGTCGACGCACGACGACACGCGTGCGAGGGCCGCGCCGGCCCGGGTCGCGCCGCTGGACAATCCAGATGGCGTGGGTCCCGGTCTGGCGCCCGTCAGGTCGACCGGGGACCGGGGCACCGCCGTCAGGCTGATCGGGAGGCTCCGGGTCAGGCCGATGGGTTCCAAGGCCGGCTACAGCCGGACCAGGTTCGGCGAGAACTGGGCCGACACCGCCAAGGGAGTGCCGTACGCGCGCAACGGCTGCCGTACCCGCGACGACCTGCTGGCCCGCGACGGCGAGGACGTGCGCTACCGCCGCGGCTCCGACTGCGTGGTGGTCTCCATGAAGTTGCGCGATCCCTACACCGGCCGGATCGTCCGCTGGACCAAGAAGCGCTCCGACGAGATCCAGGTCGACCACGTGGTCCCGCTGTCCTACGAGTGGCGGATGGGGGCCTCCCGCTGGCCGCTGTCCAAGCGGAAGCGCATCGCCAACGACCCGCTCAACCTCCTCCCGGTGTACGGCGACGCCAACGAGGCCAAGGGTGGCTCGGGACCGGCGTCCTGGCTCCCGCCCGTACGGAGGGTCCGCTGTGCCTACGTCGTCCGCTTCGCCCAGGTGGCCCTGAAATACAACCTGCCGGTCACCCGCGCGGACAAGAGAGTCATGCTCGCCCAGTGCCGGTGACATTCGCACGCGCACGACCGCTCGAAGGCGGGGCCGTACGAAGGCGGGGCCGTACGAAGGCGGGACGCGGTCGGAGGCGGGTGTCGCTCAGAAGCGGCGGAGCAGGGCCTGTTTGGCGGTGGTGAACTCCTCGTCGGTGAGGATGCCGTCCTTGTGCAGGTCACCGAGCTCGCGCAGGCGGCGCAGCAGCGAGTCGGGGTCGTGGCCGGAGGACGGTGCGGGTGCCGCGGGTGCCGCGGATGTCGCGGTGGCCTCGATCGCTGGAGGCTCCGCGGCGGAGGACAGCCGGGGGCCCGAGGGGTGCGGCAGCCTGGCGAGGATCGCGGCGACGAGCAGCGCCGTCGTGCGGGTCTCCTTGTCGAAGCCCCACAGGACCAGGCAGTGCGGGTCGTGCTTGGGAGCGAGCTTGTGCGGTGCCGCGCCCTTCACGTGGAAGCGGAGATAGCCGTTCTCCAGGCCCGAGGTCGGGAACCACTCCACGCCGTTCAGGTCCTTCAGCGCGATCCGCTGGGGACCGGCCGACTTCTTGCCCTCCTCCGTCGACCAGCTCCATTCGAGGCGGATCGACTCGCCGTCGAACGTCGCCGTGCCGTCACCCGCCGGGACCACCACGGGCAGCGCCGGGCCCGGCATGAGATAACGCTCCGAGGGACCGTCCGGCACCTGCTCGATCACCAGCGCGTTGCGCACCTCGTCGACGAAGTACTCGGCGGCACCGGTGCGGTCGGCGTCCACGACCAGCTGGTAGGGGTCGGAGGTGTCGGCGATCCGCCCGAGCGCCGCCTGGTTGAACGGGTCGGCGCCCTCGCGCAGCCGCAGCCGCAGCCTGCCGCCCTTCCGGCCGGGCTCGTAGGCGATTCCGGCCACCGCCTCCAGCGGCACCCGCACCTCGCCCAGCAACTGCCGCAGTTTCTTCACGCTCCGGTCGCGGCCGGGAACGATCCGCAGGATCTCGCCGTCGAACGTCCAGGTTCCGTCACGCACCATGACCTCCGCCATACGGTGATCGTATGGTGAGCCGGTCGCGTGACGCGCATGATCGGGTGTCGAATCGTCAGGGGCGGCGCGACGCGAACGGCCCGGCTTCCGATCGGGCGGCGCGGTCTTCTATTCTTCGAAGTCGACCAGGCCACCTTCGGAGCCGCTCCACAACCGTCTTCCCAGCCGGTCGCCGACCGCCTCCGGAGCCGATCACCAGCAGGCGAAGGAACTCCCGTGACCTCTCCGGCCCTCACCATCGACGAACTGACCGCCCGGCGAGACGATGCCCAGCGTGACTACGACGCGCTCGTCCGGCGCGGTCTGTCCCTCGACCTGACGCGGGGCAAGCCGTCGGCGCGGCAGCTCGACCTCTCCGAGGCACTGCTGGACCTGCCCGGCGGTCACACCGCCGCGGATGGCACCGACTGCCGAAACTACGGCGGGCTCCAGGGTCTGGCCGAGCTCAGGGAGATCTTCAGCGGCCCGCTGCAGGTGCCCGCCGCCCAGCTCGTCGCCGCCGGCAACTCCAGCCTCTCGCTGATGCACGACTCGATCGTCCACGCCCTGCTCGGGACGCTGCCCGGCGCCGAGCGCCGCTGGGCCGACGAGCCGCGGATCGCGTTCCTGTGCCCGGTCCCCGGGTACGACCGCCACTTCGCCCTGTGCGAGCGGTTCGGCATCGAGCTGATCCCGGTGCCGATGAACGCCGAGGGGCCGGACATGGACGTCGTGGAGCGTCTCGTGCTCGACGACCCCCAGGTCAAGGGCATCTGGTGCGTGCCCAAGTACAGCAACCCCAGCGGTGTCTCCTACGGTGACGAGACGGTGCGGCGCCTGGCCGCGATGCCGGCCGCCGCCCCGGACTTCCGGATCTTCTGGGACAACGCCTACGCCGTGCACCACCTGACCGACACGCCCGTGGAGATCGCCGACGTCCTGGCGCTGTGCGCGGAGAACGGCAACCCCGACCGCGTCTTCGTCTTCGGCTCCACCTCGAAGATCACCTTCGCCGGCTCCGGCGTCTCCTTCTTCGGGTCGTCCCCCGCCAACGTGGCCTGGCTGCTCGGAAACACCGCCAAGGGCACCATCGGTCCCGACAAGCTCAACCATCTCCGCCACGTGGAGTTCCTGCGCGACGCGAACGGCCTGGCCGAGCACATGCGCCGCCACCGGGAGCTGCTGCGGCCGAAGTTCGACGCGGTCGAGACGATCCTCACGAAGGAGCTGGGCGGCAGCGGCCTGGCGACCTGGTCCAGCCCCGAGGGCGGCTACTTCGTCAGCCTCGACGTGCTGGAGGGCTGCGCGCGCGAGGTGGTGCGGCGGGCGGGAGAGGCGGGCATCGCCCTCACCCCCGCGGGCGCCACCCATCCGTACGCGACGGATCCCCGTGACAGCACCATCCGCATCGCCCCCACCTACCCCGAGCTCGACGAGCTGGAGCTGGCCATCTCCGGCCTCGCCACCTGCGTGCGCCTCGTCGCCACCGAGAAGCTCCTGGAGAGTGCCCGCTAGGCACCCGCAGGCGTCCCCTCGGGCATCGGCCGGTCCCTCGGGCATCCGCCGGTCCGTCGGGCGCCCGCCGGTCCGTCGGGCATCCGCCGATCCGTTGGGCGCCCGTCGCGCACCGGGTTCCGCAGGCCCCCGCCGATCCGTCGGCGAGTGCCCCGAACGTCCCTTCGGCCGGTTCGTCGCGCCGGGGGGACGTTCCGCGTTCCCGGCCTCACGCTCCGTGCCCGGCCGTCAAGGAGGTGTCAGGTTAGGGCGGGGGAGCGTCAGGGTCTCGTCCCGAACCGTTCGATCCGCCCCTCGCCGACCTAGCGTCCCCTGTGTCCGGCCATCCGGCCGGGCCGCGAAAGCAGGAGGAAGCATGGGCGTCTCGCACGCGGGTGAAACCCCGTTGCCGCTACCCGTCCGCCGGGGTCCCGAGGTCCCGGCCCCCGCCACCGGACTCCCGGGGCGAGGGGCGGCCGCTTCTCCCGGACGAGGGGCGATCGCTTCTCCCGGACGAGGGGCGATCGCTTCTCCCGGCCCAAGGACTTCTCCCGGCCCAAGGACGACCGCTTCTCCCGGGCCAAGGGCGACCTCGCCCGGCGAGGCCGCCGGCTCCCCGTGGTCGGCGACCACACGTGTCACGGCCACGGGAGACGTCACGATCGGCGGGGTGTCCCTCACCGAGATCGCCCACCGGTTCGGCACTCCCAGCTACGTGATCGACGAGACGGACGTGCGCCTGCGCTGCCGCGCCTACCGGGCCGCGCTCCCGGACGCCGAGATCGCGTACGCGGCCAAGGCGTTCCTCTGCCGCGCGATGGCCGACTGGATGCGGACCGAGGGGGTGAGCCTCGACGTCTGCTCGGGAGGCGAGCTGGCGGTCGCCAGGTCCGCCGGATTCCCCGCGAGGCGGATCATCATGCACGGCAACGCGAAGACACCGGCCGAGCTGCGCAGGGCGGTGGACGAGGGCGTCGGCAGGATCGTGGTGGACAACGTCGGCGAGATCAACAGGCTCGCCGCGCTCGTCCCGATCGACCGTCGCCAGAAGGTGCTGGTCCGGGTGACGCCCGACATAGAGGCGGGCGCCCACCCCAAGATCCGTACCGCGGGCGAGGACCAGAAGTTCGGCCTGTCCGTCCTGAGCGGTGCCGCGGGGGACGCCGTGGCCAGGGTCCTGAACCAGCCCCGGCTCGAACTGGCCGGGCTCCACTGCCACCTGGGCTCGCAGATCGACGACGTCGAGCCGTACGAGCGGGCGGCCAGGATCCTGGTCGGCGAGATGGCCCGGATCCGCGACACCCACCGCGTGGTCCTGCCCGAGCTCGACCTGGGCGGCGGGCACGGCATCGCCTACCTGCCGGGTACGGAGGGACTCGGCCTGGAGCGTTTCGCGGACGCGGTCGTCACCGCGATCACGGAGCGGGCCGCCGGGTTCGGCCTGCCCGTGCCCCGGCTCATCGTGGAACCCGGCCGGGCGATCGCCGGTACCGCCGGGACCACGCTCTACCGTGTCGTCGCGGTCAAGCGCGGGGGCTCGCGGACGTTCGTCGCCGTCGACGGCGGGATGAGCGACAACCCTCGCCCGGCCCTGTACGGGTCGCGCTACACCGTACGGCTCGCCGGGCGCGTTTCCCGCGAGGGGCCGCGCCCGTTCACGGTCGTCGGCCACCACTGCGAGACGGGTGACACGATCGCGGAGGACGTCCCGCTCCCCGCCGACCTGCGGCCGGGCGACCTCGTCGCGCTGGCGGCCACCGGGGCGTACCACCACTCGATGGCGTCGACCTACAACCTCATGGGCCGGCCCCCGGTCGTCGCCGTGCGCGACGGCCGGGCGAGGCTGCTCGTCCGCAGGGAGATGGAGCAGGACCTGATGCGCCGCGACGTGGGCCTGTAGGAGGTCGGCGGCGGGTGAGAACGGCGTAAATGAGCGTAGGGAAAGGGTGAAGAAAACATATCGACATTGGCCCGCGAGCGTTTCCCGGGGTTTCATGGAGGGGCAGAGATCTGCCCCGGCAAATGTCTGCTCCGCAACAGATGTCAGCTTTGCGAAAGGGGTGGTCGCGGTGTTCGGCACCGAACCGGTGGGATTCTCGCTCACCGGAGGGTTCGTCACCGTCGTCGCCACGGCCGCGACCGCCTCGCTGTTCCTCGCCCCGGCGGAGGTCACCGGCCGTGTGCTGATCATGGCGATCGCGGTGTGCGCCTACGCCGCCTGCGGGGTCCGCGCCGGGGTCGCGCTGGCCACGGCCGTCATGGCGTGGTTCTTCTGCACCGGATTCCTGGTCAACGGTGCCGGGGAGCTCAGCTTCGGCAGACCGGACCTGCTCCGCCTCGGCCTGCTCGTCGTCGTCGCGCTGGGCGCGAACGCGTGCGCCGCCGCGTACCGGGCGGTCGCCGCCAGACGCAGGCTCCGCGTCCCGTTGGCCGGAGAAGACCCCTCGCGGCTGGTCCTCGTCCGGAACTGACACGCACCACACGGTCCGAGGGGCCTGTGGTCCACACTGACACGCACCGCACGTTCCGAGGGGTGTGTGGTCCACATGATCCGCGACCGCCCTCCGGAACGGTTCCCCTGCCGTGCCCGGCCGGAGCCGGGCACGGCATTCTCCGCTGTCAGGTCAGGGCTGTCCGGTCAGGCTTCGCGCGAATTTGGGTCGGCGGTGTCTCGCTGGTGAATTTGTCGCAGTTGGCGGGGTACGCGGGAGGCCCGAGAGGCGTTCCCGGAGCGTAGAAGCCCCCCGTCACCGGAACCGGGCGGCCAAGCAGGCACTTCGTCCAGGAGACCTGGCCGGCCGAGTTCTGAACCGTGAGGTGAAGGTACGGAAGGGCGCCGTCCTGAAGGACCGTCGCCGCGACGTCCACCACATTGACGGGATGGCTGGGAATCGTCGAAAGGTCGTGCCAGCGTGGACTCGTTCGCGGGTCGCGGATCCGTGTCGTCCCGTCGCTCCGAACCGACGCGGTGATCGGTTCGAGATGCAGGTACGCCACGGACACGGCGGATGTCGGCGCCGCGGGGCCCGCGGGGCCGACGGGTCCCGCCGGACCGGGTGCGCCAGGCGCGCCCGCGGCTCCCGTGGCGCCGGTCGGTCCCACCGGTCCGGTGGCGCCGGGTTCGCCCGCGGGACCGGCGGGTCCCGCCGCGCCGTCCGCGCCCGCGGGCCCGGGGCCACCGGTGGGGCCCGCGGGACCGGCGGGTCCTGCCGGTCCCTCCGGTCCGATCGGTCCTGCCGGTCCCGCGGGGCCGATCGGTCCTGCCGGTCCTTCCGGCCCGATCGGTCCTGTGAGTCCGTCGGCTCCGGTCGGTCCGATCGGGCCGACGGGCCCGATCGGCCCGATCGGGCCCGTGGCGCCTGTGGCGCCCATGGGGCCCAGCGCGCCCGCAGGACCCGGTGCCCCCGGTGCGCCGGGGGCACCGGTGTCACCCTTCGGTCCCGTCGCTCCCATCGGTCCGGCCGGACCCGCCGCCCCCATGGGACCCGGCGGGCCTGCCGGTCCTTCGGGGCCCGCCGGTCCCATCAACTCGAGCGGGCCGTCCGGAAGGCTCGTCTCGGCCGGTTTCGCCGGATCCGCCGCATTTGCTGGATTCGCCCGGTTCGCCGGGTCTGCGGACTCCGCCGACAGTCCGGGATTCGGCGATTTCCTTCCGCTGTCGCGGCCTTCCCTGCTCTTTCCGCCGGCACGGTTGTGCTTGCCGGGACGGTCACGATCACACGCGCAGTTCTTCCCCTGGCACTTGCAGTCTCCCCGCCTGAGAGGTCTCATCAGGGACACGCGCGCATCGTCCAGCGGGCCGGTCACCCTCCAAGCCGGAAGGGTCTCGCCGCCGGTGTCCCGCGCGTTGAGGGGAATGATGCCTGTGGTGTCGGTTACGGCGTTGGCCGGTGGCTGGCAGGAAAGCGCCAGGACGGCACCGATTGCTGTTGTCGCTACGGACCAGTTTCGAGCACGTTTGCCGGAATTAATAATTTGAGCCCGTCTTCTACCGCTAGAAGTCATCGCATTCCATGTCTTTTGTGATTCCAGGGAATCGGATTGCTTGAACCGCGACGGTGGCGGCAAGCAGGAGTTACCCGATGATCGACACGGCAAAGCGCAACCGCCGTTAACGAGGGTTAAACGGATTCGTCAACGGCGGGGATCTGTCCAGGTTGTCGAGCTCGAAAACCGTGTTCTCCAGGGATCTGTTGCCCTGTAGTAAATGGTCACAATTTAGGCTTCTCGGGTGCCGCGAGGACTTTGGTGTGAACGGTGGGTTCGAGCGCTCCGCCGTTGGCGAATGTGACGCTCCACCGGTTGCCGACCACCGACTCGGAGGCCGTTATGTTGACCCCCAGGGCACTGCCACTCCATTCCCCGGCGACGGCGAGCGTGCCCACGGGGCATATGCCGCCGAGAACGGTCACCGTCGTGTCGGCCGGAACGGGAGTCGGCGTCCCCGCGGAGACCTGCCTGGTGACCAGGGTGCTCGGCCCCGCGGGTCCGGTAGCCCCGGTCAAGCCGATAGGTCCTGTCGGCCCTGCTGGTCCTGTCGGCCCTGCTGGTCCTGTCGGCCCTGCTGGTCCTGTCGGCCCTGCTGGTCCGGTAGCGCCGTCCGCTCCTGCCGGTCTCGTGGCTCCCGTGGCCCCAGCAGGGCCCGCTGGTCCTGTCGGCCCTGCGGGGCCGGACCGGCGGGGCCGCGCAGCCCGATTCCCGGCAGGCCGTCCTCACCGTCGCGGCCATCACGACCGTCACGGCAACAGCAGCGACTTCTCCCGCACCCGCACTTCTTCCGCTTGGCGGCTCCCACCCCATGGACGCGCGAACGGTCGCACCTTCCGGTCACCTCGCGAACAGGTGCGGTCTCGTCGCCGACGATCCTCGCGTTGAGGAAAGGAATTCCCGTGATGTCGGGGACGGCGTCAGCCGGAGTCTGACAGGAAAAAGCCAGAACAGCGCTGATCGTTGTCGCGGCGGACCGGTTTCGAACGCGTTTGCCGGAACTGGTAATTTGAGCCCGACTTCTACCGCTAGAAGTCATCGCATTCCATGTCTTTTGTGATTCAAGGGAGGTGGATTGCTCGAACCGCGATAGTGGCGGCAAGCAGGAGTTACCCGATGATCGACACGGCAAAGCACGACTCCCGTTAACGAGGGTTAAACGGATTCGTCAATTAGGGGAACATGTCCAAATTAATTGGTTTTCTCGCCACGTGTTCTCCGTGAGTGATCGTCCCCTGGGTTCACGCATTCGAGACAAGGGCTGTTTTTTGTCTGTCCGGATTCTTTTGAGTGATTGCTCGAAAAATTGACCACATGCGGGTCATGCGGTTTTTATTGCTCTTTTTCGATGCGTCATCCGACGCCTTCCGGTGCTCTCGCGCCGCCGGGACCGAACCGGCCGCCCGCCGCGTTCTCCGCCCGCACTACCGGCTAGCTGGACTCCCGCACCACGAGCTGGGTCGGGAGGATCACCGGGGGCGCGGGCTCGCCTCTCAGCAGGCCGAGCAGCAGGCGGGCCGAGGCGGCGGCCTGCTCGCCCATGGGGCTGCGTACCGTGGTGAGCGGGGGGTCGGTGTAGAGGGCCGCCTCGATGTCGTCGTACCCCACCACCGCCACGTCGTCGGGCACCCGCCGGCCCGCCCGGCGCAGTGCCCGCATGGCGCCGATCGCCATCAGGTCGTTGGCGGCGAACACCGCGTCCAGCGCGGGATCGTCCTCGAGCAGCTGCGCCATGGCCTCGGCCCCGGAGATCCGGGTGAAGTCGCCGATGGCCACGATCGAGCGACGGCCGGTCTCGCTCAAAACCTCGCGGTAGGCGCCGATCCTGTCCTGGGCGGCGGACATGTCCAGCGGGCCGGAGATCGTGGCGATCCGGCGCCGCCCCCGTTCCAGCAGGTGCCGCACCGCCTGGGCGGCCCCGCCGGTGTTGTCGTTGTCGACCCACGGCACGTCCAGCCGGAAGGCGGGCCTGCCGTGGGAGACGAGGGGGACGCCCGTGGCGGCGAGCGCCGACGGCAGGGGGTCGGCGCCGTGCATCGACACGAGCATGACCCCGTCCACGTGGCGGGCGGCCACGAACTGCCGGGCCCGCACGCGGGCGTCGTCGGAGCCCGCGAGCACGAGCACGACCTGCTTGCCCGCCGCCTCGAACTCGCGGCTGGCCGCGCGTACGACGGTGGAGAACATCGGGTCGTCGGAGACGAGTCCGGACGACGGGTCGGAGACGATGACCGCGATGGAGTCGGTGCGCCGGGTCACCAGGCTGCGCGCCGCGGGGTTGGGGGTGTAGCCCAGGTCGTTCACCGCCCGCATGACGAGGTCGCGGATGTCGGAGGCGACCGTCGGCTCGCCGTTCACCACCCTGGAGACCGTTGACTTGGACACGCCGGCCCGGGTGGCGACAGCCTCCAGGGTGGGTCGTCTCATGTGGTTCTCCCGCAGTTCGTGCCGCCGCCTGACCGGTGGTGCCTGAACGTGCGGTCCCACCCTTTCCCAAGCTTAGTCGGTGATCATGAAGAGAGCGCTCCCTCACAAAGGGTGACCGGAAGGGAGGTTTCTGTCAATGCCCGGAACCGAGCCGGATTTTCCCCCGCGCCGATCGGCGGGAGAAAGCCGGGAAAGCGCTCCCTGGAGAGGATCTTCTTAGCCCCAGCTCACAGCTCGTTGTAACGATGCAAGCGATTGTCCGGGAGCGCTCCCTGAGATGTGCGGTTGATTGCCGGATCATGTGTAGGCCGTTTCGTCCTGGTTAAACGGACACTTGACAGCTCCTGTCGGACAAGAGCAATCTCTGGTTGAGAGAGCGCTCCCCGACTCGATACCGGTACGCACCCCCCACCCCCGAGGAGACGCGATGCCCTCGTCCCGAAGTCCCGGCCGCCGCATGGCCCTGCTGATAGCCGCGGCCGTCACCCTCGTCACGTCCTGTCTCGCGATCATGCCCGCGGCCGCCGCCGACGCACTCCTCTCCCAGGGCAAGACGGCGACCGCCTCGTCCTCGGAGAGCACCGTGGCCTTCCCGGCGTCCGCGGCCGTCGACGGCAACGCGGGCACCCGCTGGTCCAGCGCGTTCAGCGACCCGCAGTGGATCCAGGTCGACCTCGGCGCCAGCGCGACCATCACGCAGGTGACGCTGAACTGGGAGGCCGCCTACGGCAGGGCCTTCCAGATCCAGACCTCGCCCAATGGCACCACCTGGACGCCGATCCACTCCACGACCACCGCCACCGGCGGCAACCAGACACTGGCCGTCAGCGGCACCGGCCGCTACGTGCGCGTGTACGGCACCCAGCGCGCCACCCAGTACGGCTACTCGCTCTGGGAGTTCCAGGTCTACGGGACCATCGGGGACACCAACCCCACCCCGACCCCGACCCCGACGCCCACCCCCGATCCCGACCCCGGCGTGCTCAAGCTGCTGTCCTACGGCAGGCCCGGCGCGGCCTCCACCTCCCAGAGTGACGGGAACTGCTGGGAGTGCACCCCGGCCAGGGCGTTCGACCGCGACCCCGCCTCCCGCTGGGCGACCAGCTCCACCACCGGCTGGGTCGACCCGGGCTGGATCTCCGTCGACCTCGGCGCGACCGCGCAGATCAAGCAGGTCGTCCTCCAGTGGGACCCGGCCTACGCCAGGGCGTTCCAGATCCAGGTCTCGGACAACAACACCACCTGGACGCCGATCTACTCCACGACCACCGGCACCGGCTTCAAGCAGACGCTGACCGTCAACGGCACCGGCCGCTACGTGCGCATGTACGGCACCCAGCGTGCCACCCCGTACGGCTACTCGCTGTGGGAGTTCCAGGTCTGGGGCACCGGTGGCGCCCCGATCACGCCGCCGCCGCTCCCGCAGGACCCGGCCAACCCGCCGACGACGCTCGTCTGGAGCGACGAGTTCAACGGCGGCGCGGGCACCAGGCCCGACTCGGCCAAGTGGACCCAGGACCCGGGAACCGGCCCGAACAACGAGCTTGAGTACTACAAGCCCGAGAACACCGCGATGGACGGCAACGGCAACCTCGTCATCACGGCGCGGCAGGAGACCACCGCCGGATCGTCCTGCCCCGGCGGCCCCTGCCAGTACACCTCCGGGCGCATCAACACCGGCGGCAAGTTCACCTTCACCTACGGCAAGGTCGAGGCCCGCGTCAAGGTCCCGAAGGGCAACGGCCTGTGGCCGGCGTTCTGGATGATGGGCGCCGACTTCCTCACCGGCAGGCCCTGGCCGTACAACGGGGAGATCGACATCCTCGAGGTGCTCGGCAAGGACGTCAAGACCTCCTACTCGACCGTCCACGCCCCCGCCTACAACGGCGGCGGCGGCATCGGCACCCCGTACACGCTGCCCAACGGCGCGGACTTCTCCGACGACTTCCACGTCTGGGCCGCCACCTGGGACAGCAAGGGCATCGTCTACACCCTGGACGGGCGGACGGTCTTCACCCTGAGCAAGGCGCAGGTCGAGGCGACGCGTGGACCGTGGGTCTTCGACCACCCGTTCTACATCATCCTCAACCTCGCGGTGGGCGGCGACTGGCCCGGCCCGCCGGACGCCAGCACCGGCTTCCCCAAGCAGATGCTCGTCGACTACGTGCGCGTCTACAAGTAACCCCCTCGCGCACGTAATCCCCTCCCGCACGTAACCCTCCTGCAAGAACCCCCTCCTGCAAGAACCCCCTCCGCTCCGGCACGGCTCACCCGGGCCGTGCCGGGGCCTCCCCAGAACCGGAGCCCTCACGGCCGGAGTCCCCCCAAAAAGGAGTCCATCCATGCACCCGGCACTCTTCCCAGCCCGCCTACGACGCCGGTTACGCCCGCTGACCCTGGTGACCGCGATAGTGGCGCTCCTGGGCACGTCCCTCGTCATCCACACCACCCAGGCAAGCGCGACGTCGAAGGCCCAGGCGGGGAGTTCGTCCGCCGCGGTCGTACGGGTGGCGGAGTTCCTCGCCGACTGCCCGTTCAGCCACCGGCTGCCCGACGACCCGATCATCTTCCCGAACATGCCCGGCGCGTCGCACATGCACAGCTTCTTCGGCAGCACCACGACCAACGCCAACACGACCCTCGCGTCCCTGCAGAGCTCTCCCAGCAACTGCAACCCGCGCACCGACCTGTCGTCGTACTGGGTGCCGACCCTCTACAACGGCAACACCCCGGTGGAGCCGACCATCACCACGTTCTACTACCTGGGTGAGGGCGTGCGCGACGACATCGTCGCCAGGACCCAGCCGCTCCCGCTGGGCCTGCGGATCGTCGCGGGCAACGCCAAGGCGACCAGCCCCAACGACCCGAGCAGCAACGCCCGCTGGTCGTGCCTGCACGCCGGCCACGTCCCGCCGTCCAAGGACTTCGTGACCTGTCCGGCGGGCACCATGATGGAGTCCTACCTGGACTTCCCGCAGTGCTGGAACGGCAGGGACCTGGACTCGGCCGACCACAAGAGTCACATGGCCTACCCGGTCGGCCAGGCCTGCCCGGCCTCGCACCCGGTGCCTGTGCCGAAGCTGCGCCAGGTGCTGCGCTACCCGGTGAACGGGAATCCGGCCAACTTCCGGTTGGCGTCAGGTCCCGGATACACGATGCACGGCGACTTCTTCAACGCCTGGCCGGTGGCCGAGATGGAGCGTCGCGTGCGCGACTGCATCCGCCCGGTCATCAAGTGCGGCGCGGACGGCACCCCGTCCTGACGCCGGAGTGCCGGATTCGCACCCCGTCCTGACAACGGTGTGCCGGCCCGGCGTCTCGTCCTGACGGCGGTGTGCCGATCCGGCACCTCGTTCGACGGCACCGGTGCGGGAGCCGACCCTCGTGTCGATCTCCTGTGCCGATCCCCCGTGCCGTCCCCGGCGGCGGGACCCGGAGCATCGGGTTCCGCCGCCGGTGGGCGTCGCGGGGAGGTTCGAGAACTCGAAAGGGGAGAGCTCGAACAGCGAGAGGGGCGAACGATGAGAGGGGCGAACAGCGAGAGAGGCGGACAATGAGAAGGGCGGACAGGGAGAGCCCGAACAGGGGGGGAAGTCCGCAGAGGAAGCCCGCAGGGGAGGCCCGAACCCCCTACTGGCTTTCGCCCTCGCCCGCCTGAGCCTGCTCGCCCTGCTCCTGCTCGGCGAGCGTGCCGCACTTGTAGCCCGCCTCCCGCTCGGGCTGGAGCTGGATGCTGCCGAGGTTCGTGGTCTCGATCGGACGCCGGAAGGTGTCCAGTTTGTCGCAGTCGTAGAAGACGTACGTGCCCTCACTCTCGCCGAGCAGCATCATCCACCGGCCCTCGTAGAGGGGCTTGTCGTCCTCGGCGTTCTTGATGACGGCCCACTGGTCCTGGAACCCGACGAAGGGCAGGAGGTCGTTGGCCTGTCCCGTCTCCTGAACCTTGATCGCTCCCGTGATCATCTGCAGGATCAGCAGGAACCCCAGGCCGATGCCCGTGAGAGCGCCGGTGAGCACCTTCATGCCGGCGCGGCCGACGGGCTTGCGGCGCAGCAGGCGGAACGGCACCAGGAACGTCAGTACGCCCAGCCCCACCGCCACGACGACCATGACGGCGACGTCGAGATCGCCCACGAGGTTCAACAGGCCCCAGTAGGTCGCGCCGCACCACAGCGCGGCGATCAGGGCGGCGATCCAGGGACGTCGCCGTACGGCCGCCGTGAGTTTTCCGAGCGCGCCGCGGGTCACCTTGTCGGCCAGCCAGCCGAGCCCGACGACGAGGCCGAGAAGCGGCACGACGACCAGCAGGAGCAGGATCAGCGTCCCCATCAACCTGCCGAGCAGGACGGACTGGTCGATGCCCGCCTGCTGCGGGCTGATGTTGAACACTCCGTACATCTGCTCCACGCCGAGGTAGAGGACGGCGTAGAGCGCGACACCGATCGGGACGATGATCGAGCCGATGCGCTCGATCATCGCCAGGACGCCGCTGTTCTCCTCCTCCACGGGAGGTTCGGCTCCCAGGGGAGATTCGGCCCGCGCGCGAGGTTCGGCGGGGGGCGCCGGGGGAACATATGTGTGTTGCTCTGAAATATCCTGACTTGTCACGAGGGATGATGTTAAGACATAGCGGTTGACACGATGTTGATTGCGGATAAACGTGTCAATTCGCGCCCCCAACTGGGGAGGAGTCCGAGGGGTGGCCCCGTCTCCGGGACCGTCACCGAAGGGCCTCCCCGGCCACCCGGCATCTCCCCGATCGCCGTGTCCCATGAGCCGGAGTGGTCCCACTAACTTCCCTGATGTCCTCCTGATCTGTGAAAAGTAACTATAAGTTTTTGCTGCGCAACCCAAAGTGATGGGGCTAGCCTGCCTACCGGCACAGGCTGACGGCGAGAACGGCGGGGCGGCGAGGACATGGTGACGGAAGGCGCGGTGGCCATGGTCACCGGTGCGGCACAGGGCATCGGCGAGGCGGTGGCGCGAGCCCTGGCCGCGACGGGCACGCGCGTCGCCGCGCTCGACGTGAACGCGGAGCGGGTCGAGCGCGTCGCCGCGGGGCTCGGCGTCGCGGTCGCCTATCCGTGCCAGGTCACCGACAGCGCCGCCGTCGACGACGTGGTCGCGCGGGTCGAGGCCGATCTCGGCCCGATCGGGCTGCTCGTCAACGTCGCCGGAGTGCTCTGCTCAGGACCGGCCGTCGCCATCAGCGACGACGACTGGGCCCGCACCTTCGCCGTCAACACCGGCGGCGTCTTCCACCTGTCCCGCGCGGTCGCCCGCCGGATGATCCCCCGCAGATCCGGGGCGATCGTCACCGTGGGCTCCAACGCCGCGGGCGTGCCCCGGATGAACATGTCGGCCTACGCCGCCTCCAAGGCCGCCGCCGCGCAGTTCACCAAGTGTCTCGGCCTGGAGCTGGCGCCGTACGGCATCCGCTGCAACGTGGTCTCGCCCGGCTCCACCGACACGCCCATGCAGCGTGCCCTGTGGACCGGCGACCACGACGCCCGCACGGCCATCGAGGGATCGCCGGCCACCTTCCGCGTGGGCATCCCCCTGGGCAGGCTGGCCGATCCCGCCGACATCGCGGACGCCGTCCTCTTCCTCGCCTCCGACCGTGCCCGGCACATCACCATGCAGGACCTGTACGTCGACGGGGGCGCCACGCTCCGGTCGTAGTGTCGCCCCCTCCCCCCGTTCCTGGATCCCTCCCGACAGGAGACCTCTTCGCCATGCCGTCGAACGACACCCTCACCATGTCCCGGATGCCCGACCTTCTGGGAGACTACGAGCCCGGCACCTTCTTCTTCACCTCGCCGACCCGAACCCTGCTCGCCAGAGGGGTGGTCCATGAGGTCCCCGATTCCGGGACGGCGAGTCTGCACGGACGTGTCGCCTCGACCCTGCGCGACGCCCGGGACTCCGGTCACCCCAACCCCGTCGTGGTGGGCGCGATCCCCTTCCGCGACGACCGCCCCGCGCGCCTGCTGGTGCCCGCCGCCGTCTGCTGGACGAGCCCGCCGGCCGGTCCCTCCACCACCCCCGAGCGGATCACCGAGACGTTCACCGGATGCGGTCCGGTCTCCGACCCCGGCGACTACGTGCGCGGTGTGGAGAAGGCGCTGGCGAAGCTGACCGCGGGAGAGCTGCAGAAGATCGTGCTGGCCCGCACCCTGGACATCACCCTGGGTGCCCCCGTCGACGTCGGCCGCGTCCTGCGCAACCTCATCCGGTGCGATCCGCAGGCCTACGGCTACGCGGTCGACCTGCCGTCGAGCGGTGACACGGCCCGTACCCTCCTGGGAGCGAGCCCCGAGCTGCTCGTCTCCCGCTCTGGCCGCCGGATCACGACGAACCCGCTCGCGGGGTCCGCGCCCCGCCACCCGGACCCCGTCGTCGACAGCGAACGGGCCCGCGCCCTGCTCGCCTCGGACAAGGACCTGCGCGAGCACGCCCTGGTGATCGAGAGCATCGTGGAGGCGCTGCGCCCGTACTGCCGCAGGCTGTCGGTTCCCGCCGGGCCCTCGCCGCTGTCCACCGCCTCCATGTGGCACCTGTCGACCCGGATCACCGGCGTGCTGGACGACCCGTCGGTCACGTCGCTGGAGCTGGCCACGGTGCTGCACCCCACCCCCGCCGTCTGCGGTACGCCGGCGGGCGCCGCGCGCGAGGCCATCGAGGAGATCGAGTCGTTCGACCGCGGCCTGTACGCGGGCCTGGTCGGGTGGGGCGACGCGACGGGCGACGGCGAGTGGGTCGTGACCATCCGCTGCGCCGAGGTCGCCGACCAGACCCTGAGGCTGTTCGCGGGCGCGGGGATCGTCGCGGGGTCGGTGCCGGAGAGCGAGCTCGCCGAGACCACCGCCAAGTTCCAGACCATGCTCCGCGCCGTCGGCCTGCACCAGGACCGCTGACCCGCCACCGCGGAAGCCGACGCGCCGGTACGGGAGAGGACGTGTGCCCGTGGTCGGCGACTCGCGACCGCGGGGGACCCGCCACCGTGAGAAAACCTCGCCACCGCTGGAAAGACCCATCACCGCCGGAAAGACCCGCCACCGCTGGAAGACCTCAGGAAAACCGCAGGAAAGGAGACAGTGCCCGTGGCCCTTCCCCAGATCGCCCCCTACCCGCTGCCGGGGGAGGACGATCTTCCCGAGAACCGGGTGAGCTGGCGCCCCGATCCGCGCCGCGCCATCCTGCTGGTCCACGACATGCAGAACTACTTCCTGGCCCCCTTCGCCGCCGGTGTCTCGCCGCTGACCGGGCTCATCGCCAACATCGGTCTCCTGCGCGAGGCCTGCGCCGCGCTGGGGATCCCCGTCGTCTACTCGGTGCAGCCCGGAGGGCAGAGCGAACGCGAGCGCGGCCTGCTCCAGGACTTCTGGGGTCCGGGGGTCCCCGGCCTCCGGGAGAGTGAGATCGTCGCGAGCCTTCTTCCCGCGGAGACCGACATCCTGCTCACCAAGTGGCGCTACAGCGCCTTCTGCAGGACCGACCTGCGCGCCCGGATGGAGGCCATGGGGCGCGACCAGATCATCGTCTGCGGCGTCTACGCGCACATCGGCTGCCTCATGACCGTCTGCGACGCCTTCATGCAGGACCTCCAGCCGTTCCTCGTCGCCGACGCCGTCGCCGACTTCTCCCTGGAACACCACACCATGGCCCTCACGTACGCCGCACAGCGCTGCGCGGTCACGGTCGTCACCCAGGGGTTGCTACGCGGCTGGGAGTTCGCGTCGCCGCCCGCCGAGGTGGCCGGGGGCGTGTAGCGGGAACCCGGTTCGCGAGGCGGCCTCAAATACTGTCGGGGGGTATCCTTCAACAGGGGAGGCCGAGCGGAGGGGGAGAGATGCACGGATACACCACCAACAAGCAGGACCACCTGCGGCGGTTGCGCCGGATCGAGGGGCAGGCGCGAGGGCTGCAGCGGATGGTCGAGGAGGACAAATACTGCATCGACATCCTCACGCAGGTGTCGGCGGCCAACCGGGCCCTGCAGTCCTTCGCCCTGTCCTTGCTGGAGGAGCACCTGGCGCACTGCGTGGCCGAGGCCACCGCCAAGGGCGGCGCCGAGGCGGAGGAGAAGGTCAAGGAGGCGTCCGACGCCATCGCCAGGCTCGTCCGTTCCTGAACGCGTCTCCTGAACGTGTCCCTCGAACGCGTCTCCTGGGCGCGTCGCGACGGGCGTCGCCGTCACCGGGTCCGTCGCGGGCGGTTCACGCGTCGACCTTCTCCTCCAGGTTGCGCTGGAAGTGGGCGCAACCGGTGAAGTCCTCGTGGTCGCAGGCCAGGGCGCATTCGATCATGTGGAGTGACGACCGTGCCTGGGCGACGCGTCGCGTCAGGTCCGCGTGCCTGCGGCGCAGGACGTCGCGCCGCGCCTCCGGATCGCCGGTGGCGATCATTTCCCGGATGTCGGTGAGGGAGAACCCGGCCTCCTTGGCGCGCAGGATCACCGCGACACGATAGAGATGGTCGCGGTCATAGCGGCGCCGGTCGGCCCTCACCCTGGTGGGGGTCAGAAGCCCCATGGCCTCCCAGTGCCGCAGGACGTGGGCCGGCAGGCCGAACCTCCGGGCGATCTCGCCGATGCTCATCGTCGCGTCACCGTCGCTTGACTTCATGTCGGCATTAAGTCGCATCCTCGATCACATGTCCAACGACACCACCACAGACCGAACAGATCGAGAAGACCGCCAGGGCCGAGCAGCCACGACAGGCCGACAGGACCGCGCCGACCGAAAAGACCGCGCCGATCGGGGAGGCCAGGAAGACCAGGAAGACCAGGAAGACCAGGGAGACCAGGGAGACCAGGGAGACCAGGGAGATCGGAAAGTCCAGGCAGAGCGGGGAGACCGGGCGGACCGGGGAGAGCCGGAGGGGGACACCGTCCCCGAGCTGGTCCGGCTGCTCGACGCGCTCGACGCCCTCCCCGACTCCGTCCGGCTGCGCGCCCGCTCCTACGACCTGCTCCACCTCACACCGGGGGCGCCCGTGGTCGACGTCGGCTGCGGGACCGGCCTCGCCGTCGCCGAGCTGGCCGGGCGTGGCGCGCGGGCGACCGGTGTCGACCTCGGCGAGCGGATGGTCGCCGAGGGGCTCCGGCGCGAGCCGGGCGCGGATCTCCGCGTCGGCGACGCCCGCGAGCTGCCGTTCCAGGACGGTGAGCTGGCCGGGTACCGCGCCGAGAAGCTCTACCACGAGCTCGACGATCCGGCCGGGGCGCTCGGCGAGGCGCGGCGGGTGCTCGCCCCTGACGGGCGGGTCGTCCTGGTCGGGCAGGACTGGGACACCTTCGTCATCGACTCCGACACCCCGGCCCTCACCCGGACCATCGTGCACGCCCGCGCCGACCTCGTCCCCGCGCCCCGCGCCGCCCGCGCCTATCGCGCCCTCCTGCTGGACGCCGGATTCGACGAGGTCACCGTGGAGGTCCACACCAGCGTTCTCACCGGTCCGCTGATGCTGCCCATGCTCGCGAGGACCGCCGTCGCCGCCCGTGACGCGGGTGCCATCACCGAGGACGACGCGGACAGGTGGATCGCGGAACAGGCCGGACGCGCGCGTACCGGACGGCTCTTCCTCGCCGTGCCGCTGTTCGTCGCCGCCGCGCGCCGCCCCTGACGACCGGCGGGGGCGGCGGGGTCCGGGGTCCAGCGGGTGCGGTGGGTGCGGCGGAACCGGTCCGCGCGCCCGGATCCAGGCCCTGCCCGGCGGGCGGGTCACCCGGCGCCGCGCGACCCGCCGCGTCGGCACGGCCGTGACCGCGAACGTTCGGGCCGTCTGTCCTCGACCGATCCCACCAGGTCGCTTAACGCGGTCAAAAAGCGCTGGGCAGGCAGTTATGAGGCCGGGGAACCGGGTGATACCGGTATAGGGCTATTCCGCCGGGTCCGCCTCGTGCGCGTCCCGGTGGTCGGGATCGACGGCGAGCACGACATGGAGCAGGTCCTCGATGGCATGGGCGAGGCGCTGGTCGGACAGTTCGTACCGGGTCTGGCGCCCCTCGGGCACCGCGACCACCAGGCCGCAGCCGCGCAGGCATGACAGATGGTTGGACACGTTCTGGCGCGTCAGCCCGAGCTCGTCGGCGAGCCGTGCCGGATAGGTGGGGCCCCGGAGGAGGGCGATGAGCATCCGGCAGCGGTTGGGGTCGGCCAGTGCCCTTCCGAGACGGGCCATCGCGTCAAGGCGTGTCGCGGCGGTGAGCATGGTTATCACAATACATCGCTTGCTGTATATACAGTGACTGCTGTATAAACACTGAGGACTGTACCGACGGAGATGGAGCGCCATGGGACACGGGCACGGGCACGGGCACACGACGCCGACGGCGGCCGCGGCACACCGCGGGCGCCTGGTCGTCGTGCTCCTGCTCACCATCGGCGTGCTCGTCGTCGAGGTCATCGGCGCGGCGCTGTCGGGCAGCCTGGCACTGCTCGCCGACGCCGGGCACATGGCCACCGACGCCGCGGGCATCGCGCTGGCGCTGTTCGCCGTCTGGATGGCCGGCAAACCGGCCAGTGCCCGGCGGACCTTCGGCTACCAGCGGGCGGAGATCCTCGCCGCCGCGATCAACGCGGTCGTCCTTCTCGCGCTGAGCCTCTACATCATCTACGAGGCCGTCCGCCGCTTCGCCGACCCCGAGCCGGTCGGCGGAACGGTGATGCTCGTGGCCGCAGCGGTCGGCCTGGCCGCCAACGCGGTCGGGCTGTGGCTGCTGCGCCCAGGCCAGGCGGAAAGCCTCAACCTGAGGGGCGCCTACCTGGAGGTCCTCGGTGACCTGCTGGCCTCGGTCGCGGTGATCGTCGCCGCGGTCGTCATCGCGCTCACCGGCTGGACGACGGCGGACCCGATCGTCTCCGTCGTCATCGCCCTGCTGATCGTGCCGCGCAGCTGGAGCCTGCTGCGCGAGGCCGTGGACATCCTGCTCGAAGCGGTTCCCAGGGGCGTCGACCTGGAGGAGGTCCGCAGGCACCTGCTGGAGACGCCGGGTGTCATCGACGTCCACGACCTGCACGCCTGGACCATCACCTCGGGGCTTCCCGTCATGTCCGCCCACGTCGTGATGGCGGACGGCGTCCTGGTCGACGGCTCGTTCGGCCCGGTGCTGGACCGGCTGCACGAGTGCCTGGCCGGTCACTTCGACGTCGAGCACTCCACCCTGCAACTGGAGCCCGCCGGTCACGCGGACCATGAGGGCGCTCGGCACCGCTGAGGGGCGGGCCCGGCACCGCCGAGGGCGCCCGGCGGGCGTCACGGCCGCTCAGGGGGTCTGGAAACCGGCCTTGGCCAGCACGTCCCTGCCCTGCTGGGAGAGCACGAGGTCGACGAACCGCCTGGCCGCCTCCGGGGCGGGCGCGTCGGACAGGACCGCGATCGGATAGTCGTTGATCGCTTTCTCGGCCTCGGGGAAGTCGATCCCCCGCACCTTGCCGCCGGAGGCGATGACGTCCGTTTTGTAAACCAGGGCGGCGTCGACCTCGCCGAGTTCGACCTTGGTCAGGGTGGCCTTGACGTCCTGTTCCAGGGTGACGGGGGTGATCTTGAGCCCGGCCGCGTCCAGTGCCTTGACCGCGGCGGCGCCACAGGGCACCTGCTCGGCGCACAGGGCGACCTTGATCTTGGGGTCGGCCAGGTCCCTGAGGTCGTCGACCTTGGCGGGGTTGTCGGCCGGGACGGCGATCTGCAGGGCGTTGCGCACGAAGGTGGTCGGGCCGGTGGCCAGGGAGGCGTCGGTGACGGTCTTCATGGTGGCGGGGCTCGCGGCGGCGAAGACGTCGGCGGGGGCGCCCTGGACGATCTGCTGGGCCAGGGTGGCGCTGGAGCCGAAGCTGAACCGTACCGTCGTGCCGGGGTGCGCGGCCTCGAAGGTCTTGCCCAGCTCGGTGAACGTACCGGTCAGCGACGCGGCGGCGAGCACCGTCAGCGTCGTGGCACCGCCTCCGGAGGCGGCCGGGGCCGGGGCGGAGGCGGCGGGGGCCGGATCTCCGGTGCCGCAGCCGGACAGGACGGCGGCCAGTGTGAGGGCGAGGGGGACCGTGACGGCCCGCCGGGAAAGACGCCTGAACAACGAGGGCTCCTTACTGACTCACCGTGCCGACCCGGACGTCGCCGGGCACAGTCACCATACCTCGCACATTCGTCTGAGAAGAAGAGACTTACTGGCAGACACGTCATATATCTCCATATGGCCATGGCATCTGCGATGGCATGGCGCGAACCGCAAGTGAACCATGCCCGTGCCGCGTCCGCCGAGGTGTGACGGTGAGTGAAAGGCGCGGCCGGGTGGCCGGGGGCCATGCGGAGGGGGGCCTGGGCGACGGCGGCCCGCCGGTGGATGATGTCATTTCGCACCGCCGCGTCCACCGAACGCCGGAACGAATGGATCGGATATGGATCTGCTGCCCTTCGCCACGGTGCACGCGCCCACGGTCGCGGGCTGGCCCGCCTCGTCGCGGGAGGTCGCGATGTGGTGCGGCCGGCACGAGTTCCCCCTGCCCGCGCGGGTCGTCGCCGACTGGCAGCGGGGGGAGGACGTCCGCTCCCACATGCTCTTCGCGGACGGGGACCCGCTCGGCTACGGGGAGCTGTGGGTCGATCCCGAGGAGGAGGAGATCGAGCTCGCCCGGATCATCGTGGCCCCCGGCGCCCGGGGCAGGGGGATCGGGCGGGAACTGGTGCGAGGACTGGCCGCGCTGGCTCGGGACGCCGGCTACGCGAACATCTTCATGCGCGTGCACCCGGACAACGACCGGGCCCTGCGGTGCTACCGGGGAGCCGGCTTCCTGACGGTCGACGCTCACCTGGCGGCGGAGTGGAATGTTCCCCAGCCGGTCGACTACGTCTGGCTGCGGTACGCCGCTCCCGGCCATCCGCCCCAGGCGAGCTGACCTTCACCGAGTCTCCGCCTGGCCCCCGCCTGGCTTTCACCGAGTCTCCGCCTGGCCCTCGCCCGGCCTTCACCGGGCCTCCGCCCGGCCGGTCTTCACCGAACCCCGCCTGGCCGGTCTTCACCGAACCCCGCCTGGCCGGTCTTCACCGAACCCCGCCTGGCCGTCCGGTGACGGCTCCAGCGCGGCCGGGTTCGCGAACGGACACTCCGGCGCGAGGTCACGCACGTTATACCTCATACCTCCCGAGCCGCGGTGACGTCATCCATAAACCGTCCGGCTCGATTTCGTCGAAGCGGCCGAAGCGGTTAAGTCAAGTGATTCAAACAGCATTCCGAGACGAGATCCGCCCGGCCGGGTTCACATCGGCCTGGGTCTTCGCGCACGTCCCCGTAGCGCCCCCCGAAGGAGTCCGATCGGCCTGCTCAGAGCGCTGATCCCGCTCGGGGCCGACGCGTGGTCCGGCACCGCTCGTCACCGGCGACGTCCCACCGGCGTTTCCCGGCTCGTGCCGGAGAAAACAGCCCCGATCCCAATAAGGAATGGTTCTCGGGCCCGATAAGCAACCCTTATGGCGTATCCGTTGTCCCAGCGGTATTACCACACCTAGCGTAAATATGAGTCGTGGCCGGACCGAGCGGAGGAGGAAACGTGAAATTCGGAATATATCCTGCCTATATTGGCGGCCGAGACGTCACCGGTGACAACGCCCAGTTCGTCCACACACTCACCGCCCGGGCCCTCATGGAGGACACCTTCCCCAGCCTGCGGCTCAAGCGCGACCTCGATCTGGGAATCGCCGATCCGCACACGGCGGGAGAACGTGTCGTAGGGGCGTGCGTCGTCGCCGACGAGAGCATGACGGCCATGGCCCTCGAATCGGCCGCCCGCGCCGCCCCCGAATGGCGCCGCGTCCCGCTCACCGAGCGGATCGAGATCGGGCGTCGCATCGCGGAACGAATCCTCGATCACCTCGACACCCTCGTCGAGATCCTCGTCGCCGAGGGCACGCCGCACTCCGCGGCCAAAGGCATGATCGGTGGGCTCCCGTTCACCAGCTGGAGCCGGGAGACACTCGAATGGTGCGCCGGGCAGATGGAGTTCCGCCGGTGGGACGGCGACCGCGAGATGATCCTGCGCCGCGTTCCCGACGGCGTCGTCTGCATCAACCCTCCCCAGAACGCCGCGGCGGTCAACGCGCTGAACGGCCTCACCGCTCTCCTGGCCGGCAACGCCGTGGTGGTACGGGCACCCCGCGGGGTCGCGCTCAGCTGCATGTACGCGATGCGGGAGATCGCGGCGCCGGTGCTCGAAGAGGCGGGAGCGCCACCGGGGGCCCTCAACGTCCTCTGCGGGCCGCCCATGCTCGACGCCTGGATGGCCAGCGAGCACGTCGACGACGTCCTCTACTTCGGGGGCAGCAGGAAGGGGCTCGAGTTCGAGACCGACTGCATCGCCGCGGGCAAGAAGCCGATCCTGGAGCTCGCGGGCAACGACTGCTGCGTGGTGTGGCACGACGCCGACCTGGACGCCACGGTGGAGACCCTCACCGAGTTCTTCATGAACTCCGGCCAGATCTGCAACGTGCCCAACCAGGTGATCGTCCATCCGGAGATCGCGGACGAGCTCATCGAGCGACTGGTCACGGCCACCAGGAGGATCCGGCCCGGACACCCGGACGAAACCGATGTGGTGCTCACCCCGGTCCTCGGGGTCGACTGGTTCTTCGGCTGCCTGGGGGAGGCGCTCGCCAAGGGCGCGAAACTCGTCCACGGCGGCCGTCGTCTCGAAGTCGACGGCTCACCCTCTGACACCGGCTTCTTCGTCGAGCCGAGCATCGTCCGGATCGACGGCCTCCGAGACGCCAGGTCGCTGTCGGTGGTCCGCGACGAGACGTTCTTCCCGCTGCTGCCGATCATCGTCCCCGAGGCCGGCACCGCGGACGACGCCCTGCTGGAGGAGGTGCTGACCTTCGTGAACGGCAACGCCTACGGCCTGCGCAACTCCTTCTGGTCGACCGGGAACTCGACGATCGAGCGAGTCCTGGAGGGGGTCACCAACGGCGGCAATCTGAAGATCAACGATTCGCACACCGCCTTCCTCCCCTTCCTGCCCAACCAGGGCGGCCCCGGTCTCACCGGTGGCGCCTTCGGCGAGGCGAGTCACCCCATGCTGCGCACCACCCATCTGCAGGGCGTCAGCGTCATCCGCCCGGCGGCCTGACGCGACACGGACTGACTGCCGCGATACGGACTGATACGAACTGATACGGACTGGCGCGAACCGACGGCGGACCAACGGCGGACTGACAAGGAGCACCCGTCATGACATCTCGTACCCTGAAGGCCACGGTGCCGGCGACGGCCGCCGAGGTGATCGAGCGGCTCGGCGACGAGCCGGCATTCCCCGCGTACGCCCGTGACATCGTCTCCGTCTCCGACACCGGCGACGGGCTCCGCCAGTGGGTGCTGGCCTTTCGCGGCGGCACGGCGAGGTGGACGCAGCGCAGCCGGGGGACCGGAAGCGGCCCGCAACCGTACCGCATCGAATTCGAGCAGGTCAGCGGGGATTTCCAGCATCTCAAGGGGGCGTGGACGAGCACGGACCTTCCTGACGGCTGCGAGGTCGTGTTCGACGTGGACTACAGCACGAGCGTTCCCCACCTCGCGGGCGCGATCGACTCCGCCGTCGGGCGGGTGCTGGTCCGCAGCGCTCACCAGATCATGTTCGCCGTCGGAGGCTCGGTGCACGTCACGGCAGGCGACCGGCATCTCCGGGACATGCCGGAAGGCTTCACCCCGGAGGGGATCACGGACGACGCGCTTCGGTGACCTCCGGACTCCCGGAGCCCCGAAACGCTCCGGCCCAGGGACGGGCCTTCGCGTTCGTCGCCACGCCGGTGTTCGGAAGCACCGGCACCGGCGGGGCGAGGAAGGCGGGGGCATCCGTCTTTCGCTATGGAGATCAGCTACGTGCTTCGCGCGGCACGTAGGCGAAGGTGGGACCGGCGTCGCCGGGCAGCGCCATCAGGGCCTGCGCCTGGGCCCTGAGCGTGAACATGGTGCGGGTGGCGTCCGTAAGCCGCTTCGGGTCGCCGTTGAATGCCTGCTCCAGCAGGTTCAGCAGGGTGCTGTAGGTGGTGTCGAACAGATCCTGCGCCGCCCGTACGGCACTGCCCTGCGCGGCGGGCCGCGGGTTGGGTGTCATCGGGAGCACGCCGTCCGGATCGACGCCGACCTTCTCGCCGGTCGGGCCGGTCTTCGGGGTGTCGCCCCGCTGGTAACGGCGGCCGAGCTTGAGCTCCTGGAAGCGGTAGTAGTGGGCGACCTCGTACCGCTCGGGGTGGAGGACGTTCTGGTCGCCGTCCCAGACCTCGCCGCGGGCGTTGCCCTCCCCCTGCTCGACGATCTCCTTCAGCGCGCCGAGCGCGGACTCCAGATCCTCGACGGCGAACAGCGATCCGGCAGTGTGACGGAAGTGGGCGCCGCTCACCTGCCGGGCCGGGTCACCGGAGAAGACCTCCTTCTCGCCGAGCGTGTCGCACAGGTAGTGCAGCCCCTGCTCGATCGCCGCGTAGAACTGCCCGATGGTCTCGTAGTCGTCGTCCTCCGGCGGGGCGCCGGGCGGTGCGGGCTGTTCCAGGCGCAGGAACATCTCCAGCGCTTCCGGGCCGAACGGCACCAGCGACAGTTCGAGGTCGCCGTGGGGCAGCTTGCGGGGGTGAGGCGGCAGCATCTCGGGCGTGTCGAGCCGCGGAGTGCCGCCGACGGCGTTGAGCAGGTTCGCCGTCAGCGCCAAGTGCAGCATCTCCTCCACGAAGACGCCGCTCACCACCTCGACGGCCGCCGGGTTGCGCTCCGGGTCGAGGGAGTACAGCGCGGTCAGGTACGGCGGCAGCGTCGCGTGCTCCAGTTCGATCGCCCACTGCAGGTGCTCGCGGAGGCTGGCGAGCGTGTCGATCCGAACCGGTCGTTCGTGGTTCATTCGTGTCATACCTCGGGTTGTTGGCATGGCGGATCGGACAGCCGGCCGGTGGGCCGGCTGCCTGGTTCGATCCTGCGATCAGGCAGCGATGACGGCAGCCGGTGCCGTCACGCTGCGGGTACTTCGCCGGGGCTCAGGACGGGCGTGGCGCGCGGCGGTCCTTACGCTGGGCCAGTTCGGCCTCTTCCACCAGCGTGAACATCGGCTTGCCCGGCTCGCACAGCATGGTGACCGTGAACCGTACTGGAACATCGTCGCGATTGTTGCCGTCCTGGTAGTGGATGACGTCCCCGCCCGGCTCCCAGAACGCCTCGCCGGCGCGGATCACCCGCTCCGGCTCGCCTTCCAGCTCCATCAGCATCTCGCCTTCGAGGACGACGCCGAAGGCGGGACCCGGGTGGCGATGCGGCGGCGCGCCCGGGTCTCCGGGCGGGTACTCGATGACCACGGTCATCGCGTGCGCGCACTCGGGAATGAACGGAGGCCGCGCCTCCTGCAGCACGGTCAGCGCCGTCTGCCACGCGGTCGATCGCGGCTTGTCCATCGCCCGGCCCTACTTCGCGGTGGACTGGTCGAGCCAGTCTTTGTAGGTGATGGTGCCGAGCTGCGCGCCCTCACCGGGCACCAGCGACCGCTCGCCGAGCACGCTGCCGAAGTAGCGCGCCAGCGGGTCGGTGACAACCTCTCGGGTGTCGCCCCAGGCGGCCAGCGCTTCGCGGAAGAACTCGTCCATCTTGTACTGGGTCGGTCCGGCGATCTCGATCCGGCCGTTCAGCGGTGTCCCCACCGCGGTCCTGCCAACCGCCTGGGCCACGTCGTCGCCCGCGATCGGCTGGAACAACACCGGCGCGATGTGCACTTTGCCGTCGACCGCGCCCTCGTCGGCGATGCCGCGGGCGAACTCGAAGAACTGGGTGGAGTGCACCAGCGAGAACGGGATTCCCGACTTCTCGATCAGCTTCTCCTGGGCGATCTTCGCCGCGAAGTAGCCGTTCTCGGGCATCCGCTCGGTCCCCACGATCGACACCGCCACGTGGTGACCCACGCCCTCGGCCGCCTCGGCCGCCAGCAGGTTGCCGGTGGAGGTCTGGAAGAACTTCATGACGGCCTCGCGCTCGAACGAGGGCGAGTTCGACACGTCGATCACGACCTGGGCGCCCTTCAGCACCTCGGCCAGGCCCTCGCCGGTCAGCGTGTTGACGCCGGTGTTCGGCGACGCGGCCACGGCCTCGTGGCCGTGCTCGCCCAGCTTCTTCACCAGCTTCGACCCGATGAGCCCGGTCCCGCCGATCACCACGATTTTCATTGTTGTCACCTTTCTGGCTTTCTGGGCGCTGTGGTGCGCCCCCGTCGTCAGCTAAGACAAGGCAGCCCCCTCAGTTGTGACAGGTGGCCTCGTGTCCGAGGACGAGCCTGGTGGGCTCCACGGGCGGGACGCCGGCCCGCCCGTGGAGGAGCTGCCGCCGGTCACGGCGACGCGCGTGGAGTAGCGCGGCTTGTGAACTCCGCCCCGCTGTAGTCGTGGTCCATGGAAAGGATCTGGTCGTCCACCGGCATGCCCTTCAGTGCCAACGCTGGAGTTTGTCGGGGTTGAGGATGATCCACACCGCCGTGACCTCGGCTCCGGCCACGCTCACGCTGACCACCGCCACGACCTTGCCCGCCCGCCGCAGCACGAGCCCTGCCCTGCCGTTCACCGATCCGATCGCCAGATCGGTTCCGGGCTGGTCGATCAGCAGCGCCGTGACAACCTGCGCGACCGCGTCCACGCCGTAGGACGGCCGTACCGCGACGCGCACCTTGCCGCCGCCATCGCTGACGACGATCGCGTCGGCGGCCAGGACCTCCTGCAGCGCCTCGGTGTCACCCGCCTGGCAGGCCGCGGCGAACCTGCGAGCCACCCGGTCGTGCCTGGCGACCATCGCCTGGCCATACCCGACCTGGTGCGAGGCCGGACCCGGCACGGGTTGGGACGGGGTCACCGGGCCGCGGGGCATGTGATCAAGGTCGGTTTCGGGGGCGGCGAGGAGCTCCAGGCAGACGCTTCCCGCTGTCCGCGCCAGCCAGGCGCGCGGCGTCGCGATGGCGACGCGTTCCTCCTGGTCGAGGGCGTACCAGCGGCGATAGGTCTCCCGGACGATCTGGTCGGCCGTGATGTCCGAGCCGAACATCCACAGGGCGATCTCGAGCAGGTGCTGCCGTTCGTCGAGCATCTCCGCCAGCGACTCGGCGCCCGCCTCGGTCATGGTCTGCCGCCTCCTTCAGAGTTGGCAGGTAAGACCAGATAGCCCGTTACGTTGTGACAAAGCGGCTACGAGACCGCTCGAAGGCCTCGATCTTGATCGGGTTGAGTATCCACAGCAGGTGGTGGATTCCCTCCCTGGAGGTCTCGATGGCGAGCAGGGCGACGCCGCTTCCGTCCCGGCTGACGAGCACACCTGGCAGGCCGTTCATCTCGACCCACGTGATGGCGGCGCCCGACCAGAACCACGGCGAGAACGCGGTCACGAACCTGGCCACCCGCTCGCTGCCCAGCACGGGGAACTTCGACGACCCCCTGATGCCGTCGCCGTCGGAGGAGCTGACGACGTCGGCGGCGAAGAGCCTCTCCAGGGCGCCGACGTTTCCCGTCTGGGCGGCGTCGAGGAAGGTCTCCAGCAGGTGTCGGTGCTCAACCCTGTCGATGGGCTCGTGCCGTACAGCGGTCAGGCGCTTGCGGGCGCGGCTCACGATCTGCCTGACGTTGACCGGGGTGAGCCGGAGGATCTCCGCGATCTGCGGGTAGGGGTAGTCGAAGGCCTCGCGCAGGACGTACGCGGCGCGCTCGGTGGGATTGAGCCGCTCCATCAGCAGCAGGACGGCCAGCTCCAGCGCTTCGCCGCGTTCCGCGCCGACGGTGGGGTCGAAGCTGGTGTCGACGGGTTCCGGCAGCCAGGGGCCGATGTAGGATTCGCGCCGCATGCGCGCCGACTGGGCCAGGTTGATGGACAGCCGGGTGGTGACAAGCGCCAGGAATGCCTGCGGGTTCTCGATGGTCTCGCGGTCGGTGTCCTGCCAGCGCAGCCACACCTCCTGGACGATGTCCTCGGCCTCGGCCACGCTGCCGAGCATCCGGTAGGCGATGCCGAACAGCCGCGGGCGCAGCTCGACGAAGGCGGACGCCGCCCGGTCGAGGACGTCCGCCTGTTCCGGGGATTCCTCGTTCATGTGCCCCATATCGATTCACCCGCTGGCATGGAGGGATGCGTCAGCCTAGCGCCTGGTCGACGGCGAGGCCGTCAGGCAGGGCCGCTCGGTCACCGGCCGCTGGGTCGCCGCCGCCTGGCTGATCACCATGCCGCCACAGGAGTGGCCGACCAGTACCACGGGAGCGCCGATGCCGGCGATCACGTCGCGCAGGTAGGCGGCGTCGCCCTCGACGCTGCGCGGCGGGTTGGCCACGGCGACCGGGCGAGTCGGTTGCTGTGCAGGCGCTGGATGACGCGGTTCCAGCCGGCCGACTCGGCGAAGGCGCCGTGGACGAGAAGGATGACAGGCTGCTTCATGGGATTGCCTTTCCGGTCGTTCATTCGTGGAAGCCGACCTCGCGGTGGGTGCCGTCGCACAGCGGTTTGTTGCCGGAGTGGCCGCAGCGGCACAGCGTCATCCGGTTCCTGGTCTCCAGGGGCCGGCCGTCCGACCGGGTGACGGGTAAGCCGCCGGTCACCCACAGCGCGCTGGCCAGGCCGTCCTCCTCCTCCAGCACCGAGATGGCGCGCGGGAGGTCGGCTTCGATCGTCTCTCCGCCGCGTTCGAGGGCGTAACCGTAGGAGCCGGAGGGGCAGTGGTCGATGCGGCCCATGATGTTCGAGCGCACGTCGCTGTCGGCGGTGTCGTCGAGCATCTTGGCGATGGGCCTGGCGCGGCTGATGCAGAAGGCGGCGTGGATGCACAGCTCGCCCACCCGCTGCGCGGAGATGCCGACGCCGTCGTGCACGTGCTGTAGCTCCCGGTAGGACCGCATCGGCGCGGCCTCGGTGCCGTCGAAGCCGATCACGGCGTGGGTGCCGTCGCAGAACGGCTTGGCGCCCGAATGGCCGCAGCGGCACAGCGCGTAGGTCTCCTCGGTCTCCAGCGGCTCGCCGGTCTTCCAGGTGAGCGCGTTCTTCTGCTCGGCGGAGACGATCTTCCGCTTGCGCCGCAGGGGGATGCGGCCGTACACGACGTATGGCCCGTTGCGGAGCACGACGATCCGCTGGTGGTCGCCCGCGCTCCAGCGGCGCAGCTCGGGCGGGACGTACTCGAAGGTGGGGCCGCCCAGCCGCATCAGCTCCTGCGCCTGGGCCTTGAGTGCGTACATCTCCCCGGTAGCGACGGCGAGCATTTTCGGGTTGCCGTTGAAGGCGACCTCCAGCAGGTGCAGGATCGCGCAGTAGGTGTGGTTGAACTCCTCCTGCGCGGCGCGGTCCGCAGGGTTGGATGTCGGGAGGAACACCCCGGTGAGATCCACCGAGAGCTTCTCGCCGGTGGGCCCGGACTCAGGGGAGTCCCCGCGGCGGTAGCGGCGGCCGAGCTTCAGCTCCATGAAGCGGTAGTAGTGGGCGACCTCGTCCTGGTCGCCGTCCCAGACCTCGCTGCGGGCGGTGCCCTCCCCCTGTTCGACGATCTCCTCAAGCGCGTCCAGCGCGGAGGCGAGGTCGGTGACGGCGACCAGCCTGCCGCCGGTATGGCGGAAGTGGGCGCCGCTCACCTGCCGGGCCGGGTCACCGGAGAAGACCTCCTTCTCGCCGAGCGTGTCGCACAGGTAGTGCAGCCCCTGCTCGATCGCCGCGTAGAACTGCCCGATGGTCTCGTAGTCGTCGTCCTCCGGCGGGGCGCCGGGCGGTGCGGGCTGTTCCAGGCGCAGGAACATCTCCAGCGCTTCCGGGCCGAACGGCACCAGCGACAGTTCGAGGTCGCCGTGGGGCAGCTTGCGGGGGTGAGGCGGCAGCATCTCGGGCGTGTCGAGCCGCGGGGTGCCGCCGACGGCGTTGAGCAGGTTCGCCGTCAGCGCCAAGTGCAGCATCTCCTCCACGAAGACGCCGCTCACCACCTCGACGGCCGCCGGGTTGCGCTCCGGGTCGAGGGAGTACAGCGCGGTCAGGTACGGCGGCAGCGTCGCGTGCTCCAGTTCGATCGCCCACTGCAGGTGCTCGCGGAGGCTGGCGAGCGTGTCGATCCGCGGCTCAGGCAACGTCGCCACCCGGCCGCGAGCCGTCCTCCAGCACCTCGACCGCGTCGCGCAGCACCCGCAGAGCGATCTTCTCGCGCTCGACGTCCGTCGGGTCGTACAGCCACTCGGTGACCGGACGCCCCATCTCCTCCTCCGGGTGGCCGGCCTCGGCGATGATCAGCTCCTCCTCGATCTCGACGTGGAGCTTGTACAGGAACTCGTCCTTACTCATGTCTCCTCCATGGGTTGTAGGGCCGGCCTGCTGACCGCGTGAACAAGACGGACGGCGATCCGGCCGGTGGCGAACAGGCGGGCGGAGCGCTCGCCCTGGCGGGCAGCCGGTACGGCATGCCGCTCCCCGAGCAGTTCGACGGCGTCGGCGGTCCAGCCCACGACATCGTCGAACTCGGCGACCATCGCCAACGCGGTCACAACGACTTCCCCCGTTCAGTGATGTGGCCCGATCACTGGCTGAGACAGGACAGCCCCGGCACTTGTGACAAGATCCGGCTACTCGACGAGCTTTCCCACGGCCGAGACCTCGCGCATGAGCACCGCATGACCAGGACGGACGTGGCGATTCTGTTCTCTGATGCGTGCATGATGCTCCTTCAGCCAGGTGCCGCCCGGATGGCGACGGCGACCAGCGCGACGCAGGCGGCCGCGATCAGCGCGACCACGGCGGCCACCCCGATCCACGGCGCCGCGAGCGGCGACAACACGACGGCGCCGACGCACCCCGCTACGGCGGTGCGGGGGATGACGGAGTCCGCGTCGACCAGCGCGTGCACCGCCCAGAGCAGGATGAGATACACCCCGACCGGGATGGCGACCGCGTAGCCGATCGCCATCGGCGATGCCGCCACCTGGCGCCCGCTCTGCTCCACCGCCACCTCGAGCCCGGCGCCAAAAGCCGCCAGCGCGGCGAAGATGCCGAAGTGGCCGTACCCCCACCAGTACGACCGATGACGCCGGTCGCTGAGCCCCTCCCCTGCCTTGACCAGGAAGTACAGCCACCACAGGGCGAACAGCAGGACGAGACCGGATCCGGCGATGACGGCGAGGGGACCCGCTTCGAGCGCCCCTTCAACCCCTCTGCTCGCGGCCAGGACACTTTCGCCCAGCAGGATGATCGTGAACAGGCCGTAGCGCTCGGCGATGTGGTGCGGATGCCAGGTGGTTGCCCTGACCCGCTCCGCCCACCACGGCACCGCCAGCTCCAGGACGACCAGGCAGGCGAAGAACGGCAGCCGGAGTGACGTCGGCAGGAGGCCCGCCTCCACGAGAGCGAGCTGGAGCAACCAGCCCAACTCGACCAGCCCTATGCCCGCGGCGTAGCGGAGCCCCGTACGGCGGCTCGCCGGGTCTTCGAACGCGGCCCTCAGCCATTGGGCGACAAGCCCGATCCTCATGATGAGGTACCCCAGCGTGATGATCCCGAGGTCGGCGTGGCCGACCGCGGCGGGCACTCCGGTGGCAAGGACCAGCACGCCCGCCATCTGCACCATGGTCAGCAGCCGGTAGAGGACGTCGTCGGTGTCGTAGGACGAAGCGAACCAGGTGAAGTTCATCCACGCCCACCAGATCGCGAAGAACACCTGGAGGAACGGGACCAGCCCGGTCAGGCCATGACCTTCGGCGATGGCGTGCGCGAACTGCGCCGTGATGGCCGCGACCGCGACCACGAAGGTGAGATCGAAGAGGAGTTCGAGCTGGCTCGACGCGCGATGCGGCTCGTCGATGGGCCGCGAGCTCATCCTGACCCGGATCCGGATGCTGGTCCTGGTTGAGGGCACGCTCACGCTCCTGTCGCTCTTGCGGCGTCCGGTTCGCCAATAAAGACCGGACGGCGTCGGGATCTGTGACAGATCGTCGCGGTGGTCGTCACAAGCCGGGAGGCCACTCCTCGACCTCGGGCCGGATCGCGTCGGCCAACGCCGGTGTCTACGCCGCGACGAAGTTCGGCGTCACCGCCTTCTCCGAATCGCCGCGGCAGGAGGTCACCACCCGGGGTGTGCGTGTCGTGGTCGTCGAGCCCGGCTTCGTCGCCACCGAGCCGGCCGGCCACAACACGGACCCCACGACACGGGCCGCCGCGCAGAACATGGCCGCCTCCATGATCCGCGAACGGGCCGTAGCCCGATGCTGATCTAGTGGGCGACGTCGGCGGCGAGCAGTTCTTCCAGTCCGGCGAGGTCGCCGGACTGCGCGGCGGCGACGAACGTCCGTACGAGGCGCCGGTGCGCGGTGGTGCTCACCTGGTGGCGTCGCTCGGTGGCAAGGCGGTCGCGGGCGCGTCGCAGGAGTTGCCGCGTGTGGTCTTCGCCCAGGTGGAGGATCTCGGAGATCTGGCGGTGGGGGTAGTCGAAGGCTATGCGCAGGAGATAGACCGCCCGTTCGGCGGGGGTCAGTCTCTCCAGCAGCAGCCGGATCGCGGTGTCGACCGCCTCGCGTCGTTCGGCTGCCGTCTCGGGACCGACGGAGAGGTCCGTCGTCTCGGGAAGCCATGGGCCGACGGAGGTCTCGCGGCGCCTGCGGGCGGACTGGGCGCCGTTGATCGCGAGCCTCGTGGTGATCAGCGCGAGGAACGCGGGCGGCCTGATGACGACCGACCGGTCGGCGCGGGCCCAACGCAGCCATGTCTCCTGCACCACGTCCTCGGCCTCGCCCACGTCCCGCAGGACGCGCAGACCGATCGCGAAAAGCCGGGGCGCGGCGCTGACGAACGCCGAAGCGTCTCCGTCCCATCCTGTGATCGACCGGTCATCGGTCTGCTCCGCGTGGTCTCTGTGCGACTCCAACAGGTTCATGGTCACGGTCCCGGCTCCGTTCGCCCCTGGCATCCGGCGATGCCACTGCGATCACGGTCGCTTCTCGGGCCCCTCCATCGCGCCCTGGGGACACCGTGGTCGGTACCCTGGCCCCGGGGTTACGGGTGCCCACTGGGCCCCGTGGTAGGTACCGGGGGCAGGAGAGGCCCTTCGAACAGTGAGGTCCTCGGTGGTGCCACCGGGGACCTCGGCGGGCAGTCGGTCGTGCCGCCGTTCAGAGACTGACGTCATCGTCTCCGTGATCACGCTGTCCGCCGAGCCTGTCGAAGTCGTGACGATGGTTCCGGCCGTGGGCGACGTTGCCGAAGGATAGGAAGCGATCACCTGTTTGATCGTCTTCTACCTGATCGACGATCTGTGCACCGGCCCCGCGGCCGGTGTCAGCGGCAAATTGCCCGGCTTGACGGCAGAACGGTAGGCTCCCCGTCTATCTAAGGCGTAGCGCCGGTATTCTCCTACGTTCGACAGTCAAGGGTCAGCGGGCAAACGGTCGGCGGGGGGCGGCGCCCATGGCAAGCAGAAGTCCCGGGTCGCAGCTTCGTGGGCGGCAGATCGAGTGCGAGACGCTGGACCAACTCGTGGCGACGGTGCAGGGCGGCCACAGCTCGGTCCTGGTTCTGCGCGGCGAGGCCGGCATCGGCAAGACGGCGCTGCTGGAGTACGCGCGAGGCGCCGCGTCCGGCTGCCGGACGGTCAGAGCGGCGGGCGTCGAGTCCGAGATGGAGCTGGCCTTCGGTGGTCTGCATCAGCTGTGCGCCCCGTTCCTGGATCACCTCGGTCGCCTGCCGGGCCCGCAACGCGACGCGCTCGGTACGGTGTTCGGCCTGAGCGCGGGACCTCCGCCGGACCGCTTCCTGGTCGGGCTCGCGGTGCTCAGTCTGCTCGCCGACGTGGCCGGGAAAGGGCCGTTGGTCTGCCTCGTCGATGACGCCCAGTGGCTGGACGAAGTCTCCGCGCAGACCTTCGCCTTCGTCGCGCGACGCCTGTTCGCGGAGCCGATCGGGCTGGTGCTCGCGGTGCGCGAGCCCGGCCTCGAACACGAGTTGACGGGGCTGCCGCAGCTCGAAGTGGGACGGTTGAGCGACAGCGACGCCCGCGCTCTGCTGGACTCCGTGACTCCTGGACGACTCGACGAGCGGGTCCGGGACCGGATCGTCGCTGAGACGCAGGGAAACCCGCTGGCCCTGCTCGAACTGCCCCGGGGAATGACGCCGGCCGAGCTGGCGGGTGGATTCGGGCGGCCCGACGCGCGGCCGCTGACGAGGCAGATCGAGCAGAGCTTCCTGCGGCGGGTCCAGTCGTTGCCGGCCGAGACGCAGCGGCTACTGCTCATCGCGGCGGCCGAGCCAGTCGGCGATGTGACCTTGTTGACTCACGCGGCGGAGTTGCTGGGTATCGAAGCGGCCGCCGCGGCGCCGGCCGAAGCGGCGGGGCTGATCGCCATCGGGACCCGGGTGCGTTTCCGCCATCCCCTCCTGCGCTCGGCGGCCTACCGCGTCGCGGCCCCGCAAGACCGGCAGGACGTCCACCGCGCGCTGGCCGACGCGACCGATCCCGAGTCGGATCCCGATCGCCGGGCGTGGCATCTCGCCAACGCGACGGCCGGCCCCGACGAGACGGTGGCCGCCGAGTTGGAGCGCTCGGCCGATCGGGCGCAGGCGCGCGGCGGAGTCGCCGCGGCGGCCGCGTTCCACGAGCGGGCGGCCGAGCTGACCCCCGATCCCGCGCGCCGCGGTGCCAGGGCGTTGGCGGCGGCACGGGCCAAGTATCGGGCCGGCGGGTACGACGCCGCGCTCGAACTGCTGGACGCGGTCGAACTCAGCCCTCTGAACGAACGCGAACTCGCCCAGGCCGGCCTGCTGCGCGGTCAGATCGCGTTCGCCTCCAGAAGCGCCGGCGCCGCCTTCCCGCTGCTGCTCAAAGCCGGTAAGCGCCTGACGCCGCTGGACGCCGGGCTGGCCAGGGAGACCTATCGTGACGCGTTGAACGCGGCTATGAACGCGGGCCGTCTGCCGGGCGGCGCTCGGGTGGTGGACATCGCCGAGGCGACGCTCGCCGCACCGCCGGGGCCGCCACCGGAGCGTAATAATCTGCTCCTGAACGGCGTGGCCGTGGCGCTCACCGAGGGGTACGCTGCGGGCGCGCCGATGGTGCTGCAGGCCCTGGGCGCCTTCCGCGCCGAAGGGGTCTCCAGGGAAGAGGGCCTTGGCTGGCTCCCGTTTGCGTCCCGCATGGCCCATAACGTCTGGGACTTCGACAATTGGTTCGTGCTCTCCGCGAGGCTGGTCGACCTGGCACGCGAGACGGGTGCGTTGTCGGTACTGCCCTCGGCTCTCCACATGCTCGTGTCGAACAGGGTCCTCGCCGGCGAGTTCGCCCTGGCCGACGCGCTGGTCACCGAGGCGGTGACGATCGGTGAGGTGACGGGCAGCCGCTTCCTGGCCCAGTACGCGGCCCTGATACTCGAGCCGTGGAGAGGCCGGGAAGCCGCGACACGTCAGGTGAGCGAAGCGGTCATGCGGGACACGGCCATCCAGGGGGAAGGCAAGGTGCTGACCGCCACCCAATGGGCGAGCGCGGTGCTCTGCAACGGCCTCGGTCGCTATGAGGAGGCGTACGTCGCGGCCGAGCGAGCCTTCGAGCACCCGCAGGAACTCGGCGGGACGGCCATCAGGTCCACGGTCGAACTCGTCGAGGCCGCCGTCCGGAGCGGAAGGCCGGCCCGAGCCGCCGAAGTCGCCTGGCGACTCGACGAGATGGCACGAGCCAGTGGCACCGACTGGGCCCTCGGCACCTCGGCGTGCGTGCGTGCCCAGGTGAGCGACGGATCGGACGCCGACGCTCTCTACCGCGAGGCGATCGAGCGGCTCGGCCGCACCGAGGTCCGGACGACGCTCGCCCGCACCCGGCTGCTCTACGGCGAGTGGCTGCGCCGGGAGAACCGCCGCCTCGACGCACGCGAGCAACTGGGCATCGCGTACGAGATGCTCAGCGACATGGGGGCCGAGGCGTTCGCGGAACGCGCCCGGCGCGAGCTCCAGGCCACCGGCGAGACGGTGCGCAAGCGCACCGTCGAGGCACGCGCCACTCTCACCGCCCAGGAAGCGCAGATAGCGCGCCTGGCCGGCGACGGGCTGACGAACCCGGAGATCGGCGCTCAGCTCTTCATCAGCCCGCACACCGTCGAATGGCACCTGCGGAAGGTCTTCGCGAAGCTCGGCATCGCGTCACGCAAACAGATCCGCACCATGCTGCTCGAAGGCGCAGCGCTCACGGCCTGAGGATCCGTGGCCTGCCGTCGTCGGCGGCCCGGCCACGCTACTCGACGGCGCGCAGGTACACGGGGAGTTCCTGGTGACCGTTGCTGATGAGAGTGGGTACCGGCCGCAACGCGTCGGCCGGTGCCGCGAGTGACATGGTGGGGAACCGTTCGAAGAGCTGACGCAGGACCTCCGCGACTTCGAGGCGGGCCAGGGGAGCCCCAAGGCAGAAGTGAACGCCGTAGCCGAACGCCAGGTGGTCCTTCACCTTGCGGGTGACGTCGAAGGAGTCGGCGTCCGGCCCGTGCCAGTCCGGGTGACGGTTGGCAGCTCCATACGCGGCGAGGATGGGGTCTCCCGCGGCGATGACCTGCCCGTCAGGCAACCTGATGTCGGTCACGGCGAAGCGCAGCGGCAAGTACTTGATGGCGGGTTCGGCGCGAAGGGTCTCTTCCACCACGTCCTCCCAAGTCGCCTGGCCGGTGCGGACGAGGTGGAGCTGGTCGGGGGACGTCAGCATCGCGAAGACGGCCTGGTCGATGACATTGACGGTCGTTTCGTAGCCGGCGTTGATCATCAGAATCATCGTGTCGCGCAGTTCGACATCGGTGAAGCCGCTGCCGTCCGACTCCTCATCGCGTGCCTCGATGAGGAGCGAGGTCATGTCGTCGCCGGGTTTGCCGCGCTTGGTGGCGATCAACTGGTCGGTCGTCTCAAAAAGACGCGCGGTGTTGGCCTGGGCCTGCTCAGGCGTGAGCGTGCTGTCGAAGACGTTGTCGACGAGCTGCCGGAAATCGTCACGCTGGTCTTCCGGTACGCCCATCAGGTGGCCGATCACGGCTATGGGCAGCGGATAGGCCAGTCGCTCGCGCAGGTTCACCACCTGGCCGGGGGGCGCCGTGGCGAGGTCGTCGATCAACTCGGTGACCAGGGATTGGACGATCGGCTTCAGCTCGGCGATGCGGCGTGCGCTGAAAGCGGGGGCGACCATCCGCCGTAACCTGCGGTGGTCGGCGCCGTATGCGGTGAGCATGCTCTGCACCTCGATCCACAGGGCGAGCGGCCACGTGCTGATCGTCCGCTGAAAGGCCGGGTAGTGAGCGCGGCCGTTCTTGGAGACATCGGGGCTGGTGAGCAGAGCCTTGAGGAGGGCAGGGTCGGTGACCGCCCAGACTCGCAGGCCGAGGATGTCCACGGGGGTGGCCGGGCCACGAGCCCGCAGGGCCTGGTATTCGGCATGCCGGTCGGCACCGGTGGGATCGATGACGAACGGGAGAGGTCGGGACATGTGTCTTCTCCTTCAGGTCGCGGCGGCGAAGCGGAGGGAAAGGGCCTCACGGGCCACGCCGGATCGCTGTGGCTCGCCAAGCTGGTCTCATGCGGGATGGCGGGTCTGTCGTAGGCCGTGTCCGGGCGATCTGGTTCAAGCCGAACCGGCCAGGCTGGTAGTGCTCAAGGTCGCCGGTTGATGACATCGATGCGGTGCAGGCGTTGATGACGGCGACGAGGTCGAGGTTCTACACATGGTTGACCGGGTAGCCCGGCTATGTGTGACAGGAAGCTGGGTGTGACGTACGTCTTATCAATGTCAATCCTCCGGGATCGTGGAGACGGTTGTACGCCACAGCGGTCCTGAGGAGGGCCGAAGACGCTTGTCTCTTCTCGATCATGTGACGTTTGAACTCAACGCCCCATCCTTGATCTGCGCCATTCGGCACTTCCAATTACGCGGGTCTCGTGTTCATGCCGGGCACCAACCCCACTGAGTCTGCCTTCGCCACCGTCCGCTTCGAGCGAGGACACCTCGTCGAGTTGCCCAAGACCCCTGTGATTTACGTGATGTGACGAGCGTCATGTCACACGCGACATGCCGGACTTGTCTTTATGGTGACGGTCCATCAGCTGCCTCCGCATCCAAGGGCCCGATGGAAGTCGATTCGGAAGACGAGTTCGGGAGAAAAAATGGTCAACAAGAAGAGGTTGTTCCGGACGACGGCGGTGGCGCTGATCGCCGCCACCACTGCTCTTGGTGGAATCACGGCACCGGCTTCGGCCGATGCCCCCTCGACCGAAATCATCAGCCCCCCGGCCGATGACGGTGGCGCTTCGACCAGTTCCTGGGGTTTTCCCGGTGAGGGAGCCAATTGGCAGCCGGTGACCTATGCAGGCGGACCGATCACCAGCAGGTCCACTCCGGGAGAGGCACGCGACAACCGCGGCAACATCCTTCACGCCTGGCGCGGCGCGGACAACGACTCCATCTGGATCTCGTTGAACAACGGGCCCGCGTACTCGCTGCCCAACGCGCAGACGTGGACACCTCCGAGGGTGATCTGGACCGACGACGGGGGGCGTGGAAACTTCCGGATCTTCCACACCGGTACCGAGGGCCACGTCTACCAGCACCGCGTCCAACTCAGCGCGAGCTACCAACTGCCCGGTACCTTGCCCAACTGGACCAGGATCCCCAGCGACACGCGTACCACCGACACCGAGCCCGTGGCGGCTGCCGCGCTCCCCGGCAACTCCTTCATGCTCGCCTGGAACAGCCAGTCCAACGACGACATCTGGACGATGTACTACAACGGCGAAACCGGTACCTACAGCTCTCCAAGCGTGGTTCCGGGCGCGCAGAGTAAGGACGCGCCGGGACTGGCCGCCCAGGTGGACACCAACAACGACCCCGCTCCCTGGAATCAGGTCGTTCTCGCCTTCACGGGCACCGACAACTACGTGTACATGTCGCGGCAGCGGTACGGGACCGGCAACTGGACGAATCCGTTCCGGGTTTATGCCACGGGCACCCCTGGCTACACGAGAAATGGCCCGTCCGTCGCGCTCTCCCGAAACGGCTACGGCGTCATCACCATCACCGAGGACCGCGACAACACCATCGGCAGCTACATCATTTCGCGCGACGGAGGGTGGAGTGGATATTACGAAGAGAACAGCTTCGCACTCTCCCCCGGAAAAACCCCGCTGGCCGTGATAGCCGGTACCGATCTCTACTACGTCATCAACGGTTCGGGCGGCGGCAAGAGCGGCGTGCTGTGGAAGAAGGTCTACGACTTCGCGGTGATGCCCACCCCGTCGGCCCCGCAGTGGTGAGCCGATAGACGCTTATTCGGACGACGCCGCCACGATTGGCCGCCGTTCCTGCCAGGACCTCAAAGCGTGGCGGGTATGGTCGCCCGCGTCTGGTCGGCGCACCCCACCTCAGCCATCCGGTCCTGACGCCGACGCCCGGCGTCGGCGTCAGGACCGTCCTTCTTGCTGACGACGAACCTCGGTCGCCAGGCGCGCTCGACTACCCCGAAATCAAGTCGCGTTCCGCGCCACAAAAACCTGCGGTCGCTCTCCGACCGCCCCTCGCCCTATGCGTACGGACGAAACAATGACTCGAATAAGACTGGTTCCACCAGCGGCGGCCGTTGTGTCCGGCCTGCTGCTCTCATTACTGGCGCCGGGGATCACCCCGGCAGCGTCGGCGTTCGCTCCCGCGGCGCCTGTGAACGCACCCGCCGCGGCAGAAGACTCGCCGTCGGCCGGACCGGGGGCGTCCGGACCGGATCTGAGTTACGCCAACCGCGGGACCCCGCCCGCCGGTCTGCCGGACTGGTCGCGTGCGGGATACCGGGGTGGTCACGAGCTTCCCGGCAACTCGGACCTGACCAGTGACGCCTCCTGCCGTATCTCCTCGGTCAAGCTCGCCTCCGAGTACGAGGTGATCGGGGACGATGGGGTCGATGACACCGTCGGCCTGCAGAGGGCGATCGACCACATCAAGAGCGACTGCTCCCCGAACGCGAACTTCCACCGGCTCTCGCTCATCGAGTTGCCGTACGGGCGGATCGACATATCCAAGCAGATCTACGTTGACGCCAGTTTCCTGACCATCAAGGGCAGGGGCTCCGGCGAAGGCGGAACCCGACTGGTGTTCCGACCCGATCTCAGCACCCGTTACGACCAGACGATCAACGGCCGCTGGGACCAGGAGAGCATGACGGCCGGCACCGCCCCCGACATCGGCAACGGCGGCTGGATATGGCCTGGCCGTGGCATGTTCCGGGTCCAGACCCGGGAAATGGCGACCCGGTACAAGGACGACTGGGAGCTGCTCCCGCCCCTCCCCGGTCGCAAGGACCTCTTCGAGGGCAGCATCAACCAGCACTGGGCCTCCGGCTTCAAGCTCGCCGCCGCCACCGGCGATCCGGGGTTCTCGGCCCGCGAGGGCGGCAACGTCGTGCGGCTCGATGCGAAAGCCGACATGACCAAGTTCAAACTGGGCGGCTACGCCTGGGTCGGCGCGGCCAACAGCAAGAAGTTCTACGCGCAGCAGGGCATCACCGAACCGAGCATGATCGAGGCGCTCCACATGCGCCAGGAGATGTTCCGGATCACCCGTATCGATGTCACGGCCAAGACGATCACGCTGGACCGGTCGCTGGAGTGGGACCTGCCGGTCAACTCCGAATCGGACGGCTCGGAACCTCTGAACGGCAACGGCACGCCGTATGCCAGCAAGGTCACTCCGCTGAAGGTCGTCGAGGGGGTCGGCTTCGAGAACTTCGCCTTCACCCAGGACATGAACGGCCTGCCGAAGATCGGCGGCCAGGAACACTACTCGCTCACGCCCGAGCAGGCCAAGAACAACTACGGCAACCTGGCCCCCGAGTACGCGATGCACGGCATCGTCTTCAAGTGGGCCGCCAACAGCTGGGCACGCGGGCTGAAGGCCACGATGACCGGCTCGCACTCGATCGTCACCGAGGTGGCGCGCAACCTGCAGATCGAGCGCAACAGCTTCGACGGCGCCTGGAACAAGGGCAAGGGCGGCAACGGCTACCTGCGCGGCAGTCGCGTGTGGGACTCACTGTGGGCCCACAACCTCGTCCGCGATCTGCGTCACCTCACCTTCCAGTGGTCCGCCAGCGGCAACGTCGCCTTCCGCAACGACCTCGACGCGGACCTGAACCTCCACGGCGGCTGGGAGCACCACAACCTCTTCGAGCAGAACACGGTGAGAGTTCCCTATGAGCACCGCTCGGCGAGCTGCGCCGCCAACTGCGGCGGCGAGGGCGGCGAGACAGACGAGGGCACCTGGTATCCGATCTGGTGGGCGGCCGGCCCCAAGGCCGGCAAGTGGGCCGGCTCCTCGGGTCCGCAGAACGTCTTCTACGACAACACCCTGATCAAGCAGAAGACCGAGGGCGGACCGTTCGAACCGTACGCGCCGTACGGCACGCGAACCGGCACCGCCTTCCAGTTCGGCTCCGACAGCACCGACCCGAGCCGGTTCCGGCCACTGAGCCAGGGCGGGCAGGCGATCGCGGACTGGACCGGACAGGAGAGACTCGACTACAGCGGGCAGGGGCTGGTGGCCCTCGACGTCGGCAAACGGCACTCGCTGTTCCTGCGCGACACCGGCGGTGAGATCGACCCCCGCCCGAACTACAGCCGCAAGGTGATCACCTGGAACATGCAGGGCGCGAGGACCACCAACGGTGCCGGCGAGTACGAATCCAAGTACGACGAGGGAGTGCTCGACATGATGACGCGATACGAGGCCGACATCATGCTCCTGCAAGAGGCCGGCTCTCCGCCCGGAGGCGAAACAGGCAACAGGTGGCTAGGGCAGGACATCCAGCAGACGGCCTATACCCGGGGGCTGGACTACGTGGGTAACCCCATACGCCCCCCGGTCCGGCAGTACCGTATCAGCGGGACTCAGAGCCGACCGGCGGCATATCTGTACTGGCTGAACACGGACACTTCCCCCAACGGGGTCAACCGCGTCAACTTAGCCATAGCAACCGCCAGGCAGGTCGCCCCGGAGGATGTGTACGTCGTCCCGGGATTTGTCGACGAGAACGGAATCGCCACGAGCCGGCCCGCGCTCGGTGTCCGCGTCGACGGCGTCGTCTACTTCACGGTGCACGGGTGGTCGGGGAGCGGCAACGACGATCCCCAACTGCTGCGCAACATCCGGACCCGGATGGCCACCGCAGGCCCCGATAACACGCCACTGCCCTGGGTGGCGCTCGGCGACTACAACCGCCTCCCCTATCCGGGCGCACAGAATTCGCTGTACGACCGACTCGCCCGGGACGAACCTGGGCAGTGGCAGGTGATGGCCCCGTCCCTGGGGCAGCCGACCCATCCGACCCGGCCGGACCCCGAACCCTATATTCCGGACCCCCTGGATCCCGAGCCCGAGCAGCCGCAGACCGTCACGCCGAGAATCCTCGACTACGCGGTCGCCCCGACCGGCGACAACGCGCCCCGCGCCACAGGAATAGCGCGGGTCGACGAGGAAGTAAGGTCGGACCACTATCCCGTCCTGTTCGAGCTCGGCAACCTGCCGGAACCCCCGAAGGGGAGGTCGCGGCCGGTGAAGAAGCTGCCGCCGCAGGCTGTGCTCCGCAACGCCGAAACCACCAATGTGGCCACCTACGGCGGCTACACCTCCCAGGTCACCGACGAGCCGCTCAACCGGGCCGATGTACCGATGCAGACGTTCAGACTGGACGTCGTGCCCGAGTTCCCCGGCTACTATCGCCTGATCGCTATCGACGGCAACAGTTATCTGGGTCAGCGAGACGGCGCCCGCGACGCGCGGATGGTGCTGAACCCGAACGAGGAGACCAACCAGCTCTGGCTCCCCGTCGATCAGGGCGATGGCACATGGACCCTGGAGAACATGGTCAGCCACCAGTTGCTCACGTCTCTCGGCAGCGGTGAGGCGCTGGCGGCTCGCGACTTCGACAACTCGGCCGCCCAGCGCTGGTTCCTCCAGGACCCCGTCACCGAGGCACCGAGAGTCGACGAGATCCTGCTCGAAGAGTTCACCCCGCCTTTGACGGTCACCGTCGCGGACGGCCGTACCGAGGAGGGCACCTCGGTGGAGGTGCGCTACGACACCGAAGCGGGCAACGAAGGGTTTATCACGATCTACGCGGACAAAACTGGCGATGATCACTGCTACTACCTGGCCTACGGCGGGAAATATGTCAATGCGACGGCGACTCGGACACTGCCGCAGGACGGCAACAAGGTCACGCTGAACACCTTCCGCCCCAACGACGACGGCTACCTGTGGTGTGCGACGTTCAACGGGACGGCGATGTTCCTGAGCAATCACACGGCCCCCGACGAGCGCCTGTACCTGGACGCTCACGGCGAGAACCTGCCGTTGACGCTCAGCGCACGCACACCCGGTCTCCCGGTGGACCTGTGGGCCTTCGATCCGGTCACTCAGTGACGGACACGGCACGGCCGGTCCTACGCCTGACCGCCGGCCGGCAACCGAGTACTGACTCGGCCTCACCGTTCACATGAAGAGATCGCGCGCCCGGCTCCCATGGGGGCCGGGCGCGCCCAACCGTCTCAGGCCTCCAACCCGCGCCCGCGCACGGCGTCAGGTGGGTGCGGCGGAGCTCTCTGCCGGGAGTTCTCAGACGAGCGGCCGCGTCGCGCCACGCCTCGTAGTCGGCGCGGCTGCCGGAGTTGAGCGGCTTCTGGTCGCGACGAGGCCCAGCCGTTGAGCCGGAGATGAGACCGCGCAGGATGGGCTGACCCTCCGGGTTGGGGTCGGTCCTGAGCATCAGCGGCGGCACCGCGCCGAGCAGCACGGCCTTGGCCACGCGGGAGGCGCCGTGGCGGCCTCAGCAATCCCGGCGCGGTTCAATCTCTCGACTCGTCGGTCACAACAGCACGGCTGTGACCGAGGCTGTCTACCGCAAGCAGATCCGGCCTGTTCTTCCAGGGGGTGCCGTGGCTATGGGTCGGATCTTCCGGCGGGAGTGGGAAGACACGAACGGGGCCTCACCGACTCTCGGGTGAGGCCCCGTTTTCTGTGCGTGCTCGTGCTCCCTGATCAGGGAATGTGCTGCCAACTACACCAGCAACCACCAGCGGAACTCGAAGGGACAAGAGCGTCTTGGACTTCAAGCACTTAGAGACCATTTGCCTGCACCTCTTCCAAAGGCCACGGAGTTCCGGAACCAACAACAGAGACGCAGCAGCGACGATCCCTATCTGAGGAAGCCACGGACTCGAACCGAGACCTTCCCCAATCAGGAAGCACGAACATGGTCATTCTGGTGCTCACGGTCCGGGATCCGGCCAGCACCCCAGGACCCATGAAGATCTCAGAAATGCTTCTGTGGCCCCTTGACCAGGACCCGTAGTCACGCACTTAGACACTCGGACAACGCAAAAGGCCAGCTCCGATTTCTCGGAACTGGCCCTTTACCTCGGGACTTTACTTCGACGTCGGGGTGACAGGATTTGAACCTGCGGCCTCTTCGTCCCGAACGAAGCGCGCTACCAAGCTGCGCCACACCCCGGTCACACGCCCGGTCTTGCTCGTGCTTGGAAAAGTCTAGCGGACTTCGTGGGTGCTTGCGTCGCCGCGACGGCGGGGCATCAGGGTCAGGAGGCTGGCCTCGGGGTAGCAGGCGAAGCGGACCGGAGCGTAGGGGCTGGTGCCGAGGCCGGCGGAGACGTGGAGATAGGCGGAGTCGTGGCGGCTCATGCCCTTGACGCGGGCCCGGTCGATGCCGCAGTTGGTGACCAGGGCGCCGTAGAAGGGGACGCAGAGCTGGCCGCCGTGGGTGTGCCCGGCGAGCAGCAGCTGGTAGCCGTCGGCGGCGAAGCGGGTCAGGTTGCGGGGCTCCGGCGAGTGCATCACGCCCAGGCGAAGGTCGGCCGCGGTCGGGGCGGGGCCGGCGATCAGGTCGTAGCGATCGAGGTTGATGTGGGAGTCGTGGATGCCGCCCACGGCCACGTCGAGGTCGCCGACCTTGAGGCGGGCGGTGGTGTTGTTCATGTCCAGCCAGCCCTCGGCGGCCATGGCGGCGCCCAGCTCCTCCCAGGGGAGGGTGGGGATCTTCTGGCCGTAGTCGGCCTTGGACGTGCGCCAGAGGTAACGTGCCGGGTTCTTCGGCCGCGGCTCGTACATGTCGTTGGAGCCGTAGACGAACAGGCCCGGCCGGGACAGCAGGGGCTCCAGGGCGTGCATGAGGGGCGCGATCGCGTCGGGGTGCGAGATGGAGTCGCCGGTGTTGACCACCAGGTCGGGGTTGAGGGCCCCCAGCGAGCGCACCCAGTCGATCAGCCTCCGCCTGCCGGGGGTGAGGTGCAGGTCGGACAGGTGGAGGATGCGTACGGGCCGCTGCCCCGGCTCCAGCACGGGCACGTCGAAACGGCGCAGCCGGAACGCGTTGCGCTCGACGACCGAGGCGTACGCGAGGCCGGCCAGGCCGACGCCGAACAGGGACAGGGGCACCGCGGCTGCTTTCCTCACCTTCTCATCATGCCCGAGATCGGGCCCTCGAACGGAAACTCGGGATACAGCGGGGCTGGTGAGGCGGCAAGATGGACGGCATGAGCGCATTGAAGGACAAGCTGAAGGCCGATCTCACGGCCTCCATGAAGAGCAGGGACGAGATCCGCACCCGCACGATTCGCATGGCCCTCGCGGCCGTGAACGTCGAGGAGGTCTCGGGCAAGACCGCACGCGAGCTCAGCGACGACGAGGTCGTCAAGGTGCTGGCCAAGGAGGCCAAGAAGCGCCGCGAGGCGGCCGAGGCGTTCAGCGGGGCCGGCCGGGTGGAGCAGGCTCAGGCGGAGGTCGACGAGCAGGCCGTGCTGGAGGCGTACCTGCCCGCGCAGCTGTCCGACGAGGAGCTCGCCGGGATCGTGGACGAGGCCGTCGCCGAGAGCGGTGCCACCGGGCCGCAGGCGATGGGCCAGGTCATGAAGATCGTGAACCCGAAGGTCGCCGGACGCGCCGAGGGCGGTCGCGTCGCGCAGGCCGTACGGGCCCGCCTGGCGTCCTCCTGAGGCGGCCCGCCTGACGTCCTTCCGAGGCGGGAGCCCTCTGAGGTGAGAGCCCTCCTCGCCGGACCTTCGAAGGTCCGGCGAGGAGGGCTCTGGCGTTCCTGGGCCCGGTGTTCCGGGTCTGGCGTTCCGGGGGCTGTGCGTTCCCGGGACTCCTGTGTCGCTACGGGACGGGCGGGGCGATCGGGGCGCCGCCGTTCGGGCCGAACGGGAAGCCGCCGTTGACCTCCCGGTCGCCGCCGTCCGGCGGGCCGAACGGGCCGTCGCCGTTGTCACCGCGGTCGCCGCGGTCGTTACCCCGGTCGTCGTGGGGGCCGTCGCCGTTGTCGCGCTTCGGCGGAGGCTTGGGCGCGCACCGGCCGGCGGAGCAGCCACCGAAGCGCTCCATGTTCACCGGGGTGAAGGGGGTCGCCTCCACGCCCTTGAGCGCGCCGAGCATGGAGTCCTTCCAGATCCGCCCGGAGATCGAGGCGCCGTAGACGTAGCTGTAGTAGCGCCCGCCGATGGTCACGCCGGTCAGGTCGTACTTGAAGGCGCCGCGCGGGTCGCCGAGGCTCACCGCGGAGGCGAGGTCGGGGGTGAACCCGGCGAACCAGGCGGCGGTGTAGGCGTCGGTGGTGCCGGTCTTGCCCGCCGCCGGACGGCCGATGCCGCCGACCTCGGTCATCGTGCCCTTGGTGAAGACCCCGGACATGATGTGGCTGGCCGCGTCGGCGACCTCCTCGTCCAGGACCTGCTTGCACTTCGGCTTGTAGGAGGTCTTCTTGCCGTCGCGGTCGGTGCTCTCGGTGATCACCATCGGGCTGCAGTAGGTGCCCCGGGCGGCGATCGTCGCGTAGGCGGCGGAGACCGTCACCGGGTCCATCTCGTTGATGCCGAGCGTGAAGGTCTCGAACTCCTTCAGCCCCGTGCCGTCGGCGCGCTTGATGCCCAGGTTCTTGGCCATCTTGACCGTCTCGCAGAGGCCGACCTCCTGCTCCAGGCGCATGAAGAAGGTGTTCACCGAGCCCAGGGTGCCGGTGGTCAGGGTCTTGAAGCCGCCGCCGCCCTCGCTGGAGTTCTTGACCTCGTGGTCGGGCTCGCCGACCGCCTTGCCCTTGCAGTTACGGAACGCGCTGTGGCTGGGGGCCCGGTAGCCGGAGCCGGTGGTGAAGCCGTCGTTCAGCTTCATGCCCTGGTCCAGGGCGGTCAGCAGGGTGAAGGGCTTGAACGTGGAGCCCGCCTGGAAACCCGCTCCGCCGCCGTGCTCCCGGTCACCGACGAGGTTGTAGCTGATCTCGTTCTTCTTCTTGTTCCTGCCGAAGTTGCGGCTGGCGGCCATCGCCTTCACGGCGCCGGTGCCGGGAACGACCATCGCCTGCGCGGCGACCGGCTTGTCGCTGGTCTTGACGTATTCCTTGATCGCCTTCTCCGAGGCCTTCTGGGCCTTCGGGGTGAGCGTCGTCTTGATGACCAGTCCGCCGCGCTGCAGCAGCCTCTCGCGCTGCTTGCGGGTCTTGCCGAAGTCCTCGTTGGTCGCGATCTCCTGCCGCACGTAGAGGCAGAAGTACGGGTAGGCGCTCTCCTCGCAGCCGCCGGGGGCCTCGATGTTCTTGAAGCCGAGCTTCTTCTTCTTGGCCTCCTCGGCCTCCTGCGGCGTGATCTTGCCGAGCTCGGCCATCCGGTTCAGCACGGTGTTGCGCCGAACCAGAAGCCGGTCGCGGGAGGCCTTGCCCGCGCTCGGGTCGGTCACGCTCGGGTTCTGCACGGCCCCGGCGAGGGTGGCCGCCTCCCACAGGGCGAGCTTCGAGGCCGGCTTGTTGAAGAACCGCCGGGAGGCGGCCTGGATGCCGTAGGCGCCCGCGCCGTAGTAGGAGATGTTCAGGTAGCGCTCAAGGATCTCCGACTTGGTGTACTTCTCCTCGATGGCCAGCGCGTAGCGCAGCTCGTTGAGCTTCCGCGGGAGGGTCGGCGCGATCGCGGCGTCCTGCTCCTCCTTGGTCTCCGCGGCGTTGACGAGCACGAGCTTGACGTACTGCTGCGTGATGGAGGAACCGCCCTGGACGACGCCGCCGCCCGAGACGTTCTTCACGGCCGCGCGGAAGGTGCCCTCAAGGTCGATCGCGCCGTGCTCGTAGAAGCGGTAGTCCTCGATCGCCACGATCGCCGTCTTCATGACGTCGGCGACCTCGTCCAGTTTCACCGACTCGCGGTTCTCGAAGTAGAACTGGGCGAACTGCTTGCCGTCGGCGTCGAGCAGGGTGGTCTTCTCGGCGAGAGGGGGCTCCTTGAGCTCCTCGGGGAGGAGACGAAGCTCGTCGGCCGCCGCGTTCACCGTCATCCCCGCGCCGCCCACGGCCGGAAGCGCCACGGCGGCGACAAGCACACCTGTGACAGCGGCCGCGCCGGTCAACTTCAGCACATTACCGACCGCGCCGATCACAGACCGCTGGTCTTTGCCTTGAGCTTGCACGAGTCCCAGGGTACGTCGGACGGATGCCGCAAACGGTAACGGAACGCCATCTTAGCTCGGCTTTGTCCCGTTATCTCAAGCAGGTGACTAGTCATTCCCGGCCAGATGGCCGTGGATGACCATGTGAGAATTTGGTCCCGGCGGGGTCTGTCGGCCCGAACGTCTGGTTGCGTACGTTCTCTTTCTGCAGCAATTGAATACCGAGGCCCGACGCCCGCGCCCGTCGGCCCAAGTCACGACTGACCACCTAAAGGGGAGTGGGGTCGAATGTGGATCACGGATTGGACCTCCCGTGCGGCCTGTAAGGGTGCGGATCCTGACGCTTTGTTCGTTCAGGGTGCTGCCCAGAACCGAGCGAAGCTGATCTGCCGAGGATGCCCGGTCCGGACCGAGTGCCTCGCCGATGCGCTGGACAACCGCATCGAGTTCGGGGTGTGGGGCGGGATGACCGAGCGCGAACGCCGAGCGCTGTTGCGCCGGCGACCGGATGTCGACTCCTGGCGGGACCTGCTGGAGTTGGCCAAAGAGGAATACGAGCGGACTAACGAGCTGATCGCCGGCTGAGTTCGCGCCCATCCCGTACGGCTGGCGCCGGGCGCCAGCCGTACACGCATGTCACGGGCCGGAGAGCGCGCGCCGCCACGCGTGTTCTCCGGGTCCGCTTCTCTCCTTCTCCGGGTTCGCCTGACGGCTTCTCCGGGTTCGTCCGACGGCGGCGCCTGACCCCGGCGGGGTCACACCGCCGCGCCGTACGGTCAGCGGGCGGCCAGGAGGTCGCCCACCTCGCGCAGTCCCTCCAGGTCGTGCACGTCCTGCGCCATGGCGGGGACCCGTGCCACGGGCACCGTGGGATGGGCGGAGACGAAGTGCTCCTCCTCGCGTCGCTCGCGAGCGGCCAGCTGCATCCTGTCGGCGTGCAGCCGCAGCACGGCGGAGGTGAGCTCGTGCTCGCCGCGTGACTCCAGGTCCTCCGCGGCGGCGGTGCTCCGCGCCCCGGACAGCATGGACGCGGGCGAGCGGTGCACCCGGTTGACCACGAGACCCGCCAGGGGCATGCGCTCCTCGGCCAGCCTCTCCACGAAGTAGGAAGCCTCGCGCATCGCGTCGCGCTCGGGCGAGGCCACGACGACGAACGCCGTCCCCGGGGCCTGCAGGAGCCGGTAGGTCTGGTCCGCCCGCGCCCTGAAACCGCCGAAGACGGCGTCCAGCGCGGACACGAACGTCTGCAGGTCCTTGAGCACCTGCGCGCCCAGCAGCTTGGTCAGCGCTCCGGCGACGATGCCGAAACCCGCGTTGAACAGCTTGAACGCGCTGCGTCCCCCGGCCTTGGCGGGAAGCATGAGCACCCGGATCAGCTTGCCGTCGAGGAAGCGGCCGAGCCGCTCGGGAGCGTCGAGGAAGTCGAGCGCGGAGCGGGACGGCGGGGTGTCGACGATGATCAGATCCCATTCGTCCGACCGCCTGAGCTGGCCCAGCTTCTCCATCGCCATGTACTCCTGCGTGCCGGAGAAGCTGGACGACAGGGACTGGTAGAAGGGGTTCGTCAGGATCTGGCGGGCTCGCTCGGGGTCGGCGTGCGCCTCGATGATCTCGTCGAAGGTCCGCTTCATGTCGAGCATCATGGCGTGCAGCCGGCCCTCACCCTCGACGCCCACGACGGGCCTGGGGGTGTTGTCGAGTTCGGTGAGCCCCATCGACTGCGCCAGCCGCCGCGCGGGGTCGACCGTGAGCACCACGGCGGAACGGCCGCGCTCGGCCGCGCGCAGCCCCAGCGCCGCGGCGGTGGTGGTCTTCCCGACACCGCCGGAGCCGCAGCAGACGACGATCCGGGTGTCCGGATCGTCGATGATCGCGTCGAGGTCGAGGAACGGGGGGGTCTTCACGCTGCTCCCTGGGTGCGGATCGATTCCGCCAGCTCGTACAGCCCCGACAGATCCACCCCGTCGGCCAGCAACGGCAGGTCGTAGCGGGGGCGGGCGGCCTTGTCCAGCGACCGCCTCTCATGCCGTTCCAGTTCGGTGCGGCGGGCGTGTTCGGCGATCTCCTCGGTCAGGGCCTCGGCCACCGAGGCCGCGGCGCGACCGTCGTCGGTGAGCCCCGCGGCCTTGAGGCCGAGCATCAGCTCGGTCGGGTCGAGCCTGTCCTCGGCGGCGGCGTCCAGGACGGAGGCGGGCAGCAGCGACTCGCGGATCATGTTGATGAAGATCCCGCCGGGTGGGAGCCCGGCGGCGCGGAGCTCGCGCAGGCCGTCGAGGGTCTCCTGGACCGGCATCTCCTCCAGGAGCGTGACGAAGTGCACGGCGGTCTCGGGGGAGGAGACGACGCCGTTCACCAGGTCGGCGTGGTTCTTGATCGGGCCGACCCTGGCCAGCCCGGCGACCTCGTTGGTGACGTTGAGGAAGCGCGCGATCCTGCCGGTCGGCGGCGCGTCCAGCACGACCGCGTCGTAGACCCTCTTGCCGTCCTTGCCCTTGCGCCGGACGGCCTCGCTCGTCTTGCCGGTGACCAGGACGTCGCGGAAGCCGGGGGCGATGGTGGTGGCGAAGTCGACGACTCCGATCTTGCTGAGCGCCCTGCCCGCCCTGCGCATGCCGTAGAACATCTCAAGGTATTCGAGCATGGCCTCCTCGGCGTCGATGGCCAGCGCGTAGACGTCCCCGCCGTCGGGCGCGACGGCGATCTTGCGCTCCTCGTACGGCAGCGGCGGCAGGTCGAAGACCCGGGAGATCCCTTGGCGGCCCTCGACCTCGACCAGCAGGACCTTTCTGCCACCCGCCGCGAGGGCGAGCGCGAGTGCGGCGGCCACCGTGGTCTTGCCGGTGCCGCCCTTGCCGGTGACGACGTGAAGGCGTACGCCGTCCCAATCGGTGTCGCGAGCTCTCACCCTTCGAAGGCTACCCAACGGCTACTTGACAACTCCTCGTCGCCTTCCTCCGGAGAGTGCGCACCGGTACGGCCCCTCGATGGGAGGGGCCCTACCGGACCCCTTCACGGGCACCCGTCCGGAGGGCGGCCGAGATGCCTCCCGCGGCCGCCTTCGCCACTGACAGCCCTGTTCAGCACGGTCGTGGGGGCCGTGATCGCCGGGACCGGACGGGCCGGGGACCCGGCGTGCGGCCCGGGAGACCGTAGGTGGTCGTGTCGCTAAACGATCGGGCCAGGAAAGTAAATATGCAGATTCTCACAGATTCTCACAGCGGGCCGTCCCGATCCCCCGCCTGATCGTCGGCTCGTCTCCGGCGACCTCCGGCGACCTCCGGTCACCTCCGGGGGTGACGCCGGTCGGAGGGCGGGGACTCGCACCGGCGCACCTTCGTGATCGCTCAAGGGTCGCCCCGGGCTCTCCGGGTCGGTTTTCCCGGCATCTCCCGGCCTCTCCCGGTCTCATCTCTGCCGCTCCCCGGTCGCCGCCTGGCCGCTTTCGGGCCGGTCCCGGGGCCTCTCGGGGGGCGCTCCGGGGCCGGGCCCGGCGTTCGACGGTTCTGGGTGGGCCGCTCACCGGGGGCGGTCTCGCTAATGTGTCCCGCATGACGAAATGGGAGTACTCGACGGTGCCGCTGCTGGTCCACGCGACGAAGCAGATTCTTGACAACTGGGGCCAGGACGGCTGGGAGCTCGTCCAGGTCGTGCCGGGTCCCAACCCCGAGCAGCTGGTCGCCTACCTGAAGCGGCCGCGGCAGTGACGGCCGAGGAGAGATTGGCGGAGCTGGGCCTGACCCTGCCGGAGGTGGTGCCGCCGCTGGCGGCGTACGTCCCGGCGGTGCGTTCCGGTGATCATGTCTACACCTCGGGGCAGCTCCCGATCGTGGACGGCAAGCTGGTGACCGCGGGCAAGGTCGGCGCGGAGGTGGACGTCGAGGACGCCTACGAGCTCGCGAGGGTGTGCGCGCTCAACGCCCTCGCCGCCGTCGCGTCGGTGGCCGGAGGGCTTTCGAACGTCGTCCGCATCGTCAAGGTCGTCGGCTTCGTGGCCAGCGCCCCGGCCTTCACCGGCCAGCCGCAGGTCGTCAACGGCGCCAGCGACCTGCTCGCCGCGGTGCTCGGCGACGCTGGCAAGCATGCCCGCAGCGCGGTCGGCGTCGCCGTCCTCCCGCTGGACGCGCCGGTCGAGGTCGAGGTGATCGCCGAGGTCCGCTGAGGTCGCCGGGACCCCGGTGGAGCCGGTGGACCGGTGGGTCGGCGGACAGGTTCGGCGGACAGGTGAAGCCCTGACGGCCCCGGGGGCCACGGGGCCACCGGGGGCGGAAGGCCCCTGGTGGCCGTTGAGGCCCGCCGGCGGTGGCCGAGGTCCCGGCAGGTGGGGCGAAGCCCGCCGGGGCCGTACGGGTGCCGTAGGGGCTCGTCAGGGGCCGTACGGGAGCGTCGTGCCGCACGTCACGCTTCAGGACGCCGGTGCGGCCCCGTGATTGTCCGGGGCGGTGCCGTGCCACATGATGGACCTGAAACCGAGCAGTGTTCTGGTGGAGGGTCTCAATGGGCGGTATCCCGCTTCCCGGTGAGTCGGGCGTGCGCGCACGCGACATCCTGGCCGGGCGGGTCGCCCCGGTCCCGGCCCGGGACGCCGCCACCGTGGTCGTCCTCCGTGAGGAGGCCGACGGGCTGGAGGTCTACCTGCTGCGGCGCAAGGCGAGCATGGCCTTCGCCGCGGGGGCCTACGTCTTCCCCGGCGGGTCGGTCGACCCGCGCGACACCGACCAGGTGATCGACTGGGCGGGTCCCCCGCCCGCGGCGTGGGGCGAGATCTTCCGCGCGGACGAGCGGACCGCCCGGGGCCTGGTGTGCGCCGCCGTACGGGAGACGTTCGAGGAGTCGGGGGTGTTGCTGGCCGGTCCGTCCGCGGAGTCCGTGGTGTCCGACACCACCGGCGACGACTGGGAGGCCGACCGGCTCGCCCTGATCGGCAAGACCCTGTCCTTCGCCGACTTCCTCGGCAGGCGCGGCCTGGTCCTCCGCTCCGACCTGCTCCGTCCCTGGGCGCACTGGATCACCCCCGAGGTCGAGACGAGGCGCTTCGACACCCGGTTCTTCGTCGCGGCGCTCCCGGCGGGGCAGCTCACCCGCGACGTCGGTGGCGAGGCCGACCAGGTCGTCTGGATCAGGCCCGCCGACGCGCTCGACCAGGGCGGGACGGGCCAGATCTTCCTGATGCCCCCGACGCACCGCACTCTCACCGAGCTGAGCGCCTACGAGAAGGTGCCCGAGGCGCTCGCGGCCGAGCGTGAGATCGTGACCTTCATGCCGAAGCTCGCGGAGGTGGACGGGGAGATGCGCATCGTGCTCGACGACGACTACCGGTTCGGCGCGCGGTGAGCGGGCTGCGGATCCCCCTGGAGGGGCCGGACGGGGCCGGTACGGACCACACGCTCAACCTCCTCGCCCCGAACCCCTCCGAGATGACCCTGGACGGCACCAACACGTGGGTGATCGGCCTCAGGGAGGCCGCGGGGGCCAGCAGAGTGGGGTCCGGCAGAGCCGGGTCCGTTGAGTTCGGGCTGCTCGAAGAGGTCGGGGAGGTCGGGGAGTTCGGGGAGTTCGGGGAGGAGGTGCTGGTCGTCGACCCGGGGCCGGACGACGACGAGCACCTGGCGCGGGTCGCCGGGCGGCTGGAGGGCCGCCGGGTCGTCGCGGTCCTGCTCACCCACGGTCACCACGACCACAGCGGCGGCGCCGCGAAGTTCGCCGGACTGGTCGGCGCGCCCGTCAGGGCCCTGGATCCCGCGCACCGGCTGGGCGAGGAGGGGCTCGGGGACGGCGACGTGATCACGGCCGGGGACCTGGAGCTGCACGTCGTGGGCACGCCCGGTCACTCGTTCGACTCGCTCTGCTTCTGGCTGCCGCGGGACCGGGCGATCCTCACCGGCGACACGGTGCTCGGCCGCGGTACCACCATGATCGCCCCGGACGGCGACCTGGCCGACTATCTGCGCTCTCTCGACCTGCTGCGGGCGAGGGCCGAGCGGGTCGGGGCCGAGGCGCTGCTGCCCGGCCACGGTCCGGTGCTGCCCGACCCGATCGGCGCCCTCGACGGCTACATCGCGCACCGGCGGCGCAGGCTCGACCAGATCCGGGAGGCCCGGCGGCGGGGGGCGGCGACGCCCCGGGAGGTCGTCGAGATCGTCTACGCGGACGTGGACAGGGCGCTCTGGCCCGCCGCCGAGATGTCGGTCCGCGCGCAGCTCGCCTATCTCGACGGTTAGACCCCTTCGAGGGCCCGCTCTCCTGGAGCGGACCGCCCGGGACGGCCCTCGGAACGGTCCTTTTCCGACGGAGCGTCCCCCCGGGGTTCCGGGGCCCTCCCGGGTCAGCGCGAGCGGTTGTGCAGCCGCTCCAGGTCCATGATGACCACGGCCTTGGCCTCGATGCGCAGCCAGCCTCGCTGGGCGAAGTCGGCCAGCGCCTTGTTCACCGTCTCCCGGGAGGCGCCGACCAGCTGGGCCAGCTCCTCCTGGGTGAGGTCGTGGTGGACCCGTACGCCGTCGTCGATCCGCTGGCCGAAGCGCTCGGCCAGGTCGAGCAGGGCCTTCGCCACCCGGCCCGGCACGTCGGTGAAGACCAGGTCGGCCAGCACGTCGTTCGTACGGCGGAGGCGCTGGGCCAGGGCCCGCAGCAGGTGGAGGGCGACCTCGGGCCGGCCGGTCAGCCAGGGCCGCAGGTCGTCGTGTCCGAGCCCGGCCAGGCGGACGTCGGTCAGCGCGGTGGCCGACGCCGTACGGGGACGGGGGTCGAACAGGGACAGTTCGCCGAACATCTCGCTCGGACCGAGCACGCTGAGCAGGTTCTCCCGGCCGTCTGGCGAGGTCCGGGAGAGTTTGATCTTGCCTTCGAGCACCACGTAGAGGCGGTCTCCGGTCTCGTTCTCGCTGAAGAGGGTCTGTCCCTTGGACAGTTCCACCTCGGAGATGCTCGTGCGCAGCGCGGCGGCGCTCTCACGGTCGAGCGCGGCGAACAGAGGGGCCTTGCCCAGCACGTCGTCGGAGTTCACAGTGCCTCCTGTTTCACGGCTCACGCAGTCATTGTGACCCATCCCACCGTGCCGCTCTCCAGGGGGCCTTGAGCGTAGGCTGTCGGAGTGCTTCGCAACGTCAGCCCCGGTGGTGAATCCCAGCTTGCCCTGGTTCGTCGAGCTCGTCGAATGGACCGGATTCTGGTGGAAACCTATCCTGACGCCCACTGTGAGCTCGACTTCCGCGATCCTCTCGAACTGCTGGTCGCGACGATCCTGTCCGCCCAATGCACGGACAAAAGGGTTAATACGGTCACTCCTACCCTTTTTGCAAAATATCCCACAGCGGAAGACTATGCCGGTGCCGACCGGGCCGAGATGGAAGGGATCATCCGGCCCACCGGTTTCTTCCGCGCCAAGACCAACAGCATCATCGGCATGGCCCAGGCCCTGTGCGAGCGTCACGGCGGCGAGGTGCCGGGGAAGCTCAAGGACCTGGTCGCCCTGCCCGGAGTCGGCCGCAAGACGGCCAACGTCGTGCTCGGGAACGCCTTCGGGGTGCCCGGCATCACCGTCGACACCCACTTCCAGCGGCTCACCCACCGCTTCGGCTGGACCTCCGAGACCGATCCGGTGAAGATCGAGCACGTCGTCGCCGCGCTCATCCCGAAGCGCGACTGGACGATGATGTCCCACCGCCTGATCTGGCACGGTCGCCGCGTCTGTCACGCCCGCAAGCCGGCCTGCGGCGTCTGCCCGCTCGCCGCGCTCTGCCCCTCGTACGGCGTCGGTCCCGTCGATCCGGTCCAGGCCGCCAAGCTGGTGCGTCCCGGCCCCTTCTCGTGATTTTCCCCTGATCGTCGCAGGGTGGCCGTCCGGCCGGTGTTTCCGCGTCTCACGGATCCGCGGGCACCGGGAAGCGCGGGACGGGACACCGTGTTGCAGAGAGCCGGAGGTGTGCCCGTGGAAGAGGTCCCTGGGTGGTTGGAAACGCTGGCGGAGCGGGCCGCGAGGGCACCGGTGTCCCCGATGTTCCGCCCTCCGGTGTCCGGGGGGCGGCGGGCCGCGGTGCTCCTGCTCTTCGGCGAGGGACCGCTCGGCCCCGACGTGCTGCTCATCCAGCGGAGCTCGCGCGGGCGCACGCACCCGGGACAGCCCGCGTTCCCCGGCGGTGGGGTGGACCCCGAGGACGACGGCCCGATCGCCGCGGCGCTGCGCGAGGCGAGCGAGGAGACCGGTCTCGACCCGGCGGGCGTCCGGGTGCTCGGGACCATGCCCGAGCTGTACCTGAGCCACAGCGACAACCGGGTGACCCCGGTGCTGGGCTGGTGGCACACGCCCTGTGTGGTGCACGCGGCCTCGCCCGACGAGGTGGAGTCGGTGGAGCGGGTCCCGGTCCGCGAGCTCGTCGACCCGGCCAACCGGATCAGGCTGCGCCACCCGAGCGGTCACACCGGACCGGCGTTCCGGGTGCGCGGGCTGCTGGTGTGGGGGTTCACCGCGGGAGTGCTCGACGGGGTGCTGGGCGGTTCGGGTTTCGAGCTTCCCTGGGACCGGTCACGGGTCGAGGACATCCCGCCCGACGTCCTCAACCTCGCGTCCCGCTGAGACGTCCTCGGTCCCGCGTTCCGAGTTCTCGGTCCCGCGTTTTCGATCTTGCGTCTTCGGTTCCGCGTCTTCTGCTCCGCGTTTCCGGTGGTTCCGCGTCCTCGGTGGTTCCGCGCCCTCGGTCCCGCGTTCTCGATTCCCCGTTCCCGGTTCCGCGTCTTCTGCTCCGCGTCCCGTTGAGGCGTCCGCGTCCCTTCAGGCGTCCTCGACCCGGCGTCCCGTCGACAGGGCGAGACCGAGGCGGGCCCAGTCGGCCACGTCCTCGTCGGGGTCGAGAATGAGCCGCCGCAGCGCGGCCAGGCCCGTCGGGTCGGGCGGGCTGCCCATGATGTTCGGCAGCGCGTAGGCGGCCCCGTACCTGATCCGGGGGTCGTCGTGCTCGGCGAGGGCGATCACCGACGGCAGCGCGCGGCGGTCCCTGAGGTGGCCGAAGGCGATCAGCACCGAGTAGAGCACCAGGCAGTCGTCCTCCTGGACGGACAGGGTGCGGAGCACCGGCAGTGTCCGGTCGACGAATCCGAGCCGCCCCAGGATGTCGACCCCGAGCATCCGCTCGGCGGTGGTCCTCCCCGAGCACAGCCTTCGTGCGGCGGTGAAGGTCTCCAGATCGCCGCGTTCCTGCAGCTGGGTGATCGCGCGCCAGCGGGCCGCGCCCTCCTGGTCCCGTTCTCGCAGTGCGGTCTCGATGAGAGACTCCACGGTCGCCGCCCCTCCGATCATCGCCATCCGGCCACGATAACCGCAGAGACCTCACAGAAGGTGTGCACGCGCGGGGCGACGGCTGGATACCGTAAGGGAGTGAGCGGTGATCTCCTCGATCTCATCCTGATCGCCCTGATGGTGGCCTTCGCGGTGTCGGGATACCGCCAGGGGTTCATCATCGGTGCCCTGAGCTTTGTCGGTTTTGTCGGTGGTGGGCTGCTGGGCATGTTCATCGCCCCACCCATCGCCGGAGCCGTTGTCGACGGTGAGACCGAGCGCGCCCTGCTCGCGATCGTCATCGTCTTCCTCTCCGCCACGGTCGGGCAGTTCGCGTCGTCCACGATCGGCGCGGTGGTCCGCAGCCACGTCACCTGGGAGCCCGCCAAGGTCGTCGACGCGGTCGGCGGCACCTTCGCGAGCGCCTTCTCCGTGCTGATCATCGCGTGGCTGATCGGCTCGCTGCTGGCGTCGTCGCAGTTCACCCTGATCAGCGAGCAGGTCAACAGGTCCCTGCTGCTGAGCACGGTCGACCAGACACTGCCCAGCGCGGCCAAGGAGCTGCAGGAGCCGTTCAAGAACTTCATCGACACCTCCGGCTTCCCCAAGGTGTTCGACGCCATCGGGGGCGGCCAGCTCGTCGACGTCTCGCCGCCCGACCAGAGCGTGGCGAAGGGCAACAGGCAGCTCACCCGGGCGCGCCGGGGCATCGTCAAGGTCCAGGGCGTGGCAACGAGCTGCCGCAAGCACATCGAGGGCACCGGGTTCGTCTACGCCCAGAACAAGATCATGACGAACGCGCACGTGGTCGCCGGGGTCAACCAGGGGCTGCAGGTCACCGACTACCTCAACAAGACCCATCCGGCGAAGGTCGTGCTCTACAACCCCGACCGCGACATCGCCATCCTCCACGTCGCCGGGCTCAACATGCCGATCCTGCGTTTCGACGGCACCGCCGAGAAGGGCGACGACGCGATCGTCGCCGGGTTCCCGCACGGTCACGGCTACACCATGAACGTGGCCCGCATCCGGGTGCAGCAGAAGGCCAAGGGATTCAACATCTACGAGCGCAAGACCGTCGTCCGCGACGTGTACGCCATCCGCGGCCTGGTCCGCCAGGGCAACTCCGGCGGCCCGCTGCTCACCCCCGAGGGCAAGGTCTACGGCGTCGTCTTCGCCGCCGCCCTCGACCAGCAGGAGACCGGCTACGTGCTCACCGCCGCCGAGGTCGCGCCGGACGCCGAGGACGGCTCCAGGCTCTTCAACCAGGTCGACACCCAGGAGTGCGACCAGAACTAGGGCGTCGTCCTTCGTCCGTGCCGCCCGTTCCCTCCCCGTGCCGCCCGTTCCCGCTCAGTGGTGCCCGGTCTTTTCCGTGGCGCTCGTCACGGTCGCCCGGCGCTCACGTCCCGCGAACCCCGCGCGTGACGTCCGCGTACGTCACCGGGACTTCGCCGCCGCGTCCGGACGGCGAGGGACGAGGGTCACAGGAGGGCCCCGATCCTGGCGATGGCCGCCTCGGCCTCCAGGTCGTCGAGCTCGTGGGCGGTCCTGGCGATCCGCTCGTACGGCATGCCGTAGCCGCTGATCCGGTCGGCGCCCCGCGCGAACAGCGTCGCGGCCCCGCGGCGGTTGCCCCGTTGCAGGTGGGTGAGGCCGACACAGATCTGCGCGAGCCCCTGCCACAGCTCGCGTTCCTCCTCGGGGGAGGTCTTCCAGCGGCCCTCCAGCACCTCGTGGGCGTGGAACGGCCGTCCCTCGCCGAGCAGACGGCGCGCTTCGGAGAGGGCCTCCTCGGCGCTCGGCGCGTAGTCGTCCGGGATGCGCTCCACGCCCTCGGCGCCGTGCGGCAGCGGGCGCCCGAACGCGTCGCGGGGACGCTGGTTGCGCGGTCTCCCGTCGGGATCCCGGTCCCGCCCGCTCATCGGTCGGGCTCCGGGTCCGACAGCCAGGCGACGAGTTCGGCGTCGAACTCCGCGGGGCGCTCCTCGTGGGGGAAGTGCCCGACGCCCTCGATCAGCCGCCATCGGTAGGGGGCGGCGACGTAGCGGCCGGAGCCCTGGGCGGTGCGCGGCAGGATGTGCCCGTCGAGCGCGCCGTGCAGCTGCAGGGTCGGCACGTTGATCTGGGTACGCATCGTCCTCGCGTAACGCCACCCGTCCGGACGGAGCTGGGAGCGGCCGAACCAGCGGTGGTACTCCAGCGCGCAGTGCGAGACGTTGCGAATGCGGAAGGCGTCGCGGTAGGTCCTCGACACGTCCTCCTCGGGCCAGCCGGGACCCGACCACTGGTCGAGCAGCCGCCCCACCTTGGCGCCGGAGTTGGCGGTCAGGCGCCACTCGGGAAGCAGCGGCGTCTGGAAGCCCAGCGCGTAGCGGGCCGCCTTGAACTGGCCGAAGGGCTCGGTGAACAGCGTGGTGCGGAGACGCCGGGGGTGCGGCGCCGAGACCGGGACCAGCCGCAGGACGGCCTTGGGATCCGTCACGGCCATGGTCCAGGCGAGCAGCCCGCCCCAGTCGTGGCCGACGACGATCGCACCGGTCTCGCCCAGCGCCCTGATCAGCCCGGCCGCGTCGGCGGCCAGGGTGTGCAGGTCGTAGCCGCGCGGAGGCTTGTCGCTGGCTCCATAGCCCCGCAGGTCGACGGCGACGGCGCGGTAGCCCGCCGCCGGAAGCGAGACGAGCTGGTTGCGCCAGCTCCACCAGAACTGCGGGAATCCGTGGAGCAGCAGCACGAGGGGGCCCGTACCGGCCTCCACGACATGGAAGCGGGTGCCGCCGGCGTGGACGGAGCGGTGGGTCCACGGTCCCTCGACCATGACCAGGGATTCGTCGGGCCTGCTCACTGGCCTGGTCTCGCCGGGTCGCGACGGCTGTCGGGCTGAACGGCGGTGACCGGAGCCGTGCCGGGGGCGGCCTCCGGCTCGCCGCTCCTGATGGTCTTGAGCGAACGCAGTGTTCGCTTCATCCCGGTCAGGCCCTTGAACCGCCGCATGCCGATGAAGACCAGCAGCCCGGCCGTGATCAGGTAGAGGACGGTGACGATCAGGAAGGCGGCCCAGGGCCACAGGCCCACGCCGATCAGGGCGTAGCCGATCGTGAACGAGGCGAGGATCAGGCACAGGTGGGCCATGAACGCCGCCGCGCCGAAGAGTCCCACCGCCGTGCCGATCCGCTTGGCGTCGAACCTGAACTCGGCCTTGGCCAGTTCGATCTCGGCACGGACCAGGGTGGATATGTGGTCGCTGGCGGCGGCGACCAGCGTGCCCAGTGACTCCTCCTGTGGTTCCGTGGGCGGGATATGTGTCATGGACGATCTCCTATCGAGGGCCTTTGTCGAACATCATGCTGCGCGTCGATGCGGTCGCGCACGCACACCCGCAGCGGAATCGTCGCCGGAACCGGCCTCGCGAGCACGCCGGTGGTCATCGCGTACGTGTCATCAGATATCTGCGTCATCAAGACTTCAGACTTTAGTCCCGAGGGGGAAGGGGGGCGGGGGACTGCACCGGTTTGGTGAGGTCTCGGCTGTCCGGTGGTGAGATTCTGCACCACGGGCCCACCACCGGGCGGGTGGGACGTGGAGCCTGTGCGGAGCCTCTGGATCTCTGGCCGGTCGGGGCGGGGGCGTTGGGGTCCTGGCCGGGACGGCCGGGTTCTGGGGCGGGACGGCGAACGCGGGGGCGACTCCAGGCCCGTGCGGGCGGGAGTTTCCCGTTTTCTGCGGCCTTCGGCCCCGAAGAAGGTGTCAACGGGCCGAGGGCTACCCCGGCGGCGGACCGCTGAACGTCATCGGACCGGTGAGACCGGGCCGTGAGAAGGACCTTTCGAGCCGGAAGTTTCCCTCGTTTCCCCTCATCGGAGACGCCGACTCATCGGAGACGCCAACTCGTCGGAGACGTCAACGGAGGTGTCAGCGGAGACTTCGTCGAAGACGCCGGCGGCGAGGTCTCCGGAGAGCCGTTGGAGGCGCCGCCGGAGGTCCCGTCTTCGGGGAGGTCCCGCCTTCTGGGAGGGCCGTCGAAGGCCCTCCCAGAACTCCCGTGAACTCCCGCGAGCCCACGGACCTCACGGAGCTCGTGGGGAGTCCGTGGAGCTCGTGAGTCCATGGAGCCCGTGGGGAGCTCACGGAGAGGTTTTCGCGGGGAGGTTCTGGCAGAGGCCCAGGGTGATCGAGGGGGTCGGCCTTTTCGGGTGGGCCGTGTCCGCTGTGTCCGCCGTATCAGCCCTGTCTGCCGTGGTTTCGGCGTCTGAGGCGTTTGCGGCGTTCGGCGGCCCACCCGGGTGTCCCGGCGGCTCGCTCAGTCTTCGCTCTTGGCGCTGGGCAGCTTCTCCGAGATGAGGTTCATCACCGTACTGTCGGCCAGGGTGGTGACGTCGCCGACGCTGCGGTTCTCCGCCACGTCACGCAGGAGACGCCGCATGATCTTGCCGGAGCGGGTCTTGGGCAGCTCGGGGACGACCAGGATCTGGCGCGGCTTCGCGATCGGGCCCAGCGCCTTGGCCACGTGGGCGCGCAACTCGGCCGCGATGTCCGCGCCCTCCTCGGCGTTGCCGCGCAGGATCACGAACGACACGATGGCCTGCCCGGTCACCGGGTCGGTCGCGCCGACCACGGCCGCCTCGGCGACCTTCGGGTGCGAGACCAGCGCCGACTCGACCTCGGTGGTGGAGATGTTGTGCCCGGAGACGAGCATGACGTCGTCCACCCGGCCGAGCAGCCAGATGTCACCGTCCTGGTCCTTCTTGGCGCCGTCGCCCGCGAAGTACATGCCCTCGAAGCGGGACCAGTAGGTGTCGATGTAGCGCTGGTCGTCGCCCCAGATCGTGCGGAGCATCGACGGCCACGGGTCGCGGATCGCGAGGTAGCCGCCACCGCCGTTGCCCACGCTCTTGCCCTGGTCGTCGACCACGTCGGCGGTGATGCCCGGCAGCGGGCGCATGGCCGCACCCGGCTTGCCCTCGGTGACGCCGGGCAGCGGGCTGATCATGACGGCGCCGGTCTCGGTCTGCCACCAGGTGTCGACGACCGGGGTACGGTTGCCGCCGATGTGCTCGCGGTACCAGACGTACGCCTCGGGGTTGATCGGCTCGCCGACGCTGCCCAGGATCCGCAGGGACGACAGGTCGTACTTGGCGGGGATGTCGTCGCCCCACTTCATGAACGTACGGATCGCCGTCGGGGCCGTGTAGAGCAGCGTGACCCCGTACTTCTGCACGATCTCCCAGAACCGGCCGCGGTGCGGGGTGTCGGGGGTGCCCTCGTAGATGACGCTGGTCGCGCCGTTGGCCAGCGGGCCGTACACGATGTAGGAGTGGCCGGTCACCCAGCCGATGTCGGCGGTGCACCAGTAGACGTCGGTGTCGGGCTTGAGGTCGAACACCGCGTTGTGGGTGTACGCGGCCTGGGTGAGGTAGCCGCCGGTGGTGTGCAGGATGCCCTTGGGCCTGCCGGTCGTCCCGCTGGTGTAGAGGATGTAGAGCGGGTCCTCGGCGTCGTTCGGCCGCGCCTCGTGGACGTCGGACTGCCGGTCCACGACGTCGTGCCACCAGACGTCCTTGTCGGTCTGCTCGACGTCCTGGCCGGTCCGCCTCACGACGAGGACGTGCTCGATGCCGGGGCACTCCGCGACCGCCTCGTCCACGGTGGGCTTGAGGGCGCTGGGCGCGCCGCGGCGGTAGCCGCCGTCGGCGGTGACCACGAGCTTGGCGTCCGCGTCCTTGATCCGGCCGCTGAGCGCGCTCGCGGAGAAACCGCCGAAGACCACCGAGTGGATCGCTCCGATGCGGGCGCAGGCCAGCATCGTGATCGGCAGCTCGGGGATCATCGGCATGTAGATCGCGACGCGGTCGCCCTTGCCGACTCCCAGCTCCTGGAGCGCGTTGGCGGCCTTGGAGACCTCGCGCAGCAGGTCGGAGTAGGTGAGCGTACGGGTGTCGCCCTCGGGCTCGCCCTCCCAGTGGTAGGCGACCTTGTCGCCGAGGCCCGCCTCGACGTGGCGGTCGACGCAGTTGTAGGCGATGTTGAGCTCGCCGCCGACGAACCACTTGGCGAAGGGCGGGTTCCACTCAAGGGTGGTGTTCCAGCGCTTCGACCAGGCCAGGCGGTCGGCCTGCCGTTCCCAGAAGGCGAGGCGGTCCCGCTCGGCCTCCGCATAGGCGTCGGCGGTCACGTTCGCGGCCGCGGCCAGGTCGGCAGGAGGTGCGAACCGCCGGGTCTCGTTCAGCAGGTTCGACAGCGTCTCCTGGGTCTCACGCGACTCGGAACCAGGGGTCTCCGGGGCCACTACGCACTCCTCACGTACTGCTATCGACTGGTCGTGTCCCACTTCACCAGGCCACCCGTGCCCGCCACAAGAGGTCTAGACAGGTCTGTACCAATCGGTGATGGGGGAGCATATGCATGGGAAACGCCCCAATGTTGGGGATAATCACCCTCGAAACGTTGCGTTTTCGACACCGTAGGAATGTAGACGGCGTTATTCAACGCGCAGTGGCGGCGCGGTGCGCCGGGCGGTGTCATGCGCTCGGTGAACGGTTCGCCCGTCGTGCCCCGAGGGGGGACTTCCGGGAGGGCCGGCCGAAGCCGGATTCCGGCAGTCGATCTTTCGGCCGGTTTCCCGATTTCCCGTCTGAGGGCCTCTCCCCGGCCGCTTCCAGCCTGGTCGGAGCCCCGCCGGGCGGTCCCGATAGGGTCAGGCAGCGTGAACGACCCATTGGCTGTCATCGCGGGAATGCCCGGAGTGTCCGAGGCGGTCACCGACGCGCGCAAGGCCGTCGACCGGCTCTACGGGCACCGCGTGCTGCGGCGCAAGAGCCCGGAGGTGTCGGCCAGATCCGCGCTGCGCGGTGCCCGCGCGTCAGCCGCCCTGGAGGGCGTGGACGTGCCCCTGGAGGTCATCCCCGAGGTCACCGATCCCACGGTGCAGGGCGCGCTGCGCGTCTCGGCCGAACTGGGTCGGCTCGGCACCACCTGGCGTACGGCGCCCCGCCAGGTGCTGGCCAGGCTGCACACGCTCGCCGCCTCGGGGCTCGTCGGAGACGGCGAAGGTCTCACCAGGGACGGCGGAGGTCCCACCGCTGGCGGCGGTCCCACCGGTGAGAGTGGAGATCTCAGCGGTGGCGGCAGAGGTCTTGCCGGGGACAGTGGAGGCGTGGGAGGTCTCGGCCGCCCCAGGGCGACCGCGGTGGCCCCCGACCCGCTCGGCCTGGGGGCCGCTCCCGGGCCGCGGGAGGCGGTGGCGCGGGTGGACGGGCTGGTCCAGCTGGTGACGGCCTCCTCGAAGGCCCCCGCGCTGGTGCTCGCCGCCGTCGTACACGCGGAACTGGCCGTGCTGCGCCCGTTCGGGACGGCGGACGGGGTGGTCGCGCGGGCGGCGGAACGGCTGACGCTGGTGGAGTTCGGCCTGGACCCGAAGTCGCTGGTGGCCGTCGAGGTGGGTCACCTCGAACTCGGCCCGGCCTACGCGGAGGGGTTGCGGTCGTATCTGAGCGGCACCCCCGACGGCGTCGCCGCGTGGGTGCGGCACTGCGCGTCGGCGGTCGTGCTGGGCGTGCGCGAGGCCACCGCGATCTGCGAGGCCCTGCAACGCGGCTGACCTCGGGTGGGTCACCGCTCGTCCTGGCGGGCGGGGTCTTGGCGGGTGACGGCGATGACACCTGTGCCGGGTCCCGTCCGGCATCGCCCGGCCGCGTGCCCGAGCCGCTCGCTCGCGTCCTTGAACGCCGCTGGCGTGTCCGTGTGCCCGCTTGCCGTACCCGCTTGTCCGCGCCTCCGGCCCGCCCGCGTACCCGCTTGCTCCGGCTCTGAGCGGCGGTCGGCTTTGCCCGGCCTTGAAGCTCGGCCGACTTCCTTCTGAAGCTGCCTGGCTTCCTGAAGCTCGCCCGGCTTCGCTGATGCCGCTGAGTGACGACCGACGGCGTGTTTGACCACCGAACGTCACTGATTACGGACATCCCGAGAGGCCGTCCTCACGAACCGACGGCGCCCCTGGTGGGGGGCGCCGTCGCCGACACGTTCCTACCGGGTTACCAAGCGTGCACCTGATAATCGCTGGAGCGGGACAAGCCCACTCCAGCGCGCCTCCCGCGGCTGGCGGCGCGTGGGTACTCGGCGGCCGTGCCCGGACAAGTGGTCCGTGAAACCTTTGTACGTCCGATCCGCGCTGATGGGAACCCCTAGGAGCAAGACCTTTACAGATCGAGGGACATTACTGGACGAACACTCTCTTATGCCGTTCTATGGCCCGGAAGCCCTGGCCTGTGTGGCGTCCGGCGGACGGTTCCGCACCCCGATGATGATCACTGAGTGTCACCGCCGACCGCCCGTGTGTGGAGCGCATCTCGGCGGGGCCGTATCCGGACACTGGACCGTTACATTAAAAAAAGTAGTGGAAATCAAGGATTACTCCTCGACGAAACTTGAGTTGATCGGGCAGCATGAGGTGGTATCTCCCCAAACCGGAGTAACTGCGCATGGGTTGCATCGCAATCCTCCTGCCGTGCTCTGGCAGCTGTTGAAAGCTTTCTTCTGAAACGGGACCGGCTCTACCCCCCCAGAGCCGGACCGGTTGGCGACCCCCGCTCTCCCCCCCGGCGGGGGTCGCCCCTTTTTCCAGCCGCCCTACGGTCAGACGGCACGTCTTCCCTGTCTCATTCACGCCTTGTCTCATTCGTGGCGGGGCTTCGTGGCAAGGCTTTGTGGCGCGGCTCCGTGGCGCGGCGGCCTCCTCGGTGCGTCCCTTCGCCTTCCGTGTACGGCCCTCTCTCCCGTACCGGTGCACCACCCCGGCCGAGGTCCGCGTGTGCCGCCCCCTCGGCGGCCGGGTACGACCCTCTCCCCTCCCGTATCGGTGCACCCCTATGCAAGGACTCGTGCATAGGTATGCCAGGACTCGTGCACAGGTCCGGCCCGCGTACGGACTCATGCGCAGGTCCCGGCCGCTGGTTTTCCACAGGGTGGGCCGTGGGCGGGCCGGTTTTCCACAGTGCGGCGTTCGGTGTCCCGGGGAGGGGAGGCCGTCACGGAGAGTGGGGATCCCGCACTTCAGGGAGGCATCCGTGGACCGCCCACTGGTCATCACCGAAGACCACGATCTGCTCGACGACCTGCTCCGTGTCGCCGCCGCGGCCGGAGCCGAGCTCGATGTCGCCCACGTGCCCGCGCACGCCCGGCCCTACTGGAACCGGGCCCCGCTGGTCGTCGTCGGTGGCGACGTGGCCGACGCCCTGGCCGCGACCGGTCCGCCACCCCGCTCCCGTGTCTTCCTGGCCACCCATACCTCCGAGGATCCCGACACATGGCGCAAGTGCGTCGCGGTCGGCGCCCAGGGCGTGCTGGAGTTGCCCGCGGCGGAGCGACAGTTGGTCGACGAGTTCGCCGACGCCGCCGAGCCGTCCGCGAGATCCGGATCCGTGGTGTGTGTCGCGGGCGGCCGGGGAGGGGCGGGAGCCAGCGTCCTGGCGGGTTCGCTGGCACTGGCCGCGTCCCGGCAGCGCGTCCGCACCCTTCTCGTCGACGCCGACCCGCTCGGTGGAGGTCTGGATCTCCTGCTGGGGCAGGAGGAGTCCGACGGAGCGCGCTGGTCCGACCTGGTCGCCCGTGAGGGCAGGGTCAGCCACACCGCGCTCCGGGCGGCCCTGCCGACCTTCGCCGGGCTGACGCTGCTCTCCTTCAACCGGGGCGAGGTCGACCCGATCCCGGCCGAGGCGATGCGCTCGGTCCTCGAGGCGGGCCGCAGGGGCTTCGACCTGGTGGTCGTCGACCTGCCGCGCCACCTCGACCAGGCCGCTGTCGAGGCGCTCGGACGAGCCACCACGACTCTCCTGGTCGTCACCGCCGACGTGCGGGGCGTGCTCGCCGCCGCCCAGGTGCTCGCCGGGCTGCGCGGGCACACCGGTGAGGTACGGGCCGTCGTGCGCAGCGGGGTCCTGAACGACGACGTGGTGGCGACCTCGCTCGGCATCCCGCACGGCGGCAGCCTTCCCGACCAGCCCCGTCTCGCCGCCGCGCTCGATCGGGGTGACGTTCCGCCACTCGGCCGCCGCACCTCTCTCGGCCGGTTCTGCGCCGCGTTCCTGCACGAGCTGTTCGGGCCGGACGCGTGAAGCGGGCCGAGAGCGCCGTGACGGTCTCGCCGGAGCTGGTGGAGGCGGTCCGCGTACGGCTGGCCAGGACAGGCGTCGAGCCCAGTGCCGCGCACGTCACGGTCGCCCTGCGGGCCGAGCGGGCGATGCTCGGCGACGCGGAGATCCTGGCGGTGGCCCGGGTCCTGTGCGCGGATCTCATCGGGGCGGGTCCGCTGGAGCCGTTGCTGACCGAGGCCGAGGTCACCGACGTGCTGGTGAACGGTCCCCGCGAGGTGTGGGTCGACGACGGCAGCGGGCTGCGCCTGACCTCGGTCGTCTTCCCGGGCGAAGACGCGCTCCGGCGGCTCGCGCAGCGGCTCGCCTCCGCGGCGGGCAGACGTCTCGACGACGCGTGCCCGTATGTCGACGCCCGCCTCGCCGGAGGCGTCCGGCTCCACGCCGTCCTTCCGCCGGTGGCGCCCAACGGCACCTGCCTTTCCCTGCGGCTCCCGCCCAGACGCACCTTCACCCTTCCCGACCTGGTCGAAGCGGGCGCGATAAGGGCCGACAGCGTCCCCGTTCTGACCGCGGTGATCGAGTCGAGGCTCGCCTTCCTGGTCACGGGCGGCACGGGTACGGGCAAGACGACCATGCTCTCCGCCCTGCTCTCCCTGGCCGACCCCGGGGAGAGGTTGCTGCTGGTCGAGGATTCCGCGGAGCTGAGACCGCTTCATCCCCACGTCGTCCGCCTGGAGTCGCGCCCGGCCAACCTTGAGGGCGCCGGTGGTGTCTGCCTGCGCGACCTCGTCCGCCAGGCCCTGCGGATGCGTCCCGACCGGCTTGTCGTCGGAGAGGTCCGAGGGGCCGAGGTCGTTGACCTCCTGAGTGCTTTGAACACCGGTCACGAGGGGGGATGTGGCACCCTGCACGCCAACACCGCGACCGATGTGCCGCCCCGCCTGGAGGCGCTGGGATGCGCGGCGGGCCTCAGCCGGGAGGCGGTCCACAGCCAGATCGCCGCCGCCCTGGACGTTGTCGTCCACCTGGTCCGCGACCATGCCGACGGCCGTCGCCGGGTCGCCGAGATCTGCATGATGGTCCGCCGCCCCTCGGGGCTGGTCGAGGCCGAACCGGCCCTCACCTTCACCCCGGACGGTCGGGTGATCCCCGGTCCCGGCCTGCCCGCTCTCGCGGCCCGAGCACCCGGTGTCCACGCTTCGCCGACTTCCCGGCGCGAGCCTCGCGTATCGCTCCATCTACCGGGGCCCTGCGAGTCATCCGCTCTGTCGGGGACCTACGAGCAACCCGTGACATCCCGAGCCGAGGCTCCTACGCCGGTCGGCTCCTCCAGGGGCATCCCTTACCGGGGTGTCGGCTCACCGTTTCCCGATGTCCCGTCTGCGGATGCCCGAGATCCTCTGCCTCACCCCGCACGCCCGCATCCCGCCCACCCGTATCCCACTCGCCTGTATCCCGCACCTCCGCGAGAGTCTTCTCACAGCGTCACGGATTCAGGGCCGATGATGTCCGCGTCCGATCCCCACCGGGAGTCCCGACCGGATGTCCCTGCTCGCCCGAGCCCTGACGAGCCGATGCCGTCGCCACTGTCACGCTCGGCGTCACAGCTGGTGGCACGGCCAGTGTCACAACTGGTGTCACGGCCGGTGTCACAGCCGATGTCACGGCCGGCGTCATGATGGCGACCGCCCTGGTTCTCGCCGCTCTGACGGCCTGGTTGTGGACGGGAGCGGATCCCGGCACCGCCCGCCTGCGCCGGATGAGGCGTCGAAGCCTGGTCGTCTCGGGTTCTCTCCGCGAGAGGTTCACCGCCCGGTCACGGCCTTCCAGGCGCGTGGACGCCTGGCGAGCCGCGTCGATCGAGCTGTGCCAGGGCCTCGCCGCGGAGCTCGCGGCGGGGCGGACGGCGGGTGAGGCGCTGGCGCGGGCCGTGGGGGCGGCGGGTTTTCCCGATCCCGTCGCCCTGCGTCCACTGGTCGCGGCCGCGAGAGACGGAGGTGACGTCCCCGCCGCTCTGCTGGCGGTGGCACCCGAACACGGAGGTGAGGCATTCCGCGGGCTGGCCGCCTGCTGGAAGGTGAGCGTGACCGCCGGGGCAGGATTGTCCGTTCTCGTCGATCGTGTCGCCGACTCCCTGCGAGAGGCCCAGGCTCATCGCCACAACGTCGCCGCCCAGCTCGCCGGTCCCCGGGCCACGGCCCGGCTGCTCGCGGGTCTCCCCGTGCTCGGTCTGCTGATGGCGGCCGGTCTCGGCATGCGCCCGCTGCACTTCCTGTTCGGAGGCCCGGCAGGCGTCGGCTGCCTGGTCGTCGGCCTCGCGCTCGACGCCTGCGGGTTGTGGTGGACCCACCGTCTGGTCACTCGTGCCCAGCAGGTTTGACGACCGCGCGGTCAGGTCCGAGGGGCGAGGCCCGGGAATCGGGTGGGGGTCGGGTCTGAGAGAGGACAGGTCCAAGAGAGCAGGGCTGGAGGGCAGGTCCGATGAGTCAGGTCCGGTGAGTCAGGTTCGAGGGGGCGGGCGGGGGATCGAGTCTGAGAAGACAGGCCCAAGAGAAACAGGGTTGAGAGGACAGCTTCGAGAGGATGAGAGACAGTGATCATTTTGCTGGCCGTGGTGCTCGCCGGGGTCGCCGCCCAGCTGTGGAGCACCCGGGGAGAGCCCGCCGACCGGCTCCGCCGCGTGCGGTGCTCACCTCGTCCGGCCGGGTTCCCGGAGATGTCGCAGGAGGTCGGAGCACCCGCGTTCTCTCCGTCCGCGGGCGCGGCCCGTGATCCGTCCGCGCACATGGTTCGCGACGCGCCATCGTGCATGTTCCGCGATACGTCCGTGAGCACGATTCGCGGCACAGCCGAGAGGAAGGTCCACGGCGCGTCGCAGGAGAACGCTCGCGGTGCTTTCGGAGGGAAGGCCCGCGGTGCTTTCAGGGGGAAAGCCCACGGTGCGTTCGGAGGGAAGGCCGGTGAGACAAGGGGAAGACGGCGGCCGGGCCGGAGCGAGGTCGCGGTCGCCCTCGCTCCCGGGCTGGCGGCGTTCCTGGCCGTGGGGGGCCTGCCGGGGGCGGTCGCCGGCGTCGCCGGTTTCGGGATCGCGCTGGCGGTCCTGCGGAGGCGGGAGTCCCCCGAACTGCGTGGGGAACGCCGAAGGGTGACGGCGGATCTGCCACTGGCGGCCGATCTCATGGTCGCCTGCCTGCGCGCCGGCCAGCCGGTCACCGGAGCCATCGATGTGACGGTGGAGGCGATCGGCGGGCCGCTGGGCGAGAGACTGGCCTGGGTGAGTGGCCAGCTGAGGCTGGGAGCCGCGCCGGAGAGCGCCTGGCGGGCCCTCGACTCCGAGCGTGCGCTCGCCCCTCTGGCTCGGGCCATGAGCCGCGCCGCGCTGAGCGGCGCACCGGTGGCCGATGTCCTCACCAGGTTGTCCGACGACTCCCGCCGTGCCGCTCGCGCCGCGTCTTCGGCGGCCGCCCAGCGGGTGGGGGTCCAGGTCGTCGCTCCTCTGGGGTTGTGTTTCCTGCCCGCTTTCGTCTTTCTGGGAATCATCCCCGTCGTGGCCGGTCTCGCCGGTGAGGTGTTGCTTCCCTGAGTTATCCACAGGGTTTTCCCCGACAGGGCAGGGTTATCCACAGGAAAACGATGATTCCTGTGGATAGAGCTCTGGAAATTTCCTCATCTGGCTCCTGAAACGGCTCCTCGCGTTCGAAGGGGGCCGTTTCGTGCTTTCCAGCGACATTCTCTGCTTCCCGGCTGTGGATAACCCGAGGTTTTCCCCAGAATGCAGTTCGGGCCAATGAGGCCACGGGCGTATGGAGAACCCTGGCAGGACCGATGCCGGACGGTGGGTCCGGTGGAGATCTCCAGGAGGAGCAGATGGCTCGAACCAGTGCTGTCCACACGCGGCCCAGCGCTGTTCATGCGCGGCGCGACTGGTCGCGGTGGTCGCGGTGGACGCGTGCCCGGTGGGCACTGCTGACCACCGGCGCGCACCGTGACCAAGGCATGTCCACTGCCGAATACGCGGTCGGAACGATCGCCGCCTGCGCTTTCGCCGCCCTCCTCTTCAAGGTGGTGACGAGTTCCGAGGTCCAGCAGATGATCACGGCTTTGATCAACCGAGCGCTCACCGTGGCCGGATGATCCTCCCGGCGTCGGTGCCCTCTTCTCGCCGGTCGAGGGGTTCGGTGACCGCGGAGACGGCTGCCGCGCTACCTGCCCTCATGGTCGTGCTGGGAGCGGGGCTGTGGGCCGTGGCGGCGGTCGAGGCGCGGCTGGAGTGCGTGGACGCCGCGCGGGCCGGGGCCCGGGCCGCCTCGCGCGGCGAGCCGCTTGAGCGGGTCCGAGGGGGCGTCCTGTCGGTGGCTCCGGCGGGCGCGGTGGTCGCGGTGACCCGGAGCGCGGAGACGGTGCGGGTGGAGGTGTCCGTGAACATCAGGCCTCGCTGGGGCGCCTCGCTCCCGAGCGTGACCGTTCACGCGACCGCCGTGTCCGTCACCGAGCCGGGACTGGAGCGGTAGGTCATGGCTCGTGCCGGACTCACAGGGGTTCACCATCACGGTCACCTTCGCCGGTCATGCCCGTGACGGTCACGCCCGTGACGGCGGAGTGAGTCATATGTCGACCAGAGCCATGTGTCGACCAGGAGACAGGAAACCGGGCCAGGAGGGAGAGGAGAGGGGACGTGGTTGCGATAAGGCGGGAGATCGGCGCGGGCGTGAGGGGAGAGAAGGGGCAGCGAGGGTCGGCGACGATCTGGACGGTCGGGCTCATGGCACTGGTCTTCGCGGTCGCGGCTGCGATCGTGTTCGCGGGTATGGCCAGGGTCGCGCGCCACCGGGCGCAGAGCGCCGCCGACCTGAGCGCGCTCGCCGCCGCCCGGCTGGCCTTCGCGGATCCCGGCCGAAGCTGCGTGAGGGCCTCCTCGCTCGCCACGGACAACGAGGCCAGGGTCACTCGCTGTTCTCTCGGCGACGGCGGCATCGCGGACATCGAGGTGACCATGGAGGTATCGCTGCCCCTGAGGGGACCGGTGGCGATCACCGCCAGGGCACGTGCGGGTCCCGTGCACATCACTGACCCCGGCCCTTGACGACGGCCTGGTGAAAGAGGACGGCCTGACGAAAGAGGACGGGCTGACGAAAGACGACGGCCTGACGAAATCTGTCACGTCTGTGGCTTTCTCACCCGGACCCTTCCGGCTGTCACGTTCGCGGCTCGTCCGGGGAGAGCAGGACGTCGAGGAGCCGAAGGGCTCCGGCCTTGTCGAGGGGTTCGTTGCCGTTGCCGCACTTGGGAGACTGGATGCACGAGGGGCAGCCGCGTTCGCACTCGCAGGAGGCGATGGCCTCGCGGGTGGCAGTGAGCCAGTCGTGCGCGCGGGCGTAACCACGTTCGGCGAAACCGGCGCCGCCCTCGTGGCCGTCGTAGACGAAGACGGTGAGCAGCCCGGTGTCGGGGTGGAGTTCTGTGGAGACACCTCCGATGTCCCAGCGGTCGCAGGTCGCGAAGAGCGGCAGCAGACCGATGGAGGCGTGTTCGGCGGCGTGCGCGGCACCGCCGAGGTCCAGGCCCTCCTCGGCCAGGGGGATGATCGCCGAGATGGGCAGTGTCCACCAGACGGCGCGGGTCCGCAGCGTGCGCGGAGGCAGGTCGAGGGGTTCGTCCCCCATGAGTTCGCCGCTCTGGGCTCGGCGCTTGAGATAGGCCACCACCTGGCTCGTCACCTCGACCGCGCCGAAATGGAGCTCTCCCTGTCCGAGAGGGTGCGAGCGAAGAGACTCGATGACCGAGATGTCGGTGACGTCCCTGGCGAAGGTCGTGTAGTCGGGGGTCCCGGCCTCGACCAGCGCGACCCCCGCCTCCAGGTCGAGTTCGGCCACCAGAAACGTCTCGCCCTGGTGCACGTAGACGGCGCCGGTGTGCACGGCCGAGTGAGCCGAGGGCTCGTCCACGGTGCCGAGCAGCCGCCCGGTGGACATCTCGACGACCTGAACGGGCGCGGCGCCCGCCCCCCGGATGTCGGCGAGGTCGGTGGCGCGTCTCCGGCTGGTCCAGAACCAGCCCGTGGCGCGTTCCCTGAGCAGGCCGTCTCCGACCAGGCCCGCGAGCACCTCCTTGCTGGTCGGGCCGAAGATGTCCAGCTCGTCATGGGTCAACGGGATCTCGGCCGCCGCCGCGCACAGGTGGGGTCCCAGTACGTACGGGTTGTCGGGGTCGAGCACGATCGTCTCCACGGGACGGCCGAACAGGGCTTCCGGATGGTGGACGAGATAGGTGTCCAAGGGGTCGTCCCTGGCGATCAGCACCGCCAGCGCGTCCTGGCCGTCCCGCCCGGCCCTCCCCGCCTGCTGCCAGAGGGAGGCGCGGGTTCCCGGCCACCCCGCGATGAGCACGGCGTCCAGCCCGGAGACGTCGACGCCGAGTTCCAGCGCGTTGGTCGTCGCGAGGCCGAGCAGTTCGCCGGAGCGCAGTGCCCTTTCCAAACCTCTGCGATCTTCGGCCAGGTATCCCGCCCGGTAGGCCGCCACCTTGCCGGGCAGATCCGCGGGCGCCTCCCCGTCGACGACGAGGTCCTGGAGTTTGGCCCGTGTGGTGAGGGCCACGGTCTCGGCGGCCCGGCGGGAGCGGACGAAGGCCAGGGTCCGCACGTCGGAGGCGACGAGGTCGGCCAGGAGGTCCGCGCTCTCGGCGGTCGCCGGGCGACGGACAGGAGCCCCGCCCTCGCCGCGCAGATCGGTCAGGGGTGGTTCCCACAGCGCGAAGGTCGTCGCACCCCGGGGGGAGGCGTCGGCGGTCACCTCGGCCATCTGGAGGCCCGTCAGGCGCCTCGCGAAGATTCCGGGCTCGCTGGCCGTCGCCGAGGAGAGCAGGAAGGCCGGGCTGGAGCCGTAGCGGGCGCAGATCCGGCGCAGGCGGCGCAGGATCTGCGCGACATGGGAGCCGAACACGCCCCGATAGCCGTGGCACTCGTCCACGACGACCATCCGGAGCCGTCGCCAGAAGAGCGACCACTGGGCGTGACGGGGCAGCAGCCCGCGATGGAGCATGTCCGGGTTGGTGAGGACGTAGTTGGCGTGCTTGCGCACCCAGGCCCTCTCCTCGAAGGAGGTGTCGCCGTCGTAGGTGGCGGCCCGGAGGCCGGGAGGATCGAGCTCGCGCAGCGCGCGGAGCTGGTCGGCGGCGAGCGCCTTGCTGGGCGACAGATAGAGGACCGTGCCGCCGTCGAGCGTCGAGGAGAGGGCCGGGACCAGGTAGGAAAGGGATTTGCCCGACGCGGTGCCTGTGGAAATGATCACGTTTTGGCCACGGTGGATGAGGTCCGCGGCCTCGGCCTGATGTGGCCACAGGCCGGAAATACCGTGGTTCGCCCAGCGCGTAACCAGCCGCCGGTCGACCCAGTCCGGCCATCGGGTCTCACCGGCCTGACGTGCGGGAACGCGCTCAACGTGGGTGACGCGCCCATGACGTGCGGGAACGTCGAGAAGGCGGCTGAGGGCGGTGCCCACTCTGAGGGGCGAGGATGAGGGCGGGGTCACTGGTTTCCAGTCTCACATCTGTGGGCAGAGTCGCCGGGAATCGTGATTTCGTATAGACACTGAGCGTACGCATGGTTGAATGCCGCGCGTCGGGGCTTGTCGTCCGAGGGCCACCCGGTCCCAGGAAGGCACGTCCGAATCGGTACTTTCGCAGGCAAGGCGCTGGAGGATCTGTGGATCTGAAGTTGGACCACCATTCCGAGGACCGTCTCACCATCGTTGAGGTCGAGGGTGAGATCGATGTCTACACCGCGCCCAGATTGCGTGAGCTCCTGATCGACCTGGTCAACAAGGGGAATTTCCACCTGCTCGTCAACATGGAGAAGGTCGACTTCCTTGACTCCACGGGCCTTGGTGTCCTGGTCGGCGGGCTCAAGCGAGTTAGGGCGCACGATGGCTCACTGGAGCTTGTCTGCACCCAGGAGCGCATCCTGAAGATTTTCCGGATCACCGGACTGACAAAGGTCTTCGGGATCTACGCCTCGGTCGACGAGGCCAAGGAAGCTCACGGTCGAGACAAGTAGTCGTGGCTACCGTCGAGCTGACGTTCAGCGCTCTCCCCGCGCATGTGCGGACGGCACGCCTGGTCGCCACGGCTATCGCCAGGCGCACCGGTGTGCAGGAGTCGCTGCTGGACGAGGTAAGGCTCGCTGTCGGTGAGGCGTGCTCACGGGCTGTGGAGGCACATCGCCTCCACTGTCCGGGGGAGCCGATCCGGATCGAGCTACGCGATGACTTGGGGCGTTTCGAGGTGACGGTCACCGACTCCGCCCCAAGTGACAGTGACGAGCTGGAGCATGATCGAGCCCTTCTGGGGTTCGACGATCCGTTCGGGCAGCTTCCCGATGACCTGATGGCCGGTTTCGGCATCGCGGTCATCGCGGGGCTGGCCGACGACGTTCAGGTCTACCCGAGCCAGAAGGGCATGTGCATTCGCATGAGCTGGCCGGCGGCGACGAACGGGATGTCTCCGGTCTGACAAAGAAGACTTCGGCAGCCGGGTGTGTTCATGTGGACGTGCCCGGTTGTTCGTTGGGAGGGGCGCGTGGCCCCGAAGGCCGGGAGGAGCGCATGATCCCGAAGGCCGGGAAGGGCGCGTGGTTCCGAAGGCTGAAAGGGCGTACGGCCCTGAACGCTGGGAGGGGCACGTGGCCCTGAAGGCCGAGAGGTCTATGGCCCTGAAGGCTGAAAGAGCACCTGATCCTGAAGGCCGAAAGAGCGCATGGCCCGCGAAGGGGCCGGTTCGGCTGAGGATTCACCTGTGACGTTCGGGTGAATATGTCCTGCCTGTCTGTAAAGAGCGGGTGTCCTCGAAGGGCGCTGTCCGGCTGGGGATCCGCCTGTGACGTCCATGTGAACACGTCCGGCCCGTCCGTGGTGAAGGCCGTGATCAGGATGAGGAGTGCCCACCCGTGACGTTCACTCACCCGTGACGTCCGCCCGGAGATCGGCCGCCCGGAGGGATCAGCCGCCCGAGCATCGGCCGTCCGGAGGTCCGGAGGTCCGGAGGTTTGGAGGTTTGGAGGTCCGGAGGTTTGGAGATCCGGCCGCCCGGAGGGATCGGCCGCCCGATATCTGGCCGGCCGGAGATCTGGCCGCCCGGGGATCGCCCGTCCGGAGGTCCGGCCGCCCGCAAGGATCGGCCGCCCGGAAGGGGGGCGAAAGCATCGGCGAGAAGACGGGTGACCGGTCCGCTGGAGGGTCGCCTCCGGCGTCCACGCGAACACACATGGCCGCACCGGCCGCACCGGCCGTCCGATGCGAGGATCTCAATTTCGGCCCAAACTTAATTTGACTGTTTCTTGTCTGAAACTGAGGCGAAACAGAGCGGGCGGGGCAGGTGTGACGGGTGAAATGACCTCATAAGCAGGTCGGTCACCAAGAGGTGCCGGTCGCGTTGTCAAATGGGCGTGGTCAGAGGCTTCATATCCGCGTCATCGCTGCGTAGACTCCCGGAACCGGCCAAGGTTTATCCTTCGGAGCGGCCCGCACGCGAGCCGCCCTCCGTGGGGGTCTGCAACTGGAAGCGGCACTGCCAACCATCCCGGATGTGCGCCGCTTCAGCCGCCTAATCTCATCGCAGCGCACTCCGGGCAGGACGTGTTCCCGTCTTGCCAAGGAGAGTCGGATGTCTGTGCTCCATCTCGCCGCTGCAGAGCCAGCGGTATCCCTGAGTGGTCACCACTTCACCATCATCATCGTGGTCGCCGTCGTCGCCCTGCTCGCACTCGCCGTCGCCGGCACCCTGGTGCGTGAGGTGCTGGCCGCCGACCAGGGCACCGAACGTATGCAGAACATCGCGAGAGCCGTCCAGGAAGGGGCTTCCGCGTACCTTACGCGGCAGTTCCGGACGCTCGCGTTGTTCGTCATTCTGATCCCGTTCCTGCTGTATCTCCTTCCTGCCGAGACGACCAGCGTGAGGATCGGCAGATCGGCTTTCTTCGTCGTCGGCGCGCTGTTCTCCGCGCTGACCGGATTCATCGGCATGTGGCTGGCGGTGCGCGGCAACGTCCGCGTCGCCGCCGCGGCCCGCGCGTCCGGTGAGAAGGTCGCCATGCGGATCGCCTTCCGCACCGGTGGCGTGGCCGGAATGATCACCGTTGGCCTCGGCCTCCTCGGCGCGGCCGTGGTGGTGATCACCTACGGGGGCGACGCCCCGGCCGTGCTGGAGGGCTTCGGCTTCGGCGCCGCGCTGCTCGCCATGTTCATGCGAGTCGGCGGAGGCATCTTCACCAAGGCCGCCGACGTCGGCGCCGACCTGGTCGGCAAGGTCGAGCAGGGCATTCCCGAGGACGACCCGCGCAACGCCGCCACCATCGCCGACAACGTCGGTGACAACGTGGGCGACTGCGCGGGCATGGCCGCCGACCTGTTCGAGTCCTACGCGGTCATGCTCGTCGCCAGCCTGATCCTGGGCAAGGTGGCCTTCGGCGTCGAGGGACTGGTGTTCCCGCTGATCGTGCCCATGATCGGTGTGATCACGGCGATCATCGGCATCTTCGTCACCGCCCCGCGCACCGGCGACCGCAACGCGATGGCCGCGATCAACCGGGGCTTCTTCATCTCGGCGGCCATCTCGGCGATCCTCGTCGCCGTCGCGGCCTACCTCTACCTGCCGGCCACCTTCTCCGGGCTGACCGGTGTGAGCCCGGAGATCGCCGCGGTCACCTCGGACCCGCGCCTGATCGCGGTCGGGGCGGTGCTCATCGGCCTGGTGCTGGCGAGCGCCATCCAGATCCTCACCGGCTACTTCACCGAGACGAACCGCCGCCCGGTGCGGGACATCGGCGAGAGCTCCCGTACGGGTCCCGCCACGGTCATCCTGTCCGGCATCAGCGTCGGCCTGGAGTCGGCGGTCTACTCCGCGCTGATCATCGGAGCCGCCGTCTACGGGGCCTTCCTGCTGGGCTTCGGCAACGTCACCATCGCCCTGTTCGCCGTGGCGCTGGCGGGCACCGGCCTGCTGACCACGGTCGGCGTGATCGTGTCGATGGACACCTTCGGCCCGGTCTCCGACAACGCCCAGGGCATCGCCGAGATGTCCGGCGACGTCGAGGGCGAGGGCGCCCAGGTCCTCACCTCGCTGGACGCCGTCGGCAACACCACCAAGGCGATCACCAAGGGCATCGCGATCGCCACGGCCGTGCTCGCCGCGACCGCGCTGTTCGGCGCGTTCCGTACGGCGGTCGAGATCCAGCTGGCGAGCGCGACGGCGAACGTGAAGGAGGCGCTGGGCTCGTTCAGCTCGTTCAGCCTGAGCGTCGACTCCCCGAACGTGCTGGTCGGTCTGATCATCGGCGCCGCGGTGGTGTTCATGTTCTCCGGCCTGGCGATCATGGCGGTCGGCCGCGCGGCCGGACGGGTGGTCTTCGAGGTGCGCGAGCAGTTCCGTACCAAGCCGGGGATCATGGCGGGGACGGAGCTGCCCGACTACGGCAGGGTCGTCGACATCTGCACCCGCGACTCGCTGCGGGAGCTGGCGACGCCCGGCCTGCTGGCCGTGCTGACCCCGATCGCCGTCGGCTTCGCCCTCGGGTACGCCCCGCTCGGCGCGTTCCTGGCCGGTGCCATCGCGTGCGGCACGCTCATGGCGGTGTTCCTGGCCAACTCCGGTGGTGCCTGGGACAACGCCAAGAAGCTGGTCGAGGACGGCCATCACGGCGGCAAGGGCTCGCCGGCCCACGAGGCCACCATCATCGGTGACACCGTCGGCGACCCGTTCAAGGACACCGCCGGACCCGCGATCAACCCGCTCCTCAAGGTGATGAACCTCGTGGCGCTGCTGATCGCCCCGGCCGTGGTGACCTACGCCGACAACCCCGTGCTGCGCATCGGCATCACGGTGCTGGCGGTGGGCATCGTCGTCGCCGCGGTCGTCATCTCCAAGCGTCGTTCGGCGGGCATCGCCCCGATGGAGGAGAACAACTCCGACCGGGAGCCGGAGCAGGTCTCCAGCTGAGCAATGTTTGACGAAGGGGTGCACGGGCCGCGTGCACCCCTTCGGCGTGTGCGGGCCACCCCAGTGGGAAACTGGCCGGTATGGAACAGCAGCCCTCCGGAGGCAAGACACTCGTCCTCATCCTGCTGGCGATGGTCGCGGTGTTCGCGGTGATCGTGGGCCTGGCCATGTGGGCGTCGCGATGACGACGCGCACGCTCGTCGTCCTGCGCCACGCCAAGGCGGTCCACACCTCCGGCCTCGCCGACCGCGAGCGGCCCCTCACCGAGGTCGGCGAGCGCGACGCCCTCAAGGTCGGCGCGGCCCTCGCCGGCATGGACCTCACCCCCGACCTGGTGCTCTGCTCGCCGTCGGTGCGGACCCGGCAGACCGCGGACCTGGCACTCCCCGACGCGGAGATCCTGATCGAACCGGCCATATACGAGGCCTACCCCGACGAGCTGCTCACCCTGATCCGGCGGAGCGACCCGGAGGTCGGCACGCTGGTCCTTGTCGGTCACAACCCCGGGGTCCAGGAGCTGGTCACGGAGCTCACCGCCGCCGACGGCGACGACGGGTTCCCGCCCGGCGCGTTCGCCGTCATCGAGGTCGACGGCGAGTGGTCCGGGCTCGACACCGGTCGCGGTATCGCCCACTGGAACCCCAAGAAGCACTGAGACGAGTCCCCCGGCGAGATCCCCGGACGTACCGGGATCCGGCGCGGTTCCTGGAGGGACGGCGCGAGAGGCGTGATCGGGGGTGGCATGCGAGGGCTCATCGGCGCGCTGCGCGCCGACTTCCGGCTCTCCGGTCGTCCGGCCTGGGGCTACGGCCTGCTGTGCGCGCTCGTCATCTGCCTTCCCCTGCTGGTCGGTGTCCTCCTCGGTCACCTCCAGGTGGGCGCCTCGGTGGCCCTGGGCGGCTATCTCACGCTCTTCGGCGACGCCCCGGGAGAGCCGTACGGTGATCGCGTCCGCGGGTTGCTCGTCACCACGACCGCGGTCACGCTCGGTGTCGGTCTCGGAGCGCTCGTCCAGGCCGGTCCCTGGCCGGTCGCCGTCGTGGTGGTCGGCCTGGTCGCGGCGGCGGGCGTCTACTGGCCGGCGCTGGGCACCCCCGCGGTGCTCTCCGTGACCCTGGCGTACTTCGCGCTCCCCGGCATGGGGGTGCCGCTCCACATGGGGGCCACGGCCGCCGGCGGCCTGCTGGTCGTGCTGGTGGTGGTGGCGGCCTGGCCGGTACGGCGTCTCCGGCCGCTCCGCAGGGCGGTGGAGGAGGCCGGTACGGCGCTGGCCGACCTCCTGGCGGCCGGGGGACGGGCGCCGCTCGCGGACGAGAGCTGGGAGCCGCTGCGCCAGCGGGCCGTCACCGCGTTGAAGGACCTGGAGCGGGCGCTCTCCCTCTACCGGATCTCCGTGGAGGACGACCGGTCGCCGGAGCGGCTCCCCGCCACGCTGACCCGCGTCTTCCAGCAGACGATCGCGCTGCGCGTCCTGCGCGCGGCGGCCGTGGAGGCGGGCATCGGGACGGAGTGGGTCCGGGAACTGGACGAGGCGGTCGGGGCGCTGGCCCGCGCGGTGCGGGAGGCGGCGCTGCTCGGCGGTTCGTCGGAGATCCCGGAGGCGCTGGCCGCCATCGGACGGTTCGCCGACCGGGTGGACGAGATCCGCGCGACCGCCCGCGCGGGCGGCGCGCCGCTGCCCGCGGCCGTGCTGGTGGGGCAGATCCGCCAGGGGGTGGACCGGATCGCGATGGCGGTGCGCTCGGTGGCGCGGCAGGCCGCCGAGGGCGTCGAGGTGGGCCCCCGCCTGCCGAGGTTCGTACGGCCCCGCAGGCCGGTGGTCTCGGCGGGTCACCACCCGGTCCGGGTGGGGCTGGCGGTGATCACGGCCATGACGCTGATGGTGCTGGTCCACCAGCACTACGCGAAGTGGTTCGTGGTGACCGTGGCGGTCAGCCTCCGGCCCGCGTACCGCGACACGGTGGAGCGGGTGCTGCTGAGGGTGCTGGGCACGGCCGTGGGCGCGGTGGCCGCCGCGGTGGTGCTGGCGGTCGCGCCGGGCCACCTGTACCTGACGCTTTTCATCTCCGTCTGCGCGGCGCTGGGCTTCGCGCTGCGCGGGTGCGGCTACGGATACTGGGCGATCTTCTCCACGCCGCTCTCGCTGATGCTGTCCGACTTCTCCCTGCCGCTCGACTGGGGCGCGGCGGCGGCCAGGGTGGGGCTCACGGTCGCGGGCGGCGCGCTGGCACTGGTCTTCGCCCGGCTGCTGTGGCCCAGGGGGCACCGGGCCCGGCTGACCAACAGGATCGCGGAGATGCTCGACAGCCACGCGGTGCTGGTACGGTCGCTGATCGACCGGGACCCCGTCCAGGTGGACGTCCGGGGCTTCGCCGCGGCCGACGCCGCGGGGCGGCTCGCCGACTCCCTGGACCTGCTGGACAAGGAACCGGGCGGCAGCGCGCCGCGGCGGCTCAGGGAGTCGCTGACGGCGGCCGGGCGGCTGCGGGACAACGCGCTCGCGCTGCTGGCGGTACCGCCGCCCGAGGAGGGGGCGGGACCCACGGTGACGGTCCTCGACCTCGTCGCCGACAGGCTGGAGAAGGTCGCCGAGGCGGTCAGGACGGAGGAGGTAGGGGTGCCCCCCGACGATCTCGACGCCGTGCTCGACGAGGTCGGCGCGTACGTGGACGCGCTGGCCGCCCGTCGCCTGGACGAACTCGCCGAGCTCGCCGATCTGGCCGATCCGCACGGGGACGCGGCCGACAGGATGACCGGCCTGCGCCGGCGCGTGAGGCACGCCGCCGCCGCACAGCCCGCCCTGCGAGGTCTCGGCGCGGAGGCCGTACGGCTGGCCGCCCTCACCACCCCGAGAAGCCGGTAGCTCACCGGCCCGGGGCGCGGGTGGCTCGCCGGGCGGGAAATCGGTGGCTCACCGGCCCGAGGCGCCGATGGTCGCGACCGCCCGCGTGCCCGGCACGATCACGAGCCCGGCAGGGGCCCGGTCACGGCCCCGATCCCGAGATCGATCCCGATCCCGGTCAACGTTCGGTGGTGGTGACACCGTCCTCGGCGTCGGCGTCCTCGACCTCGGCGCGGGGGATGCCGAGCAGGTAGAGGATCGAGTCGAGGTAGGGGACGTTGACCGCGGTGTCGGCGGCGCGGCGGACCACAGGCTTGGCGTTGAACGCGATGCCCAGACCGGCCGCCGCGATCATGTCCAGGTCGTTGGCGCCGTCGCCGATGGCCACGGTCTGGCTGATCGGGATCCCCGCCTCGCGGGCGAAGCGCTCCAGCGCCCGCGCCTTGCCCGGACGGTCGACGATCTCGCCGACCACCCGCCCGGTCAGCACGCCGTCGACGACCTCCAGGGTGTTGGCCGCGGAGTAGTCGATCCCGAGGTCGTCCACGAGGGCGTCGGTGAGCTGCGTGAACCCGCCGCTGACGATCGCGAACCGGTAGTCGAGCCGCTTGAGCGTCCGTACCAGCGTCCGGGCGCCGGGAGTCAGCACGAGCTCCTTGCGCACCTTCTCGAAGACCTCCGCCGAGAGGCCCTTGAGCAGCGCGACCCGGCGGCGCAGCGACTCGGCGAAGTCGAGCTCGCCGCGCATCGCCTCCTCGGTGACCCTGGCGACCTCCTCCAGGCAGCCGGCGTGCGCCGCCAGCAGCTCGATCACCTCGGCCTGGATGAGCGTCGAGTCGACGTCCATCACGATCAGCCGCTTGGCCCTGCGGTGCAGGCCGGTCCGCTGCACGGCCACGTCGACCTGCTGGGCGTGCGCCTCGATGGCGAGCTCGGCCCTGAGGGTGTCGGGGTCGGCGCCGGAGAGGGAGAGCTCGATGCAGGTCACCGGGTAACTGGACAGGCGCTCGATCCGGTCGATGTTGGCACCGGCCGCGGCGATCCGCCCCGCGATGCCCGCCATCGCGGCGGGCTGCAGCGGCGAGCCGAGCACGGTGACGTTGAGCCGCCCCCTGCGCCGCTTCTCCTTCGGGTCGGAGCCGGTGGACAGCTCCACCTGCAGTCCGAGATCCTCCGCGGTCCGCTCGACGGCGGTCCAGAGGGCGCCGAGGGTGCCGCCGGTGCCGGTCGGCGTGTCGCCCGCGTACGAGACGAGGACGCCGAGGGTGAGCCGGCCGCGGATGACGACCTGCTCCACGTCGGCGACGATGACGGGGAAGCCGGCCAGGACCGAGAAGAGGCGTGAGGTCACGCCCGGTCGGTCGGGGCCGTTCAACGTGATCAGAAGCGTGCGCTGGTTCATCGGTTCCTACGGTACTTGGCTCGGGATCGGACCGTGAATGTGGTTCATCATCCGGACGCCTGGAGTTCGCGGGGCACTCCGGTCCCGCGTCACCTGCGACTGTCTTCATGAACTCATGACGACCCTTCCCATGGAGCCGCGCCTCGCCCGCTACAGCGTCGGGCTGGCCGCCACCGCCGTCGAGATGCGCGAGGCCCAGCGCCTGCGCCACCGGGTCTTCGCCGAGGAGATGGGCGCCAGGCTGGACAGTCCCATCACCGGCCTGGACGTCGATCCGCTCGACGCCTACTGCGATCACCTCCTGGTGAGGTGCGACGACACGGGTGAGGTCGTCGGCACCTACCGGCTGCTCGCCCCCCGCCGGGCCGATCGTCTCTACTCCGACTCCGAGTTCGACCTCGGCGCGCTGGCGGGCATCCGGGGGAACATGGTGGAGGCTGGCCGGGCCTGCGTGCACCCGGGCCACCGGGGTGGTGCGGTGCTCGGGCTGATGTGGGCGGGAATCGCCCGCTACATGGAGGCCGGGGGGTACGGCTGGCTGGCCGGGTGCTGCTCGGTGCCGGTGGCCGACGCCGCCGGGATCATGGAGCGGGTGCCGCTCTCCCCGCCGGGCTACCACGTCACGCCGCGCCGCCCCTGGCAGGCGGATCCGGTCTCCGCCGTGCCCTCGCAACGGGAGGACGCCTCCGCGGCCGCCGCGAGGCCGGGCCGGGCGCTGCCGCCCCTGCTGCGCGGCTACATGCGGCTGGGCGCCTGGGTCTGCGGCCCGCCCGCCCACGACCCCGCCTTCGGTACGGCCGACTTCTTCGTGCTGCTCTCGATGACCGAGGCCGACCCCCGCTACCTGCGCCACTTCCTGGGAGCCACCTCGTGAACCCGTGGATGCCCACGGCGCCGTGCGGGCCCGCAGGCTGCCTCCTCCCACCGGGGTCGAGGGCCGCCTGGCCGCTCAGGGCGCTGCGGCTGGTGGCGATCGCGCTGGCCGTCCTGGCGGGGACGGTGCTCGCGCTCGCGGGCCGCGGGCTCGGCACGGCGGGCAGGGTCCGGCTCACGAGAGCCTGGTCCCGGCTGGTACTGCGGGCCGTCGGTGTACGGGTCGAGGTGCGACAGGGCTTCGCGTTCATGGCCGGCTCCGTCTCCGGACTCCGCCCGGCCGGCGACGGGCCGTCCGGGGCCGCCCCGCTGTTCGTGGCCAACCACGTGTCGTGGCTGGACCCGCTCGTCATGGCGGCGGTCCTGCCGTGCCGCCCGCTCGCCAAGCGGGAGGTACAGGTGTGGCCGGTGATCGGCCTGCTGGCGGCGGGCGCGGGCGCGCTGTTCATCGACAGGGACCGGCTCTCCGCGCTGCCCGAGGCCGTCGGCGGTGTGGCCGCCGCGCTCGCGGGCGGTCACCCGGTGGCGGCCTTCCCCGAGGGGACGACCTGGTGCGGACGCGGGATGGGCTCCTTCAGGCCCGCGGTGTTCCAGGCGGCCCTGGACGCGGGGGCCCCGGTCAGGCCGGTGGCGATCAGGTATCTGGAGGGGGAGGACGTCCCGGCCACCGGACCCGCCTATGTCGGCGACGATCCCCTCTGGGCCTCGATCCGCCGCGTGGTGGCCGTCCGGGGACTGAGGGTGGAGGTGACGATGCTGCCCGCGGTGTGGGGACGTGACCGCAGGGAGCTGGCCTGGGCGGCCGAGTCGTCCGTCGCCTCGGTGGTGGTCGCCGGGGCCGCGCACGCTCTCCCCGTCGCCGCCTGACACTCCGGATCCCTTCCGAAGGGCGTACACCGCCTCGTGGTACCGGGCTCGCTGACCGTCCTGGAAAACGAGGGCCGTCCTGGAAAACGAGGGCCGTCCTGGAAAACGCGGCCCCTCCCGGAAAACGCGGCCCGTCCCGGAAGCCGGGAGGAGCGGAGAACGGGGCTCAGGCCGAGCCCAGATAGGTGATGACGGCCGCCACCCGGCGGTGGGTGTCGGGGCTGTTCTCCAGCGCCAGCTTCATGAAGATCGAGTTCACGTGCTTCTCGATGGCCGAGACCGACAGGTGCAGGGCGCGGGCGATGCCTCCGTTGGACAGGCCATGCGCCATCTCCCTGAGCACGTCCAGCTCCCTGGGCGTCAGCTCCGCGGGCGGGGGACCGCCGCGCACCCCGCGCTTGGCGAGCAGGCCCTCCACCACCTTGGGGTCGATCACCGAGCCGCCCGCGGCCACCGACCTGATCGCGCCGAGCAGTTCGTCGATGTCACCGACCCGGTCCTTGAGCAGGTACGCACGGCCCTCGGTGCCGTCCCTGAACAGGTCGAGGGCGAACATCGCGTCGGAGAACTGGGAGAGCACCACGACCCCGATGTCCCGCGAGGCGGCGCGGATGCGGTGTGCCGCGTCGATGCCCTCCATCCCCGGGCGGACGAGATCGGCCGAGCCCGGCATCCGGATGTCGGTGACCACCACGTCGGGGCGCAGCCGCCCGGCGGCGTCGAGCAGCTCGTCCGCGGTGCCCACGGCGGCCACCACCTCGATCTCGCCGGAGGTCTCCAGGAGCCTGCGGGTGCCCTCGCGCACCAGGTAGTGGTCCTCGGCCAGGACGACTCTCAGCTCAGCCATGGATCCCGGCCCTGAATCCCGGCCCTGAATCCCGGCCCTGAATCCCGGCCCTGAATCCCGGCCCTGAATCCCGGCCATGGACCCCGGCCGTGGATTCCACCCCTGAATCTCGGCCATGGATCCCAGTCATGGATCTCGGCCATGGATCGCGCACCGCCCGGAACTCGCATGGGGAGATCCTGCCCCGTACGCGGGCGCCGCGCATATGAGGTTGCCCGCACCCTGTGGTTCCGCGTCATGGTTCCAAACGTGACCCTGGACCCTGGACGCGGCCCCGGGCGTAACCCTGGACCCCGGACACGGCTCCGGAGCGTGGAAAGGAGCGGGCCCCGTCCTGTGGCAGGACGGGGCCCGTCGGAGAATCCATCGGAAAACGGGGTCAGCGCACGATGCTGGTCTTGACCCGCTTCACGAAGAACCAGTTCTTGATGCCCATGCGCTCCAGCTCGTCCCTGGAGAGGTTCTCGGCCCCGGTCGGGATGTCGTAGCTGTCGACGCCGAGGATGGCCTGCGCGGTCCGTCCCGACTTCTTGCCGAGCTTCACCGTGATCGCGATGGCCTCGTAGTCGTCGACCTCGATGATGTCAGGGGTCCAGCACCAGAACCCGTCCTCGTAGTTGTCGCACGTGGTGCCCTTGGGGGCGGCGATCTTGACGACCTTCGAGCCCTTGGGCAGTAGGCCGCCCGTGAAGAAGTAGTCGGCCTGGTAGGGGCCCTTGTTGACGGACTTGATCTTGTAGGTGATCTTCCCGCCCGCCTTGACCTTCTTCGGCGCGGAGACGGTGACGGCGAAGGTGGAGTACGGCTCCGCCTTGACGGCCACTGCCGGTGCCTGCGCCGAAGCGGCCGAGGAGGGGGCGGCGAGGAGCATGCCCCCGGCCAGCGGGGTGACCAGAGCAAAAGCAACGATCTTGGAGATCGGGTGGCGCATCAAACGTCTCCCAGCTGAAGAGTCAAGGGGACGTGTGGAACGTCCCATAAAGTCTCAGCGTTTTATCACATATGAAGATGTGGAGAGAAATTATATTCCGCTATAGGAATTGAAGGGAACGGCCTGATGTGGCGCCCTACCGGACGGCGCGGGCCCCGCCCCGCACGCCCGGCGTGTGCCGCCCCGCCGCCGACCAGGGCGTTTCCCGGCGTTGAAATCTCCATTGCTTTCGGTAATCGCTCCTGGTCAAAGGTGCTTTCGGTAATCGCCTCCGGTCGAGGGCGGCAGGTGAAAAGCGCGGCTAGCGGAGAACCCGGGTCTTCACCCGCACGTACTTGACGTCGGTGCCGACGTCGATGCCGTGGATGTCGAGGGTGCCCAGCCCGCCCGCGGGGACGTCGATCGAGGCCGAACCGAAATCGGCGGTCGCGGTGCCCCGGGCGCTGTTCTTCAGCCAGACCCTGACCTTGAGGGTGGCCGTCCTGCCGGGGTTCAGGGTGTCGAGCAGGCAGCCCACCTCGCGCCCCGAGACCTCGCAGTACGAGCCGGAGGGCTTGCCGATGATGCGGACCTTGGACACCTGCGAGGGAAGGTATCCGCCGACGTAGGCGATGTCGGTGTACCACTCGCCGACGTTCTTGATCCTGAGCGTGTAGACGTACGAGTCGCCCGCCCAGGCCCTGCGCGGGTAGGAGACGGTCGTCTTCAGCGGCGCGAGCGGCTGGTCCGCGGCTCCCTGCGTCGCGGTGGTCCGGGGAGCCGCGGCGTTCGCGGTTCCGGGGGTGAGCAGCATGCCTCCCGCCAGGGCGATGGCGGCGAAGGCGGTCAGGTGCCGGCGCATTTCTTTACTCCAGTCGGAATTCGGTGATCCCCGTCGATTACTGCGCCCAGCATGCGGGGCCCGACTTGGAAACCCCTTGTGACTGACTGGCCGGCTAACCGGTGATCAGGTGGACGTCGCCGAACTCGTGCCAGAGATAGCCCTCCCCGAGTGCCTCCGCGTACGACCGCGAGAGCAGGTCGCGGCCGGCGATCGCCGACAGCATCAGCAGGTGGCTGGAGCGCGGCTCGTGCAGTCCGGTGAGCAGGCCGCTCACCGCCCGCACCCCGACCTCGGGGGTCACGATGTGCGAGGTCCAGCCGCCCGCGGCCCGGACCCGGCCGGTGGCCAGCGCGGCCGTCTCCAGCGCCCGGACCACGGTCGTGCCGACCGCGATCACCCGGCCGCCGGACGCGCGAGCGAGCTCCACCTGCCGCGCGGTGGCCTCGGGCACCTCGAACCGCTCCGGATAGGGCGGCTCGTCCTTCTCGGGGGACGCCACCCCCGTGTGCAGGGTGATCGGCGCGATCCCGACCCCGCGCGACACCAGGGAGGTCACCAGCCCGGTGGTGAACGGCCGTCCCGCGCTGGGCATCTCCGCGCTGCCGGGCCGGACCCCGAACACGGTCTGGTAGTCGGCCAGCGGCCAGTCCCTGTCCACGTACGAGTAGCGGATCGGCACGCCGTACCGGCGGAGGTAGCCCGTGACCTCGCGGTCCAGGCTCGCCCGCCACAGGCGGGGCGTCTCGCGCCCCAGCAGCCGCAGCGTCGCCCCGCCCGGCAGCGGCAGCCACTCCCCGTCCGCGCCGCCCCGGTAGGGCTCACCGGCCGCCTCCGCGCTTCCGGGCCCCGCGCTTCCGGGCCCCCGGCGCCGCCGGAGCTCGACCAGCCACGTCCCGTCCTCGCGCTCGGTGGAGAAGTGCACCGCGAGCCGGTCGAGCCGGACGGCGGCGGGGAGCGTGCCGGAGTTGTTGACCACCAGCAGGTCGCCGGGGCCGAGCAGGCCGGGAAGCTCGGCGAACGTGTGGTGGCCGACCTCCCCGGTGCCCCGGTCCGAGACCAGCAGGCGCACCCCGTCACGGGCCACCCCCCGGGCCTCCGGCGGCTCGTGCGCCTCCAGCTCGCGCGGGAGCACGAAGTCCGCGGCCATGGCGTCCGCCACGAGCCCGCCCGCGCCCCCGTCCCGCCCGTTCACGCCTTCTCCTCGCCCGCTCATTCGTGCCTCACCCGGCCGCTGTCCGGGCGGTCGGCGATCAGCCGCCGCAGGGTGGGGACGACGGTCTCCGGGCCCGGGGCCCCCGCCGCCTCCCCCGCGCCGACCGCGTCGGCGAGCATGGCGGTGGACATCTCCCCCGGATCGACCCACCAGACCGCGACGTCCGGCTCCTCGACGGCCAGCACGTGCGAGATCTGCTCCAGGGCCGCCTTGGTCGCGCCGTACCCGCCCCAGCCCTCGTACGCCTCCACCGCCGCGTCGGAGGAGATGTTCACGATCGCGCCGCGCCGCTCCCTGAGCCCGCGCAGGTTCGCCTGGATCAGCGCCAGCGGAGCCAGGACGTTGGTCCGGAACAGCTCCTCGAGCGTGTCGGCCGGGTATCCGGCCAGCGGCGGCAGCGGGACCGCGCCCAGCCCGGACGCGTTGTTGACCAGCAGGTCCAGGCCGCCGTGTTCCTGCGCGGCCAGCGCCAGCCGGTCGCGGTGGGCGGGGTCGGCGACGTCTCCGGGCAGGGCGAGGGCGCCGAGTTCGGCCGCGGCGGCTCGCAGCGCGTCCTCACCCCGCGCGGTGAGGATGAGCCGCCAGCCGTCGGCGGCGAGAGAGCGGGCCAGTGCCAGGCCGAGGCCGCGGGAGGCGCCGGTGATGAGTGCGGTCTTCGTCATGCCTCGACGCTAGGAATCGCCCGCCCGCCGCACATCGGCCGCCGGACCGGGCCCGGGGTGGGCTGATGGGCCTAGGACCGATGGCGTACGCGGCGGGCGCCCGACGCCGCCTAGAGTCGGTTCGTGAGCCACGAGAGGGAGGACAGCGAGGGCGGGGAGGACAGGGACGCCGTGCTGCACGCGGTGAGCTCGGCCGTCCTCGCGGTGACCAGGCACCTGTCGGTCCGGGAGGTGCTCCAGGTCATCGTGCGGTCGGCGCGGCGGCTGCTGGACGCCCGCTACGCCGCGCTGGGCGTGCCCGACGACCAGGGGGCGTTCGCCGAGTTCGTCGCCGAGGGCATCTCCGACGAGCAGTGGGACGCGATCGGGCCGATGCCCCGCCAGCACGGCATGCTCGGCGCCATGCTGCGCGAGGGCGCGGCGGTCCGGCTGCCCGACATCCGCAAGGACTCCAGGTTCGAGTACTGGCCGCGCGCCCATCCGGTGCTCAAGGACTTCCTCGGGGTGCCGATCCGCGACGGGGACGAGGTGCTCGGCATCATCTTCCTGTCCAACAAGCGGGCCCCCGGCGGCTTCACCGAGGCCGACCAGCGGCTGCTCACCATGTTCGCCGCGCACGCCGCGATCGCCCTCACCAACGCCCGCCTGTACGAGCGGGGCCGGGAGCTCACGCTGGTCGAGGAGCGCACCCGGATGGCGAGGGAGCTGCACGACGCGGTGACCCAGAAGCTGTTCTCGCTGCGCCTCACCGCGCAGGCCGCGGCGTCGCTGGTCGTCGGCGATCCAGTACGGGCGCTGCGGGAACTCGACCGGGTGGAGCGGCTGGCGGGGGAGGCGCTGGCCGAGCTGCGCGCGGTGATCGTGGAGCTCCGCCCGGCCGAGCTCGACCGGCACGGCCTGGCCGAGACGCTCCGCAAGCACGTCCGACTGCTCGACCGGCTGCACCCGGCCGCGTTCTCGTTCGAGGAGTCGCCGGTGTGCGAGCTCGAACCGGCGGTCGAGGTGGCCGTCCTCCGGGTGGCCCAGGAGGCGCTGCACAACGCCTCCAGGCACTCGGCGGCGCGTGCCGTCGAGGTCCGGCTGGGATGCGAGGGCGGGCGCGTGTTCCTTGAGGTGAGTGACGACGGAGCCGGGTTCGACGTGACCGCCGCGGCGGGACGGGGACTGGGTATCGCCTCGATGGGCGACAGGGCGGAGTCCGTCGGAGGGAGCGTGCGGGTGGAATCGGAACCCGGGCGGGGCACGCTCGTCCGGATGGAGGTGCCCGGATGATCCGCGTCCTGATCGCCGACGACCACCCGGTCGTCCGGCAGGGCCTTCGCACCTTCCTGGACCTGCAGGAGGACCTCGACGTGGTCGGCGAGGCCGCCGACGGCGCCGAGGCGGTCGCTTTGGTCGGCTCTCTCGCCCCCGACGTGCTGCTGCTCGACCTGAGGATGCCGGTCCTCGACGGGCTCGGCGCGTTGCTCCTGCTGGGGGAACGAGGGCTGTCGCCGAGGGTGCTCGTGCTGACCTCGGTCAGCGACAGGGGGGACGTGGCCCCGGCGATGCGGGCGGGCGCGGCGGGCTTCCTCTACAAGGACGTCGAACCGGCCGCGCTCGTGCGGGCGATCCGGGCGGTGCACGGCGGTCAGGTGCTGCTCGCTCCCGAGGCCGCCGAGGCGATGCTGTCGGGGCCCGGTCCCGGTCCCGTCGCCGGGGAGGGCGGTCGTGAGGGCAGGCCCGTGGCGGCGCTGACCGACCGGGAGCGCGAGGTGCTCGCGCTGATCGCGTCGGGCCGCTCCAACCGGGAGATCGCCAGGCAGCTCGCGGTGGCGGAGAAGACGGTGAAGACCCACGTCTCCAACGTGCTGATGAAGCTGGGGGTGCAGGACAGGACCCAGGCCGCCCTCTACGCGGTACGGAACGGCCTGGCCTGACGGCGTGGGACCTCTACGGCGTCAGGTGTCCTTCTTCTCCTCGCGCCGGTCCGGCGGCGGCGGGGGCGGGGGCGGCGGAGGTGGTGGGGGTGGCGGATTGTAGCCGCCCCCTCCGCCCTTGGACTTGGGTTTGGGTGGCGTGGGGTGGACGATCTTGGTTTTGACCGTCTTGAGGTGGTACCAGTGGGGGAAGGCCAGCCGCTTCCACTCCGAGCGGCCGAGCTCCCCGCCGCCGGTCGGGACGTTCCAGGTGTCGGCGCCGAGCCTGGCGACCGCGGTGCCCTTGGTCCGCTTCTTGAGCTTCACCCAGATGCGTACCGTCTCGGATTCGCCCTTCTCCAGGATCCACGGCGTCACGCACCAGAAGCCGTCGTCGTAGAAGTCGCAATCAGTGCCTTTAGGGCCTTTGTAGTAAACGGTGTCGTTTATGCCTTTCGGTAGGACGGTCCCGCCGACGTAGAAGTAGTCGGCCTCTCTCGGTCCCCGGTTGGTGACCTTGACCTCGTACATGAACTCGCGGCCGTTCCTGACCCGTTTCGGTGCCTTCACCGAGACCTTGAACGCCGACCAGGGCTTGTCCTGCCGTACTCCGGCCGGGGCGGCCAGAGCGCCCGCCGCGGCCGCGGAGGGAGCCAGGGACGGCGCGTTCACGGCGGCGGCCGAGGCGGTGGGGACGATCGCGAGCGGAGCGATGAGGCTGAGACCTAGAAGCGTGCCGAAGCTTCGGCGCATGGGCGTCTCCGCACGAGCTAGGGGTGATCGTAGTCACCATTTGTTTCATGAATTATGGCGTAAGCAGGACTCGCCGGAATAGTGAATGATCTACCTGAACATTACTTGTTTGCGTATCTTTGGTTACTCGGGGACACCAGCGACTCACGGCTGGACAACGGGGAGGCTCACGTGCCGGACACGAACCCGCTGCGCAGGGAGGACCCCGAGTCACTGGGCGACTACCGGCTGCTCGGCCGCCTCGGCGAGGGGGCGCAGGGCGTGGTCTACGCGGGCCGCGGACCCGACGGGGCGATGGTCGCGATCAAGCTGCTCCACCCCAGGCTGAGCGACACCGGCATGGACGGCGACCGGTTCCTGCGTGAGGTCTCCGCCGCCCGCCGGGTGGCGCCGTTCTGCACGGCCCAGGTGCTGGGCGCCCACATGGACGGTGACCGCCCCTACATCGTGAGCGAGCTGGTCGAGGGCGTGTCGCTGCAGCGGGTCGTGCAGTCCGAGGGGCCCCGGCGCGGCAACGTGCTCCACCGGCTCGCGGTCGGCACCGTGACCGCGCTCGCCGCCATCCACCGGGCGGGCATCGTGCACCGCGACTTCAAGCCCAGCAACGTGCTGCTCGGCCCCGACGGACCCCGCGTGATCGACTTCGGCATCGCCAGGGCCCTGGACTCGGCGATGACCGTGACGAGCGGTGTGGTCGGCACCCCCGCCTACATGTCGCCGGAACAGGTCTCGGGACATCGCGTCGAGCCCTCGTCCGACATGTTCAGCTGGGCGCTGACGATGACCTTCGCCGCGACCGGGCGGCCCGCGTTCGGCCAGGACAGCGTGCCCGCGGTCATCTACAGGGTGATGAACGAGAGCCCGGACCTGTCCGCGCTCCCCGACACCCTGCGGCCGATCGTCGCCTCCTGCCTCAGCAAGAACGCCGGGGAGCGGCCCAGCGCCTCGGAGGTGCTGTTCGCGCTCCTGGAGACCCAGTCCGACGAGGCTCCCGCCGTACCGGCCCCAGCGGCCCCAGCGGCCGTACCGGTCGTACCGCCCGTGTCCCCGACGCCCGCCGACGACCGGTCGTCCGCCGACGAGCGACCGTCCTCCGGTGAGCGGTCGTCCGCCGACGAGGGGCCGGTCGCCGACGAGCGGCCGGTCGCCCCCGAGACGTTGTGGGTGCGACCGTCGGGGGAGGACCCGAGGAGCGGGAGGCCCGACGCCACCCCCGGCCGTACTCCGGGCGGCCGGGCGGGCACTCCCGGGGACCGTCCCGGCGGCGCTCCGCCCGGCGGGCCCGGCGCCGCCCCCGACGCCTCCCGGGGGCGTCCGGGCGCGCCGGACGGTCCCGCGCCCGTGGTCAACCCCTTCGCCTCCCCCGCGGGTCCCGTGCGCTACCCCGGCAACCTGACGCCCGTGGGCCGGCGGCCCGCTCCGTCTCCCGTACCGCCCGAGGGGGTCTACCCCCCGCCGCCCCCGCAGCGCCCGGACCTCTTCGCCGACGTGGCCCCCGCGGCGCCCGGCGAGCGCGGCGCGCGGCGCAGGCGGGCCGTCCTGGTGACCGCGGTGCTCTCGGGGGCCCTCACCCTGGCCGCCGCCGCGCTGGTGGCGGTGCCGAACCTGCGGGACGACACCGTGACCCCCGGCGCCGCTCCGGCCACCCGGGAGGCCCTGGCCGGCGACGGTACGGGGAAGCCATCCCCGGTCCCCTCCACCCCGTCCCCGGCGACCGCCTCCCAGGCTCCTCCCGCGCAGGTCACGCAGGCTCCCAGCGCCGTCACGCAGGCCATGACCCCCGCGCCCACGGCGAGCCCCACGACCGCCCCCACCTCCGGGCCGTCCGAACCGCCCAGCCCGCCGGCCACGGTGGTGACCTTCGACGGCCAGGACGGCAAGACGCTCAAGGGGCACACCAAGGCCGTCCAGTCCCTCGCCGTCATCAAGATCGGCAAGAGGCCGACGGTGGTCTCGGGCAGCCAGGACGGCTCGCTCGGGCTCTGGGACCCGGCGAAACACAAGAGGCTCCACCGGCTCCGCGGCCACCGGGGCGAGGTCTACGCGGTCGCCACCGTCACCTTCGGCGGCCGGCCGTACGCGGTGAGCGGCGGCTACGACCACTCCGTCCGCCTGTGGAGCCTGAAGTCCCGCAAGAGCAAGGCCCTGGGCCACCACCCCATCGCGGTCTTCGCCGCCGCGGCCGGCACCGTGAACGGCTCACCGCTGGCCGTCACCGGGGACGGCGACGGCACGCTCTACTTCTGGAACCTGAAGAGCCGCAGGCTGCTCAAGACCATCTCCGCGCACCGCAACGACGTCAACTGGCTCGCCTTCGGCAAGATCGGCAAGCGGTCCGTCGTCGTGTCCGCCAGCGCCGACGAGACGCTGGGCATCTGGGACCTCGTCACCAGGAAGCGGTACGGCAAGGTCTACAAGGGGCACAGCGGGCCGGTCTTCTCGGTGGCCTTCGGCAAGCTGGGCGACCGCACCGTGATCGCCTCGGGCGGCAAGGACAAGAAGATCAGGATCTGGGACCCCAAGACGTCCAAGACCATCGGCAAGCCGCTCAGGGGTCACGGCGGCAACGTCTACTCGCTGGCGTTCGGCGAGGTCGACGGCCGCACCGTGCTGGTGTCGGGCAGTACGGACGGGACCGTCCGGCTCTGGGACCCGGCCGAGGGCAAGCCCCTCGGCAAGCCGGTCAAGGCCCACAAGGGCGGGGTCTACTCGGTGGGCGTCATCACCGTCGGTGGCCGTACCCTGGCCGTCTCGGCGGGCAGGGACCGCGCGGTCAAGCTCTGGAAGCTGACCTCCGCCCGGTGACCCGCCTCCGGAGTTCCGCGACCGTCAGACCAGCTCCGTGATGGCGTGGTGGGCGACCACCCGCGCCCGGCGCACCGCGCGGTCGAGCTCGCGCAGGGCCTCACCGCGTACGGCGATCTGGCCCGAGGTGAGCCCGCGGTCGTCGGCGACCCGGAGCACCGCGGCGAGGCGGGCGGCCAGGGCGGCGACCCGGTGTGCCCTGGCGGGGTAGCCGGGAGCCAGGCCGTCGTCCACGATCTCCAGCCTCCGGTGACCCTGGGCTGGGCCCTCCACACCGAGCAGGGCGTCGGTGGCCACGCGCATGGCGCGGGTCAGCTCGTGCTCGGCCTCGACGAGGGAGGGCAGGTCGGGGGCCGCGGTACGGGCCTCCAGCACGGTCCAGCGAACCCCGGCGTACGATGACCCGCGGCGGTCGTTTACCGGGACCAGGCCGAGGCACCTGCTGGGAAGCACGGCTGTCGCCGCCTGTCCGGCCTCGATGGCGGCGGAGTTGAAGGGGGGCGGTCCGGTGAGCCCGAGCGGGTCGCCCGCGATGGGGAGGGCGAGGCGCAGCGATTTCATGCCCTCGATCCGCAGGTCGGCGAGGAACGCTCGGAGGGGGAGGTCGCCGGTCTCACCGGCGACGAGTTGGGGGCCTGCCTGCCGCTCCACGCGGTCGGCGGCCTCGTCGAGGCCGACCTGTCCGGCGAGCCAGGCATTGCCCCAGCAGACGAGGGTGGCCGAGATCGGTGAATCAGGGTGCACCGATCCACGATATGCGCTTGTCCTGCAATAGGTTTTGTTCCAGCGATTCACAAGGAGGCATAAGGGATGGGCGGTCAGGTGCTTCGGCTACAGGACGTCACCGTCCGCAGGGACGGAGCGGCCCTGCTGCGGGAGATCGACTGGACCGTTCACGAGGACGAGCGGTGGGTCGTCATCGGTCCCAACGGTGCCGGGAAGACGACGCTGCTGCAGGTGGTCGGGGCGATGCTGTTCCCCACCGAGGGCGTCGTCGAGATCCTTGGCGAGCGGCTCGGTCAGAGCGACGTCTTCGAGCTCCGGCCCCGCATCGGGCTCGCGAGCGCCGCGCTGGCGGAGAAGGTGCCGCCGGAGGAGAAGGTCATCGACCTGGTGCTCACGGCCTCGTACGCCATCCTCGGCCGCTGGACGGAGGAGTACGACTCCCACGACGTCACGCGCGCCGTCGAGCTGATCGACCAGCTCGGCTGCGCCCACCTGATCCGGCGCCGGTTCAACACGCTGTCCGAGGGGGAGCGCAAGCGGGTCCAGATCGCCCGCGCGCTCATGCCCAACCCGGAGCTGCTGCTGCTGGACGAGCCCGCCGCCGGCCTGGACCTGGGCGGGCGCGAGGACCTGGTCCGCCGCCTGGCGACGTTCGCGCACGACCCGAAGGCGCCGACCATGGTGCTGGTCACCCACCACGTGGAGGAGGTGCCCAGCGGGTTCAGCCACGCGCTGCTGCTTCGGCACGGTTCCGTGGTGGCCCAGGGCCCGATCGACCAGGTGATGACCGCGGAGAACCTGTCGCGCACCTTCAGCGTCCCGCTCACCCTGGACCGGGGGCGCGACGGCCGCTGGTACGCACGGGCGCACCAGCTCTGACTCCGAGACTCCGGGCGCGCGCCGGTTCCGAGGCGGTTCCGAGATCGTTTCGGTCGTTCAAAGGCCGGTGAAGGGAAAAGCAAATATCCTGCCGGGTCAAGAGTTCCACGTGACTCGACCACCCGGGATGGCTCATGGAATGGCTTGTCGCCGCACTCGTCGTCGTGGCCGTGGCGGTTTTCGCCGCCTACCGGACGGTCCAGGTCGTGCCGCAGGCCACGGCGGGCGTCGTGGAGCGGTTCGGGCGCTACCACAGGACGCTCGCTCCCGGGCCGAACCTCGTGGTGCCGTTCATCGACCGGATCAAGGACACGGTCGACCTCCGCGAGCAGGTCGTCGCCTTCCCGCCGCAGGCGGTGGTCACCTCCGACGACCTCGTCGTCTCCGTCGACACGGCCGTCTCCTTCCAGGTGGTCGACGCCCGCGCGGCGACCTACGAGATCGCCAACTTCCTGGTCGCCGTCGAGCAGCTCGTCGCGACCACGCTGCGTGACGTGGCCGGTGGGATGAGCGTGGACCGCGTGCTGGCCTCCCGCGAGGAGATCGGAGCCGAGCTGCGCGCGGCGCTCGACGCCGCCACGGGCGCGTGGGGCCTCCGCGTCGGCCGGGTCGAGCTCACCGCGGTCGACCCGCCCGTCTCCGTCCAGGAGTCCATGGAGCGGCGGGCCCGCGCCGACCACGACAGGCGGGCCGCGGTGCTCGCGGCCGAGGGGCGGAAACAGGCGGCCATCCTCGCCGCCGAGGGCGAGCGGCAGGCCGTCGTGCTGAGGGCGCGCGGCGAGGCGGAGGCCACGGTGCTCAGGGCGCGGGCCGACGCCGAGGCCAGGGCGACGCGGGCCAGGGGGGAGGCCGACGCGATCGACATGCTCTTCCGCGCCGTCCACGAGGGCGGGCCCGACTCGGAGCTTCTCGTCCACGAGTACCTGCGGGCCCTGCGCGAGATCGCCAAGGGGGACGACGGCGAACCGGGGAGCGCCTCGCCGGACCTGAGGCGGGTCCTCGAAAGACTGGCGGACCTCCTCCCGGCCAAGGAGGGGTCCTCGGGCACGGAGGGGTCTCCGGGGGAGGGCGAGCTCTCGGGCATGGGCCGGTCCTCGGGCGAGGACGGGTTCTCGGGCACGGAGGGGTCTCCGGGCGAGGGCGGGTCCCCGGCCATGGGCCGATCCTCGGGTACGGAGAGGTCTCCGGGGGAGGGTGGGCTCTCGGACATGGGCCGATTCTCGGGCGAGGACGGGTCCCCGGCCACGAACAGGCCGGACAAGACGGAGGGATTCCCGGTCAGAGAGGCGTCCGCGGCCGGGGACGCTCCTGTCGGGGACATCCGCTGAGGACACCCCGGCCACCGGATGACCGTCGATCTCCTCCTACCATCCGGTGAGTGCCGTGCACCTGTCATGGGCGCGAGCCTTACCAGTGAGGGGAAGTGCATGACACCGTGGGAGGCGGTCGCGATCTTCGTGGCCGGCATCGGGGCCGGGGGCATCAACGCCGTCGTCGGTTCCGGGTCTCTGATCACGTTCCCGACGATGGTCGCGCTGGGCATGCCGCCGGTCGTCGCCAACGTCTCCAACACCGTCGGCCTGGTCCCCGGCTCGCTCACCGGCTCGCTCGGCTACCGGGTGGAGCTGAGAGGGCAGCGCCGGAGGCTGCTCAGGCTGGCGGTCCCCGCGGTGGTCGGCGCGCTGGCCGGCGGGGTGCTCCTGCTCTACCTTCCCGCGGAGACGTTCGACATCGTCGTGCCCGTCCTGATCGGCGTGGCGTGCGTGCTGGTGGTGATCCAGCCGAGGCTCAACGGATGGCTGAGCGCCCGGCGGGAGCACGCCCGCCCGCACGGTGGCCCCTGGCTCTGGGGCGGCATCCTCGCGTCCGGCGTCTACGGCGGCTACTTCGGCGCGGCCCAGGGCGTGCTGCTCATCGGGCTGATGGGCACCTTCCTCGACGACCGCCTGCAGCGGATCAACGCGGCCAAGAACGTGCTCGCGCTGCTGGTCAACGCGGCCGCGGCGCTGCTGTTCATCGTGATCGCGGAGGTCGACTGGCTCGCGGTCCTGATGGTGGCGCTGGGCGCCGCGATCGGCGGTTTCCTCGGCGCGAAGATCGGCAGGAGACTGCCCGCCCCGGTGCTGCGCTGGTTCATCGTCTGCATCGGGGTGGTGGCGATAGTCAAACTGGTGTACGGGTGAACCTGCCCCCTAACGGGTACCTATATAGGTATGAAAGGTGACAAAGTCGAGGTTGTCATCGACGCAGGAGACAGTTCCCGTACCTACGAGGTCAGCGCCACCAGAGCGGGTCGCCGCGTCGAGGTGGCGAACGCCCGAGGCGGCGTCGTCGAGGTGAGCGAGGTCACCCGGAGCGGAACGGCCGTGCGCACCGCCCGCTTCATGTCCAGCCGTATTCTCGCCCTGGTCGAACACCCCGCCGACGGCAAGCCGGCATAGACCGGCCCGGCGGCGGGCCGGTTCTCGTCACGCCCGGGTGGGACGCGCCCGATCAGGGACGCGCCCGTCACACCCGGGTGGGACGTGCTCGATCACGGACGTGCCCGATCGCGGACGTGCCCGTCACGCCCGGACGGGACGTACCCGTCACGGACGTACCGTCATGCCTGGGGGCGCGCTCGTCACGGACACACCCGTCCACACCTGGACGGGGCGCTCACGCCTGGGCGGGGCGCGGAGTTCGCGTCGCACCCAGGTCACCGGGTCACCGTCCAGCCGCCGCCCAGGTCACCGGGGCACCGGCTCACCGTCCAGGCCGCCGCTCAGGGCACCGCCCAAGTCGCCATGTCGCCGCTCAGGTCACCGGAGGGACGCCGGCCCCCCGCGTGAGGGGCCCGTCGCGGAACCCGGTCACATCTGCGCGGGGCGGACCTGGAGCACGCCGTCACGGCGGACCCGCGTCTCGAAGGACGGCTGGGGAGCGGTCGCCGGGCCGTGCACGACGGCCCCGTCGGAGAGCCTGAAGGTGCTCCCGTGCCACGGGCAGACCACGCAGGCGGTCCCCTCCTCCGAGATCAGGCGCCCCTGGTGGAGCGGGCCCGCCAGATGGGCGCACTGGTCGGCGAGCACCGTGACCCCGGTGCCGACACGCAGCACGAACAGGTCGATGTAGCCGAGCCGTCGCGTCACCGGGCGCCCGTCGGGCAGGTCGCCGAGCTCGCACAGGTCGTGCCAGCCCAGCGGGACCAGGTGGGCGACGGACTCGGCGTGGTTGGCCCCGGCCGCCTGCCGGTAGGCCAGGTGGCCGCCGAGGTAGCCGCCCAGGCTCGCGGCTCCCAGCCCGGCGAACGACAGCACCCGCCCGGTCCGGTCGCGTCCGGCCATCCGGAACACCAGCGAACCGGCGTAGAGCCCGAGGGCGGCCAGGTTGGCGATCGCGTGCACGAACCCCACCCGCTGCTGCTCGCGGTGGAGCGCGGACCAGTCGGTGACGCCCGCCGCCACCGCGGGCATCGCGGTGGCGAGCCCGCCGGCGACCAGTACCCGTGACGCCCGGGGGTCGTGGCGGGTCACGTCCAGCACCGCCGTCGCCGCCCAGAGTCCCAGGCTGAGGTTGGCGAGCGGCGGATGGAGCGGCTTGCCGATCGGCACCCCGTGCAGCAGGTCGCGGAGCGGTCCGGGACCGATCCGCTGACGTACGGCCTTGGCGAGTATGCGGATCGGTCTGTCGGCCCTGGGTGAGCGCTCGATCCGATCGGTGAGCTCGACCCCGGGCACCAGACGTCTGAAGGTCCGGCGCCCTGTTTTGACGGTTTCCTTCACCATCGCCCCCTTCTCAACCCATAGGGACCTACCCGAGAACGGCGTTACGCACGCGCCAAATGCCCCCGGCTGACGGAGAGGGCGATGATCTCGGTGGCATAGGCGCCCAGTGTCGCCGATCCCTCCTCGATGATCTTCACCTTCTCCAGCACCTGTTCGGCCGTCACCTTGTACAGCGACCAGGTGCCGCCCTCGTTGTGGTGGTTCGCCATGATGGGCGCGATCCGGTCGAGGGCCTTGGCGAACCTGGCCTCCGGTGTCTTGCGTTCCTCGAACTCGTCCCAGAGCTCGCGCAGCCGGGTGGCCTGGTCGCAGGGGAGCAGCCCGAAGATCCGGTCGGCGGCCTTACGCTCGATGCCCAGCTGGGCCTCGACGGCCGAGGCGTCGTAGATGAACGTGTCTCCCGCGTCGATCTCGACGATGTCGTGGACGAGCAGCATCGCGACGACCCGGTCGAGGTCGGTGCCCGGTGGTGCGTGCTCGGCCAAGACCATCGCCAGCATGCCCACGTACCAGGAGTGCTCGGCGTCGTTCTCCCGCCGCGACCCGTCCATGAGGGTGTTGCGGCGGACGATGCGTCTGAGCTTGTCGATCTCCATGGCGAAGGTGAGCTGAGCGCGCAGACGGTCCTGTGCTGGAGGGGTGGTCACGCGCGCAAGCCTAATGCGCGTCGATCCCGCTTTTCCGAGCGATCATGGGATCACGCCCGGCCGAGGGTGACCGGAACCCCGTTGAACACGGCGTTTCCCGAGGGCGCGTCCACGACGGAATCGTCTGTGAGCGTGTTCGCGTTCACCCCCGCGTGCTTGGCGGCCACCGGTTGCGAGGTGCCGGAGTGCCCCCACCCGTGGGGCAGGCTCACCACCCCCGGCATGATCGTGTCGGTCGGCTCCAGCGGGACGACCAGCTCGCCCGCGGCCGAGCGCACCACGGCGCGCTCGCCCAGCCCGAGCCTGCTCACGTCGTCCGGGTTGATCTGCAGGGTGCACCGGTTGGTCCCGCCGACCAGCGGTTCCACGTTGTGCAGCCAGCTGTTGTTGGAACGCAGGTGGCGCCGCCCGATGAGCACGATCTCCGCGGGCGGTACGGCGAGCCGCTCGCGCAGCCGCGCGGCGTCCTCGACGAGCCGGGGCGGGGCCAGCTCCACCCGCCCCGAGGCCGTACGGACGATCTCCGCGAGCCGGGGCTCCAACGGGCCCAGGTCGATGCCGTGCGGGTTCGCCAGCAGGGTGGCCAGGGAGAGCCCGTACGGGCCGAGCTTGAGCATGGCGTCCAGCCGCCTCTCGGCTCCGCTGTCGCCGTCCAGGGAGGCGCGCAGCTCGGCCGGATCCGCGCCCTCCACCGGGGAGCCGGGTGTCTCGACGGCCCTGCGGAGCATCCGGTCGAGGATCAGCTCGTCGAGCGGGGCAGGATCGGCGTCCGCGCCCTGCCCCGAGGCGATCATCGCCAGCCGCGCCATGATCTCGGCCTCCGAGGGGCGTCCCGGCTCCAGCGGCAGGATCGGAGGGGAGAACCTCGCGTAGTTGCGGACCGCGAAGGCCAGCAGCGACAGGTCGTAGTGCGGCGACTGCGTCACGCGCGGCGGCGGCAGGATGACGTTCGCGTGCCGGGTGGTCTCGTTCAGGTACGGGTCCACGCAGACCATGAACTCCAGGTCACGGAAGGCCCGGTCCAGCCGGGGCCCGCCCGGCGCCGACAGCACCGGGTTGCCGGCCACCGTGACCAGCCCCCTGACCTGTCCCTCGCCCGGCGTCTCGATCTCGTCGGCGAGGGTGGCCACCGGGAGCTCGCCGTTCGCCTCCGGCAGCCCCCGGACGCGGCTGTGCCAGCGTCCCGTGACGTACGGCTTGCTCCGGCGGCCGTTCTCCACGGCGGGTTTGGCGAACATGACCCCGCCGGGACGGTCGAAGTTGCCGGTCAGGACGTTGACGACGTCGACCAGCCACTGCGCGACGGTGCCGAACTCCGCGGTGCAGGTGCCGATGCGGGCGTAGACGGCGGCCGTCGGGGCCGCGGCCAGTTCGCGCGCCAGCCGTACGATCTCCTCGGCGGGCACCCCGCACATCGGGGCCACCGCCTCGGGGGCGAAGTCCTCCGCCAGCCGCCTGACCTCCTCCAGCCCGTTGACCCCGACACCGTCGATGCCGGCGCCGATGTCGGCCGAGGTGAGGTCCTCGGCGAGAAGGGTGTGGACGATGCCGAACAGCAGGTAGGCGTCCGTCCCCGGGCGGACGAACAGGTGCTCGTCGGCGAGGGCGGCGGTGCGGGTGCGGCGCGGGTCGACGACCACGAGTTTGCCGCCGCGCCCGCGCAGCGCCTTGAGGCGGCCGGGGAAGTCGGGGGCGGTGCAGAGCGAGCCGTTGGACTCCAGCGGATTGGCGCCGAGCATCAGCAGGTAGTCGGTGCGGTCGAGGTCGGGCACCGCGATGGCGAGCGGGTCACCGAGCATCAGGCCGCAGGAGACGTGCTTGGGCATCTGGTCGGCGGTGCTCGCGGAGAAGACGTTGCGGGTGCCGAGGGCGCGGATCAGTGCCCCGCCGTACAGGGCGCCGGCCATGGAGTGGGCGTTCGGATTGCCGAGGTAGACGGCGAGCGACTGGCGGCCGTGAGCGTCGATCACGCCCGTGAGGCCCTCCGCGACCGTGCGGAACGCCTCGTCCCAGGACGCCTCGCGCCACTCGCCGCCCGTCCGGATCATCGGGACGCGCAGCCGGTCCGGGTCCTCGTCGAGGTGGCCCAGGGTCGCGCCCTTGGGGCAGATGAACCCCTTGGAGAAGGGGTCGTCGCGGTCGCCCTTGACCGAGGTGACGTGCCCGGCGTCGTCGAGGGTGAGCCGGAGGCCGCAGACGGCCTCGCAGAGGGGGCAGGTCCGGTGCGCTGTTCTCATCGGCACTCCTGAGTTCGGCGAGTGGACTCATCATGGCCGCCGCCCGGTCCATGGGGAAGCCCCGGAGTGCGAACTCCGGGGCTTCCCGTCGTGCGGCCCCTTGGCTCACGCGGCCTGTCGTCGCCGCCCGGGGAACTCCTCCGGTCCCGGGAACTCGTCCAGCGGCCGGGACTCCTCTGGCTTCTGGAACTCGTCCAGCGCCCGGGACTCCTCTGGCCTCTGGAACTCGCCCAGCCCTGGGAACTCCTCCAACCCTGGGAACTCGTCCGGCCCGGGGAGCGGGACGGCGGTGAAGCGGGTGCCGGGCTCCTCCTCCGTGGCCCGGCCGGCCCGCCGCGGGCTCACCCAGTCCGTCCGCCCGTAGAACCGGTCGAGACCCACCGGGAGGCCGGTGGCCCTGCCCCCGCGGACGATCTCGACGGTGAGCAGGTTCGCCCACCTGCCGTGCCGGAGGACCACGGCGTCGCGGGCATAGCACGCCGCCGCGATCTCGGCGGAGAAGGCGTCGAAGTCCTCGGCGCAGGTCCCGGCCCTGGCGAGGACGAGCGCCTTCTCCCCCGCGGCGGAGGGGGTGATCCACAGGACCAGCGGCAGCCGGCCCGAACGGGTGTGTATCCCGGTCTCCGCGCACGCCCGCTGGATGCGGTGCCGGGAGACCAGGCACCACACGTGTGCCGTCACCCAGCTCCTCCAGAAGCCGGAGGTGACGAGGACACCGGAGGTGCCGGCCAGAACGAGAAACGGCCACCAGTCGCCCTCCCGGAGCGAGAGGACCACGGTGACCGTGAGGGACAGGGCGCCGGCGAGCAGGACGATCTCCGTCCGCCAGCGCCACAGCCGGACGAGGAGACCTGCCCGGCGGGGAGGCCGGTCGCCGTGGCGGCCGTGACGGAGGTCACGCCGCCGCGACGTCACCGCCCACCCCCTCGTCGAGGACGGGCGCCAGGGCGAGCGCGGGAGCGGCGGTCCGCTCGGCCTTGAGGAGGTCGAAACGGGGCTCGCGGTAGCGCCTGACCCCGAATCCGACCCTGGTCACGGTCCAGCCGAGCCGATAAGCCCACTCGTCCTGGTCCATATAGAGCTCTCGGTCGGTCACATAGATCAGATCGAGGATGAAGGTCTTGATTCCGTGGGTTCTGTTGGTACGGTGGAAGGACATAGGAGACTCCCTTCGTGGCTTTGACGCGGAGTTCTTGTGCCAACCGGGTCGGTGGCCGCCGGCCCGGTGTTCTTTGGGCCCGACAAAGGGCGCTTTCTTTGATGCGTGCGACGCTGGGCCGTCGCCGGCCGATTCTCGTGCTCCCCCTGCTGGCCTCCCCGCGTCAACTCCGTTTCTTCGAAGACGGCGCCGTTGCCGGACAACCGCGCGCCCCTCCCGTACCGCGTGGCTCGCGAATGCCCTCGAAGACGCTCCCCCGGATGATCGCCGGTGGCTCCCCCGGTCTTTCGAGAAGCTTCCTGTTCTGATAGTCGCTCAGCATAGATTTGGCTGCAAGACTTGCCGTAAGGAAAAAAGCAATAAACTTCCGCACATGCACTGCAAGTGACTGTGTAATTTGCACTATCATTCGACGGGTTCCTGTTGAGGCCGTGACGCGCACCCGTCCGTCATGGTGAGGAGGTCGTGATGCCGCAACGTGGCAGTCCAGCGCTCCGCCGGCGTCGGCTGGGTCTGGAGTTACGCAGGCTTCGCGAGGGCCTTCACCTGACCGGCGACGAGGTGTCCGAGCGCCTGCGGTGGTCGACCGCGAAGGTCAGCAGGATCGAGACCGCCAAGACGCTGGCCAGCGAGGCCGACGTCGAGGTGCTCGCCGATCTCTACGGGGTCGACGGGTCCCTGCGGGAGGTTCTGGTCACCCTGCGGCGCGACGCCGCTCGGAAGGGGTGGTGGGAGAGATATCGCGGTTCCGTGCCCGATGACTACATCACGCTCATCGGGATGGAGGCGGAGGCCACCGTGGCGCGAAACTGGGAACCCCAGATCGTGCCCGGTCTTCTCCAGACGGAGGGTTACGTCCTGGGCGTTCACAACGCGAACCAGGAGTCCAGCCTGCTTCCGCCGAGCTGGATCCAGGACCGGGTCGAGATACGGCTGGCGCGGCAGCGCACGCTGCTGCACGAAGCCGATCCGCTGACCCACGTGAGCGTATTGCACGAATCCGTGCTGAAGAACCAGTACGGCGACGACCCTCGCGTCATGCGGGACCAGCTCGTGCACTTGATCGAGGTCTCGGAGCTGGAGCACGTGGATATGAGAGTTCTTCCCCAGGACGTTCCGCCGCCGGTGTCCACCGGCGCGTTCCTGCACCTGACCTTTCCCGACTTCCAGGACGTCGTCTACGAGGAGCTGCTCCCCGGCGGACGGTTCGTCGAGGACGTGGAAAAGGTCTACCAGTACGAGCGCGCCTTTGGGTACCTGATGGAACGAGCCCTCGACGAGACGGCATCACAGGAGATCATCAAAAAAACAATCAAGTACTGGGACAGGTAGTGACGGTTTCTCTGCTGCCTATTCCGTTATTTCCGGGAAGAATGATGAGCGCGAATAATCACAACGATGTGATCTGGAAGAAGAGCGCCCTGAGCGCCGCCAGCGGCAATTGTGTCGAGGTGGCGAGGCTGGGCGAGGGGCGAGTGGGAGTGCGTGACAGCAAGGACCGCTCCGGTCCCGTCCTCACCTTCGCTCCCGGCGCGTGGGACTCCTTCGTCGGGGGGGTGAAGAGCGGGGAGTTCGACATCTAGCGGGAAGCGGCCCTGGCACTCACCCAAGAGAACAAGAGCCGCCCCACTGTGGTTAACGCGTTTTCATCGCTTCCGCCCCACCGGATGGATTGGCCCCACCGGTCGAACAGGAAGAATCATCGCACACCGGGAGAGCGTTCAGGATACGGTGTTCTATCCAGACATGCTTAATACCTTGCAACTTCTTCGTCACACCTTCATCCTTAAGGTGCCTTATGGTCCCCCGTGGGAGAAGGGGTGAGTTGTGTCTGATATTGACCTCTCCAGAGCAATATGGCGGAAAAGTCGGCAGAGTGGAACCAACGGTAACTGTGTCGAGGTGGCTCACCTGCCCGGACGGGGATTCGCGGTGAGGGACAGCAAGGACAGGGGCGGACCGGTGCTGGTCTTCGGCGGTCCGGGGTGGATCGCCTTCGTCGCGGCGGTGAAGGGCGGGGCCCTCGGCCTCTGAGCGGACGTCCTCCCGGGACCGGGACAGGGGGCTTGCCCAACGGCGGGAGGCCCCCTTTCGTATGTCGGGAGAAAGCCGTACGGCCCGCGTCTCCGAGGGGGCGCGGGCCGTACGAGGGAAGGACCGTGACTAGTCGGCGGCGATGCCGAGGCCCTGGGCGACGCCCTGGCCGAGGTCCTTGTGGACGTTCGTCCAGTATTCGACGACGCGCTTCTTCGTCTCGGCGGTGACCTCCGGGGCGGAGGCGTGGCCGACGACGTTGCTCACCAGGTGGGAGCGGTCGGTCTCGGACAGCACGTTCTCCCACAGGGCGCGGGGCTGGACGAAGTCGTCGTCCTCGCGGTGCAGGGTGTAGGCGGAGCGGATGATCTCACCGGTCACCTGATAGTGCTCGCCCTCGTACAGTGCCGGGTCGGCCGCGGGGCCGCCGACGCTGTTGGGGGCGTAGACCGGGTCGCCCGGGTTGTCGAAGCGCATGTGGCCGTCCTTGTTGTAGCTGTGGACGGGAGCCTTCGGCGCGTTGATCGGCAGCTGCTGGTAGTTGACGCCGATGCGGTAGCGGTGGGCGTCCGGGTAGGAGAACAGCCGGCCCTGGAGCATCTTGTCCGGCGACGGGCCGATGCCCGGCACCAGGTTGGCCGGCTCGAAGCTCGACTGCTCGACCTCGGCGAAGTAGTTCGCCGGGTTGCGGTTCAGCACGAACCTGCCGATCGTGATCTCGGGGTAGTCGGAGTGCGGCCACACCTTGGTCAGGTCGAACGGGTTGAACCGGTAGTCGGCGGCGGCCTCGAACGGCATGATCTGGACGTTCACCGTCCAGGACGGGTGGTCGCCGTTCGCGATCGCGGTGTGCAGGTCGCGGATGTGGAAGTCGGCGTCCTGGGCGATGACCGCGCCGGCCTCGGCGTCGGTGAAGTTCTTGATGCCCTGGTCGGTCCTGAAGTGGTACTTCACCCAGAACTTCTCGCCCGCGGCGTTGTACCAGAGGAAGGTGTGCGAGCCGAAGCCGTGCATGTGGCGCCAGGACGCCGGGGTGCCGCGGTCGGTCATCAGGAACGTCACCTGGTGGGCGCTCTCCGGCGAGAGCGTCCAGAAGTCCCACTGCATGTCGTGGTCGCGCAGGTTGGTGTCGGCGCGGCGCTTCTGGCTGTGGATGAAGTCGGAGAACTTCTGCGGGTCGCGGATGAAGAAGATGGGCGTGTTGTTGCCGACGAGGTCGTAGTTGCCCTCCTCGGTGTAGAACTTCAGCGCGAAGCCGCGCGGGTCGCGCTGGGTGTCGGGGCTGCCGAGCTCACCGGCGACCGAGGAGAAGCGGATGAAGAGCGGGGTCTCCTTGCCCTTGGCGAACAGGCCCGCCTTGGTGAACTGGCTGACGTCCTCGGTGATCTGGAGAATCCCGTGCGCGCCGCCGCCCTTGGCGTGGACCACCCGCTCGGGCACGCGCTCCCGGTTGAAGTGGGCCATCTTCTGGATCAGATAGTGGTCCTGCAGCAGCAGGGGCCCGTTCGGGCCCACCGACTGGGAGTGCTCGTCGCTCGGCGCGGCGATTCCCGCGTCGGTGGTGGTGATGGGCCTGGTGCTCATAGAGGTTCCTCCGGGGGTTCTCTTCGTCGAGTGTCTTCGGAACGACAGCCGGGGCACAGGCCCCAGAAGATCACGTCCGCCACGTCGGCCAGGTGTCCGGCGTCGGGGACCTGGCCGACGTGGCCGCGCACACCGTGATGGGCGGCGTCCACGTCGAGGTGGTCGCCCTCCCGCGCGGCCCGCATGATCGCCGGCCGGGCCGCGGTCACCCGCGGGACCGCCCGCCGAAGCCGGTCCTTGTCCTACGTGGTCCTACGTGCCCCCACCGCACGACCTAAACCTGAATGATCCAACTTTGCGACTGACTCAAGTTTCGAGAGTTCCGGGAGTTCCGAGGAAACGAATCCGGTAGGGCGAGTTGTGACACAGGGGGTGGGGGAGATGGCATCCTCGAATACCGATGGACACGTACACAGCTCGCCGCCTCGCCCTGGCCGCCGCGATCACCGCCTCAGCCGTGCTCCTCGCGGCCTGCTCCGCGGCCGAGTCGGCCGCCCCCGAATCGTCCCCCGACGTGGTGGAGAAGCCCACCGAACCGGCCGAGGCCACCCCCACGCCCGAGCGCAGACCGTACACCATCTCCTTCGGCGGGGACGTGCACTTCGAGGGCGTGTTGCGGACCCGGCTGAACACCGACCCGAAGACCGCGCTCGGCCCGATCGCCAAGGTGCTCAAGCGCTCTGACCTGGCGATGGTCAACCTGGAGACCGCGATCACGACCGGCGGCACCCCCGCCCCCGGCAAGCAGTTCACCTTCCGTGCCCCCGCGGCGGCGCTCACCGCGCTGAAGGCGTCCGGGGTGGACGTCGCCTCGCTGGCGAACAACCACGGCATGGACTACATGCAGAGCGGGCTGAAGGACTCCCTCGCCGCCATCAAACGGTCCAAGTTCCCCGTCGTGGGCGTGGGCAGGAACGAGGCCGAGGCCTACAAGCCGTGGCGGACGACCGTGAACGGCAACCGCGTCGCCATCATCGGCGCGACCCAGGTGCTGGACGCGGAGTTCGTCCAGGCGTGGACGGCCACCGGAGACCAGGGCGGCCTCGCCTCGGCCAAGAACGAGGCGCGGCTGATCCAGGAGGTGCGCAGGGCGCGCAAGAACTCCGACACCGTGATCGTCCACCTGCACTGGGGGACCGAGCTGCAGAAGTGCCCCAACGAGGCGCAGCGCGGCCTGGCGCCCAAACTGGTCGCGGCCGGGGCGGACGTCGTCGTCGGCGGCCACGCGCACATCCTGCTCGGCGCCGGATACCTGAAGAACAGCTACGTCAGCTACGGCCTCGGCAACTTCGTCTTCTACAACTGGGGCCCGGACACCGGCAGGACCGGCGTGCTCACCCTGACGATCAACGGCCGCAAGGTGCTCAAGGACCAGTGGACCCCGGCGACCATCCAGGGCGGGGTGCCGATCCCGCTCACCGGGACCGGGCGGCAGCAGGCCGTCACGGGCTGGAAGGCGCTGCGCGGCTGCACCGGCCTGACCGCCAGGCCCGGCCAGTTCGGATAGCCCGCCGGAGCCGCCGGAGGAGTCGGGGGGCGGAAAGGCCGGAGGGGCCGAGAGAAACGTTCCGGGCACCTCGTGCGAAGGAGGCCGTGATGCGGTGGATGAGGTCCGGCGACGTCCGGCCGGTGCTGTCGGGACGGGGGTCGTGATGCGGTGGGTGAGGTTCGGCCACGTCCGGCCGGTGCTGTCCGGGCAGGGGTCGTGATGCGGTGGGTGGAGTCGGGCGACGTCCGGCTCGCACTGTTCGAACAGGGGGACCCCGCGGCCCCGACCGTCCTGCTCGTGCACGGCTACCCCGACACCCATCGGGTCTGGGACGAGGTCGCCGCGCTGCTGGAGGACCGCTTCCACGTGGTCCGCTACGACGTCCGCGGCGCCGGGCTCTCCGGCGCCCCGCGCGCCACCGAGGGCTACGGCTACGACCACCTGGCCGCCGACCTGGCCGCGGTCCTCGACGCGGTGGGCAAGCCGGGGGTGCACCTCGTGGGGCACGACTGGGGGTCCATCCAGGGCTGGCAGGTGATCGGCAGGCCGGGCATCGAGGAGCGGATCCTCTCCTTCACCTCCGTCGGCGGCCCGCACCTGGACCAGGCCGCGCGCTTCGTACGGCACGGCAGGCCGCGCGAGGTCGCCGGGCAGCTCCTGCGGAGCTGGTACATCGGTGCCTTCCAGATCCCCGTCGTCCCCGAGCTCGTGCTGCGCGCCGTGCTGCCGCGCGTGCTGAACCGGTCGGTGCGGGCGCCGGAACGTCCGGGGCACCCGGCGGAGACCCTCGTCAGGGACGCCCTGAACGGTCTCGGCCTCTACCGGGCCAACATGCTGACCGGACGCGGCGCGTCTCCCGTCGCGCCCGTGCCGCGGACGCCCGTCCAGCTCGTCGAGGCCACCAAGGATCCGTTCGTCTCCCCCGCGCTGCTCGCCTCGGCGCACCGCTGGGCGCCCGGCCTGTGGCACCGTCGCGTCCCCGCCGGCCACTGGGTGCAGCGCAGCCATCCCGAGGTGCTCGCCCGCATGATCGCCGAGTTCGCCGAGCACGTCGAGGGGGCGCCGCCCTCCCGGGAGCTGCGCAGGGACCGGCCCGGCGAGCGCGGGCCGTACGACGGCCGCCTGGTGGTGGTCACCGGCGCGGGCGGCGGGATCGGGCGGGCCACCGCCCGCGCCTTCGCCGCGCACGGCGCCGAGGTGGTCTGCGCGGACATCGACCTCGACGCCGCGCGCCGCACCGCCGAGGGCATCAACGTCGCCGGAGGCGGAGGCGGAGGCGGGAGCAGGGGCGGGGGCAGGGGCGGAGGCAGGGGTGCGGCGCACGCCCACCGGGTGGACGTCGCGGACGCCGCGGGGATGGAGGAGTTCGCCCGGCTGGTCAGGGACCGGTACGGCGTGCCCGACATCGTGGTCAACAACGCGGGGATCGCGGTGGCGGGTCCCTTCCTCGACCACTCGGCCGACGACTGGCGGCGCACCCTGGACGTGAACCTGTGGGGCGTCATCCACGGCTGCCGTCTGTTCGCCGCCCAGATGGCCGAGCGCGGCCAGGGCGGTCACATCGTGAACGTGGCCTCGCTCGCCGCCTTCCTCCCCAGCAGGCTGCTGCCCGCGTACTCGACGTCGAAGGCGGCGGTGAAGATGCTCGGCGACTGCCTGCGCGCCGAGCTCGCCGAGCAGGGGATCGGGGTCTCCACGATCTGCCCGGGGTTCGTCTCCACCGCGATCGCGCGGAACGCGACCTACGTCGGCGAGTTCGCCGAGGTCGCCGGGGAGCCGGCGGGGAGGGCGCTGGCCGCGCGCGGGTACCCGCCCGAGCGGGTGGCCGCGCACATCCTGCGCGCCGTTCACCGCGACCTGCCCGTCGTCGCGGTGAACGCCGAAGGCAGGATCGGCTACGCGCTCTCGCGGCTCTCCCCGGCGCTCACCCGCCGCCTGGCCAGGCTCGCCCGGCTCACCGCGGGTGGAGAAATCTCGCGATTGACGAATAAGCACTGACCCCGCTCTGTCAGAGGGGCAAGATGGGGTGGTGTCCACCATCTCCTGCGAGGAGCCGGGTGAGGCTCCACTACGGCGTCAACCCACCCAACGACGAAGCGCGCGACGGGTCGAGCGGATGCTCGACGCGTGTGCCGACCTGCTGGACGAGATCGGCTACGACGCGCTCTCCACCACGAGGATCGCCGAGCGCGCGGGAGTCGCGATCGGTTCGGTCTACCAGTTCTTCCCCGACAAGCGTGCCCTCACCCAGGCGGTGACCCGGCGCCACGTGGAGGGGTTCGTCTCCCGGATCGGCCGGCGCTTCCTGCTGGAGGACTACGCGGGCTGGTGGGACGCGGTCGACGCGATCATCGACGAGTACGTGGAGATGCACAGGACCGTGCCGGGTTTCCGGTCCCTGCACTTCGGTGACGTCGTCGACCTCAACCTGCTCGACCCCGGGTCCGAGAACAACACGGTGATCGCCGGACGGCTGCGCGGCCTCCTCCTGCAGGAGTACGGGCTGGCCGACAGCGAGGAGTTCGACCTGGCCATCCTCGTCGCGGTGGAGGCCGGTGACGCCGTGCTCAAGCTCGCCTTCCGGCGCGACCCGAACGGCGCCCCGGAGATCGTGGCCGAGGCCAAGCGCCTGATCCGCGGCTACCTGAACCGTCAGTTCGCCCGCGTCTCGGCCTGAGAGACCCGGGTGGGGCGAGCCGCGCGGCAGGCCGACCCGCTCGTCTCTCGTCTTGATAGACGTGGGCGGGGCGAGTCGCGCGTGTCTCGGTTCGAGGGACGCAGGGGGGCGAGTCGCGCGAAGGCCGAACCGCGCATGTCTCGGTTTGAGGGACGTGGGCGGGGCGAGTCGCGTGTGTCTCGGCCTGAAGGCTTCCGGCGTACCCGGGAAGAGCGAGGCGCGAGGGCGTGGGCCGTCAGTTCGCCCGTGGGGCGGTCCGCGGGGGGCCGGGAGGGAGATCCTCGCCGGGGAACGCGCCAGGGGACGCGCCGGTGCCCTCCGGAGCCCTCTCGGCGCCGATCGCGTCCGGCGCGGTGGACGCGTCCTCCTCTCGCGCCTCCCCTTCCCGATACGGCCTGCCCCGGCGTTCGAGCTGGGGCCACCGCTCCACGGGGGCGGCCTCAGCGGTCGTCCCGGACCCGGGGCGCCCCTGCGCCGTCAGCCTCTGCGCTTCGGGCTCCCGCACGTCCTGCCTCGGTGTTCCCGGCACTCCCGTGTCCGGCGGCCGCGTGTCCGGTCCTCGCGTGCGCCGTTCCCGGGTGCCCTGCCCCTGGGCGACTTGTCTCTCGACGTGTCTCCGCGCGCGCAACCGCCCCTCGCGTGACCGTTCCCCGCCCGCCACCGGCTCCCCGTCCGCCACTGGCACGGGCACGACCGCGGCGGGTCCGGACGGCCGCGGTCCCGGCTCGTCACGGGATCTCAGGGAGGGGGCGCACGGCTCGCGGCCGGACGAGATGATCGGCTGGAGACGCCGGTCCCGGTAGGCTCGTTCCATCTTCCTGATGCGGGCGGCGAGCCTCTCGGCGCGGATCCGGCTCTCCAGGGTGAGCAACTCCCGGTGGGCCTGACCGATCGCCTCCATCTTGACCGACAGGTATCCGGCGGACCCCGGAACGACCACCGAGAAGGCCAGGAGGAGCATCAACGTGAACGATGTCTGCTTGGACATGCCCATCGCGGCTCCTCCCCGTGACACGCTCCTCTAGCAGGACTCGTCGCTCATATGCCCGTTTTGCTGGAGAAAAACGCGCAGCGTAGTCGTAGGTTTGCCTAAGGTAAGGTGGCCAATACCTGCCGTTGGCCGTACGCGGTCGAGCGTCGCTCGGTACTCTCGCGATGTGGCGCATGTGACACGTGAGCAACTTGATCGATTGCTTGAGCAGGCACTTCTGGCCGACGATCACGAAGACCTGGCCCGGCGACTAGAAGCCCTGGTCGAGGCGTACGCGTCCGGCGACATATCACGGGCGGCGATCCTCGTGCTCGCCGCCGAGGAGTGGAGACAGGCCGGGCAGCCCGCCCGTGCCTTCGACTGCTTCCAGCGGGCGGTGGACGACGGCGGCGAGGTGAGCGTCGACCCCCGGGCCGGGATCGCCGACACCCTCTTCGAGCTCGAACGGCCGGCCGAGGCGAGGGAGGTGATCGCGGCGATCCGCGCCGCCGGTGACGTCACCGCGGCCACCGCCCTCACGGTCGCCGAGACTCTCGTCGCCTACGGCGATCTCGGGGAGGCCCATCAGTGGGCCACCGAGGGGGCGCACCGGGCGGTGGAGGGCAGCGGCGAGCACATCGCCCTGCTCAGAACCCGCTACCGGATCCGCGTCGACCTCGGGCTTCCCGAGGACGAACTCGACGCCCTCCTGGACGCCTCGCACTGAGGGCCGGACGCCCCTCGCACTGACGGTGCCCTCGTCGGCTCTCGTCGGTCCCGCACGCGGAAGGGGAGGGACGTGCCCTGTGAGGCACGGCCCTCCCCTGCGATGGTTTCCCGGTGGATCCGTTCCGGTCCGCGGACCGGTGGCCGATCCACCGTTTCCTGCGCGTCCTACTCCACGTCGAGGTTCACTCCGTACGGAGATTTACTCCACGTCGAGGTCGGGCTGCGTCCCCTCCAGTGCCGGAAGGGGAGCCGCCGCGGTGCCTTCGGTGGTGGTGTCGCTCGCGGTGTTCTCCGTCGCGGTGCCGCCCGTGGTGCCCTCGGGGGCGGTGTTCTCCGTCGCGGTGCCGCTCGTGGCGCCTTCGGTGGTGGTGCCGCTCGTGGTGGTGTCGCTCGCGGTGCCCTCGGTGGTGGTGTCGCTCGCGGTGTTCTCCGTCGCGGTGCCGCTCGTGGCGCCTTCGGTGGTGGTGTCGCTCGCGGTGCCCTCCGTCGCGGTGCCGACGGTGGGGGCGTCAGGCAGCGCGGGGGTCTCCGGGCGTACGGCGGCAGGCGACTCCTCCGTGGGCATGTCCGCGGTGGACATGTCCGCAGTGGGCAGCTCCGCCGCGGGCAGGTCGACGTTGGGCAGGTCGGCCGACGGCAGGTTCTCGGCGGCCGCGTCCGCCGGGGCGGGAACGGGCAGCGGGGGCGCGGGCTCGGTGACCGGCGCCTCCGGCGCGGCCGCCTCGGCGAGCTCACCCTGAGCCGGGGCCGGGGCCGGGGCCGGAGCCGGAGGCGCCGGTGCCCGCAGCCAGCTGATGCCGTCGCCGGGAGCGCTCGGCGCGCCCGGCAGGCCGGGCAGGTCCGGAGCCTCGGCCATGACGCTCACCCACGAGGTCGTCCACTCGTGACCGGGAAGGCTCGACTGCCCGAAGGGCAGCGCGTGGAATCCGGTGCCCGCGGCGACGCCCCCGGCGTCGGTGAAGCTGAGCACGGCGGCGGGCTGGGCGAGCTGGGGCAGGTCGGTGACGTGGGCGAGCCGGTTAGCGGTCACGGACGTCTCGCCGACGTTCGCGGCCACCGGTGCCTGGGCGCCCTCCACGGCCGCGGGCGTCTCCGCGCCGCTCACCGTCGCGGGCGTCTCCGTCGTCGGCGCCTCCGCGGTCGCCGGCGTCTCCGTTCCGGCCACCGGTGCCTGGGCGCCGTCCACGACCGGCGGCGCTTCCGTGCCGGTGGTCGTCTCCGTGCCGGTGGCCGAACTCGCGCCGGTGGTCGTACCCGTGCCGCCCGCCGTCACCGGCGTCTCGGCGGTGACGGCCGGCGGCGTCACGGCGCCGCTCGCGGCCTGCGACCCCTCGGGTGTCACGGCGGTCCCGGCGGTGCCGGTCTCCTCGCACGTGGGATCCACCGGCCCGGGAGCCCCCAGCGCGGCCGCCGTGCCCTGCTCAGGGCAGGGCGCGACCTCCGCCGACGCCGGAGAGACCATCGTGAGACCGGCGCCGACCGTGAGCACCGCCATCGCGAGGATCCCTCGGATGTTCCGTGATGAGTTCGACATGCGCATCCCCCTGTTGCGTTCGGTAATCCGATGAAAACCGAACGTAACAGGGGGGTCCCGCAGAGGGGCGGGCTTAGCGCAATGGTGGTCAAGCCATTACCGGCCCCGCCTGCCCGAGGTCAGGCCGTTACCGGGCCTTACCGGGCCCCGCCCGGCCCGCTGTCAGGTCCTTACCGGGCCGATCACCAGGGAGTCGCTCGCCTCGTCGAGGTCGACCAGCACCTCGTCGCCGTCCTGGACCTCGCCGGAGAGGACCTCCTTGGCCAGCTTGTCGCCGATGGCCGACTGGACGAGGCGGCGGAGTGGGCGCGCGCCGTACAGCGGGTCGTAGCCCGTCAGCGCCAGCCAGTCGCGCGCCGCCGGGGTCACGGTCAGCGTGAGCCGCCGGTCCGCCAGGCGCCTGGCCAGGTGGACGACCTGCAGGTCCACGATCCTGGACAGCTCCTCGGTGCCGAGCGCGTCGAACTGGATGACGTCGTCGAGCCGGTTCAGGAACTCCGGCTTGAACGCGTTCCTGACCGCGGCCATCACGGCGGTCCGCTGGGCCTCCTTCGCCATGCCCGGGTCCACCAGGAACTGCGAGCCGATGTTGGAGGTGAGGATCAGGATCACGTTGCGGAAGTCGACCGTCCGGCCCTGTCCGTCGGTGAGCCGCCCGTCGTCGAGCACCTGGAGCAGGATGTCGAAGACCTCGGGGTGGGCCTTCTCGACCTCGTCCAGCAGCACCACGCCGTAGGGCCTGCGCCGCACGGCCTCGGTGAGCTGGCCGCCCTCCTCGTAGCCGATGTAGCCGGGAGGTGCGCCCACCAGGCGCGCGACGCTGTGCTTCTCGCCGTACTCGCTCATGTCGATGCGGACCATCGCCCGCTCGTCGTCGAACAGGAAGTCCGCGAGCGCCTTGGCCAGCTCCGTCTTGCCAACGCCCGTCGGGCCGAGGAAGAGGAAGCTGCCGGTCGGCCGGTCCGGGTCGGAGATGCCCGCCCGCGCCCGCCGTACGGCGTCGGAGACCGCCTCGACCGCCTGACGCTGGCCGATCAGCCGCCTGCCGAGCTCCTCCTCCATACGCAGCAGCTTGCTGGTCTCGCCCTCCAGCAGCCGGCCCGCGGGGATGCCGGTCCACGAGGAGATCACCTGGGCGATGTCGTCGGAGCCGACCTCCTCCTTGACCATGGCGTCCTCGGGCTGGGCGGCCTTGCTGGCCTCGGCGAGCTCGGCCTCCAGCTTGGGCACCTCGGCGTACATCAGCCGCGAGGCGGCCTCGAAGTCGCCGTCGCGCTGCGCGCGCTCGGCGGCGCCGCGCACCTCGTCGATCTGCTTCTTCAGGTCGCCGACCCGGTTGAGCCCGGCCTTCTCCCGCTCCCAGCGGCCGACCAGGGCGTTGAGGTCCTCCTGGCGGTCGGCGAGCTCCTTGCGGAGCCGCTCCAGCCGCTGCAGGCTGCCCTCGTCGGTCTCCTTGGCGAGCGCCAGCTCCTCCATCTTCATCCGGTCGACGTTCCGCTGGAGCTGGTCGATCTCCACCGGCCGGGAGTCGATCTCCATGCGGAGCCGGGAGGCCGCCTCGTCGACGAGGTCGATCGCCTTGTCGGGCAGGAAGCGGGAGGTGATGTAGCGGTCGGAGAGCGCGGCGGCGGCGACGAGCGCGCCGTCGGAGATCTGGACCTGGTGGTGCGCCTCGTAGCGGCCCTTGAGGCCGCGCAGGATGGCGATGGTGTCCTCGACGGTGGGCTCGCCCACGTACACCTGCTGGAACCGCCGCTCCAGCGCCGGGTCCTTCTCGATGCGCTCGCGGTACTCGTCCAGCGTGGTCGCGCCGATCATCCGCAGCTCGCCGCGGGCCAGCATGGGCTTGAGCATGTTGCCCGCGTCCATCGAGCCCTCGGCGGCACCCGCGCCGACCATGGTGTGCAGCTCGTCGATGAAGGTGACGACCTGGCCGTCACTCTCCTTGATCTCCCCGAGCACCGCCTTGAGGCGCTCCTCGAACTCGCCGCGGAACTTGGCGCCGGCGACCATCGCGCTGAGGTCGAGCGCGATCAGGCGCTTGTCGCGCAGGCTGGAGGGGACGTCGCCCGCGACGATCCGCTGGGCCAGCCCCTCGACCACCGCGGTCTTGCCGACGCCGGGCTCGCCGATGAGCACCGGGTTGTTCTTGGTACGGCGGCTGAGCACCTGGATGACGCGCCGGATCTCCGAGTCGCGGCCGATCACCGGGTCGAGCTTGCCCGCCCTGGCCCGCTCGGTCAGGTCGATCCCGTACTTCTCCAGCGCCTGGTAGGTGTCCTCCGGCGTCTCGCTGGTCACCCTGGCGTGCCCGCGCACCTTCTCGAAGGCGTCGAGCAGCGCGTTCGGGCTCGCGCCGTTCGCCTTGAGCAGCGCGGCGACGGGACCGCCGTCGGTGGCGAGACCGACCAGCAGGTGCTCGGTCGAGACGTAGTCGTCCTCAAGCCCGCGGGCCCGCTGGGCCGCGGTGTTCATCACGGTGAGGAGCTGCCGGGAGCTCGACGGGGCGCTGACCGTGGAACCCTGCGCCTTGGGCAGGGCCGCGAGCTGCTTCTCCGCCTCGACGCGCAACTGCTTCCAGTCGGCCCCCACCGCTTCGAGCAGGGGTACGGCGGTGCCGCCGGTCTGGGCGAGCAGCGCGGTGAACAGATGGGCCGGGGCGACCTCGGGATTACCCTCGGCGGCCGCCCGCCTGATGGCGGAGGAGACCGCCGCCTGGCTCTTCTGGGTGAGCTTGTAGTCCATGCTTGTCAGGCCTCACTCGAAAGTGCTGTGTCAGATGGCGACGCCGGCCCGGCGGGGTCCTCACGGGTCGGCCGTGACACCGGCGCGTTCTCACGGGCCGGTCACGGACGTGTCCTTGAAGGCGTGGGACGGAGTCTCAGGCGGGGGGCAGCTGGTACTGGATGAGCGCGCGGATCATGTTCATCTCCGCGCGCAGGCGGTGGTTCTCGTCACGCAGGCGCAGCGCCTCCGTCTCGAGGACCAGGATTCGCTTGATGCCCGCGAGGTTGATGCCCTCCTCCTGGGAGAGCCGCTGGACCTCGCGGAGCATCACGATGTCGCGGGTGGAGTACAGGCGTCCACGACCGGCCGTCCGGCCCGGACTGACCAGGCCGAGACGGTCGTACTGGCGCAGGGTCTGCGGGTGCAGGCCCGACAGCTGGGCGGCCACTGAGATCACGTAGACGGGTGTGTCGTCCGACAGATCGAAGTAGTTGGCTTCCACGGCTACTCGCTCCTGGCCTGTTCGATCAGGTCCGCCCGCGGGTCACCACCCATGGTGGCGTCGCGGAACTCCTCAAGGGCGCCCCTCGCCTTGTCCTCCAGCTGCTGCGGCACCAGGACCTCGATCGTGGCGAGCAGGTCGCCCTTGGTGCCGTCCTTGCGGGCCACGCCCCTGCCGCGCACCCGGAAGGTGCGGCCGTTCGGGGTGCCCTCGGGGATGCGCAGCGTGACCGGCAGCCCCTTCAGGATCGGCACCTTGATCTCGGCGCCCAGCGCGGCCTCGGTGAAGGTCACCGGGACGGTGACCGTCAGGTTCTCCCCCGTCCTGCCGAACACGGGGTGCGGCTTGACGTGGATCAGGACGTAGAGGTCACCGGCGGGACCGCCGTTCTCGCCGGGCGCACCCTTGGCCTTGAGCTTGATGCGCTGGTTGTCGCCGACCCCCGCCGGGATGCGGGCCTGGATCGTGCGGGTGCTCTTGCCCCGCCCGCTCCCGTCGCACACCGGGCACGGGTCGTCCACCAGCAGGCCGCGGCCCTTGCAGTCGCGGCACGGCTCGGAGAAGGCGAAGTTGCCGAGGTTACGGCTGGCCGCCCCGGTGCCCTCGCAGGTCGGGCAGACCCGCGGGGTCGTTCCGGCCTTGGCGCCGGTGCCTCCGCATCCGGTGCACGCGGAGGAACTGGTCAGGCGGAGCGACACCGTGGTGCCCTCCACCGCCTGGGAGAAGGAGAGCGTGACCTCGGACTCGATGTCCTGGCCGCGCCGCGCCCTCGTCGTCGCCCCCCCGGGGCGGCTCGCGCCGCCCCGGTTGAAGAGCCCGCCGAAGATGTCGCCGATGCGCTCTCCGGCGCCGCTCTGCTGCTGTTGCTGGCCGGTCCCCCCGAACAGGTCTCCCAGGTCGAACGGGAAGCCACCCCCGCGCTGGGCGCCACCCGCCCCCGGGAAGCCGCCGACGCCCGAGCCGAACAGCGCCCGCGCCTCGTCGTACTCCTTGCGGCGCTTGGTGTCGGAGAGGATGTCGTACGCCTCCGAGACCTCCTTGAACTTGGCGGTGCTCTCGGAGGTCGCCGAGCTTCCTGGGTTGGCGTCCGGGTGATACCGCCTGGCCAGCTTCCGGTACGCCTTCTTGATCTCATCGGCCGTAGCGGTCTTCGGCACACCAAGGACGGCGTAGTAGTCCTTCTCCAGGTAGTCCTTGGTGCTCATCTACGTTCCTTCTCAGAGATCAGATGTGGGGGTGTCAGTTGTCGTCCGCGGCGGGCTCTTCTGGCTCCGCGACCGCGACGCGCGCGGGGCGGAGCACTCGCTCGCCGATCCGGTAACCGGGCTGCAGGATCTCCACGCAGGTCGGCTCCGTGACGTCGGGGGAGTAGCTGTGCATCAGAGCCTCGTGCACCGTCGGATCGAACGGCTCGCCCTTGGCACCGAACGTGCTCAGCCCCAGTTTCCCGGTGGCCGTCTCCAGTGATTCGCTCACCTTGGCGAAGCCGCCGGTCAGCTCCCCGTGGTCACGGGCCCGGCCGATGTCGTCGAGGACCGGCAGCAGCTCGGCCAGCACGCCGGCCACCGCCTGCTCCTTGACCGCGACCCGGTCCCGCTCGACCCGCTTGCGGTAGTTGGAATACTCGGCCTGGAGGCGCTGCAGGTCCGCGGTGCGCTCGGCGAGCTGGGTGGCCAGCTCGATCGAGGCCAGGTCGGCAGCGAGGGAGGACGACCTGTCGGCCGCCTGCTCCTTGTCGTTCTGGCCCGTGGTCTCGGCCGGGCCCGTCTCGCGTACCTGCCCTGTCTCCGGGTCTATCTTCCGGTTGTCGCGGATCACCGGCTCCTCCTCGGAACCGTTCTCGCGCGTGCTCACGCTGGTGCTCCCCTCGGCTTTCCGCCCGTCACTTGGCGCCGCTGTCGCGCTTCGGCTCGTCGTCCACGATCTCGGCCTCGACCACGTCGTCGTCGGCCTTCTGCCCGCCGCCGGTGGTGGCGTCCGCGTCGGGAGCGCCGGCCGGGGTCTCCGACCCCTGCGCCTGGGCGTAGATGGCGGATCCCATCTTCTGGCTGACCGTGGCGAGCTTCTCCGCGGAGGCGCGGATCACGGACGAGTCGGTGCCCTCCAGAGCCTTCTTGAGCTCGCTGACGGCCTCGTTGACCTCGTTCTTGATGTCGTCGGGGACCTTCTCGGCGTTCTCGCCGAGGAACTTCTCGGTCTGGTAGACGAGCGAGTCGGCGTTGTTGCGCGTCTCGGCCTCTTCGCGGCGGTTCTTGTCCTCCTCGGCGTAGGACTCGGCCTCGCGCATCATGCGCTCGATGTCGTCCTTCGGCAGCGCGGAGCCGCCGGTGATCGTCATCGTCTGCTCCTTGCCGGTGCCGAGGTCCTTGGCGGAGACGTTGACGATGCCGTTGGCGTCGATGTCGAAGGTGACCTCGATCTGCGGGATGCCGCGCGGCGCCGGGGCGATACCGGTCAGCTCGAAGGTGGCCAGCTTCTTGTTGTACGCGGCGATCTCGCGCTCGCCCTGGTAGACCTGGATCTGCACCGACGGCTGGTTGTCCTCGGCCGTGGTGAAGACCTCGGAGCGCTTGGTCGGGATCGTGGTGTTGCGCTCGATGATCTTGGTGAAGATCCCGCCCTTGGTCTCGATGCCCAGGCTCAGCGGGGTCACGTCGAGCAGCAGGACGTCCTTGACCTCGCCCTTGAGCACGCCGGCCTGGAGGGCGGCGCCGATGGCCACGACCTCGTCCGGGTTGACGCCCTTGTTGGGCTCCTGGCCCGCGGTCAGCTCCTTGACGAGCTCGGCCACGGCGGGCATGCGGGTCGAGCCGCCGACGAGCACCACGTGGGCGATGTCGGAGACCTTGATCCCGGCGTCCTTGACGACCTGGTTGAACGGGCCCTTGCAGCGCTCGAGGAGGTCGGCGGTGATCCGCTGGAACTCGGCGCGGGTGAGCTTCTCCTCCAGGTGGAGGGGGCCCTCGGCCGAGGCGGTGATGTAGGGGAGGTTGATGGAGGTCTCCGACTGGCTGGAGAGCTCGATCTTGGCCTTCTCCGCGGCCTCGCGCAGGCGCTGCAGCGCCATCTTGTCCTTGGTCAGGTCGACGCCGTGCGCGTTCTTGAACCGGTTGGCCAGCTCGTCCACGACGCGCTGGTCCCAGTCGTCGCCACCGAGGTGGTTGTCGCCGCTGGTGGCCTTGACCTCGACGAAGCCGTGGCCGTCCTCCTGGCCGACGTCGAGCAGGGACACGTCGAAGGTGCCGCCGCCGAGGTCGAAGACGAGGATGGTCTCGTCCTTCTCCTTGTCGAGGCCGTACGCCAGCGCGGCGGCGGTGGGCTCGTTGATGATGCGCAGCACGTTCAGGCCGGCGATGGTGCCGGCCTCCTGGGTGGCCTGGCGCTGGGCGTCGTTGAAGTAGGCGGGAACGGTGATCACCGCGTCGGTGATCTTCTCGCCCAGGTAGGCTTCGGCGTCCTGCTTCAGCTTCTGCAGCACGAAGGCGCTGATCTGCTGCGGGTTGGACTTCTTGCCGTCGATCTCGACGGACCAGTTGGTGCCCATCTCGCGCTTGACCGAGCGAATCGTCCGGTCGACGTTGGTGACGGCCTGCCGCTTGGCGACCTCACCGACGAGGACCTCGCCGTTCTTCGCGAACGCGACCACGGACGGCGTGGTCCGCGAACCCTGAGCGTTGGCGATGACGGTGGGCTCACCGCCCTCAAGAATCGAGACGACGGAGTTGGTCGTCCCCAGGTCGATACCTACCGCACGTGCCATGAGTACGTCCTTGTAGTCAAAGTTGAGTCGATGAGACTCATAGTGGAACCTCGTGTGACGTTTGTCAAACGACTTGAGTCTACTGGGCTCAACCCTCGGACGCGCTGCGGCATTCCTGGTTTCCCGAGAAACGTTGTGAGGTCCGTCATCGGTGTCCGTCATCCCTCTGACGAGGGAACACGCGGGATCGTTCCCCGGAGGTGAGCGGGGCCGCCCGGTCACCGTCCACGGGGGCGTGCGACGCCTCGCCCGGCTTGGGGACGAGTTCCGAGGGCCGTTCCTGAACGGCTTTCGGGAACGGGGCTGAACGGCTTTCGGGAACGGGGCTCCGGAGCGGGCGGGGCGTCTCGGCCGCCCGCCGGGGGCGTACCCCGGAGGACGGTCACCGCCCGTCGAGGGCGTACTCGTACTCCGGCTCCCGCCCCGGCGCGGCCTTCTCCCGCGGTCTGTCGCCGCGGTCTTCTCCCGCCTTCTCCCGGGTTTCCCTCGTGTCGGGGTGCCGCGTCAGCGGGCGCCGTCGACGACCTTGCGGGCGCCGAGGGGCTTCTTGAGCTTGACGGTCGTCACCTTCTGGATGGCGATCTCGATGCAGGCGACGTTCTGGGCCTTGCTGCTCGGGCCCTCCCAGAGGGTGACGGTCACCCGCTTGGAGGTCTCGCGCACGGTGACCCGGTCGAGTACGTTGCACGGCTCGACCCCGGACCACCAGGTGATCCGCAGGCTCCGGCCGTCCTTCGACGGCTTGGCCTTCAGCCACCTGACCTTGCGGGGGTTCTCGGTGTGGCCCTCGGGTTTCGTCGGTTTGGGGGCGCCGCTCGTGGGCTCCTCCCGGGGGGCCACGCCGTGGCTCGCCGGCGCGGAGGGGGCGCCGGGGACGGTGGTGGCCTGGCTCGCGGGTCGTGTGGGAGAGACGGCGGTGACCGTGGCGCTGGGGTCGGTGCCGCAGCCCAGCGCCAGCAGGAGGCTTCCGGCCAGGAAAGAGGTCGCGATCATACGCATACCCCTAAGACGGATCGGGCTCCGGAGAGGTTCAGAAGACTCTGACATCGCGCTGCCGGACCTCGGTCATGACCGCCGACACAGTGACGAAGTCCTGATCGACGTGCAAAACGGTCAACCCGTGGTGTACGGCGGTCGCGCACAACGGCAGGTCGATCGGCCCGGCGGAACGGTGCCGGCCCTTCTGGGTGAGCTTGTACTGCGCGTTCTCCACCCAACGCCAGGCGGACTTGGGTACGGCCGCCAAGCGGCAGAGGGCATTGAGCTCCGCTTCCAGTTCGTCGCGGTGAGCCGGGCCGGTCGCGGAGTGCAGGAACTCGGTTCGCGTGGGCTCGCAGATGCTCAGCGCTCCAGAGGCGATCCGGTCGGCCCACGCCTCCTGCGTTTCCGGGGTGCGGAAGAGATGCCACAGGGCGGATGTGTCCGCCAGGTAGGAGATCACGAGAAGGTGTCGTCCCGGGCCTGCTTCGCCGACTGACGCGCCTTCGCCGCGTCGTCGAACTCTCCTCGGGCCGCTCGGGCGGAGAGGGCCTCCAGTGCCTCGATGCGCCTGACGCGCGTCACGTATTCCCGCAGGGCGGCGTTCACCGTGTCCTTCTTCGTGGTGGTGCCCAGCATCCGCATCGCCTCGGCGAGAGCTTCATCGTCGAGGTCGATTTGAGTAACGCTCATTCACCCCTCCTATGTTGGTGTCATATGTATGTGGCATACATCGCCAACAGCGTCACGAGGGAGGATTCCCCCGGTGGCGGGGCCGATAGGCTGCGGGGAGTTCCGATCCACGATTTCGAGGTGCTCACATGATCGCGATTCTTGGCACCGGCAAGATGGGTGAGGCCCTGCTGTCCGGGCTGCTCAGGGCCGGGTTCAAGCCGGGTGACGTGATCGCGACGGCGCGGCGTGCCGAGCGGGGCCGGGCCCTCGCGGAGCGGTACGGCGTGCGGGTGGCCTCCAACGCCGAGGCGGCCAAGGACGCCGACACGATCATCCTCGCGGTCAAGCCGCAGGACATGGGGGCCCTGCTCGCCGAGATCGCGGGGCACATCCCGGCCGACCGCCTGGTCGTCTCGGCGGCGGCGGGCATCACGACCTCGTTCGTCGAGTCGCGGCTCGGTGCCGAGGTCCCGGTGGTCCGGGTCATGTCCAACACGCCGGTGCTGGTCGACGAGGCGATGAGCGTGATCTCCGCGGGCGCGCACGCCTCCGAGGAGCACCTCAAGCGGGCCGAGGACCTGTTCAGCCCGGTCGGCAAGGTGCTGCGCATCCCCGAGTCGCAGCAGGACGCGGCCACGGCCCTGTCGGGCAGCGGTCCCGCCTACTTCTTCTACCTGGTCGAGGCCATGGTCGACGCCGGCATCCTGCTGGGCATGCCCCGCGCGGCAGCCCTCGACATGGTCACCCAGTCGATCGTCGGGGCGGCGATCATGCTCCGCGACTCGGGGGAGCACCCGGTGATCCTCCGCGAGGCGGTCACCTCGCCGGGCGGCACCACCATCGCGGCCATCGCCGAGCTGGAGCGGCACAGCGTCCGCGCCGCCTTCCTGGCCGCCATCGAGGCCGCCAGGGACCGGGGACGCCAGCTCGCCGAGGGCTGAGGCGAGGGCCGAGCCGGCCGGGGCGAGGGCTGAGCTGGAGGCTTAGCCCACCCCTCTATTAGGAAACTTTCCTACATACGGCATCATTTCCCGCGGGACTCCGGGGGAAAGAGGCGATCGTGGGGCAGGCCGTATCGGCGGATGAGCAGGGCGAACAGACCGAACCCGCTGTCTGGACGCGGAGCTTCCTGCTCTTCTTCACCGCCAGGTCCGTCTCCATGCTCGGGGCCGCGATGGTCCCGTTCGCGACGGCGGTGGGCGTGGGCGGGCTCGGCTACGGCTCCACGGGCGTGGGGCTGGCGCTGGCCGCGTGGATGGCGCCCTTCGCGGTGCTCATCCTGTTCGGCGGGGTCTTCGCCGACAGGTTCACGCCGCGCCGCATGATGATCGGCGCCGACACGGTCAGGGTGCTGAGCCAGGGGACCGCCGCGGCGCTGTTCGTCTTCGGCAGGCCGGACCTCTGGCAGATCCTCGTCATCTCCGCGATCAACGGTGTCGCCGCCGCGATGTACCAGCCGGGCGTCTCCAGCACGGTCCCGCGCGTGGCGCGGGACGTGCAGAGGGCCAACGCCACCCTGCGCGTCTCCGAGTCGATCATGCTGCTGGCCGGTCCCGGCGTCGCGGGCGCCATCGTCGGCTTCTCCGGGGTCGGCGTCGTCTTCGCGATCGACGCCGCGGGGTTCACCGTCAGCGCGGTGTGCCTGCTCCTCCTGCGCCTGCCGGTGGTCGCGGGGCCGGTCGCCGAGCGGTCGATGTGGCGCAACCTGCTCGAGGGCTGGCAGGAGTTCCGGTCCAGGACCTGGATGTGGTCGGTGATCCTGGTCTGGGCGGTCTTCGGGGTCACCCTGTTCGGCCCGATGATCCCGCTGGGCTCGGTACTGGTCAGCGAGCGGCTCGGCGAGACCGCCTATGGCCTGGTCATGTCCGCCTCCGGCGCGGGCACCATCGTCGGCGGCCTGGTCGCGATGCGGGTCCGCCCGGGACGGCCGCTGATGGCCGGCGCGATCGGCCTGTTCGGCTTCGCCCTGGAGCCGCTCTCCATCGCCGTGGCGTCGCCGCCCGCGGTCCTCATGGCCGCGCACGTGATCGGCGGCGCCGGATGGGCGTTCTGGTCGGTCATGTGGGCCACGAGCATCCAGACCCAGGTCCCGGCGGAGGCGCTCAACCGGGTCACGGCGTACGAGGTCGCCGGCTCGACCCTGTTCATCCCGATCGGGCAGGTGCTCGCCGGTCCGGTGGCCGGGGCGGTGGGCGCGCCGCAGCTGCTCACCGGTTCCTCGATCGTGGCGGTCGCCGGGTGTGCCGCCCTCCTGCTGGTCCCCGCCGTCAGGGGACTGCGCAGAGTCTCCTCCTCCGCCTGATCCGCCTGATCTGTTTGACCTCCCCGGCGGGGGTACGGCCATTCCAGGGACGTCCGGGACTCCAGAAGGGGGCCGGAGAAGAGTGCCGGAGCCTCTGCGCAGCTAAACATGCCTGTTAATAGCAATAAATCGGGATATTTCACTTAGATGAAAACGGGTTCGTTCTCCGAGGCGGTCGCGTAAACGCCATTCCGTACACGTGCGGTAACGTCGAGCCGGGAGCAGGAAGATCGGCCGTGACGCGCGGCGTCGCGACCAGACAGGGAGTGCGCATGAGCCGGTCCGTGCGGGTTGTCTGGGACGATGCGCTCACCTCGTACGACTTCGGCCCCGGTCACCCTCTCGCGCCCGTGCGGGTCGAGCTGACCATGGCGCTGGCCAGGGAGCTCGGCGTGCTGGACCAGGTGGAGATGGGCGGTTGCGCGCCCGCCACCGACGACGAGCTGGCGCTCGTCCACGAGCGCGACTACATCGAGGCCGTCAAACGGGTCTCCGCCACCGGACGGGCCGAGGTGGCCTACGGGATCGGCACCACGGACAACCCCGCCTTCCCCGGGGTCCACGAGGCGTCCGCGCTGATCACCGGCGCCAGCCTGGCCGCGGCTCGCGCGGTGTGGAGCGGAGAGGCCGAGCACGCGGTCAACGTCGCGGGCGGCCTGCACCACGCGATGGCCGCCAGGGCGAGCGGGTTCTGCATCTACAACGACCCGGGCGCGGCGATCGCGTGGCTGCTGGCCCAGGGCGCGTCCAAGATCGCCTACGTGGACGTGGACGTGCACCACGGTGACGGCGTGCAGGCGCTCTTCTACAACGACCCCAGGGTTCTCACCATCAGCCTGCACGAGAGCCCCCGCACCCTCTTCCCCGGCACCGGATTCCCCGAGGAGCGCGGCGCGGAGGGCACCGCGGTGAATGTGGCCCTGCCCGCCGGATGTGGCGACAGCGGCTGGCTCAGGGCCTTCCACGCGGTGGTCCCGCCGCTGCTGCGGGAGTTCGCCCCCGACGTCATGGTCACCCAGCACGGCTGCGACAGCCACGCCCTCGATCCGCTGGCCAACCTCATGCTCAGCCTGGACGGCCAGCGGACCGCGTACGCGGCCCTGCACCGGCTGGCCCACGAGACCGCGGGCGGGCGGTGGGTCGTGACCGGCGGCGGGGGGTACGAGCTGGTGCAGGTCGTCCCCCGGGCGTGGACCCACCTGATCGCGGAGGTGGCGGGCCACCCTCTCGATCCCGGGACCGCCACTCCCGAAGCGTGGCGTACGTTCGTCAAGGAACGGACCAACCAGACGGCGCCGCTGACGATGACCGATGGTCGGGATCCGGAATTTCGCGATTTCTCCGCTGGTTATGACCCAGCAGACCCGATCGACCGGGCCATCATGGCGACGAGGAATGCCGTCTTCCCCTTCCACGGGCTCGACCCCCTCCCGTGACACCCGGTCCGCCGGTGAACCGGACTGAGGAACGAAGCGACCCACGAGGGTGCGCCGGTGAACTGGACCGAGGAACGAAACAGCGAGGAACGAGCGGATGAGTGACGAGGGAAGTCACCGGATTCCAGCACCCGAGCCGCGACGCGAGGCGTCGCGTTTGGCGGTGGACGAGCGGATGAGTGACGAGGGAAGCCACCGGATCTCAGCACCCGAGCCGCGACGCGAGGCGTCGCCGATGACCCGCGCTGAGCTTCGTGAGCACCTGGTCCGTACCCGGATCGCCGGTGACGTGGCGACCAGCCGGGAGAACAACCTGGACCACTACCGGTCGCTTTCCAACCGCGATCCGCACTACATGTTCGGGTTGACCATGGACGGAGCCTGGTCCTACCGGGACGTGCTGGAGCTGATGGCCAAGTCCGCGGGGGTCGTGGCCGATCCCGGTCACCGGGAGGGACAGGACACCATCGACCCCGACCGCACGATCGAGGCGGTCGAGAAGATGGGCGACACGATCGCGGGGGTGCTCCGGGGGGAGAGTCCCAAGATCCTGATCGCCACCGGGCACCCCACCGGCCTGCTCACCATCCACATGGCCGTGGGCCGGATGCTCAGGGCGCGCGGCGTGACCCTGATGGCCCCGGCCGAGGGCTGGTCGTACTGGGGCAGCGGGTTCGGCCGCAGGCGCAAGATCCGCTATCTGGACGACGTCGCGATGCTCGACGACAAGGGTGCCTTCGTGCACACCCACGACCCCGCCCCGATGCGCGCCATGATCGCCGAGCTGGACGCGGACCGTCCCGATCTGGTGATCGCCGACCACGGCTGGGCCGGGGCGGCGGGCGAGGCGGGCATCCTCACGGTCGGGTTCGCCGACAGCAACGACCCCGCCCTCTTCGTCGGCGAGGCCGAGGGCAAGATCGCGGTCACCGTCCCCCTCGATGACAACGTGCTACCGAGGTATTACGAACCGCTGACGAACCACCTGGTCGAGAGGGTCGTGCGAGCCCTCTGAGACGGGGGATGCGCAAATTAGGACATCCCTATACGGGCATTTCGCGCCTGCATTCCACGCAGCTCGCCGACCGTTTGCCAACTTTTTGGCGATTGTGGGCGACTCTAATGGGAGACAGTTGGTCCGTTCCAAGATCAATGCGAGGGGCACGGTCCGGCTGCTGGCCAGCGATTTCAGCTGTTTCGCTGACGTGGGACTCCGGAGGCTGAGAAAATAGGGGGTTTGCGTGACAGGGGTCCCGACTTACGCTGACGGCAGTACACGTGCGTGAGCAATGGCACCAGTGGGGATAACCCGGATACACGTGCGGAAGAGGCGTCCGATGGGTGCAGGCGAAAGACCTCTCAGTGAGGTGAAGTTCCTGACGGTGGCAGAAGTGGCCACTGTCATGAGGGTGTCCAAGATGACTGTGTACCGACTCGTGCATTCGGGCGAGCTGCCGGCCATCCGGGTCGGTCGATCCTTCCGGGTGCCGGAGCAGGCGGTCCACGATTATCTGAGGGATGCCTACATCGAGGCAGGTTGAGGCAGGGATGGGCTCGACGCGTCGAGCCGAGCGGCCGGGGGGAACGATCCGGCCGTGAGGTGAGCCAGACGCGCCGGGCGTTCGTGGTCCTGCTCCTTCCGGTCTGACCGGGGCACAATTTCCGGTTTGACCGTTGGGGGGCCGGCCCCTGTCTCGTCGGGGTAGCGACGTGGTCGCCACGTCGTGAGTTCATGCGCCCGGGGTCCCCCCAGGGGCGATCTACCGTGGATCGCCGGTAGTCTGTTGTGCCGGTGTGCTCTCGCGCACCGGTTCGACATTCTCGGCTACCAGCTACCTGGGGGTCCCGTGGGCTCTGTGATCAAGAAGCGCCGTAAGCGCATGGCGAAGAAGAAGCACCGCAAGCTTCTCAAGAAGACCCGCATCCAGCGGCGTAACAAGAAGTAGCGCGGATCTGCGAGGCGCCGATGACCCACACCGTGCTTGTCACCGGGGTCTCGCGCCACATCGGCGCCCGAGTGGCGAGCGTTCTCGCGGATGACCCGGACGTCGACCGGGTCATCGGAGTGGATACGGTGCCGCCGCCCTCGCTCTCACGTGATGGCGGCGTACCTCTCGGCCGGACGGAGTTCGTCCGCGTCGACCTGCGCAGCCCCGACATCGCCCAGGTGATCGCGGCCGCCGACATCGACACAGTCGTTCACATGAGTCTGGTGAGCGCTCCTCCCAGGAGCGGCGGCCGCGCGCTCATGAAGGAGCACAACGTCATCGGCACCATGCAACTGCTCGGTGCCTGTCAGCGGTCCGCGACGGTCCGCCGGGTCGTCATGCGCTCGACCACCGCCGTCTACGGTTCCTCCCCGCACGACCCCGCGGTCTTCACCGAGGACGCCGAGCCGGGAGAGCCGCCGAGCCGTGGCTACGCCAAGGACGCCTCCGAGGTGGAGGGCTATGTCCGGGGCTTCGCCAGGCGGCGCCGCGACGTGACCGTGTCGACGCTCAGGTTCGCCAACTTCATGGGACCCGGGGTCGACTCACCGCTGACGCGTTACTTCACCCAGCCCGTCCTGCCGACCGTGCTCGGGTTCGACCCGCGGCTGCAGTTCGTCCACGAGGACGACGCGGTCGAGGTGCTGCGGCGGATGGCGATGGAGGACCACCCCGGCACGTTCAACGTGGCCGGAGACGGCGTGCTGCTCCTGTCGCAGTGCGCGCGCAGGGCGGGCCTGCTCCCGATGCCCGTCCCCTCTCCCGTCTTCCGCTTCATGGGCGACCTCGCCCGGAGCGCGGGACTCGTCGGATTCTCCCCCGAGCAGCTCCGCCTGATGTGCCACGGCCGCGTGGTCGACGGCACCGCGCTGTCCACCGCGCTCGGCCGGAGGCCGAAGTTCTCCACCGCGGCCGCCTTCGAGGACTTCATCCGCGCGCGTGACCTGGCCGGGGGCCTTCCCGCCGCCCTGATGGACCTGGTGTCGCGGCCGGTGACCGGATGAGCGAGAGGGCCGCGGGGAGCGAGGACGCCGAGGTGATTCCCATCACCAGGGCCCGCGCCTCCCGCGAACACCTCCCCGGCACGTCCGACGCCTCTCCCGGCGCGCCCGGTGGTCCCTTCCCGGAGACGTCCGGCACGTCCGGAGACCCCCTCCCGGAGACGTCCGGCTTCTCGGAGGAGTCCGGTGGGCCCGACCCCGACGCCGGGTGGCCTTTCCCCGGGCCGCCGGCCGGTGAGAAAGGCGACGATCACCGGCTGGCCGGGCTGCTCGCCTTCCTGCGCCGCCGGGTGACCGGAGCCTACGAGGTCGACGAGTTCGGGTTCGACCCGGAGCTCACCGACAGGGTGCTGCTGGAGCTGATCCGCCCGCTGTACCGCCACTGGTTCCGTACCGAGACCGTGGGCGTGCACAACGTGCCCGGCGACTCCGGAGCCCTGATCGTGGCCAACCACTCCGGCACCCTCCCGCTCGACGGGCTCATGCTGCAGGTGGCCCTGTACGACGACCACCCCGCACGTCGCGCGCTCCGCCTTCTGGGGGCCGACCTGGTCTACCGGCTCCCGGTGCTCGGCCACCTGTCCCGCAAGACCGGCCACACCCTCGCCTGCCGCGAGGACGCCGACCGGCTGCTCCGTAAGGGCGAGGTCGTCGGCGTCTTCCCCGAGGGTTTCAAGGGGGTCGGCAAGCCGTTCTCCGACCGCTACCGGCTGCAGCGCTTCGGCCGGGGCGGCTTCGTCGCCTCCGCCATCCGCGCGGGCGTGCCGATCGTGCCCTGCGCCATCGTGGGCGCGGAGGAGATCTACCCCAAGATCGGTGACCTGCGGATCCTGGCCAGGGTGCTCGGTCTGCCCTACCTGCCGGTCACGCCGCTGTTCCCCTGGCTCGGGCCCCTCGGGCTGGTCCCGCTCCCGTCCAAGTGGATGATCGGCTTCGGCGAGCCGATCCGCACCGACGAGCTCGACCCCGCCGACGCCGACGACCCCATGCTGGTCTTCAACCTCACCGACCAGGTCAGGGAGGTCGTCCAGCAGCAGCTCGACGAGCTCCGCCTCAGGCGCGGCCACGCCTTCCCGCCCTTTTTCTAGGGCTTTCCAGGGCTTTCTCCAGAGCTTCGAGGCTTCTCGCGGTCCTTCGGCGTACCGCGAGAAGGGCCGGAGGAGCATTGAGAGTGCCGGGGGCACTGAGAGCGGGGGTCAGCGGCCGGAGCGGTAGTGGCGGCGCAGGGCGACGGCGGCGGCGATGCCGCCCGCGACGGCTCCGGCACCCGCCGCGATGGGCAGGCCGATCATGGTCGCCTTGCGCCCCGTACGGAAGTCCTTGATGTCCCAGCTGTTCTGCCGGGCGAACTCGCGCAGCTCGGCGTCCGGGTTGATCGCGGTGGCGCGGCCGACGAGGGAGAGCAGGGGCAGGTCGTTGGCCGAGTCGCTGTAGGCGGAGCAGCGGGACAGGTCGAGCCCCTCCCTGCGGGCCAGGGCCCTGACGGCCTCCGCCTTGGCGGGGCCGTGGAGCAGGTCGCCGACCAGACGGCCGGTGTAGACGCCGTTCTCGGTCTCGGCGACGGTGCCGAGCGCGCCGGTGAGGCCGAGGCGCTGGGCGATCACCCGGGCCAGCTCCACCGGGGTCGCGGTGACCAGCCAGACCCGCTGGCCCGCGTCGAGGTGTGCCTGCGCGATGGCGCGGGTGCCCGCCCAGATGCGGTCCGCCATCACCTCGTCGTAGATCTCCTCACCGAGCCGGACGATCTCCTCGACCTTGTTGCCCGCGACGAACGCCAGCGCCGTCTCCCTGGCCTCGTCGATGTGCGCGGGGTTCTCGTCGCCGCGGATCCGGAAGACCACCTGGCCGATCGCGAACCTGAACAGATCCTTGCTGGTGAACAGGCCCCTGGAGGCGAGGCCGCGGGCGAAGTGGTAGATGGAGGCGCCGCGCATCATGGTGTTGTCGACGTCGAAGAAGGCGGCGGCCACCAGGTCGGGCTCGGCCATCGGCATCGCCACGGCGGCCGCGGCGGCGACCTCGCCCGCCGCGACCTCCCCGACCGTCGCCCGCCTGGCCGTCTCCGCTTCGTCCCGCCGTCGTAGTAGCCGCCTCATAGCACCTCAGCTTAACCGGGGCGGGGGGATGAGATCGGTAACGTTGGTATGAGTCGGATGTGACGTCTTGGTGTCGTACGCCATCCCGCGAGCCCGGCGGGGCCGGGGTTCTGGTCCGTTGTCGCGGTCCAGGGCGGGAGGGCGGCCCGGCGGTTCGAGGCGGCGGGAGGAGTCCCGTACCGGACCGGTCACCCGGGTGGGGCCAGGCCCTCGATGTAGTTGAGGTAGACGTGGGCCTTGCGCTGGTTCTCCGCGCCCATCTTGGGGATCATCCCGGCGATCTGGGTGCGCTGTTTCTGGACGAAGCGCTTGAGCTCCTTGGCGCTCGCCGAGTCGCGGCGCCGCATCTGCCGCAGCGAGGTCACCGCGGAGCGCGTGGTGTCCGCCATGGCCTGGAGGGTCTCCCCGATCACCTCCTCGCGCTCTCCTTCCCCCTCGCCCTCGCCCTCGCCGGAGCCCAGGAGTTCCTTGACCTCGCGGGCGCGGGTCTCGGCGTAGCCGAAGGAGCGGTCGGCCCGCTCGGCGTCGTCGCTGCTCAGGTGGAACAGCGTCCTCTCGGCGGCGCGCTTGAGCGGGTAGAAGGTGTCACCGGGCATCGACCGGTAGGTCCACATGCCGGATGCCACCATCGCGGCCACCATGGCGATGCTCAGCAACCGCGGGAGCAGCCCCGGCCGGGACCTCCGGCGGGAGTGGCGGGGGCCCGCAGGTCGCTGCTCGGGGACGTCCTCCCCGGGAGGTGACTGCGTGAGCTGCTCGCGGAGCCTGGCGTTGAACTCGGGTCTGGGGGTGGCCGTCATGCGGGCGCCGAGCCGTGACACGCGGTCCTGAATGCGCGCCTGCGACCTCCGCGAGAATCCGGGCAGCCACTTCCCCATGAACGCTCCCTGCCGCCCCCAGCTCATGATCCATCGGTGTCACTTGCCTAACGACGACTCGGCACGGCAGGTTACGCGCTTCGCCACATCGGCATGGGAACATTGTTTCGGGCATGGCGGCCGCGGCCGGGAGCCGGCGGACCGAGGGCGGCCGACGCCGCAGGTCCCGGTGGGGGCGGAAGGCGGCCGACGTCGCAGGTCCCGGTGAGGTCCGAGGGCGGCCGACGCCGCCGGTCTCAGCTGAGGTCCGAGGGCGGCCGACGCCGCCGGTCTCAGCTGAGGTCCGAGGGCAGCGCGCGGGCCAGGGCGCGGATCGCGCGAAACTGGAGCGCCTTGATGGCGCCGCTCTTCTTGCCCATGATGAGCGCGGTCTCCGCCAGCGACATGCCGTGCAGGAAGCGCAGCACCACGCACTCCTGCTGCTCGGGGCCGAGGTCGCGGACGGCGGTGAGCACCCGGTCGCTGATCATCGCGGTGACGACGGCGTTCTCCGGGATGTGCGGGCCGTCGAGCGGCGTGTCGATCACCTCGGCCGTCGTGACCTCAAGGCGGTACCTGCCGGACTTGAAGTGATCGGTGATCAGGTTCCTCGCGATGGTCACGAGCCAGGCCCCGAAATCACGCCCTTGCCACGTGAAGTCCGTGATCCGGCGGAGCGCGCGGAGAAAGGTCTCGCTCGTGAGATCCTCGGCCAGCGGGTGTGAGCCGACCCGGAAGTAGACGTAGCGATACACCAGGGTGAGGTAACGATCATAGAGCGTGCCAAAAGCATCCGTGTCTCCGGTTTTGGCACGCAAAACGAGCCTCCGGAGTTCTTCGGAGGCATCCTCACGCACGGTGAGGTCACTACTGCGGACGGGCTGGGCTACCCCGGCTGTCGTGGGGAGGGGCCCGGCGAGCGGCCACGTTTCAGGCATCCGGTATCCCTGAGGGGAGGGGGTACGGCGTGCTCGATCACTCTAGAAATGAACGGGTAATTCCACAATCCACTTTGAAGCGTCGTGACTGGGGGTAATCGCCAGATACGGTGTGGGGTCGGTTGTTTCAGACCGGCGCCGGGAGCCAACCGAGGGTTCGGCTACCGGTTGGGGGGTAATGTCCGGCAGCATTGGAGACACCATGGAAGTCCTCGTCGCTGTCATCGCCTTCGCCGGTGCATTGCTCGCAGCCATCGCCACCGGTGCTCTCGTCACTCGCCTCCGCAGTGAGCCCAAGGGCTGGCTGATCGCCTGGAGCATCACGACGGCGTCTCTCTCCGTTTCACTCGGAGTAATCGCCACCGGTTATTTGATCGGATTCGGGACAGGCACGTTCCGTATTTATCAACTGACCGGATCCATGCTGGCGCCCCTGTGGCTCGCCGTCGGGGTCATCCAGTTGCTGGCCCGAAAGAGCACGGCCAAGTTCTCCTCCTGGCTCCTGGGGATCGCCCTCACCGTCATCGCCACGGTGATCCTGGCGGTCGACCCGGTCCTGCAGGAGAAGGACTTCTCCAAGGTCCTCCCGCTGGGCAGTCACCACTGGAACCTGCCCCCCGCCTTCCTGCTCGTGGCCGTCCATGTGATCGTCGTGCTCGTGCTGCTGGGCGGGCTGCTGCTCGCGGTCCTCCGCTGGCGCGGCGGCGACGACTACGACGCCGACAACATGCACGCCCTCCTGGTGCTCGGCCCCACCGGCCTCGCCCTCGTCGGGGCCGTCAGCTTCGCGGTGCCCGGCATGTTCACCGCGCTGCTGCTCTTCGTCACCGCCGCCGCGGTCTGGTACGCCATGCTGCGCCCGCTCGCGCCCTACGAGGACGACGACGAGGACGCCGCCGACGGGGACGACGAGTGGGAGGACAGCCCCCCGCGACCGCGTCGCCCCGAGTACCAGCCCCGCGACGTGCAGGTCGCCGGACGCCGCGTGACCCAGGAGGGTCCCCCCGCGCGTGCCCTGGCCGAGGAGACGCCCCGACGTTCAGGTCTCGGTGACCTCGTGGCCGAGTACCGGGCGGGTGAGCAGGACGTCGACTACGCTGCGCGCATGCGGCAGCAGCAACCCCCACCCCCCGACGACAGGTTCGGCGGCCCCGCCACGGGGATGTTCATGGCGGGCGAGTACGGCATGCCGCCCGCCGACCAGCCGCCCGGCGGTGACCCCGGCAGGCGCGGCGGCGACCCCGGCAGGCAGCCGCCGCCGGTCACCGGCCAGTTCGGCATGCAGGGCGTGCCCGGCCCCGCGACCGGTGAGTACAACATCCCGGCCCACGAGTTCGGCAGGCACGGCGCCCCGGGGTCCGGCAGGCCGCCGGGCCCGGGACCGGGCACCGGCGAGTTCGGCCGGACGGGAGGCACGGGGGAGTTCGGCAGACCGGCGGGACCCGGCACCGGTGAGTTCGGCAGGTCCGGTGAGTTCGGCAGGCCCGCGGGGCCGGGCACCGGCGAGTTCGGCATGCCGGGCGTACCCGGTCCCGGCAGGTCGGGCAGCCTCCAGCCGATGCCCGCCGACCAGGCCTTCGGCGGCGCGCCCTCCCCGGGCTCCGAGCAGGGGCGCGGAGGCTCCCGGGGCTACGACCGGGGAGGCCCCCAGGGCTACGACCAGGCGTTCGGCTCCGCCCCCTCGACCGGCGCCATGTATCCGGGCGGGCCGGGGATGCCGGGCGGGGCCGGTGATCCGCTGGGCGGCTCGAACCGTCCCTCGCCGAGCATCTTCGGCCTGCTGACCGTCTTCACCCTGCTCGACGGCACCGGCGAGAGGTTCGACCGGCTCGCGGACGAGACCGTCGAGGCGGTGCGCCGCTCCGAGCCGGACACGCTCGTCTACACCTGCCACTCGGTGAAGTCGGCGCCCCTCCAGCGCATCGTCTACGAGCTCTACCGGGACGAGGTCGCCTACGGCGACCACCAGCGCCAGCCCCACACCCAGCGCTTCGTCACCGAGCGCCAGGCGATGGTGCTCGCCACCAATGTGATCGAACTCACGGTGAACGCCGCGAAGGTGATGCCGCTCCCGACCGCCTTCAGGCCGTGAGCGCGGCGCGGGTGGCCTCGGGTGGCCACCCGTGAGGCAGCCACGGGCGGGGACGTCCTCAGGCGTCGAGCGCGGACGAGGACGTACTCAGGCGTCGGGCACGGACGGAGAGCGTCCTCAGGCGCCGGGCACGGACCGGGGCGTCCTCAGGCGTCGCGGGGCAAGGGGCGGGAAGCGTCCTCAGGCGCCGGGAGCGCCGAGGGCGGCGCGCAGGCGGTTCTCGTCGACGCGCCAGAAGTCGTGCTGCACCCCGTCGACGAGGGTGACCGGGATCATCTCCCAGTAGCGGGCCTGGTCCTCCTCGGAGGCCGTGATGTCGCGCTCCTCCCACGGGACGCCGAGGTCCGCGGCGACCCGCTCGATCACCGCCCGCGCGTCGTCGCACAGGTGGCAACCGGGTCTGCCGAGCAGGGTGATGCGATGGTCTCGCGGTGACATGACCGCCACGGTAGCCGAATCGCGGCGACGCGCCGGTCCTCGCGGCGAGGGGCGAAGATCCGGTCCGACGGCCGGAAAGGCCCGGTGGCGACGGGGCTCGCACCCGACGAAGGCGCAGGTCCAGGGCCTGGTGAGGGGGCCGGACGACGGACCGGCGGGGGGCGCGGCCAAGATTGTGAACACTCACTTTGTGCACCGGTTCACAAAAGGACTAACCTGAATGACAGTGGTTTCACCTCGTCATCCGTCGCGTCCGGGCCGCGCCGGCCGCCTGTCCCCCTGGAGTTCCGGCACGTGATCCGCCGTCTGTCCCAAGCCCGCGAACGCGGCATCCCCGAGGCGACCGTCGCCCGGCTGCCGCTCTATCTGCGAGCGCTGAACGGCATGGCCGAGCGTGGCCTGGCGACCGTGAGCTCGGAGGATCTCGCCGTCGCGGCGGGCGTCAACTCGGCCAAGCTCCGCAAGGATCTCTCCCACCTGGGGTCGTACGGCACCCGCGGGGTCGGTTACGACGTCGAATACCTCATCTACCAGATCTCCCGCGAGCTGGGTCTCACCCAGGACTGGGCCGTCGCCATCGTCGGAGTGGGTAACCTCGGGCGTGCGCTCGCCAACTACGGCGGGTTCGTCTCCCGCGGGTTCAGGGTCGCGGCGCTGCTCGACGCCGACCCCGAGGTGGTGGGCGATCACATCGCGGGATTGAATGTGGAGCACATCGACGAGTTGGAAGCCGTGATAAGGCGGCGGGGAGTGTCGATCGTGGTGCTCGCGACACCGGCCGTGGCGGCCCAGCAGGTGGCCGACCGGGTCGTCGCCGCGGGAGTCACCAGCATCCTGAACTTCGCCCCCGTCGTCCTTTCCGTGCCGGAAGGCGTGGATATACGTAAGGTCGACCTGTCGATTGAATTGCAGATCCTGGCGTTCCACGAGCAACGCAAGGCGGATCGGATGAGTGGGGGGCCCGCGATGGCCGAGGAGTGGCCCGAGGCGGTGGACTTGTGAAGAGGCACGGCGCACGAGCCGACGGGCACGCTGACGGGCACGGCATCTCCCACGGCGACCGGAAGGCGGGAGAGGGCCGATGAGCGTTCTCGTCGTCGGCCTGAGCCACCGGACGGCACCGGTGGCCCTGCTGGAGCGGGTCTCCGTCTCCGGTGACTCGCTGGTGAAGCTGCTCCAGGACATCCAGCAGGACGTCCACGTCGCCGAGACCATGGTCGTCTCGACGTGCAACCGGGTCGAGATCTACGCCGAGGTCGACCGGTTCCACGCCGCGGTGGCCTCGCTCTCCCGGCTGCTCAGCACCCACTCCGGCGTTCCCATGGAGCAGCTGGCCTCCCACCTCTACGTGCACTACGAGGACCGCGCCGTCGAGCACCTGTTCTCGGTCGGCTCCGGCCTCGACTCGATGGTCGTGGGAGAGGGGCAGATCCTCGGCCAGGTGCGCTCGGCGCTCAGGCTCGCCCAGGAGGAGGGCACCCTCGGCCCGACGCTCAACGAGCTCGTCCAGCAGTCACTGCGGGTGGGCAAGCGCTCGCACACCGAGACCGGCATCGACCGGGCGGGCGCCTCCCTCGTCGGGGTGGGGCTCACCCTCGCCGAGCGCGCCCTCGGCCCCCTCCTGGGGAAGCGGGCCCTGGTGGTGGGCGCGGGCTCGATGAGCGCCCTGTCGGCCGCGACCCTGCAGCGGGCGGGCGTCACCGACATCGTGGTGGTCAACCGGACCCACGACCGCGCCGTACGGCTGGCGCAGACGGTCGGCGGCAGGGCCGCCGGGTTCGGCGACCTGGCGGCCGAGCTGGCGGAGGCCGACCTGGTCATCTCCTGCACCGGCGCCACCGACGTGGTCATCACGGCCGACATGGTGACCCCCCGCGAGACGTTCCTGCTGGACCTGGCCCTGCCGCACGACATCGACCCCGCCGTACGGCGGCTGCCCGGGGTGACGCTGGTCGACCTGGAGTCCATGCAGGAGGGCGAGGCCGACGCCGGCACCGACGACGGCGGCCGCGCCGAGGCGGTCACCGCCGTGCGCGGCATCGTGGCCGAGGAGGTCACCGCCTACCTGTCGGCCGAGCGCGCGGCGCGCGTCACGCCGACCGTGGTGGCGCTGCGGAGCAAGGCGGCCCAGGTGGTCGAGGCGGAGCTCGGGCGGCTCGTCGCACGGGTTCCCGATCTTGAGGGGCGCGTCAGGGACGAGGTCGGCCAGACCGTCAGGCGCGTGGTCGACAAGCTGCTCCACGAGCCCACCGTGCGTGTGAAGCAGCTGGCGGAGTCCCCGGCAGGTGATCATTACGCCGAAGCGCTGCGTGAGCTGTTCAATCTTGACCCGAAGGTGCCCGAAGCGGTGAGGCGCGTCGAGACGATCGACGCCGAGCCGGGTAAGAACACCGAGCCGAGCAAGAAGGAGGCAGGCCTGTGAGCAGCGTTTCTCCTCCGCTCCGGCTGGGGACCAGGCGGAGCGTCATGGCGACGACGCAGTCGGGCCTGGTCGCCGCTCGCCTCACCGAGCTGACCGGCGCGGCCGTCGAGCTGGTCGGCGTCACCACCTTCGGCGACGTGACCAAGGCCGACCTCACCCAGCTCGGCGGTACGGGGGTCTTCGTCAGCGCCCTGCGCGACAAGCTGATCGAGGGCGAGATCGACCTCGCGGTGCACTCGCTGAAGGACCTGCCCACCACGCCCGACCCTCGCGTGGTCATCGCGGCGATCCCGCCGCGCGACGACCCCAGGGACGCCCTGGTGAGCGTCGCCAAGCTGGCCGACCTGCCGCCCGGGGCGAAGATCGGCACGGGCTCCCCGCGCCGGATCGCCCAGCTCCGGATGATCCGTCCTGATCTTGACTACGTGCCGATCCGCGGCAACGCCGACACCCGTATCGGCAAGGTGACCTCCGGCCAGCTGCAGGGCGTCGTGCTCGCCGCGGCCGGGCTCGGCCGTCTGGGCCGCGACTCCGAGATCTCCCAGATCTTCGAGGTCGAGGAGATGCTGCCCGCCCCCGGCCAGGGAGCGCTGGCCGTGGAGTGCCGCTCCGACCGTTCCGAGCTGGCCGAGCTGCTGAGCGTGCTCGACGACGCCCGCACCCGGGCCGCGGTCACCGCCGAGCGCGCGGTGCTCAACGCCCTGGAGGCGGGGTGCGCCGCCCCGGTGGGCGCGTACTCCGCCGAGAACGGGCCTGATCTGATCCTTACCGCCGCCGTCGTCGCCGTCGACGGCAGGCGCGCGGTGCGCAAGTCCACCGCCGGAAGCCCTTCCGCGCCCATGGATCTCGGCCGCGACCTCGCGGCCGAGATGATCGCGGAAGGGGCCGGCACGTTGATAGGGGAGCGAGCACATTGAGCTCCGGAAGTACCACCTTCGAGCGCCCGTCCGGGTTCGTCGCCTTCGTCGGCGCCGGTCCCGGGGATGAGGGCCTGCTCACGCTGCGTGGCGCCGACCTGCTTTCCAAGGCGGACGTCGTCATCCTCGACCGGGAGGCGTACGGCCCGCTGTTGCGCCACTGCCGCGAGGGCGTCGAGATCGTCGACGTGGCCGAGGACGGCGCCGTCTCACTGAAGGCCGTCAAGACCGCCAAGGGCGGCAGCGGCGTCGTGCGGCTGTGCGCGGGCGACCCGATGTTCTTCTCCTCGATCACCGAGGAGGTCGCGGCCTGCGCCAAGGCGGAGGTGGACTTCGAGATCGTGCCCGGCGTGCCGCCGGCGACGGCGGTGCTCACCTACGCGGGGATCCCCGCCGCCGTGTCGGTGCCCGAGTTCCGGGTCGTGGACGCGACCCAGATCGACGACTGGTCCGCGTACGCCACCGGGGCGGGCACCCTGGTGATCTACAACGGCGTCGCCGAGGCCGTCCCGATCGGCAAGGCGCTGATCTCGGCGGGCCGTCCCGACTCGACGCCCGTGGCGGTGAGCAGCGCGGGTACCACCACCGAGCAGCACACCGTGGTGACCACGCTGGGCAGGCTCGCGCCCGACCTCAAGCACGCGGGGATGACCGAGCCCGCGCTGATCGTGGTCGGCGAGGCCGTCGGCATGCGCGACCGGCTGTCGTGGTTCGAGACCAAGCCGCTGTTCGGCTGGCGGGTGCTCGTGCCCAGGACCAAGGAGCAGTCGGCCAGCCTGGTCGAGCAGCTTCGCTCCTACGGCGCGGTGCCAGAGGAGGTCCCCACGATCTCCGTCGAGCCGCCGCGCACCCCGCAGCAGATGGACCGCGCGATCAAGGGCCTGGTCACCGGACGCTACGAGTGGGTCGCCTTCACCAGCGCGAACGCGGTCAAGGCCGTGCGCGAGAAGTTCGAGGAGTACGGCCTGGACGCCCGCGCGTTCGCCGGGCTCAAGGTCGCGGCCGTGGGCGACAGCACGGCGCGGGCGCTGGTGAGCTTCGGCGTCAAGCCCGACCTGATGCCGTCCGGCGAGCAGTCGTCGGAGGGCCTGCTGGCCGAGTGGCCCCCGTACGACTCGATGCTCGACCCGATCAACCGGGTGCTGCTGCCCCGCGCCGACATCGCGACCGAGACGCTCGTGGCCGGGCTGACCGAGCTGGGCTGGGAGTGCGACGACGTGACCGCCTACCGGACCGTCCGCGCCGCGCCGCCGCCCGCCCCGACCCGCGAGGCCATCAAGGGCGGCGGGTTCGACGCGGTGCTGTTCACCTCGTCGAGCACCGTCCGCAACCTGGTGGGCATCGCGGGCAAGCCGCACAACGTCACGGTCATCGCGGTGATCGGCCCGCAGACCGCCAAGACCGCCGAGGAGTTCGGGCTGCGCGTCGACGTGATGGCCGACAAGCCCTCGGCTTCCGCCCTCGCGGCGGCGCTGGCGGAGTATGGTGCCAAGCAGCGTCATGCCGCCGTCGTGGCGGGGGACACCCCCCGCAGGCCCTCGCAGACCCGGCGAGGGGCCCGGCGCCGCGCGAAGTAACCTTGAGACGCGCCGAGTAACCTTGGAAGTGGCACCCGCCCGCGCACGACGGGCGGGCAGGCCGCGTTCGACGGCCCCGGGCGAGCGCCGCGGGGCGTGATCGTCGCCGCGAGGGTCGGCTTCGCGGCCGGCACCGTGTCGCGCCGAGAGGATCGGCGTCGCGTGGCGCTGGAAGGATCGGCGTCGCGTCACGCCGAGAGGGCCGGTGTCGCGTCACGTCGAGAGGATCGGTGTCGTCTCGCGCCGAGAGGATCGGCGTCGCGGCCGGCGCCGCGTCACGTCGATCGGCACCGCGCCGCGCCGAGCGGCGAGCCAGGAACACACACCGAGCTCCTCCGGCCCGCGGATCCCCTACCGGCCGGGGAGAGGGGGAGACAGCATGACGGCCCAGTTCCCTGTCGCGCGACCGCGCAGGCTCCGTCGTACGGCACCGATGCGCAGGATGGTGGCCGGGACCCGGCTGCACCCGGCGGAGCTGGTGCTGCCGATGTTCGTGAAGGAGGGCATCACCGAGCCGAACCCGATCGGCTCGATGCCCGGGGTGTTCCAGCACACCCGCGACTCGCTGCGCAAGGCCGCCCACGAGGCCGCCGAGGCCGGGGTCGGCGGACTGATCCTGTTCGGCGTCCCCGCGGTGAAGGACGGCCGGGGATCGGCCGCCGACGACCCGGAGGGGATCGTCCAGCTCGCCGTCGCCGACCTGGTCGCCGACGTGGGCGACACGCTGGTGGTGATGACCGACACCTGCCTGGACGAGTTCACCGACCACGGGCACTGCGGCATCCTCACCCCGGAGGGGGAGGTCGACAACGACGCCACCCTGGAGCGCTACGCCGCCTCGGCGGTGGCCCAGGCGCGGGCCGGGTCGCAGGTCATCGCGCCGAGCGGCATGATGGACGGCCAGGTCGCGGCGATCAGGGCGGCCCTGGACGGCGACGGCTTCGAGCAGATCCCGATCCTCGCGTACTCGGCCAAGTACGCCTCGGCGTTCTACGGCCCGTTCCGCGAGGCGGCCGAGTGCGCTCCCCGGTTCGGCGACCGCAACGCCTACCAGCAGGACGCGGCGGGACCGGTCGGCGAGGCGCTGCGCGAGGTGCGGCTGGACCTCGACGAGGGCGCCGACGCCGTCATGGTCAAGCCCGCGCTGGCCTACCTCGACATCCTGCGTCAGGTGCGCGACGCCGTGGACGTCCCGGTGGCGGCGTACCAGGTCAGCGGCGAGTACGCGATGGTCGAGGCCGCGGCGGCGAACGGCTGGATCGACCGGGACCGGGTGATCATGGAGTCGCTGGTCGCGATCCGCAGGGCCGGGGCCGACATGATCCTCACCTACTGGGCGACCGAGGTGGCCGCGAAACTGAGATGAGACCGGCGGCACGTGCCGAGAACTGGAGGTTCGTCGCTTGGTGGAGAAGCGTGTGCGTTAGAGTGCGATAACCGGTGCGGATGTGTCCCAGGTGGCGTAGACCCTGGGTATTTGACGTTCTTCACTGACCAGAGTGGGACAGGTCGATCGCATCCGGGTGGCACGCGGGATGCGCGGACGACGGAGGACACAATGGTCGGGGTACCGATGGTTCGTCGAAGTAGACGGCATGCTCATCCGAAGCAGATGATCAACTCCGTGCTGGAGTACGCCGCCCTCGGCTGGGCGAGCTGTCCCGGCGCGAGGCCGCTGAAGGGCGGTTCGCGCTCCTGTTCCTGCGACCGGGTCGGCTGTCCCGACCCGGGAGCCCACCCGCTCTCGCGGGCCTGGCAGATGCAGGCCACCACCGACCCCACCCTGCTCACCAACTGGTGGCGCTACGAGCCCGAGGCGAACGTGGTCCTGCCCACGGGGCGGGTGTTCGACGTCTTCGACGTACCGCTCGCCGCGGGGCGCACCACCCTCGCGAACATGGACTCCGCCGGAGCCACCTCGGGCCCGGTCGCCGTCAACGGCGACCGGGCCCTGTTCTATGTGGCCACCAGGAACGCCTCCGACGACGAGGACGAGTGGTGGACCTGCGCCCTCGACTTCGGCCCGTCCACCATCGACGAGATGCCCGGCCTGCGCTGGCACTGCCGCGACAGCTACGTCCTCGCCCCGCCCTCGCTGCTGCCGACCGGCGGGACCGGCTCGTGGCTGCGTCCGCCCGACGGGCGCCCGCTGCCCGACCCGCTCCGCGTCCTCGACTGGCTCGCCGACACCTGCGAGTGAGCCGTCCCGGCCGTGTCCAGGGGCGTCCCGGCCGTGTCGGGGGGAACGCCACTCCTCGCGAGCGGCCGGTCCTGGAGCCGGGGTCACCTGGAGCAGCTCAGAGCCGGTCACCGGGAGTCGCCCGGAGTCGACGGAACGCCATCCGTCCGTTACGAGGAGCCGCCCAGGCCGGCCTCGCGGGCCCGGACGATCGCCTGGGCGCGGTCGGCCACCTGGAGCTTCATGAAGATGTTGGAGACGTGGTTGCGCACGGTCTTGCCCGACAGGAAGAGGATCCCGGCGATCTCGCCGTTGCCCCGGCCTTGGGCGACCAGTTCGAGCACCTCCCGCTCCCGCTCGGTGAGTTCGGGGAAGGCGGCCCGTGACGGATCGGGCATGCCGGTGAAGTAGGCCAGGACACGGCGGGCGATCTCGGGGCCGTAGATGGCCTCCCCGGCGGCGACGGCACGCACGGCGCGGCCGATCTCCTCGGCGCCGGCCTCCTTGAGCAGGTAGCCGCGCGCCCCGGCGCGCATGGCGGCGAACACCGAGTCGTCGTCGCGGAACATGGTCAGCACCAGCACCCCGATCCGCGGGCTGGTCCTGATGATCGTCCTGGTCGACTCGATGCCGTTGCCGCCGGGCATCTGCAGATCCATCACGACCACGTCGGGCTGGAGCTCGGCGGCCAGCGCCACGGCCTCACGGCCGCCGGACGCCTCCCCGACGACCTCGATGTCCATGGCCGCGAGCAGGCCGCGGAGACCCTGCCGGAAGATCGGGTGGTCGTCCACGATCAGCACGGTGATCACTTGGTCTCCTCCACCGGCAACCTCGCGGTCACCTCCGTACCGCCGCCCGGCCCGCGGCCGATCACGCACGAGCCTCCCACCTCGGCGGCCCGCTCGCGCATCGAGGTCAGCCCGACGCCCACGACCGGCTCCTGCGGCAGGCCGATCCCGTCGTCGGTGACCTCCACGCGCAGCTCGCCCGGCAGGCGGCGCAGCCGGATGAGGATGGTGGCCGCGCCCGCGTGCCGCCGGGCGTTGGTGAGCGCCTCCTGGGCGATGCGGTAGGCGGCGACCTCGACGGCCGCGGGCAGGTCGCCCAGCGGGCCGTCCGCCGTCACCGCCGTCTCCCCCGCGGTGGCCCGCAGCGCGCCCTCCAGGCCCAGGTCGTCCAGCGCGGGCGGGCGCAGGCCGTACACCAGCTCGCGGACCGACGCGATCGTGGCGATCATCTCCTCGCGGATCTGGACCAGCAGTTTCTCCGCGGCCCGAGGGTCGGTGCCGAGGTGCCTGCGCGCCCTGTCGAGGGTGAACGTGACGTTGGTCAGCGCCGGGCCGAGCCCGTCGTGCAGTTCCCTGCCCAGCCTGCGGCGCTCCTCGTCGCGGGTGGACCGGATGCGCTCCCGGGAGCGGTGCAGGTCGGCGGTGAGCCGTACGGCGTGCGCCAGCTCGGCGAGGTGCCTGGCGAGCACCGCCATCGGCTCGCGGCCGGGCCGGACCCCCGACACGAGCAGGGTGCCGACCCGCTCCGCGTGCCAGAACAACGGCACCTCCCGCGCCCCGGGCCGCGGCTCCCCGTACGTGAACACGCGCTCCGCCCCCGCCCGGCCGGCGCGGACCTCGACGCCGACCCCGGTGGCTCCCAGCGCCTCCCGGATCACGGCCACTGCCTCGTCGAGGGCCGCCGCAGGGTCCCGCGCCCCCTGTCCGGTACGGCCCAGCAGGCCGACGACCCGGTAGGGGTCGCGCTCGACGGCGAACACCCGGTCCACCATCCCCTGCAGGCGGAGCCGCAACGGGTGGAAGACCCCGCCCACGGCCAGCGCCGCGACCGGCCCGACGCCCTGGCCCAGGTCGCTGGCGAGGGCGCCGGCCATCCAGATCAGCCCGAAGTAGACCCCTCCGGTGACCGCGACGAGGGAGCCGTAGACCAGCGCGCGGTTGAGCACGACGTCGATGCCGTAGAGGCGGTAGCGCAACACCGCCGCGATGATCGACAGGGGCAACCCGGCCATGAAGACGGTCTCAAGGGCCATCAGCAGCCAGGAACCGGTCGCCACCCTGGCGATCCAGAAGGCCAGGTACGTCGCGAGCGCGCCCACATACCAGGCGATCTGGCGCCGTAGCTCGATGTCGCCCGCCCGGTAACGGAAGGCCAGCGACAGCACGCCGAGCGCGGTGAGCACCATCATCGGGCCGCCGATGTACGACTCCACGGCCGGTGAGGTCTCGCGCAGCGCCTCGACGCCGAAGGGGTTCGGGATCGGGAGCTGGCTCTCGAACCCTGGATCGGGGGCGAGGCCGAGGAACAGCGAGTGCCCGACCATGAGGAGCAGGTTGGCGTACAGGACCGGCCGCCAGCGCCGGGAGGGCAGCCGGCCGTCGGGGAACAGCAGCGGCAGCAGCGAGATGAACACGGGAACGTGCCACAACCACAGCCACAGCGCCAGCCACGCGAGGTAGGGGGTGATCCCTCCGGGGTCGGTGAGGTAGAGCCAGTGGGCGCCGCTGTAGGCCAGGTAGTAGAGACCGCCGACGATCCCGCAGGCCCACAGCAGCCAGGGGACGAGCAGTCCCGGCCGGCGGGTGATGAGGAACGCGCCGGCGGCCGGGAACAGGACGACGGTCGGGTCCAGGGTGATGAAGCGTTCGGTCCAGGTCGAGGCGCTCAGCTCGGCCAGCCGGATCGCCAGGAGGTTGCACGCGGGCGCCAGCACCACGCCGGTCCAGACGAGGACGGCGAGCGCCGCTCTTCGGCGGCCTTCCACGGCGTTTCCGTGCGCGGGGGTCGTGGGGGGCTTGGGGGTGGGCGAGGTGGTCGTGTCCGCGTTCATGGGAGTCACGTTCATGGTGTCCGCGTTCACCGGGGAGGTCATGCCGTCTCCGTTCCGAGGGGGAGCCTGGCGACGACCTCCGTGCCGCCGCCGGGACGCGGCCCGATCGTGCACGAGCCGCCCGCCTCGGCCGCCCGCTCGCGCATGGAGAGCAGGCCCACGCCGCCGCGGACCCGTTCCGGCAGGCCGATCCCGTCGTCGGCGACCGAGAGTCGCAGCTCGGCCCCGGTGACCGCGAGTCCGGCGTGCCCCTCTCCTGGCCGGACCACCTCGACCCGTACCAGGGCGGTGGTGGCCTGGGCGTGGCGGCGGACGTTGGTGAGCGCCTCCTGGGCGATCCGGTAGGCCGCCACCTCTACCGCCGGCGGGATGTCGCCCAGCGGGCCGGCCGGCGCGACGTCCACCCGCGGCCCCGGCGCGTCGGCCAGCGAGCGCAGCGCGTCGGCCAGGCCGAGATGGTTCAGCGCGGGCGGGCGCAGGCCGTATATCAGGTCCCTGACGTCGATGATCGCGGTGCCCATCTGGTCGCGTACGCGGACCAGCAGTTCCTCCACGGCCTCGGGGTCCCGCTCCAGCCGGAGCCTGGCCTCGTCCACGGTCATCGCCAGGCTGGCCAGCGTCGGCCCCAGCCCGTCGTGCAGGTCGCGGCGGAGCCTGCGCCGCTCCTCCTCCCGGCTGGTGAGGATGTGCTCCCTGGAGCGTCGCAGGTCGGCGGTGAGCCGTACGGCGTGCGCCAGCTCGGCCAGGTGCCTGGCCAGCACGTTCAGCAGGTCCGGTGAGGGGGAGGGGCCGCTGCTGAGCAGCCGCCCGACCGGTTCGCCGTGCCAGACCAGCGGGGTCTCGACCGGCCGTTCCCCGAGCTCGCCGTCCCGTACGGTCCCGCCGTGCGCCTCGACGGCCACGCCGTCGGCGCGGAGGGCCTGGCGGACCAGCATCGCGGCGGTGGCCAGCCCCTCGGCGGGATCGACGGCCTCCTGCAGGGTGCGGCTCAGCCGGTCGGCCACCCGGTAGGGGTCGCGCTCGACCCGCAGCAGCCGGTCCACCGCCCGCTGTAGGCGGAGCCGCGCCGGGTGGAAGACCGCGCCCACGGCGAGTGCCGCGACGAGTCCGGCCAACGGGTCCTGGCCGCCGGACAGCGTGCCGGTCAGCCAGGTCAGGCCGGAGTAGAGGCCGCCGGCGATCACCGCCAGGGAGCCGTAGACCAGGGCGCGGTTGAGCACGGCGTGAACGCCGGGCGGCTGGGCTTCCGGCCGCCCGGCAGGGGGTGTCGTCACTGCCATGCTCGAAGGATCCCTCATGGGATGTCCCGCTGTCCCGGGGCGGATGTCCCGTTCCGGGAGGACAGGGTGTGCTCGGGCGGGGCGGCGGAGGCCCGTCCTCGGGTGACTACCCTTGAGGGCGTGAGCCGTACTGAGAACTCCGAGGCCCTGTTCGCCCGCGCACGCGAGATCGTCCCCGGGGGCGTCAACTCCCCGGTCCGAGCCTTCGGCGCCGTCGGCGGGACGCCGCGCTTCATGACCTCGGGGCAGGGTCCCTACATCACCGACGTCGACGGCAACCGCTACGTCGACCTGGTCTGCTCGTGGGGGCCGATGATCCTCGGCCACCGGCACCCCGCCGTGATCGAGGCCCTGCAGGAGGCGCTGCGCGACGGCACCTCGTTCGGCACGGCGACCCCCGGCGAGGTCGAGCTCGCCGAGGAGATCGTCGATCGGGTGGAGCCGGTGGAGAAGGTCCGCCTGGTCAGCTCCGGTACCGAGGCGACCATGTCCGCCGTGCGGCTGGCCCGCGGGTTCACCGGCCGGTCCAAGATCGTGAAGTTCGCGGGCTGCTACCACGGCCACGTCGACGCCCTCCTCGCCTCGGCCGGTTCCGGAGTGGTGACCTTCGGCCTGCCCGACACCCCCGGCGTGACCGGCGCCTCGGCCGCCGACACCGTGGTGCTGCCGTACAACTCGGTCGAGGCGGTCACGGAGGCCTTCCAGACCTTCGGCTCCGACATCGCGTGTGTGATCACCGAGGCGTGCCCGGCCAACATGGGCGTCGTCCCGCCGCTCGACGGGTTCAACGCCACGCTGCGCGAGCTGTGCACCGCGCACGGCGCGCTGCTGATCGTCGACGAGGTGCTCACCGGTTTCCGGGTGTCGGAGTCCGGCTGGTACGGGCTCGACCCGGTCGACGCCGACCTCATGACCTTCGGCAAGGTCATGGGCGGCGGCCTGCCCGCCGCCGCGTTCGGCGGGCGCGCCGACGTGATGGCCCACCTCGCGCCGGAGGGGCCGGTCTACCAGGCGGGCACCCTGTCGGGAAACCCGCTGGCCTGCGCGGCCGGTCTGGCGACCCTGCGCGCCTGCGACGAGGGGGTCTACGACCGGGTCGACGCCGCCGCGCTGGTCATCGGCCGCGCCGCCGCCGACGCCCTGTCCGCGGCCGGGGTGCCGCACCGCCTGCAGCGCGCCGGGAGCCTGTTCTCCATCTTCTTCACCGACGAGCGGGTCACCGACTTCGCCACCGCCCAGAAGCAGGACACCGCCGCCTACCGGGCGTTCTTCCACGCGATGCTCGACCAGGGGATCTACCTGCCGCCGTCGGCGTACGAGGCGTGGTTCCTGTCCTCCGCCCATGACGACGAGGCCCTCTCCCGCATCGCCGAGGCTCTTCCGGTCGCGGCGAAGGCCGCCGCGCAGGCTTCCGTTTAGCGGGGCGGTTCGTTCGCGTTTCGCCGGGTGTCTGGCCGGGTGGGCGCTGGGGGCCGAGTGAGTTCGCGCTCCGGTGGGTGGGTGCTCCGGGCGGCCGTCGTTGGTGGCGGCTCCGGTGCGTCAGGCCTCCGGCCTGGCGGGCGCGCTGGTCGCGGATTCTTGTAAGCCGCCCGGAACACCCACCCACCTCCGCGCACTTCCTGTCTCGTCGTGTCCGGTGCGGACCGTAGTCGCTTCCTCGCGGGCCGCCCATGGGGCTCTTCGACGCTGAAGCGATTCGTACGGGGTCGTTCGGGGTGGTTCGCCGTAGCTGAAGCGCCGGTGCGGAAAGGGGCGCAGGGGGCGCTCGCCGGGGGCTCGCTCGCCGTGCGAGGCTCATGGGGTTCTGTCGAGGAGTACGTCGTTTGCCGACAGATGGAACCAGACGGCGGTGCCCGCCTCGGTGTCCTGGTGGACGCCCATCCGGTGGCTATGGCTTCCACCAGGAGCAGCCCGCGTCCGCCGTCGCTGTCGGGTCCGGCCGCGCGGACGAACGGCAGGCTGGTCGCCGAACCGTCGTCGATCACCTCGGCGTGCACCATGTCGGCGCCCAGCCCCAGGCAGACGGTTACCGACCCTCCGGCCGTGCGCCCGGAGTCGGAGTGGACGACGGCGTTCGTCACGACCTCGCTGAGCAGCAGCACCACATCGTCGAGAGCGGCGGTGGCGATTCTCCCGTTCAGGAGGTGCCGTGCCCAGGTGCGTACGGTCGCGACCGAGCCGGGGGTCCCCGCGAACTCGGCGTGCCCCAGCGGGTGCAGCACGGCCCAGCGTTCCGAGGCCGTCCGCTGCCGCTCGTACCGACAGGCCGCCTGCTTGTACGCGTTCACGCGATCGCCGCCGAGACAATGACGTCGGCCGCGTTGTCAGCCTCGGCCCACACCGCTTCGCCGGGCCGCCACATCCTGGCCCACCACGGTCGCCAGACGAACATCCACCCGCAGGCGCGGCGTACGACGGTGATGCGGACGCGGGTCTCGCCCTCGGACATGACCTCTAGGATCGGCTGCCCCACCTGTGGCAGCACCAGCGAGGTGCACAAGCCCAGGACTCGCAGGTTCCAGCCGAGTCGTACCAGGTGAGTGAACTGCTCTTGCGGATCGTGTGTGCTCATGGTGCCGACCTCCTGCTGCGGAGTCGTTCCGCGTGGCGAATGCTGGACAGATGCGCCCATCCGGATGGCGTACAGGGAGCTGTCTTGCGGCGTTTCGATGCTCACTTTCAGTTATCGATGGCAACGTAAAGTGATGACCTCGCCATGATGGGTTCGGTCGGTGCAGCCTGTCAATGCACTGTGCAGTTTCAAATTAATCTGTGTATCCGAGACGGCTTCGTGGTCACTCCGTCACACTGAGCGCATGTCACCGACCTACAGCCCCACTGTCCGGCTTCGGCGTCTTGCCCGCGAACTGCGCAAGATGCGCGAAGAGAGCGGCCTGGGGCCCGAGGATGCCGCAGCTCGGCTCGGATGGAGCCGTAGCAAGGTGAGCCGTATCGAAACAGGCCGTACTCGTGCGAGTGCCACCGATGTGGCCGCTGTCTGCGATCTTTACGGCGCCGATTCACCAACCCGCGCCGGATTGATACAGCTTGCGAAGGAGGTCCGCCAAAGAGGCTGGTGGACCGCTTATGCCGATGTGTTCACCGGCTCCTACATCGGCTTGGAAGACGAAGCCACTTCGATCCACCAATGGGAGGTGCAACTCATCCCAGGCCTTCTACAGACCGAGGACTACGCCCGCGTGGTGATCGGCGCCGGAAGACCCGGATCATATGACGGCGAAGACATTCATCGGCGGGTCATGGCCCGCATGGCACGACGCACACTGCTCAGCCGACCCGACGCACCGGAACTCCACGCGGTAATGGACGAAGGCGTCATCCGCCGCCCCATCGGAAGTCCTGCGCTGATGCGCGACCAACTGGAAGCGATACTGATCGCTGCACGACGTTCCAACGTGACGATTCGTGTCCTTCCCTACAGCGTCGGGGCACACGCTGGACTGGAAGGGGCGTTCACCGTCCTGTCCTTCGCGGAAGAGGTCGATCCCGCCGTCGCCTACGTCGAAGGCACGGCCGGTGACGTCTATATCGAGAGCTCAGATCAGGTAGATCGCTATAAAATGACATTCGCACGCATCTGCGATGCGGCTCTGTCCCCGGAGGCATCCATGGGACTGATCACCGAGGCGAAGGAACAGTTATCCCATGACTGATCTGACGAACGCCCTCTGGCACAAGAGCAGCCTGAGCGGCAGCGGCAACAACTGCGTCGAAGTCGCTTCCCTCTCGAACTCGATCGCCGTCCGCGACTCCAAGGATCCCAGCGGCGCCACGCTCGTCTTCTCGCCGAGTGACTGGGCTGCTTTCCTCGGCTGCCTGAAGACTGGGGACTTCGACACGCGCCCCTGACCGCGAGACCGGCGGGAGGGAATCTCCAGTTGTAAGGGAGGAGAACACCGATGCCCCAGCACCACCTCGCCAATGCCACTTGGCGGAAGAGTTCGCGTAGTCAGGGGACGACGGACAACTGCGTTGAGGTGGCACACAATATGCCCGGGATCGTGGCTGTCCGGGACAGCAAGGACGCTGATGGTCCGGCGCTGATCTTCTCCCCTGACGGTTGGCGAGCCTTCGTCGGAGGCGTCAAGGGTGGCGGGTTCGACGGCCTGGGCTGAGCTGGGTGCCTATCTGGGCAGGTCGCCGAGGTCGATGGTGATCGGGAAGGGCACGGGGACGGTCAGCCGGTCGTGGTGGATGCCGGTGAGGGCGTACGCGTGGGTGGCGGGGTCGAGCTCGTAGACGTAGACCACGGGGGAGCCGCCGTTGTTCTCCACCCGCCAGAAGTGCGCGATGCCCGCTTCGGCGTAGCGGGACGGCTTGGTCTTGCGGTCGCGGTCCTCGGACTCGGGGGAGACCACCTCGATGGCGAGGTGCACCTCGTCAGGGATGTAGAACGTCCGGTCGTCGTCATCGGCCGCCTTCGTGTCGACGACCACGACATCAGGGCAAGGACGCGTCCGGTGGCCGAGCTTGACGTCCATCTGGAGCACGGCCGCGACGTGCTTGGGAGCCTGGGCGTTCAGGACCACGCGAAGACCGAACAGCACACGCTCGTGGAAGCGTTTCTGGGGGGACGTGAAGACGAGGGCTCCATCGATGAGTTCGACGTGCTTGAAGAAGTCGGGCTCGCCGTTCGGTCCCTCCGCCGGAAGGTTGTCGAGGTCGTCGGCGGTCCATCCCCATGGGGGCGGGGAGGGCCAGTAGTCGAGTGCGGCACTCACGTCGGTCACCGTAACATCGTCTCCGTCACTCGGTGTGTTCATTCAGCTCATCTCCGTTGCCCTCGCTCTATTCTCTCCCGTTCCTGAGGGAACGGAAGGAGCGGACGCCGAAGAAGGGAGGGAACGGGCGCGGGTGCCGGCGTAGAGGACGCCGGAGATGATCAGGGCGGCGGCGGCGAGTTTGGTGGGGGAGATCGACTCCCCGGCGAACAGGGCGGCGGAGGACATGCCGAAGACCGGGACGAGCAGGGCGGTCGGGGCGACCACCGAGGCGTCGTAGCGCTGGAGCAGGAAGCCCCAGATGGCGAAGCCGCCGAGGGTGGCGATCATCGACACGTAGAGCACCGAGAGGCTGCCCTCCACCGAGAACTCCAGCCGGGGAACCCCCTCCACCAGCAGGGCGAGGATCATCATGGGGATGGCCGCGACCCCGCAGATCCAGACCATGAAGCGGAACGAGTCGGGCGGCGCGGCCTTCCTGATCGCGATGTTGCCCGCGCTCCAGAAGAACGCCGCGCCGACGACCAGCAGGAACGCGCCGATGGGGCCGCCGGTGCCCAGGTCGGTGGCGATCAGTGCCAGACCGGCGAACGCGACCGCCATGCCGATGATCCGCCGCCGGGTGAGCCGCTCCCCCAGCAGGAGGACCGCCAGGACCGCGGTGAACACCGCCTGGACCTGGACGACGAGCGAGGTCAGCCCGGCGGGCATGCCCGCCCGCATGCCCGTCAGCAGCAGGGTGTACTGGCCGATGCCGAGGGTGGCCCCGGCCACGAGCACCTTCCGCCAGGGCACTCCGGGGCCGCCGACGAGCAGTACGGCGGGGAAGGCGGCCAGCAGGAAGCGCAGCGCCACGTAGAACAGCGGGGGGAAGTGCCGGAGTCCCGCTTCCATGACCACGAAGTTGAAACCCCACATGGCGGCGAGGCCGATGGCGAGGAGGAGGTGCCGGGTACGCATTCCACAATCGTCGTTTCCAACGATATTTCAGCACAAGTGAGACTTTCTGGCGGGTGCCGTTTAGGATTGCTTACATGTTGGATCTCAACCGGCTCAAGGCCCTGCACGCGGTCTCCGTCTACGGCTCCGTGGGCGCCGCGGCCGAGGCGCTCATGGTGACTCCCTCCGCGGTCTCCCAGCAGTTGGCCAAGCTGGAGCGGGAGACCGGCGCGACCCTGCTGGAGCGCAACGGGCGCGGGGTGCGGCTGACCGACGCGGCCGGGCTGCTCGCCGACCACGCCGAGCGCATCCTCGCGCTGGTCGAGACGGCGGAGGCCGACTTCGAGGCGCTGCGCGGCGCGGTCGTGGGGCGGCTCAGCATCGGCGCCTTCCCCACGGCGGCCCGGGGCCTGATGCCCGCCGCGCTCGTCCTGCTGCGCACGCGCCACCCCGACCTGCGCCTCCAGCTCATGGAACGCGAGCCGGAGCGGCAGATCCGCGAGGTGGCCAGGGGCGAGCTCGACCTCGCGGTGATCCAGGACTGGATGAACCGCCCGGTCGCGATCCCCGAGGGGTTGTCCAGGGCCACGCTCTTCGACGACATCGCCGACGCGATCCTGCCCGGGTCCCACCCGCTGGCGGACCGTCCCGAGATCGAGCTCGCCGAGCTGTCCGGGGAGCAGTGGATCAGTTCCTCGCCCGGCACGGTCTGCCACGACTGGCTCGTCCACACGCTGCGCTCGGCCGAGCTGGAGCCGGACATCACCTGCATGACGGACGAGTATCCGACCCAGATGGCCCTCGTCGCGGCGGAGCAGGGGTGCGCGATCATCCCCCGGCTGGGCCGCGACTTCGTCCCGCCGGGGGTGCGGGTCGTCCCGATCCGGTCGCGCCCGACGCGCAGGATCTACGCGCTCTGGCGGAGCGACGCCGCCCGCCGACCGGCCATCCGGGCCGCGGTCGAGGCGCTGAAGGCCGTCTCCGCCGACTTCCGCGGCCCCGTGTCCGAGTCCGCCGGGGCCGCCGAGCCCATGGCGGTCCCCGTGACGGCCCCGACGGTTCCCCCGATGGCTCCGAGTGGTCCCGCTGGTTCCGGGTGACGTCCCCGGCGGCTTCCGGCCTCCGGTGCTCTCCGACGGTCCTCGGTGTCCGGCGCCGCTAGCTGAGGGCGATCGTCACCACGCCGCCGACGATGACGCAGGCCGCCAGCAGCCGCCGGGTCAGGTCGCCCTCGGCCAGCAGCCTGCCGCCGAGCACCACCGCCACGAGCACGCTGACCTCCCGTACCGGCGCCACCGAGCTGATCGGTGAGAACGTGTACGCGGTCAGCGCCAGGAGGTAGGAGAGGGGCATCAGCACCGCCGCGCCCAGCACCCGGGTGCGGTGCTCGTGCCAGACGGGCAGGACCAGGCCCCTGCGGCGGGAGCCGAGCGCCGGAGCGGTCAGGACCAGGGTGCGGCCGAGGTCGCCGCCGTAGTTGAGCAGGATCGGCGCGACCGCGAAGGCGCTCACGACCTGCTTGTCCCAGACGGTGTACGCCGCGATGAACACCCCGGTGGCCAGCCCGAACCCGATCCCGCTCAGGTCCTGGCGGCTGGGCCTGCGCGCCGCGCCGAGCAGCAGGACGCCCACCCCGACCAGCAGGATCCCGGCGATGCCGACGGGTCCCGGCCGCTCGCCCAGGAACGAGACGGCGACCAGGCTGGCCAGCAGCGGGCCGGTGCCGCGGGCGATCGGGTAGACCATCGACAGGTCGCCGTGCCGGTAGCCGCGCTGCAGCAGCATGAAGTAGCCCAGGTGCAGCGTGGTGCTCGCGGCGATCACCCCGAGGTCGGTCCAGGAGGGGCCGGTGCCGCCGAGGAGGAGATAGCCCGCCGCGACCGGGGTCCAGACCAGCGTGGAGGCGGCGGCCACCATCCAGACGAAGACGACGCCGTCGGCCTCGGCCGCCTGCTTGCTCATCAGGTTCCAGCAGGCGTGGGCGACGGCGGAGGAGAGGACGAGGGCGAGCGCGAGGGGGCTCACCCAGGTGACCCTATCCCCTTATATCCAGTTCCATCCCGTCCCATCCGACCCGCGGGGCCCACCTGCCCGGCCACCAACCCATACCTGTCGGTAGGCTGGCGGCACCATGGCTGAGACCACCGTCGTTCACCTCCTGCGCCACGGTGAGGTGCACAATCCCGCTAACGTCCTGTACGGCAGGCTTCCCGACTACCACCTCTCCGACAACGGCCGCCAGATGGCCGAGACGGTGGCGAAGACGGTCGCCGGACGTGACGTCACCGCGCTGTTCTCCTCGCCGCTGGAGCGTGCCCAGGAGACGGCGGCCCCGTTCGCCGAGACCTTCCACCTGGAGGTCACGGTCGACGAGCGCCTCATCGAGGCCGAGAACATCTTCGAGGGCCTCTCCCTCGGCAGGGGCGACACCCTCTTCCGCAACCCGCGCTTCTACCGCTACCTGTGGAACCCGCTCCGCCCCTCCTGGGGGGAGCGCTACACCCACCTGGTCAGCCGGATGAGGGCCGCGATCGACGCCGCCCGCGAAGCGGCGCGCGGCCATGAGGCGATCATGGTCAGCCACCAGCTCCCGATCTGGACCATCAGACTCGCCGCCGAGGGCAGGCGCCTGCCGCACGACCCGCGCCGCAGGCAGTGCGGTCTCGCCAGCCTCACGAGCTTCTCCTTCGAGGGAGACCGTCTGATCGGCGTCGGATACAGCGAGCCCGCGGCGTCGCTCGTCAAACGCCCCACTGTGCCGGGCGCCTGACCTCGCCGGTACAGTGATTGCTCTACCGGTTGTAGTACAGGGAGCCTCCGTCACCCATGCGCGCACAATCCTTCGCCGCCGTCGCGCTGCTGATCGCCGTGGCCGGATGCGCCGGAAACCAGGGATCGCAGCCGCAGACCGGCGACACCCGCTTCGTGGCCGGTGACGGCAAGATCACCCTGTTCGAGGCCGCCGACCGCAAGGTCGCCCCGCAGGTCCAGGGGGAGACGCTCGACGGGGGCACCGCGAGCCTCGCGGCCCACAAGGGCAAGATCGTGGTGCTCAACTTCTGGGCCTCCTGGTGCGCGCCCTGCCGGGCCGAGGCGCCGGTGCTCAAGGACATCTCCGCCAAGACGAAGGCCGACGGCGTGGAGTTCCTCGGCATCGACTTCAAGGACCGCAAGGCCGACGCGCTCGCGTTCGAACGCAGCCACCAGTCCGGTTACCCCAGCATCTTCGACCAGCCGGGCAAGGTCGCGCTCTCCTTCCAGGGCACGGTCCCGCCCGCGGCCATCCCCTCCACCCTGATCATCGACCGCCAGGGCCGGATCGCCGCCAGGGCCCTCGGCGCGGTCAAGTACACCGACCTCCTCGCCGCGGTGACCAAGGTCGGCGATGAGCGATAACGGCTCCGGGCGACGGCCGGGCCCGCGGTGAGCGCCGACCTCGTGGGCACCGTCGCGAGCGGCTCGCTCGCGCTCGCGCTGCCGATCGCGGTCGCGGCCGGGCTGGTGTCGTTCCTGTCGCCCTGCGTGCTGCCGCTGGTCCCCGGCTACCTGTCGTACGTGACCGGCATGAGCGCCGACCCCAGGCGGGGGCGCATGGTCGCGGGCATCGTGCTGTTCGTCCTGGGCTTCTCCTTCGTGTTCGTGGCCGGGGGAGCGCTCTTCGGCGGCCTCGGCGCGGCCCTGTTCGGCAACGCCGGGATCATCACGCGGGTGCTGGGCGCCCTCACGATCGTGCTCGGCCTGGCCTTCATGGGGGTCGTGCCGGGGCTGCAGCGTGATTTCCGCATCCACCGGGTCCCGGCCGCCGGCCTGGCCGGGGCGCCCCTGCTCGGCCTGGTGTTCGGCCTGGGCTGGACCCCCTGCATCGGCCCCACCCTCGGGGTCGTGCTCACCCTCGGCCTGAACGAGGGCAGCGCCGGTCGCGGCGCGATCCTCGCCTTCGCGTACGCGCTCGGCCTCGGCCTGCCGTTCGTGGCGGCCGGGCTGGCGTACAGCAGGGCGCTGAGGACGTTCAAGGCGGTGCGCCGGCACTCGCGGCTGATCACGCGGGTGGGCGGCGTCATGCTCGTCGTCGTCGGCGTGCTGCTCGTCACCGGGCTGTGGGAGCAGCTCGTCGCGATGACCCAGGGCTGGGTCGGCGGATTCGAGCCGGTGATCTGATGGTGTCCGTCGACCCGAGGACGGGGGAGCGAAAGGTGAGCGAGGCGCAGCGGCCCACGGGCCTCGGGGTCGTGGGGTGGGCGCGCTGGTTCTGGCGGACGCTCACCTCGATGCGGACCGCGCTGATCCTGCTGTTCCTGTTCGCCCTGGGCTCCATCCCCGGCTCGATCTGGCCGCAGCGCGGCGTCTCCGACGCCAAGGTCTTCCAGTACTTCGAGGACAGCCCCCGGCTCGCCGAGTGGCTCGACCGGTTCTGGCTGTTCGACGTGTTCAGGGCGCCCTGGTTCGCCGCGATCTACCTTCTGCTGTTCGTGTCCCTGATCGGCTGCGTGCTCCCCCGCACCGCGACCCACCTGCGGGAGCTGCGCAAGAAGCCGCCCGCGGCGCCGCGCAACCTGAGCAGGCTGCCGCAGCACGCCGCCTTCGAGGCCGACCTCGGTGTGGAGGAGGTCGCCGCGAGGCTGCGCGCCAGGCGGTTCCGGGTGGCCACGGGTCCCGGCTGGGTCGCCGGGGAGAAGGGCTACCTGCGCGAGACCGGCAACCTGCTCTTCCACGTGGCCCTGCTCGGCCTGCTGGTCGCGGTCGGGGCCGGGTCGCTGTACGGCTACCGGGGCAACGTGCTGGTCGTGGAGGGCGAGGGGTTCGCCAACACGGTCGCCGCCTACGACCGCTACATGCCCGGCCCCCAGGTGAACGCCGAGTCGCTGGAGCCGTTCTCCTTCACCGTCGACGACTTCCAGGCGACCTACATCGCGAAGGGCGAGAAGGCGGGCCAGGCCCTCGACTACGAGGCCAGGCTCAAGGTCGAGGACGCCCCGGGCGCCGCCCCGCGCGACTACGTCCTGAAGGTCAACGAGCCGCTGGACGTCAACGGCACGCTGAGCTACCTGATCGACCACGGCTACGCGCCGACCTTCAGGATCACCGACGGCAAGGGCCAGGTCGCCTTCGACGGCCCGGTGCCCTGCCTGGTCGTCCAGCCCGCCACCTTCACCTCCGAGTGCGTGATCAAGGTTCCGGACGCGAAGCCCGAGCAGCTCGGCATCCTCGTCGGCTTCCTGCCGACGACCGTCCCGATGGGCGCCGAGTGGGTCTCGGTCTTCCCCGGCGCCGCCAACCCCACCGCCCAGGTGTACGGCGCCTTCGCCGGTGACCTGGGCCTGAAGGACGGCCGGCCGCAGTCGGTCTACGAGCTCGACCCGGCGAGCCTGAAGAAGATGAAGCCGCTGGTCATGAAGGCCGACCCGCTCGCGGTCGGCAAGAAGCTCACGCTCCCGAACGGCGCGGGCTCGATCGAGTTCACCGGCGTCAGGGAGTGGATCGCCCTGCAGATCACCCACGACCCGGGCCGGATGCCCGCGCTCGTGGCCTCGGTCCTCGCCGTCCTCGGTCTCGTGCTCACCCTGACCGTCCGCCGCCGCAGGGTGTGGGTGCGGATCCACGATGACCGCACGGTCGAGGCGGGCGGCCTCACGCGTACCGAGGGCGGCGATTTCAGCGAGGAGTTCACCGAGATCGTCTCCGCTTTGAACCCAGGAGTTTTGAACCCGGGAGTTCCCGATTCAGGAGTGAAGGATGTCCGCTGAGGTCGACGCCGGCCTCGCCACGTTGAGCGACCAGCTCATCCTGGCGACGGTGCTGCTCTACGTCTCCGCAATGATCGCTTACGCCCTCGACCTGGCCTTCGGCCGGTCCGCGGGGGCGCCGGCCCGCGTGGCCCGGCCCGTTCCGGCCACCGTCGGCGGGGGCGCCGCCCCGGCCGACGCCGACACAGCCCTCGCCGAGGGCGGTCCCGCGGAGAAGGCGCCGCCCGCCTGGACGGTGTGGGCGGGCCCGGTGGCCGTCGGGCTGAGCTGGCTCGGCTGGGCCGCCAACCTCGTCTCCCTCCTCACCCGCGGCCTCGCCGTGGACCGGTGGCCGTGGGGCAACATGTACGAGTTCGTGGTCGCGATGTGCTTCGCGGCGGTGAGCGCGTTCCTGTTCATGCAGCTCCGCTACCCGGTCCGCTTCCTGGGCGCGTTCGTCACGGTCGCCGCCGCGCTGGGGCTCGGTTTCGCCGTACGGTACCTGCACGTGCAGGCCGGTCCCGTGGTGCCCGCCCTGAACTCGTACTGGGTCGCGATCCACGTGTCGGCGGCGATCGTCGCCAGCGGGCTGTTCATCGTGGCCGGGGTCTCCGGCATCCTCTACCTGGTCAGGAAGGACACCGCGGTCCGGCTGCCGTCCCGGCGGGACCTGGAGCGGGTCGCGCACCGGGCCATCGTGATCGGCTTCCCGATCTGGACCTTCGCCGTCATCGCCGGGGCGCTCTGGGCCGACAAGGCGTGGGGCCGTTACTGGGGCTGGGACCCCAAGGAGATCTGGGCGTTCATCACCTGGATCGCCTACGCCGCCTACCTGCACGCCAGGGCCACCGCGGGCTGGAAGGGAAAGGCGGCCATGATCGTGCAGCTCGTCGCCTTCGCCTGCCTGCTGTTCAACCTGGTCGGGGTGAACATTTTCCTCGGCGGGCTGCACTCCTACGCCGAGGTTCCCTGAGTTCCCCGGTGATTCTCGGCACCGAGATGATTCTCGATGCCGAGATTTCCCCGGGCCGAATTTTCGCGCCGGAATTTTCCGGCGCATTTCCACGCCGGGGTTCACGCTGATTTCACCCCGGATTCCCGGCGGGTTTCCGCGCGGAATTCCAGGCCGGTCGGCCGTGGCGGCCGGCCGGCCGATCGGCGTCGGGAGGGACCGGAGGGATCAGTCGTCGTCGCGCAGGCGGCGTTCGAGGTCCTTGAGGAAGTCGGGGTCGTCGTCGGGACCCTTGGGAGCCTCGCCGCGAGGCCGCTCCTCGGCCAGGAGCGAGCGGGGCGCCCTGGGGCCGGTCGGCCGGCCGAGCAGCAGCCAGAAGGCTCCTCCGGCGATCGGCATCAGCACCACGATGAGCACCCAGAGGAGCTTGGGCAGGTTCCTGGACTCCTCGTCCGGCGTGGTGATGACGTCGAACAGGCAGTAGAGCCAGAAGGCGAGAATCGCCAGACCGACAAGCAGGGGCATGCCCGAACTGTAAGCCATCGTGGGACCTGCTGCGGTCCGGCTCCACGTTACGGATGACTGGCAGGGCCCCCACCCCTTACCGTGGACCCGTTGCCACTTCCCCAGGGGGTGTGATGGCACATTCGGGCGACAAGGGCCGCCATCGACGGCGGTGGTGGCAGCGGGGTCCGGCCACGCGTGCGGAGAGTGCCCTCAGGGAGGCTCCGCGTGAGGTCCCCCGCGAGGCCGAGCGCCGGGTCGGGACGGTCACGGCCCCGGTGGCCGACCGGCCGCAGTACACCTGGAAGGACTTCGAGCTCGACGACGAGAATCCCCGGGCCCAGCCCAACTCCCCCGACACCCCGGACCTGGGTGACGGCCTGCGCCACTGCGGGCGCCTGGAGCGCATCCTGCACCGCCAGTGGGACTCGCGGAAGGAGACGCCGCCCCCCGAGGTCGTACGGGCGGTGGAGAGCCTCGCGAGGCTGCCCGACGTGCTGAAGAACAAGTTGGCCGAGGGCCTCGACGGCATCTACGTCGGCGCGGGCGGGGTGCCCGACCTCGACGACATGGGCTACCTGCGCGGCGCGCCGCTCCCCTCGGGCCGGGCGACCTGGGACGTCTGCGCGGGGGCGTACGGCGACCGCAAGATCGTGGTGGGAGACCGGCCCTCGCCCACCCCCGACGTGATGATGCACGAGGTCGGGCACGCCCTGGACGACGTGGACGCCCCCCACGGCGACTGGGTCTCCGACTCCCCGGAGTTCGCCGCCCTCTACGCCCAGTGCGTTCCCGCGCTGGCCTCGGGGTTCCATCTCCAGCCGGGCGACCTGGGCCGCAAGGAGTTCTTCGCCGACGCCTTCGCCGCGATCGTCTCCCGGCAGCGCCCCGCGCTGGTCGACATGCTGGGCGGCGACACGCGGATGGCGCTCAACGTCATGTTGTTCTTCAACCGGCGCTACGGAATCTAGGTGATCTGGGATGTACGTCATCAGACTCGCTGACGGGACCCTGCGCGTGCCGCAGACCCTGGCCAGCGATGACGGGCGCCTGATCGGCAATGCCTACGTGGAGGTCTCTCCGGGGGATCCCGACTACGACCGCTGGCTGGCCGAGTCGCTCACCGAGGAGGAGTGGGCCGAGCGGCGGCGGCGGTGGCTGGAGGAGAACGACGAGCTGGAGCGGGAGTTCCTGGCCTTCAAGGCCGAGCAGGAGACTTAGGGGCCCCGGAAGGCCGCGTGGTCCTCGGCTCCTTCGCGCGAGCCGCCGAACGGGAGACCCGGGCCGGCTTCGAGGCCGGGCGGGGGGCGGTGCCGGGGGGATCGGGGGCCGGAGCGCGCCGGGTGGTTCCGGGTGCGGAACGCGGCGGCGGGCCCGGCGGGGCGGGTGGCCCGGTGACGGGGGAGGTCACCGTCCGTGTCGTGTCGTACTTCACACGACTCCACGGTGACCCTGCGGCTTCCGGGTAAGGCGCGCAGGATCACCGATGGTGTGACGTCCTAAGTCGTCAGACGCGCGGGGACTCGCCTGTCGGCCGTTCGGCCGTCAAAACGTCCTCTCCACGCAGAAGGGCGTGCACTTCCGACTCGCGGAAACGCCGGTGCCCTCCGGGGGTACGGATGCTGCTGATGCGGCCTGCCGCGGCCCAGCGTGTAACCGTCTTTGGGTCGACCCGGAAGAGGGCGGCAACCTCTCCGGGCGTCAGCAGACGCTCGCTGCTACTCTCCACAATCTCTCCCCCTCGCATCCCGCTTCCTGCCAGCGGGCGGACAGGTAACCAGTGTGCCGAGCGAAGCCTGATTTATCCGTGGTTTTCAACAAAGATCACGGGTTGTTATCTACTGCCTGCCCGATTGTTATATGATAGAGCCTTTTTGGGACTCTCGTGGGTGTTTCTTTACGAAACAGATCTCTTGGGAAGACTAGCAGCGCTCGCAGTAGATGCGAAGAGTTACCCGTGCAACCACCGCGATCGCGATCGTCGGGACAGGGTGACGTAGCCTTGACACCGTGCGTCCCGTCATCGTTTACACCGCGTCCCGGGCCGGTCTGCTGGCCGTGACTCTGGGAGTGCTCTATATCCTCGGCCTGCGTGAGCCGCTGGGCCTGCTGATCGTCGCATTCCTGATCAGCGGTGTGGCCAGTTACGTCCTGCTCTCGAAGCAGAGAGACGCGATGAGCGAGCGAATCACTAAGAATCGGGAGTGATCGGCAACGGGAACATGCCGACTCGGGCATGGTACTCGTGACCAAGGCGAGTTGTGTCACTACCAACCAGTAATCCGCCGGGGTACGCGAGGAATGCCTTGATCCCGATTCCGCGGTCCCGTGTGGGGTTCCACGCCAGGGCCCTGCCGGTACGCGGATCGATCGCGCCTATCCCCGGCCGCGCCACCGCCCCGGGACCCGCCGAGTCGTGGCCGGACGGATTGTCCAGCCAGCGCTGGTGCCCGCCGACGTAGACGGCCGCGCCCGTCGCCGCCACCGCGTACAGGGAGTCACCCCCGGTGTGGTTCACCCACGTCGGCCGCACCGCGCCGGTCCCGGACGGGGCGCCGGTCTCGAACCGGGCCGCGGTGTCGCACATCCTTTCCTGCCCCCCGGGCCCGCCGGTCGTGACGACGGCGAGATAACTCCCGTCCGGGGCGAAGTCCAGGCCCCGCACGTAACCGGGGAAGTCGGCCATGCACCGGCCCCGGTAGGCGTCGGTCCGCCACGGCGCGACCGTGGCCGGTGAGGCGGCGAGGCCCGCGGCGGAGGCGGCCGGGGCGGTGACGGTGATCAGGCCGAGCTGGGCCCGCGGCAGGCCGCCGAGGGTGGTGAAGTCGCCGCCGACCGCCAGCCTGCCGCGACCGAGGGAGAGCGCGTGGACCCTGGTCCTGCCTCCCCTGGGCGCGCCCGGCTCGATCGTGAAGGACGGGTCGGCCTCGCCGGTGACGGCGTCGAGCCTCGCCAGCGCCGTACGGGCGGCGGAGCCGACATAGGTGAAGTCGCCGCCCGCGTAGAGGTGCCGGCCGAGCCTGGCCAGGCTGGTGACCGCGCCGCCACTGACCTGGGCGCCGAAGCGGGGGACCGGGGAGCCGTCGGAGAGCCGGAGCAGGGCCAGGCCCCGGGTCCGCGCGCCGCCGGTCTTGGTGAACCGCCCGCCGGCGTAGACGGTGCCGTGAACCCCCGCGGCCAGGGCCTGGACCGGGCGGTCGAGGCGCGGCGCGAAGCCGGGCAGGATCCGGCCGGTGGCCAGGTCGTAGGCGAAGAGGTTGGCTCGTGGAAGCACCCTCGAGCTCCCGGCCTCGCGCACCTCGCCGAACGAGCCGCCGACCACCACCGTGCCGTCCACCAGCGCGATGGCGTTGACGATCCCGTCGAGCACGTGGGGAGTGGTGTTCACCGGATCGGCCGAGACGACCCTGCTGTGCTTCGTGGTGCCGGCGGCGGCGATCCCGGGGGGAACCAGGGTCAGGACCGCGACCAGCGCGTAAGTGGCTCTGGCAAACATTCGACAATTTTTAGCATGCTCTGAGTAATGGAATGACTACTTTCCGTGGATTGTCGGGGCGGGCCTAGGGTGGGAGTCATGACGCGCGCTTCTCTGGACAAGCAGCCGCACGAGGTCGCCGCGATGTTCGATCGCACGGCCAGGCGGTACGACCTTGTCAACGACGTTATCTCCCTGGGCCAGGTCCGGCTGTGGCGAAAGGCCGCCGCCGCGGCCGTCGACGCGGGCCCCGGGGAGCTGGTCCTCGACCTCGGCGCGGGCACCGGTACGTCGACCGACGCGTTCACCACGCTGGGCGCCCGCGCCATCGCCTCCGACTTCTCGCTCGGCATGCTGAGCACCGGGGTGAGGCGCAGGGGCGGCTCGGGGATCTCCGGGGGCGGGGTGCGGGGGGTGAGCTTCGTCGCGGGCGACGCGCTGCGGCTGCCCTTCGCCGACGGAGTCTTCGACGCGGTGACGATCTCCACCGCGCTGCGCAACGTGCACGACACCGGGCAGGCGCTGCGTGAGATGTACCGGGTGGCCAGGCCGGGCGCGCGGCTGGTGATCCTGGAGTTCTCGCACCCGACGCCCAGGTCCTTCGACCTCGTATACTCGCAGTACCTGATGAAGCTGATGCCGCAGGCCGCGAAGCTCTTCGGTTCCAACGACGACTCCTACGAGTACCTGGCGGAGTCGATCAGGGCCTGGCCGGACCAGGCGGGGTTGGCGAAGATCATTCAGGGAGCGGGCTGGGAGCGGGTCGCCTGGCGCAACCTGAGCCTCGGGATCGTGGCCCTGCACCGCGCGTACAAGCCCGCGTAGCGCCCCCCGTGGAAGATTGGCGACAAGGGCAACACCCGCCTGACACTTTGCCCCGCAAAGGCGTTAGACTTCGGCCCGACAAGTTTGTGAAGCTCTTCACAAAGGAACGAAAGGCCCCTTACCCCGAGGCCCCCACAGCGTGTAGGACAGGACAGGTCCCGTGACCGTGCCAGCCGCCACACAGCGGAAAGTCGCTGAGGCTGACGCCGACGTCATCGTCGTCGGCGCCGGGCCCGCCGGTTCGACAACCGCATTCCACCTCGCGCAGGCCGGGCTCGACGTCCTGCTGCTCGAGAAGACCACCTTCCCCCGCGAGAAGGTCTGCGGCGACGGGCTCACGCCCCGAGCGGTCAAGCAGCTCATCGCGATGGGGATCGACATCGACGCCCCCGGCTGGGTCCGCAACAAGGGCCTGCGCGTGGTCGGCGGCGGGATGCGCTTCGAGCTCGACTGGCCGGAGCTGTCGAGCTTCCCCGACTTCGGCCTGGTGCGCACCCGCCAGGACTTCGACGAGATCCTGGCCGCCAACGCGGTCAAGGCGGGCGTCCGCCTGCTGCAGGGGGTGAACGTCACCGCCCCGGTCCTCGACGACCGCAGCGGGCACATCGTCGGCGTGACCGCCAAGCGCGACGGCGAGGAGGTCACCTACCGCTCCCGGCTGGTGGTCGCCGCCGACGGCAACTCCACCCGTATCTCCCTGGCGATGGGCCTGCACAAGCGCGAGGACCGCCCGATGGGTGTCGCGGTGCGGACCTACTTCGAGAGCCCCCGCCACGACGACGACTACCTGGAGACCTGGCTGGAGCTGTGGGACGGCGACACCCTGCTGCCCGGCTACGGCTGGATCTTCGGCGTCGGCGACGGCACCTCCAACGTGGGCCTGGGGCTGCTGAACACCAGCGAGTCCTTCAAGGGCATGGACTACCGTGACCTGCTCAAGCGCTGGGTGAAGGGCATGCCCCCCGAGTGGGGCTACGTCGAGGAGAACATGACCACCCCCATCAGGGGGGCCGCGCTGCCGATGGCCTTCAACCGCCAGCCGCACTACACGCGGGGCCTGGTGCTGGTGGGCGACGCCGGTGGGATGATCAACCCGTTCAACGGCGAGGGCATCGCGTACGCGATGGAGACCGGCCACATCGCCGCCGAGACGATCGTCCAGGCGCTCGGCAGGGTCACCCCCGCGCAGCGGGAGCGCGTACTGCGCGCCTACCCTCAGACGTTGAAAGACGCATACGGTGGTTACTTCACCCTCGGCAGGGGATTCGTGGAGCTGATCGGGCACCGCGGTGTGATGAACTTCGCGACGCGTCACGCGCTGCCACACCCCCACCTGATGCGGTTCGCCCTCAAGCTCCTTGCTAATCTCACCGACCGGCGGGGAGACGCGTCCGACCGCATCATCAACGCCCTGTCGAAGGTGGCGCCACCGGCATGAGAGCGACGAGGGCCGGACACCTGGAACCGGGGGCGATGATCGCCCTGCCTAGACTTTCGAAATACACCAAAACGCAGAGCTACGCGCCGGCGCGCGTGGAGATGGGAGAGGAGGCGAAGCAATGACACTGGACGTGTACGCACCCATTCTGGTGCTCGCCGTTCTCGCGGCGGGATTTGCGATCTTCTCGGTGACGATCGCCCCTTTCACCGGTCCCAAGCGCTGGAACCGCGCGAAACTCGACGCCTATGAGTGCGGTATCGAGCCGACGCCCCAGCCCGTGGGCGGAGGCCGCTTCCCGCTGAAGTACATGGTCACCGCGATGCTGTTCATCGTGTTCGACATCGAGATCATCTTCCTCTACCCGTGGGCGGTCGCGTTCGACCAGCTCGGGATGTTCGGGTTGGTCGAGATGCTGCTGTTCATCGTCACCGTGCTCGTGGCCTACGCGTACGTGTGGCGCCGCAAGGGTCTGGACTGGGACTAGATATGGGTCTTGAAGAGAAACTTCCGAGCGGGTTCATGCTCAGCACGGTCGAGCAGGTCGCGGGCTGGGCGCGCAAGAACTCCGTCTGGCCGGCGACGTTCGGCCTCGCCTGCTGCGCCATCGAGCTGATGTCCACCGGCGGTCCCAAGCACGACCTGGCGCGCTTCGGCATGGAGCGCGCCTCGGCGTCTCCGCGCCAGGCCGACCTGATGATCGTCGCGGGACGGCTGTCGCAGAAGATGGCCCCGGTGCTGCGCCAGATCTACGACCAGATGGCCGAGCCCAAGTGGGTCATCGCGATGGGCGTCTGCGCCTCCAGCGGCGGCATGTTCAACAACTACGCGATCGTGCAGGGCGTCGACCACGTCGTCCCCGTCGACATCTACCTCCCCGGCTGCCCGCCGCGGCCCGAGATGCTCATCGACGCGATCGTCAAGCTGCACGACAAGATCCAGAACACGAAGTTCGGCGCGCACCGCGCCAAGCAGATCGACGAGCTCGAACTGCAGGCCCTGCGGACGCTGCCGCTGATCGACCAGGGGACCGCCAAATGACGAGCGAACCCACCGACAACCTCCCCAAGGTGCCGGAGGAGCCGGTCGCGCACCTGGGCATGTTCGGCGCCTCGGGCACCGGCGACACCTCCGGCTACGGCCGCCTCGTCGTGCGGCGCAAGCCCGAGCTGTCCAGCGCCCGCCCGTACGGCGGCTACTTCGACACCGTCGCCGACGAGCTGGAGCGCGCCCTCGGCGGCGACCTCGGCGACGCCGTCGAGCGCGTGGTGGTCGACCGCGGCGAGCTCACCTTCCACGTCAGGCGCGAGCGCCTGCTCGACGTGGTCAAGATCCTGCGCGACGACCCCGCCCTGCGCTTCGAGCTCTCGCTCGGCGTCTCGGGGGTGCACTATCCCCACCTGGCGGGCCAGGAGTTGCACGCGGTGATCCACCTGTGCTCGATCACGCACAACCGCCGCCTGCGCGTCGAGGTCTCCTGCCCCGACGACGACCGGCACATCCCCTCCACGGTCTCGGTCTACCCGACGCACGACTGGCACGAGCGCGAGACCTGGGACTTCTTCGGCATCGTCTTCGACGGGCACCCGGCGCTGACCCGCATCATGATGCCCGACGACTGGGACGGCCACCCCCAGCGCAAGGACTACCCGCTCGGCGGCATCCCGGTCGAGTACCGCGGCGCCGAGATCCCCGCGCCGGACCAGAGGAGGTCCTACACATGAGCGTCCCCTACCAGGAGACGAAGGAGACCATCGGGTCCTCGTACGACGACACGTACGACGAGGCCACCGAGGGCAAGGTCTACACCGTCTCGGGCAACGACTGGAGCGAGCTCGTCGAGACCCTCTCCGGCCAGCAGGACCAGCAGCTCGTCATCAACATGGGCCCCCAGCACCCGTCCACGCACGGCGTGCTCCGCCTGGTCCTGAACCTCGACGGCGAGACGGTCACCGAGGCCCGCACGGTCATCGGCTACCTGCACACCGGCATCGAGAAGAACCTCGAGTACCGGACGTGGACCCAGGGCACGACGTTCGTCACCCGGATGGACTACCTGGCGCCGATCTTCAACGAGACCGCCTACTGCATGGGCGTCGAGCGGCTGCTGGGCATCACCGACCGGATCCCCGAGCGGGCCCAGGCCATCCGCGTGATGATGATGGAGCTCACCCGGATCTCCTCGCACATGGTGGCGATCGGCACCTTCGGCATGGAGCTGGGCGCGACCACGCCGTTCCTCTTCGGGTCCCGCGAGCGCGAGATGGTGCTCGACGTGATGGAGTACATCACCGGCCTGCGGATGAACATGGCCTACGTCCGGCCCGGAGGCGTCTCCGTCGACCTGCCCGCCGGCGCCGTCGACAAGGTCGGCGAGCTGCTCAAGGTCATGCCGGGGCGCATCAAGGACATGCGCAAGATGCTCGACGCGAACCCGGTGTACCTGGCCCGCACCAAGGACGTCGCCTACCTCGACCTCACCGGCTGCATGGCGCTGGGCGTCACCGGCCCGATGCTGCGGGCCGCCGGCCTGCCGTGGGACCTGCGCAAGTCGCAGCCCTACTGCGGCTACGAGACCTACGAGTTCGACGTCCCGACGGAGAAGACCGCCGACGTCTACGGCCGCTACCTGGTACGGGTGGCCGAGATGGAGGAGTCGCTCAAGATCATTGAGCAGGCGCTCGACCGCCTCTCCGGGCCGCTCAAGAACGACCGGGTGATGGTCGACGACAAGAAGATCGGCTGGCCCGCGCAGCTCGCGCTCGGCCCCGACGGCCTGGGCAACTCGCCCGACCACATCGCGCACATCATGAGCGGCTCCATGGAGGCGCTGATCCACCACTTCAAGCTGGTGACCGAGGGCTTCCGGGTCCCGGCGGGGCAGGCGTACGCCTCGGTCGAGTCGCCCCGCGGCGAGCTCGGCGCCCACGTGGTCAGCGACGGCGGGACCCGCCCCTACCGCGTACACTTCCGCGACCCGTCCTTCACGAACCTGCAGGCCATGCCCGCGACGTGTGAGGGCGGCATGGTCGCCGACGTCATCTCGGCGGTGGCCTCGATCGACCCGGTGATGGGAGGTGTCGACCGATGAGTTCCAGCAAGGGCCCGGCGGGCCGGTCGGCGAACGCGGCGGACGAGGGGCTCGACGCGAGCACGGGCACCGGCCTGACGGGCGGGAGCGCCCTCGGGACGAGCACCGCCCTGGGCGGCGAGCCCTCGAACGAGGAGGTGAGCGCGACCGTGACCAAGGGGTACGCGCCGGAAGTGCGGGAGCGCCTGGAGCGCGACGCCAAGGAGATCATCGGTCGCTACCCGAAGCCGCGGTCGGCCCTGCTGCCCCTGCTGCACCTGGTGCAGTCGGAGGACGGCTACGTCTCCGACGACGGCCACGAGTTCTGCGCCGAGATGCTCGGCCTGAGCAAGGCCGAGGTCGTGGGCGTCTCCACCTTCTACACGATGTACAAGCGCAAGCCGATGGGCCAGTATCACGTGGGCGTGTGCATCAACACGCTCTGCGCGGTCATGGGCGGCGACCAGATCTGGGACGAGCTGTCCGAGCACGCCGGCGTCGGCCACGACGAGACGACCCCCGACGGCAAGGTCTCGCTGGAGCGGCTGGAGTGCAACGCCGCCTGCGACTTCGCCCCGGTGATGATGGTCAACTGGGAGTTCTTCGACAACCAGACCCCGGCCTCGGCCAAGCAGCTCGTCGACGACCTCAGGGACGGCAAGGAGCTCTCCCCGACCCGGGGACCGAAGAAGCTCTGCACGTTCAAGGAGGCCTCGCGGGTGCTCGCGGGCCTGCCCGACGGCCTGGCCGGCGACGGCCCCTCGGCGAACGGGGCCTCCCTGGAGGGCCTGAAGATCGCCAAGGCCAAGGGATGGAAGGCTCCGGAGGCGTGAGCGTGCCACGGAGCGGAGCCACCACGAGCGGGCGCGCCGGTCAGACCGGCGCGTGCGGGTGTAACGAGCGTGCCGGCAGGCACGGCGCGGCCTCGTCACGGAGCGACGGGCTGCCAGGCGAGGAGACGAAGTGACCACTCTCACCCCGGTTCTGACCGCGAACTGGGACCAGCCCAACTCCTTCACCCTGGAGGGCTACGGCGACTACTCGGCGGCCAAGAAGGCGCTGGGCATGGACCCCGACGCCGTCATCCAGGCCGTCAAGGACTCCGGACTGCGCGGCCGAGGCGGCGCGGGCTTCCCCACCGGCATGAAGTGGGGCTTCATCCCCCAGGGGGACGGCAAGCCGCACTATCTGGTGGTCAACGCCGACGAGTCCGAGCCCGGCACGTGCAAGGACATCCCGCTGATGATGGCGAACCCGCACTCGCTGGTCGAGGGCGTCATCATCACCGCGTACGCGATCCGGGCCAACCACGCCTTCATCTACGTGCGCGGCGAGGTGCTGCACGTCGTGCGCCGCCTGCAGGCCGCCGTGGCCGAGGCGTACGCCAAGGGCTATCTCGGCACCGGCCTGTTCGGCTCCGGCTTCGACCTGGAGCTGGTCGTGCACAGCGGGGCGGGCGCCTACATCTGTGGCGAGGAGACGGCGCTGCTCGACTCGCTGGAGGGCTATCGCGGCCAACCTCGGCTCAAGCCCCCCTTCCCCGCCGTGGCGGGCCTGTACGCCTCGCCGACCGTCGTCAACAACGTCGAGTCGGTCGCGAGTGTTCCCTCCATCATCGCCAACGGCGCCGACTGGTTCGCCGGGATGGGCACCGAGAAGTCCAAGGGCTTCGGCATCTTCTCGCTGAGCGGCCACGTGACCAGGCCCGGCCAGTACGAGGCCCCGCTCGGCATCACGCTGCGCGAGCTGCTGGAGATGTCCGGCGGCATCCGCGAGGGCCACCGGCTCAAGTTCTGGACCCCCGGCGGGTCGAGCACCCCGATCTTCACCGACGAGCACCTCGACGTCCCGCTGGACTTCGAGTCCGTCGGCGCGAAGGGCTCGATGCTCGGCACCCGGGCCCTGCAGATCTTCGACGAGACCACCTGCGTGGTGCGGGCCGTGCTGCGCTGGACCGAGTTCTACGCGCACGAGTCGTGTGGCAAGTGCACCCCCTGCCGGGAGGGCACCTACTGGCTCAAGCAGGTGCTCAAGCGGCTGGAGAAGGGCCAGGGCACCGAAGAGGACCTGACCACGATCACCGACATCGCCGACAACATCCTGGGACGCTCCTTCTGCGCCCTGGGCGACGGGGCCACCAGCCCCATCCACTCGTCGGTGAAATACTTCCGCGACGAATACCTCAAGCACTTCGAGATCGGCGGCTGCCCGTTCGATCACGCCCCGTCCACGGTGTGGGGTGCCCAGTGAGCGCGCGGACCCAGGCAACCGGCAAGCACAGCACCGTCTCGGTCATGAGGCCGACGGAGGAGACGCCATGACCGTCGAAGCCACCACCCCGGCGCAGCAGGTGCCGGTGGACCTGGTCACCGTCACCATCGACGGCTTCCAGGTGAGCGTCCCGAAGGGCACTCTGATCATCCGGGCGGCCGAGCTGCTCGGCATCCAGATCCCCCGGTTCTGCGACCACCCGCTGCTGGAGCCGGCCGCCAACTGCCGCCAGTGCCTGGTGGACATCCCCGACGCCGGCAACGGCCGGGGCTTCCCCAAGCCGCAGCCCTCCTGCGCGATCGAGGTCGCCGAGGGCATGGTCGTGCAGACCCAGCTCACCTCCCCGGTCGCCGAGAAGGCGCAGCGCGGCGTGATGGAGCTGCTGCTCCTGAACCACCCGCTCGACTGCCCGGTCTGCGACAAGGGCGGCGAGTGCCCGCTGCAGAACCAGGCCATGTCCAACGGCCAGGGCGAGAGCCGCTTCGTGGAGAAGAAGCGGACCTTCGACAAGCCGGTCGCGCTCTCCTCCGAGGTGCTGCTCGACCGTGAGCGCTGCGTCCAGTGCGCGCGCTGCATCCGCTTCTCCGACGAGATCGCCGGAGACCCGCTCATCGACTTCTTCGAGCGCGGGGCCAAGGAGCAGGTCGCCACCGCCGACGGACGCCCGTTCGAGTCCTACTTCTCCGGCAACACCGTGCAGATCTGCCCGGTGGGCGCGCTCACCGGTGCCGCGTACCGCTTCCAGGCCCGCCCGTTCGACCTGGTCTCCACGCCCAGCGCCTGCGAGCACTGCGCGAGCGGCTGCTCCCTGCGCACCGACCACCGGCGCGGCAAGGTCACCCGCCGCCTGGCCGGGGACGACCCCGAGGTCAACGAGGAGTGGAACTGCGACAAGGGCCGCTGGGCCTTCACCTACGCGACCCAGCCGGACCGGCTGAGGACCCCCCTCGTCCGTGACGAGGAGGGCCGCCTCGTCCCGGCCTCCTGGCCCGAGGCGTTCGCCGCGGCCGCCAGGGGCCTGTCCGCCGCCCGCGGGCGCGCGGGCGTGCTGGTCGGCGGTCGCCTCACCGTCGAGGAGGCGTACGGGTACGCGAAGTTCGCCCGGATCGCCCTCGGCACGAACGACATCGACTTCCGCGCCAGGCCGCACTCCGAGGAGGAGGCGCGGTTCCTGGCGCACGCCGTCGCGGGCAAGGGCATCGAGGTCCGCTACGCCGACCTGGAGAAGGCGCCCGCGGTGCTCCTGGCGGGCTTCGAGCCCGACGAGGAGTCGCCGATCGTCTTCCTGCGCCTGCGCAAGGCGGCGCGCAAGAAGGGCCTGAAGGTCTTCTCGGTCGCGCCGTTCGCCGGCCCCGGGCTCGCCAAGATGCGCGGCACCCTGATCCCGGCGGTGCCGGGCTCGGAGACCGCCGTCCTCGACGACCTGGCCGCCGTGGACGCCCTCGCCGCCGAGGCGATCAGGCAGCCGGGCGCGATCATCCTGGCCGGTGAGCGGCTCGCCACCGTGCCGGGCGCGCTGTCGGCGCTGCTGCGCCTCGCCGACTCCACCGGCGCCCGCCTCGCCTGGATCCCGCGCCGAGCCGGTGAGCGCGGGGCCGTCGAGGCCGGGGCGCTGCCGAACCTGCTGCCGATCGGCCGCCCGGTCGGCGACGAGACCGCCCGCGCCGAGGTGGCGAGGGCGTGGGACGTCGCCTCGCTGCCCGAGGGCGAGGGCCGCGACACCACCGCCATGCTGGCGGCGGCGCTCGACGGCGAGCTGGACGCCCTCGTCGTCGCCGGTGTCGACCCCTACGACCTGCCGGCGCCGCAGGCCGCGCTGCTCGCCCTGGAGAACACCCCGTTCATCGTGAGCCTGGAGCAGCGCGCCAGCGCGGTCACCGACCGCGCCGACGTGGTGCTCCCCGTCGCCGTGGTGGCCGAGAAGTCGGGCACCTTCGTCGACTGGGAGGGACGCGGCCGCACCTTCGCCGAGGCGCTCCCGGTTCCGGGGATCATGAGCGACCTGCGGGTCGTCTCCGCGATCGCCGACGCGATGGACGTCCACCTCGGCCTGCCCGACCCCGCCGCCGCCCGCCGCGAGCTCAGCGCGATCGGCGCGTGGCGCGGACCCAGGGCCGCCGCCCCCGAGGCCGCCGGCCGGGCCGCCGCCAGGCCCGAGGCGGGAGAGGCCGTCCTGGCCAGCTGGCACCTGCTGCTCGACGACGGCCGCCTGCAGGCCGGGGAGCCGTACCTGGCGGGCACCGCCCGCGCGGCCGTGGCGCTGGTGTCGGAGTCCACCGCGGCCGAGAACGGCCTGGTCGACGGCGGCGAGGTCGTCGTCGGCACCGAGCGCGGCTCGCTGAGCCTGCCCGTGCGGATCGCCGACCTGCCCGACCGGGTGGTGTGGCTGCCCGCCAACTCCGCGGGCCGCTCGGTCACCCGGGACCTGCGCGCCGTCGCCGGTGACGTGGTCACGATCGGGGCCTCCAGCGGAGCCGCTCCTGTCGCGCCCGCCGCCGCCGGCCCGGTCACGCCGGGCCCGGCGAGCACCGTCGCGGGCACCGTAACGGGCACTGTCACGGGCACGGCCACTGCGACCGGGTCCGACGAGCGTGCCACCGGCACGACGGCCGGCGAGGCACGTGCCGCCGGCGAAGCCAACGAGGAGCGGTAATGAATGCCCGGACTCTTCTAGCGGCCGATCCGAACTTCCCGGGCCTCGCCGACTTCGGCAAGGACCCGCTCTGGATCAGCATCATCAAGGCCGCCGTCATCTTCATCGTCCTGATGCTGGGCGTGCTGTTCGGCGTGTGGTTCGAGCGCAAGCTCATCTCCCGCATGCAGAACCGGTACGGCCCCAACCGGGCGGGCAAGTTCGGGTTGCTCCAGTCGGTGGCCGACGGTCTCAAGATGGGGCTGAAGGAAGACCTGATGCCCCGGACCGTCGACAAGGTGATCTACTTCATCGCCCCGGTCGTCCTCGCGGTCCCGGCCTTCCTCGCCTTCTCCGTCATCCCGATGGGCCCGAAGGTCTGGATGTTCGGGGTCGAGACGCCGCTGCAGCTCACCGACCTGCCGGTCGCGGTGCTGCTGGTGCTGGCGATGGCCTCGATCGGCGTGTACGGCATCGTGCTGGCCGGCTGGGGCTCGCGCTCCCCCTACTCGGTGCTCGGCGGCCTGCGGGCCAGTGCCCAGGTGGTCTCGTACGAGATCGCGATGGGCCTGTCGTTCGTCGGGGTCTTCCTGTTCGCCGGGACCCTCTCCACCTCGGAGATCGTCGCGGCCCAGGCCCAGGGCGGGGCGCTCACGCTGGGCGGCCTGCAGATCCCGTTGCCCTCCTGGTACATGATCCTGCTGATCCCGTCCTTCCTGATCTACATCATCACGATGCTGGGCGAGACCAACCGGGTCCCCTTCGACCTGCCCGAGGGCGAGGGCGAGCTGGTCGGCGGCTTCCAGACCGAGTACTCCAACTCGCTGAAGTTCGCGGTCATCATGCTCGCCGAGTACGTCAACGTCTTCGTGGTCTCCGCGGTCTCCATCACCCTGTTCATGGGCGGCTGGCAGGCCCCGTGGCCGATCTCCATGTGGGACGGGGCCAACACCGGCTGGTGGCCGCTGCTGTGGTTCTTCCTCAAGATGGTGCTGGTCTTCTCCTTCTTCGTCTGGTGCCGCGCCTCGCTGCCGCGCGTCAGGTACGACCAGCTGATGGCTCTCGGCTGGAAGATCCTCATCCCGGTCAACCTGGCCTGGATCATGCTCGTCGCCACGGTCAAGGCCATGCGGCTGGAGAGCGTCGACCGCTCGCTCGTGCTCATCGTGCTCGCGGTCGTGGTGATCGGCTGCCTCGGGATCTGGTGGCGCTTCGACAGCGTGCTGCAGAAGCGCAAGGAGACCAGGGCCGCCCAGGTCCAGGCCGAGTTCGAGCAACTCCAAGCCGAGCCGTCCGCCGGTGGCTTCCCGGTGCCGCCGCTCGACCTGCCGCACTACCACGGTGTAGCGCGCAAGGAGGTTCCCAGTGGGAGCAACTGATTGGCTGAATCCCATCAAGGGATTCGGCGTGACCTTCCACACGATGTTCAAGAAGGTCGAGACGGTCAACTACCCCGAGGAACAGCGGCCCACGGCTCCGCGCTTCCACGGCCGGCACCAGCTCAACCGCTGGCCCGACGGCCTGGAGAAGTGCGTCGGCTGCGAGCTGTGCGCCTGGGCCTGCCCGGCCGACGCGATCTTCGTCGAGGGCGCGGACAACACCGACGAGGAGCGGTTCTCGCCGGGTGAGCGCTACGGGCGCACCTACCAGATCAACTATCTGCGGTGCATCCTGTGCGGCCTGTGCATCGAGGCGTGCCCGACACGGGCACTCACGATGACCAACGAGTACGACCTCGCCGACAGCAGCCGTGAGAGCCTCATCTACACCAAGGAGATGCTGCTCGCGCCGCTGGGCCCCGGCATGGAGGTCCCGCCGCACCCCATGCGTCTCGGCGAGACCGAAGAGGACTACTACCGGCTGGGACGCAACAATGGGTGAGACCATCACGTTCTGGGTTCTGGCGGTCGTCTCGGTGGGGGCGGCCTTCGGGCTCGTCTTCAGCCGCAAGGCGGTCTACTCGGCGCTGATGCTGGGCGTCGTCATGCTGTCGCTGGCCGTGCTGTACGCCGTCCAGGACGCCCCCTTCCTCGCCGCGGTGCAGATCATCGTCTACACCGGCGCGGTCATGATGCTCTTCCTGTTCGTCCTGATGCTCGTCGGCGTCGACTCCGCCGACTCGCTGGTCGAGACGATCAAGGGACAGCGTCTCTGGGCGGCCGTCGCTGGCCTGTCCTTCGCGGCGCTGCTCGCCCTGGGCGTCGGCAACGCCGCCTACGCCGCGCCCACCGGCCTCACCGAGGCCGTGAAGACCGCCGGCGGCAACGTGCCCTCCCTGGCGCAGCTCATCTTCACCAGGTACGTCTTCGCCTTCGAGGTCACCTCGGCGCTGCTGATCACCGCCGCGCTCGGCGCGATGGTGCTGGCGCACCGCGAGCGCGTCCGGCCCAAGGCCACCCAGCGTGACCTGTCCCGCGCCCGCTTCACCGGCCCGCAGCCCTCGCCGCTGCCGGGGCCCGGCACCTACGCGCTGCACAACGCGATCGACATGCCGGCCCTGCTGCCCGACGGCACGGTCGCGGAGAAGTCCATCAACCGGGTGCTCGCCCGGCACGAGATCGAGGACGGCTTCGCGCCGACCGACCCGGCGAAGGCGGCGCTCATCAAGCAGGTCCTGGAGAAGGACGCGGCACAGGGCCGCGACTCCGACCCGGACGACGAGCCCGTCCATGTGAGGGACGCGGCACTCCAGCAGGAGGACGGCAAGTGACCACTCACTACCTGGTGCTCTCCGCGCTGCTGTTCGCGATCGGCGCCGTCGGTGTGCTGGTGCGGCGCAACGCGATCGTGGTGTTCATGTGCGTCGAGCTCATGCTCAACGCCTGCAACCTCGCGTTCGTCACCTTCGCCAGGCAGCAGGGCAACCTGGACGGCCAGATCATCGCGTTCTTCGTGATGGTGGTGGCCGCGGCCGAGGTCGTGATCGGCCTCGCCATCATCGTGATGATCTTCCGAACCCGCAGGTCCGCGTCGGTGGACGACGCCAACCTGCTGAAGTACTAAGAGGTGGCCGTGGAACCCGCTGAGATCATCCAGCATTCCGGGGGCGTGATCGGAGTCTCCTGGCTCATGATCGCACTCCCGCTGCTCGGCGCCGCGGTCCTGCTGCTGGGCGGGCGCCGCACCGACCGCTGGGGTCACCTCCTCGGCGTCGCGATGTCGCTGGGCGCCTTCGTGGTGGCGGTCGCGGCCTTCGCCGAGATCCTCGGCCTGCCCGAGGCCCAGCGCCGGCAGGGTGTCGCGCTCTACCAGTTCATCCCCGGCGTCGCCGACATGGGGCTGCTGATCGACCCGCTGTCGATCAGCTTCGCCCTGCTGATCACCGGTGTGGGATCGCTGATCCACATCTACTCGATCGGCTACATGTCGCACGACGTCGACCGGCGCAGGTTCTTCGCGTACCTGAACCTGTTCGTCGCGGCGATGCTCCTGCTGGTGCTGGCCGACAACTACGTCGCCCTGTTCATCGGCTGGGAGGGCGTGGGCCTGGCCTCGTACCTGCTCATCGGGTTCTGGCAGTTCAAGCCCTCGGCGGCGGCCGCGGCGAAGAAGGCCTTCATCGTCAACCGCGTCGGTGACTTCGGCCTGCTGATCGCGATCTTCACGGTCTTCACGACGTTCGGCACGGTCGCCTTCGGCGAGCTGTCCGGCGAGACCGTGAGCGGCGCGATCTCCTCCGGCGGCGCCTCGCAGGGCACGATCACCGCGATCGGCCTGCTGCTGCTCCTGGGCGCCTGCGGCAAGTCTGCCCAGCTGCCGCTGCAGTCGTGGCTGCTGGACGCGATGGAGGGCCCGACCCCGGTCTCGGCCCTCATCCACGCCGCGACCATGGTCACCGCGGGCGTCTACCTGGTCGTCCGCTCGGGCGCGTTCTTCGAGGCGGCCCCGACCGCGCAGCTCGTCGTGACGATCGTCGGCGTGGCCACGCTGCTCGCCGGTGCGATCATCGGTTGCGCCAAGGACGACATCAAGAAGGGCCTCGCGGGCTCGACGATGTCGCAGATCGGCTACATGATGCTCGGCGCGGGCCTCGGCCCGGTCGGCTACGCCTTCGCCATCGCGCACCTGATCGGGCACGGCTTCTTCAAGGCCAACATGTTCCTCGGGGCGGGCTCGGTCATGCACGCCATGAACGACGAGGTCGACATGCGCAAGTACGGCGGGCTGTTCTCGGTGATGAAGGTCACCGCGGCCACCTTCATCGTCGGCTACCTCGCGATCATCGGCTTCCCGCTGCTGTCCGGTTACTTCACCAAGGACGGCATCATCGAGACGGCGATGGAGCACAACCAGATCCTGGGCTGGCTCGCGGTCGTGGGCGCCGGAATCACCGGCTTCTACATGTCGCGGATGGTCTTCATGACCTTCTTCGGCAAGAAGCGCTGGGCCGACGACGCGCACCCGCACGAGTCGCCCTCGGTGATGACCGTGCCGCTCATCCTGCTCTCGATCGGCTCGATCGGCCTGGGCGCCTTCCTGGTCCTGGACAACCGGTTCATGAAGTTCCTCGCCCCGGCGGTCGGCCTGCCCGAGGAGCTCCCCGGCTTCCACCCCTTCAGCGTCCCCGGCCTGGCCACGCTCGCGCTGGTCGCCGTCGGCGTCGTCCTCGCCTGGTTCCGCTACGGTGCCGCCGAGGTGCCCGCGGTCGCCCCGCGCGGCTCGTTCCTCACCACCTTCGCCCGCCGTGACCTGTACGGCGACGCGCTGAACGAGGCGCTGTTCATGCGCCCCGGCCAGTGGCTGGCCCGCATCGCGGTGTTCTTCGACAACCGCGGCATCGACGGCCTGGTCAACGGCCTGGCGGCGGGGATCGGCGGGACCTCCGGGCGGCTGCGTCGCATCCAGACCGGCTACGTGCGGTCCTACGCGTTGTCCATCCTCTTCGGTGCCGCCGTGGTCGTTGGCGCGCTGCTCTACGTAGGGAACATGTGATGCCCTGGCTCTCGACCCTGATGGCCGTGCCCGTTCTGGGCGCGGTGGGTGTCTCCCTTGTCAAGAGTGACAAGCTCGCCAAGCAGCTGGCCCTGGTGGTCTCGCTGGTCGTGCTCGCGCTGACCGTCGTTCTCGCGGTCCAGTTCGATCCGGCCTCCGGGACGCGCTTCCAGTTCGCCGAGGTCTACGACTGGATCCCGCGTTTCGGCGTCCACTACGGCGTCGGCGTCGACGGCATCGCCCTGGTGCTGATCGCGCTGTCGGCGGTCCTCGTGCCGATCGTGATCCTCGCGTCCTGGCACGACGCCGACGGCTCCGGGGCCGCGGCCCCGCCCAAGCGGTCGGTGAAGACCTACTTCGCGCTGCTGCTGGTGCTGGAAGCGATGATGATCGGCGTCTTCGCGGCGACCGACGTCTTCCTCTTCTACGTCTTCTTCGAAGCCATGCTCATCCCGATGTACTTCATGATCGGGTCGTACGGCGGAGCGCAGCGGTCCTACGCGGCCGTGAAGTTCCTGCTGTACTCGCTCTTCGGCGGCCTGCTCATGCTGGTCGCGGTGATCGCGCTCTACGTGGTCGCCGGGAAGAACACCTTCATGTTCCCCGAGCTCATCGCGGCCGTTCAGGACCCGACGACGCAGAAGTGGCTCTTCGCGGGCTTCTTCATCGCGTTCGCGGTGAAGGCGCCGCTGTGGCCGTTCCACACCTGGCTGCCCGACGCCGCCGCGCAGGCCCCGGCCGGCGCCGCGGTGCTGCTGGTGGGCGTGCTGGACAAGGTCGGCACGTACGGGATGCTGCGCTTCTGCCTGGAGCTGTTCCCCGAGGCGTCGAAGTTCTTCACCCCGCTGGTGATCGTGCTGGCGGTCGTGGGCATCGTCTACGGCGCGATCGTGGCCATCGGCCAGACCGACATGAAGCGCCTGATCGCCTACACCTCGATCTCGCACTTCGGCTTCATCGCGCTGGGCGTCTTCGCGATGACCTCGAACGCGGGCGCGGGCGCCACCCTCTACATGGTCAACCACGGCTTCTCGACCGGCGCGCTGTTCCTGATCGCCGGCTTCCTGATCTACCGCCGGGGTTCCAGCCGGATCGCCGACTACGGAGGCGTGCAGAAGGTCGCCCCGCTGCTCGCGGGCACCTTCCTGATCGCCGGCCTGTCGGGGCTCTCCCTGCCGGGTCTGTCCACGTTCGTCAGTGAGTTCATGGTGCTGCTCGGCACCTACCAGCGCTACCCGGTCCCGGCGATCATCGCGACCAGCGGCGTCGTCCTGGCGGCCGTCTACGTCCTGTGGATGTACCAGCGCATGATGACCGGCGCCCCGAAGGAGCCGGCGTACGCCGTGCCCGGTTCTCCCGAGGAGGCGGCGCACGTGCTGCCCGACTCCCCGAAGGAGCCCGTCTCCTCGAAGAAGCCGGCGCTGGGTCTGCCCGACCTCAACCTGCGTGAGATCTTCGTGGTGGCCCCGCTGGTCGCGGTGCTCCTCGTCCTGGGCTTCTACCCCAAGCCGGTGCTCGACGTGATCAATCCGGCGGTGGACAAGACGCTCAGCAGTATCAACCTCGAACAGCCCAAACCCGCCGTGGCGGACCAGAAGGGGGCCGGGCAGTGAACGACGCCATCATCCAACCCCCGACAATCGAGTACGCGCTGCTCTCGCCGATGCTGCTCGTGTTCGGCGCGGCCATCATCGGCGTGCTGATCGAGGCGTTCGCGCCCCGTTACCTGCGCAAGTCGATCCACATGCCGCTCACGCTGCTGGCCCTGGTCGGCGCGTTCCTGATGACCGTGCTCAACGCGGTCAACGGCCTGCCGGACGCCCCGGCGGCGATGGGCTCGGTCGCGGTCGACGGCCCCTCCCTGTTCATCTGGGGCGTCATCCTGGTGCTCGCCCTGGTCAGCACGCTCCTGATCAACGACGAGGAGCAGTTCGTCGCGCAGGCGGCGGCGGTGCCGGGAAGCCCCGACGAGGAGGAGGCGATCCTCAGCGGGTACGCCCAGACCGAGGTCTACCCGCTGCTGCTGTTCTCGGTCGGCGGCATGTTGCTCTTCGCCTCCGCCAACGACCTGCTGATCATGTTCGTCGGCCTTGAGGTCATGTCCCTGCCGCTGTACCTGCTCTGCGGCCTGGCCCGCCGTCGCCGCCTGCTCTCGCAGGAGGCCTCGGTCAAGTACTTCCTGCTCGGCGCGTTCTCCTCGGCCTTCTTCCTGTACGGGATGGCCCTGATCTACGGTTACGCCGGGTCGGTGGACCTGCGGGCCATCAGCGCCTCGCTCAGCGCGGTCAGCGGCCAGGAGACCCTGCTGCTGATCGGCACCGCGATGCTCGGCATCGGCCTGCTCTTCAAGATCGGAGCCGCGCCGTTCCAGGCGTGGAAGCCTGACGTCTACCAGGGCGCGCCCACCGCGGTCACCGCCCTGATGGCCTCCACCGTGCTCGTCGCGGCCTTCGGAGCCGTCCTCAGGGTCTTTTGGGTGGCTCTGGGCGGACTCGAATGGAACTGGAAGCCGGTCATGTGGGGCGTCGCGATCCTGACGATGATCGTCGGCGCGATCCTGGCCATCACCCAGACCGAGATCAAGCGCATGCTCGCCTACTCCTCGATCGCGCACGCGGGCTTCCTGCTCACCGGCATCGTCGCGGTCGGCGCCGCCGAGCAGAACGCCCAGGCCCTGTCGGCCATCCTGTTCTACCTGGCCGCGTACGGCTTCACCACGGTCGGCGCCTTCGCGGTCGTCACCATGGTCCGCGACGCCGGAGGCGAGGCCGGGCACCTGTCCCGGTGGGCCGGCCTGGGCAAGCGCTCCCCGGTCCTGGCGGGCATCTTCGCCCTCTTCCTGCTCGCCTTCGCCGGCATCCCGCTCACGAGCGGCTTCTTCGGCAAATACGCCGTCTTCTCGGCGGCCGTCGCCGGGGACGCCCTGCCGCTCGTCGTCGTGGGCGTGGTCAGCTCGGCGATCGCGGCGTTCTTCTACGTCCGCGTCATCGTGCTGATGTTCTTCAGCGAGCCCTCCGCCGACGGGCCGTCCATCGCGGCTCCCACGGTGGGCACCTCGGCTGTGGTCGCCCTCGCGGCAGCGGCTACGGTAGTGCTGGGGATTTTCCCGCAGCCGGTGCTCGATCTCGCGGATCAGGCTGCGTCCGCGTTGTTCATTCGCTAGAGGAGTAACGTTTCATGGCTGCGCCACCGGTTGTTGATCTTCCTTTCGTCGACGAGCGGCTGGCGCAGGACCTCGCAAACGGACTGGCAGCGGTCGAGAAGCTGCTGCGGTCCTCGGTGCAGAGCGACGACGCCTTCGTCACGGAGGCGTCCAAGCACCTCATCGAGGCCGGCGGCAAGCGGTTCCGGGCGATGCTGGTCCTGCTCGCCGCCCAGTTCGGCGCGCCGGAGGCCGCGGGCGTGGTGCCCGGGGCCGTGGTGATCGAGCTGACCCACCTGGCGACCCTCTACCACGACGACGTGATGGACGAGGCCCCGGTCCGCCGGGGCTCCCAGTCGGCGAACGCCCGCTGGGACAACACCGTGGCCATCCTGACCGGCGACTACCTGTTCGCCCAGGCGTCGGAGATCCTCGCGGACCTCGGCTCCGACATCATCAGGATCCAGGCCCAGACGTTCTCCCGCCTGGTGCGCGGCCAGATCCGCGAGACCATCGGCCCCCGCCCCGGCGACGACCCGGTGGCCCACTACATCGGGGTGCTGGCCGACAAGACCGGTTCGCTGATCGCCACCTCAGGCCGGTTCGGCGCGCTGCTCAGCGGCGCCTCGCCCGAGGTGGTCGAGCGGCTGACCCGGGCCTGCGAGGCGATCGGCGTCGCGTGGCAGCTCAGCGACGACCTGCTGGACGTCGCCTCCGAGGCCGTCGAGTCGGGCAAGACCCCCGGAACCGACCTGCGCGAGGGCATCCGGACGCTGCCGGTGCTCTACGTCCTCGCCTCGGACGCCCCCGAGGGCGCCCGCCTGCGCGAGCTGCTGGCCGGTCCGGTGGCGGAGGAGGACGTCGAGGAGACCCTGCGCCTGCTCCGTGCCGACCCGGCCATGGAGCGCGCCCGCGCCGAGCTGCTCGCCTGGGCCGACCGTGCCCGTGAGGCCCTGGCCGGCCTCCCCGACATCCCGGCCCGCGCCGCCTACCTGGCGTTGTGCGACTACGTGGTGGAGCGTTCCGGCTGACCACCGCCTGCCCGGTGCCCGGCGGGGTTCGGCCCGCCGGGTGGGTGCGACCACGTGGTGGGGCGGTTCGGTGGCTTTCGGAGGTGCTCACCTCGCGGAGTGGTCCGGCCTGTCCCGCCGGCCCGAACCGGTCCCGTTGACCTGGTCCCGTTAACCTGACACTGTGCGACCACGTCGTGAAGCGTTCGGGCCGGCCACCGCGGGCACGGTCGTCACCTCGCCCGTGCACGGTCGTCAGCCGGCTCGCCCACCCGGCCGGGCCGGGTTTTTTCGTACGTCTTCCACGATGTTCCTTGCATGTCCAAGCAAATATTGTACGTGCATGTAGACTCCTGCCGACAGAACACTCCAGGAGGAATCACCATGTCGTGGGACCGTTTCGCCCTCTTGCACGCGCGCGTGGAGGCGGAGTTGGCCAAGGCACTCCAGCGCGGACACGGCCTCGGCCTGTCGGAGTACCGCGCGCTGGGGCGGCTCGCCACCGTTCCCGGCGGCTGCATGCGCATGCAGGAGCTCGCCGAGGCCGTGGGGCTCAACCAGAGCTCGGTGACCCGTCTCGTCGCCCGCCTCGAGGAGGCCGGGATGACCCGCCGCGACCTCTGCTCGGACGACCGCCGCGGCGTCTACTCGGTGATCACCGACGAGGGACGGGCCCGCCTGGCCGGGGCCACCCCCACCTACGAGCGCTCCCTCGCCGCCGCCCTGGAGCAGGCCGGCGTCGACCCGGATCTCACCCCGCTGGTCCTCGCCGTACGCGGCTCCTGACCCTCCCGGCTCGTCCTGGCGCCACGGCCTCCTACGTGGCTTACGCAGGTTTGTATGGGCTTATGCGGGTTCTCGCACTGGAACGGGTTCGGGAGCCGCCCGGCGGGCCTGGGCGGCCGTCCGGAGGCTGTCCCAGGTGAAGACCGACAATGCCAGCCAGATGACGCCGAACCCCAGCCAGCGGCTGGGCGGCATGACCTCCCGCATGACGAACACCCCGCACAGGAACTGCAGTATCGGGGCGATGTACTGCAGCAGGCCGATCGTGGTGAGCGGTATCCGGATCGCGGAGGCGGTGAAGCAGAGCAGCGGGACGGCGGTGACCACACCGGCCCCGGCCAGCAGGAACGCGTGGCCCGCCCCCGCGTTGCCGAACGTGCTCGTCCCCTGCTGCCCCAGATAGAGCAGGTAGGCCAGCGCGGGCGGCAGCAGCACCAGCGTCTCGACCGTCATGCTCTCCACCGAGCCCACCCCGGCGATCTTCTTGACCAGCCCGTACGTGCCGAAGCTGACGGCCAGCACCAGCGCGATCCACGGCGGACGCCCGTAGTCGACGGCCAGGATGACCACCGCCACCGCGCCCAGCCCCACCGCGGCCCACTGCCACCGCCGCAGCCGCTCCTTCAGCAGGAGCACCCCGAAGAGCACGCTGACCAGCGGGTTGATGAAGTAGCCGAGCGCGCCCTCGACCACGTGCCCGCTGTTGACGGCGTAGATGTAGACGCCCCAGTTGACCGTGATGATCACCGCCGCCAGGACGAGGAGGCCGAGCTTCCGGGGGGTGCGCAGGAGCTCACGGAACCAGGACCAGTGGCGCCGTACCGCCAGGATGGCGACGACGGCGACCAGGGACCACGCGATCCGGTGCGCCAGGATCTCCAGGGCGGCCGAGGGCTTCAGGAGCGGCCAGTACAGCGGGAACAGGCCCCACATGCTGTAGGCGGCGATGCCGTACAGGACTCCACGGCGCGTTTCAGGCATGATGCCTATCTTCGCTGCTTACTTGATTTAATACAATTTAGTAGTACTTTCCACTCTGTTAAGCGGAGCTTACGGGAACACGGGAAGGTCGCCGACGGTTGCCTCCTGGTGAGAACGTGTCAGGAGGAGGTTCACAATGGGCTGGTTGTTCGGCAAGGACAAGACGACGATGGTGTCCCCGGAGAACGCGCTCCCGGGCCGCCCCACGCGGATCACGACACCCGGCCGCCACGCGGTCCTCGACGCCCCGCTCGCTCCGCCGTACCCCGAGGGAAGCGAGATCGCCGACTTCGGCCTCGGCTGTTTCTGGGGCGCCGAGCGCATCTTCTGGCAGACCCCGGGCGTGATCACCACCTCGGTCGGCTACGCGGGTGGCTACACCCAGAACCCGACCTACGAGGAGGTCTGCACCGGCCAGACCGGTCACACCGAGCTCGTCCGCGTCGTCTTCGACCCCGCCAAGGTGTCGTACGAGGAGCTGCTGCGCGTCTTCTGGGAGGCCCACAACCCCACCCAGGGCATGCGCCAGGGCAACGATGTCGGCACGCAGTACCGCTCGGCGATCTACTTCCACTCACCCGAGCAGGAGAAGTCGGCCCTCACCTCGCGTGACGCCTACCAGAAGGTGCTCACCGAGTCGGGCTACGCCCCCATCACCACCGAGATCGCCCCGGCGGGGGAGTACTACTTCGCCGAGGAGTATCACCAGCAGTACCTTCACCGCAACGTTAACGGCTACTGCGGGATCGGCGGCACCGGAGTCTCGTGCCCGGTCGGCCTGACCTCCGGCGAGGCGTAGACCTGCGGATTTAACCAGATCCTGGCCCTTGATCACCCGGAACATCCGGTGTCGATCTTGGGTCAGAGCCGTTTGTAAAGCTTCAGTTGATGATTGACGGATTGGTGTCGGGTGATGCTTTCCACCTGGCCTAGATCCTGTAGTCGATGTGGCCGCTTGCTCGCAGCCGGTTGACCTCCTTGATGACGGTTCGAGGGCGCTCCGACAGCTCCTCGCCTTCGAACAGCACCCGGAATCGGGTCTCTTCAAGGGCGACGGTGACGACCTTGCCGCGGTGGACCTGGCCGACCTGGACCTTGCAGCCGGCGACCATGAGGGTGCCGTTGCCGGCCACCACCCGCTGCACCTTCGGGAAGCGGCCGACGGCGGCGTTGGGGCTTTGGGCCAGGCGGGCGCCATGCAACCGGCCCCGCTGCGAGGGCGTCAACGGGCTCGGCCTGGTGCGCACCAGCACCCCCTCGGCGATCACCCGGACCGTCTGCGCGTCGATGCGCAGCGGGTCACGCTGCGCATCGACGCGCTCCAGCCACATTCGGTCCACTAACCGGCGTGCCTGTTCGGGAGAGACCGGTCGGCGGTCTCCTGACACGAGATAGTCCTGTGCGATCTCGGCCAGTTGTGCCCGTGTCGCGTAACCGCCCACGATCACTTCACGGATGCGCGCATCGAGCTCCTTGCGCTCGTCCTCGTCAAGTTCGAGAGACGGTGGAGGTTCGGGGAGGCCCAGGTCCAGCGGGGTCCAATTCAGGCCGGAGCCCCATTCGTCTTCAAGGCGAGCCCAGCGGGTCATGGCCGCGATCACCGACTCGGGCCTGTCGACTACCGCCTGGAAGTGCCGGTCGGATGCCCCGTCGCGGTGTTCCAGCTCATAGTCGCCTTCATCCTCGTGCCATACCTGGATGAAGACTTCGGGTAGGTCGGGAATCCGCTGGATGACCAGGAACCTATCGTTCTGACCGCCCAGCCGGTTGACCAGTTCGGCGAGTTTCCCAGCGCTTGCCCGGACGTGCCGGTGACCGTCCTCTGTCAGTACGGTGATCGCGAGCATGCCGGTCACTCTGACACAGGGCGCGGACAGGTGACCAGCCCAGGGGGTGGAAGCGCCTGCCGGGCACACAATTTGCGAAGGTCGTCGGCTACCCGGCGTCGGTTCGTGACCGGAGACTCTCGCGGAGGGTTCCCTCATGGTGCAAATGCACTGAACGTTACTGCGGCACCAACGTCAATCCAGGTGATCCATCCGAGTGGGGCGTTTGCCGGAGGGGCTTGGTTCCCGCAGAGGAGTAGAGCTCGACCGCTCGATCCAAGTGAGTGGTGAACTTCCCAGCCATTTGCTACTTGAAGTAGTAAACTGACTGCATGAGTGTGCCTGAGCGGGAGTTCGCCCCGGGGGACGGCCCGGCGGCCAAGGTGAGTGTCTCCTTGCGCGCGGGGAACATCCGGGCGGTCAGGGAACGCGTTGGAGCGCGCGGGTTCTCCGCCTATGTCGATGCCGCGGTTGAACGTCAGATCGAGCGGGATCTCCTGGAGGAGGCACTTCAGGCGAACGAGGCCGCCTGTGGGCCGATTCCGCAAGGATTGCGCGATGAGGCGGCGGAGCTGTTTCGCAGCGTGAAATCCGCACCCGAGCTCCAGGAAGAGGGCGGATGGCGCGCACACGAAGCAAGCTGAGCGCGGGCACCGTGGTCCTCGACTGCGAAAGCCTCGTCAGGTGGTGCGAGGCCGATCAGAGGGTGACCGCGATCGTGCGCGAGGCCCAGGACAACGACTTCCGAGTCGTCGTCAGCGCGATGACGCCGATCGAGGCTCAGGACGTCCGAGTGAAGAATGATCGCCTCACATGGCATCTGTCCCGGCTGAAGGTCGAGCCGGTGACCGAGGACATCTGTGTGCGGGCGATCGAGCTTCTTCGCGAGGCTCGGCTGCACGGTCACAAGTACGCCATCGATGCCGTGGTGGCTGCCACCGCCTTGCGTGCGGTCAAGCCGGTGATCGTCCTCACCTCCGACGAGGACGACATGTACAAGCTCTGCGGAAAAACCGTCAAGGTCATCGGAGTCTGAGGCCCACCGGCCACTTGGCAGTGCACGGTGGCCGGGACCGGGGTCTCGTGCCCGGTCGGCCTGACCTCCGGCGAGGCGTAGCACTGCGGGTTCAGCCAGATCCTGGCCCTTGATCACCCGGTGTGTCCGGTGGTGGTCTTGGGCCAGAGCCGTTTGTAAAGCTTCAGTTGATGATTGACGGATCGATGTCGGGTGATGCTTTCCACCTGGCCTAGATCCTGTAGTCGATGTGGCCGCTTGCTCGCAGCCGGTTGACCTCCTTGACGATGGTTCGAGGGTGCTCCGACAACTCCTCGCCTTCGAACAGCACCCGAAATCGGGTCTCTTCAAGGACGACGGTGACGACCTTGCCGCGGTGGACCTGGCCGACCTGGACCTTGCAACCGGCGACCATGAGGGTGCCGTTGCCGGCCACCACCCGCTCCACCGTCGGGAAGCGGCCGACGGCGGCGTTGGGACGTTGGGCCAGGCGGGCGCCGTGCAACCGGCCTCGCTGCGAGGGTGTCAACGGGCTCGGCCTAGTGCGCACCAGCACCCCCTCAGCGATCACCTGAACCGTCTGCGCGTCGATGCGTAATGTCACCCGCTGACCGGCGAGCGGCACCCCGACGCTGAGCAGCTTGCCCGCCAGGCCCACGCACCCGGCGTTGTTGACCATCCGATCGACCTCCACCACCGCATCAGCCGCCAGAGGTCCCGACGGCAGCGCGATGGCCGGGGCCGGTCGGCCCGCTCGCCCGCCGACGGCCATCAACCGGCCCAGATCGGTGCCGGTCAGCGTCACCGGATGCGTCTTGAGCAGGTCCTCGCCGAGGAACACGCACATGGTGGTGGTGCTGGCCCAGATGGTGACCTGCTGCCCGGCCCGCGCCCGCCCGAGCCAGACCTGTCGTCCGCAGGCGGTCAGGTTGCCGCTCGGCGGCACCACACGGTCGACCTCCACGGCCACCGGCACCGCCTCGGCCACCAGCGCGTCCGACGCCTCACCAGTCGGCGCACAAAGGCCCGGCAGCGCGGCCAGATCCGCCGGAAGCCGCAACGCCAGCTCTTGCACCGCAGCCTCACCACCCCGCACCCGAGCGGCAAAACGGCCGGCCGGCGAAGCCATGTCCAACGCCTGATGCGGCCGGACGGTGTTGTAATCGGCGACCCACGCATCCAACGCATCCTGAGCGGCCCGCACGCTGGCGAACGGCTCATGGGCGGCCAGGAACTCCTCGCGCACCGTCTTATGCCAGCGCTCGATCTTCCCGGTCGTGGTCGGTGAGCGCACCTGGGTATTGCGCGCGGTGATGCCGTTCTCCCGGCAGATCCGCTCGAACAACACCTCGGTGGCCCGCGGCTTGGTGAACCGGCCGGTGAACTGCTTACCGTTATCGGTCAGCACCTCACTTGGCACTCCGAAGATGTGCATCGCGTTCGCGAACGCCGCACACACCGCGCGCCCCGAGGCCCGCACCACCAGCTGCGCGATCACGACGAACCGGGAGTGATCATCGATACCGGTGATCAACTTGCACTCCCGGCCATCAGCCAGCATCACCCCGCCCATCACATCCAGCTGCCACAACTCCATCGGCGCCTCACGCTCCCAGCGCACATACGACGACCTGGGACGCCGCCGCTGCCCCGGAACGATCAGCGTGTTACGCACCAAAATCCGATACACCGTGGCCAGCGACGGCACCGGATCGATGTCACGTCGCCCCAGCTCATAGGCCAGCCGCTGCGGACCCCACCGCGGATGAGAACGGCGCAGCTCACACACCAGCGCCTCCACCGAGGCGCTCGTCTGATGCGGGCACTCCCGCGGCCGATGCGAGCGATCAGCCAGCCCCGCCAGCCCACCGGCCCGATACCGGCGCACCCACGCATGCACCGACTGGCGCGAGACCCCATAGCGCTGCGCGACCTCGGTCACCGGACAGCCCGCCTCTACTTCCAACACAGCGCGATACCGCTGCTCCATGACGCTCAACTCCACCAGCGCCAACCCGGGCCTCCCCACGCGATCGTCACCGATCACCAGGAAGGCAGGTCAGCCGAAGGGGTGTAAAGCATCAACCGAAGCCGCACTGTCAAGCATCAACCGAAGTAGGACATGGGCCAGAGCCGTTTTCGGCGACAAGTATCACCACAGGAGCAAGGCAGTCCGCCTGCGGCGTCTCGCCGCGCGTCGGGCGGTCGCCGGCCGCGCTGCGTCTCTTCGACCGGTCGCGGGCGCACCGCCCACGCGCCAACGTCCCCATGTGAACGATCTCAGACGCGACAAGGACATCACCAGCCACGGTAGGCCACGTGGAAAGCACCTCTCTGGCGGAGTCCTGCGTGCCGACTCGGTCCGTCGCACCGGGGACGTGAACAGGCCGACAATGAGCCCATGGATCTCCAGCACGCGGTAACGCACTACAGGCGCTTGATCAAAGAAGTCGGATGGCTGGAGGAGGGGATGGCATGGACCGTCATCCTGCCCGTCTCGGGGAGACTTTCTGTGCGGGAAGCCGCGACACGCCTGACCGGTGACAGCCATCCCGAACTCAGCGAACTCGAACCGGGTTTCTCCGGTGTCGTCTCCCTCGGCCGGTCAGGGGCGGCGATGATGCTCTTCGAGGCAGACGGTTTCAGCCATGCCGGAGATCCCCATGTCCTGGAGCGGCTCAGCGAGAGCGCCCGCGTGTGGCATGTGTCCTGGAACCTCACCGGCAGACGCATGCTCAGTTACGCCGCTCAGGGGAAGGTGCTGGCCGAGATGCTCGATTTCAACCCCGACTGGCTGCATGGCATCGACCCCGGCTCCTTGCGAGAAGAGGCCGCGATTCTCCGTGGTATCGGCCGGTACAGGCCGCCGACCAGGTACAAGACCAAGGTGATGGCGATGGTGGAACACCACACCGGAGTACGCCTCGACAAGCAATGGCTCGACCAGCCTCAGCCCGCTCTATCCGTCGGCTGACCGCCCACCGAATGAGGCGTCCGTCCCGCAGGGGGAACCTCATGCAGCATCGGCGCCGGGGCTCCGAGATGGACGTCGCGCCTGCTGGTGAATGGATCAGCGGGGGTGAACCGTGCGCAAGATCGTGAGTTGCCGCCCCTTGGGGGAGTGACGGGGAGAACGATCAGGTGGTCACGACGGTCGTTAGCCGGTCACCATGGCGAGCGTGATTTGTCGCCTGAAGCGAACCGCTACCGGAGGTCGTCGGCCACCCGGCACGGTTCGCGGCCAAGGGCTCTCGGAGCGTTGCGTCACGGTGCCAGGCACCGAACGGTCGCCACGGCACCGCCGTCCAGCTCAGCACGGATGTCACCGCTTCCCTGGTCGCCGCTTTGGTTCACCGGCCCGACCCGCCGCCCGCACGCCGTGTGACGGCACCGATTCCCGTATGGTCGAGATCATGAGCGACCAGGAGAAGCCGCCCTTCGCCCAGGCCCGCGCCGCCGCCGGGGCACTCTTCTTCGACGAGGCCGGGCGGATCCTGCTGGTCCAGCCGTCCTACCGGGAACAGCTGGAGATCCCGGGAGGCCATGTCGAACCGGGGGAGACACCGTACGCGGCGTGTGAGCGGGAGGTCGGCGAGGAGCTGGGCATCCGGCCACCGATCGGGCGTCTCCTGGTGGCCGACTGGGCGCCTCATCCGGACGAGGGGGACAAAATCCTCTTCGTCTTCGACGGCGGGGTGCTCGACGCCGAAACGCTCGGCCTGATCACCTTCGCTGACGACGAGCTGACCGCATTCGGCTTCCACCCGATCGAGGATGTGGACGGTCTCCTGGTCGAACGTTTGGCGCGCAGGGTGAAGGCCGCCGTGACCGCTCGTGAGCTGGGCGAGACCGTCTACCTGGAGCACGGCCAAGCGCTCCGGGCCGGGTGACCACCGGGTGACCAACCGGGTGACAACGGCCCCGGACAAGGCGGAATGACGGTGGATCGCCGTGGACCACCGAGCTCATCCGGCCGACGAGGCCCGCGAGGTGGCGGATCTCAGCCGTTGAGCCCGCCGGCGCGGCGGGGCCACCGTGTCGCCGCGGTTCCGACGAGAACCGGAGGCGGTCATCTACGCTCGGCGCATGATCCACCGAGGGGGAGAGGGGACTTCCATGGCGGAGGAACTGCCGAGGCTGACGGGCCTGCTGTACGAGATCGGGCTGCTCAAGCGCTACAAGCGCACGGGCTGGCTGGTCGCGGGGGTACGGGATCCCGAGAGCATCGCCGACCACTCCTTCCGGACGGCGGTCATCGCGAGTGTGATCACCGCGTTGGAGGGCGGCAACCCGGAGCGGGCGGCGTTCATGAGCCTGTTCCACGACACGCAGGAGACCCGCGTCACCGATATCCCCTACATCGGCAAGCGGTACCTGAAGGCGGCGCCGAACGAGGAGGTCACCGCCGACCAGGTGCGCGGGGTTCCGGAGCCGGTGGCGGAGATGGTGAGCGGCGCGGTCGGCGAGTACGAGGAGAAGACCAGTCTCGAAGCGGTCTGCGCCCGGGACGCCGACAAGCTCGAATGCCTGATCCAGGCCGTCGAGTACCGCGAGCAGGGGCACCAGAACGTCCAGCCGTGGATCGACAGCTCACTCGCCGCGCTGAAGACGGCGTCCGCGAAGCGCCTCGCGGACGAGGCGCTTCGCACGGGGTCGCTGGAGTGGGTGACCCGCGTCCTCAACGGAGACCGGGACACCTGACGCGCATCGAGGCCCGAGCTCTTTCCGGCTCGCGTGGCTGCGGCTCACGTGGCTGCCGCTCGCCGTGCGGCGGGCGGCCGGACTCCCCTCGTGGGCCCCTTGCGTGCCTACGGCATTCCGCCGGCCGCATCATCGGGTCAGGGGGCGGGGTCCGGACTCGACCGGGGACCTGCCGGCCCCCTCAGCAGGGACGGAGCGACGGGAGGCGGCCTGCGAAGAAGGCCGTGGGGGGCACTCCCCTCAGGGTGCGGAACTCGGCGCCCATATGGGACTGGTCGTAGTAGCCGGTCGTCGCGGCCAGGTGCGACCAGGGCTCGGCGTGGGTCCCGCCGTGGGCCAGCACCCTGCGCACGCGTGCGATGCGCTCGATGCGTTTGGGCGGTACGCCGATGCCGTCGCGGATGAGATCACGCAGATGACGTTCGCTGACGGCCAGCCGCCGGGCGTTGACGTCAGACGATCACGCGGGCAGCGTGCTCACGCTGACCGGGCCCGAACCGCCGAGCGTTCCCGACCAGGCCGCGATCCTGGGCGAGGGGCTCGGCCGCGCCCTCACGACGGACGTGCCGCTGGAGGCCTACCGTGAGCAGTTGCTGGCCGCGGGCCTGGATCCAGCCTTCGCCGAGATCGTGGTCAACGGCTCCAGAACGGTCGCGCGCGGCGGTAACGCCAGGATCACCCAGCAGGTCGAACAGGTGCTCGGCCGTCCACCCCGTACGTTCTCCACCTGGGTACACGATCACCGCGCCGCTTTCGCCTGAGTCCAGCGATTCGCTCATCGCGGGGTGAAGGTGCCGTGGGCGAGGGGGCGCGCACGCTCTGCGGGCGTGAGAACCGGGGGTGGTCGCCCGCCGATGTCGAGACCGCCTGGTACCTGGCCGAGGCCGGTTTTCGGTCTGACGCCGGGAGCCGCTCAAAGGGGCCTGAACTGTCGCTTCGAGCACGAAAGCCCGCGTCGCGCACTGTTCGGTCGCGGAAGGCTTGCGATCAGGTCGCGAAGACGGCCAAGTGGTCTCACGTTGACTAGCCTCACCGGCATGCCCCTTGCCTCGATTCCCAGCCCTTCCGAAGGGGTCTGGTATCTCGGATTCATCCCGATCCGGGCCTACGCATTGTGCTTCATCGTCGCGATCGTCTTCGGTGTCTGGCTCAGCGAGCGCCGCTGGCGCGCCCGCGGCGGCGAGAAGGGCGCGATCAGCGACATCGCGATCCCTGGAGTGATCTTCGGCCTGATCGGCGCCCGCCTCTACCACGTCATCACCGACTGGCAGACCTACTTCGGCCCGCGCGCGATCAAGGAGCCCTACCGGGCACTGTTCATCTGGGAGGGCGGGCTCAGCATCTGGGGCGCGGTCGCCCTGGGAGGCGTGGGCGTGTGGCTGGCCTGCCGCCGCCGGGGGCTGTCCCTGGGCGCCGTGGCCGACACGGTCGCGCCCGGCATCGCGTTCGGGCAGGCGATCGCCCGCTGGGGCAACTGGTTCAACCAGGAGCTGTACGGCAGTCCGACCACGTTGCCGTGGGGCCTGGAGATCGACCAGGCGCACGGCGGCGAGCCAGGCGTGCTCTACCACCCGACGTTCCTGTACGAGTCGCTGTGGGACGCGGCGCTCGGTTTCGCGCTGATCCTGGCCGGCAGGCGGTTCACACTGCGCCACGGCCGCCTGTTCGCCCTCTACGTCGCCGGCTACACGTTCGGCCGGTTCTGGATCGAGGGGCTGCGGATCGACCCGGTGGGCGGCGTGGACCACGCGGTGACGCTCCTGGGGCTGCGGATCAACCAGTGGACCTCGATCGTGCTGTTCGTCGGCGCGCTGGTCTATCTCTGGGTGACCCGTGACAAGGACACCGAACAGATCGTGGTGCCGGCCTCACGACACAAGACCTCGCCCGAGGAGAACGGCGGGCAGGACTCCGGTCCGGCCGATCCGACCGAGAGCACCTGACGGCCGGAACGGCCCTGTGCCGTCTGATCGCTGGTGCGCGGATGCGCAACGGCGGAAGTGGCGCCTCAAGCCGTCGGTCACACCGCCGACGGGCGGCCGGGGCGCGGCCAGGAGCCTCGTCGACAGCGACACCTGCGGGTTTCGCTACACCCCCGGCACCCCCAGGTTGCCGCCATCGAGCCGGGCGGGAAGGGCACTCCGGGGACTGGTACTACTGTGAGCTGACCCCCACCAGACGAACGCTGACCCGTCCCCGACCTCCGGCAGGCTGACGGGTCACGCGCTGATGGGTCACACGGACGAACGCCCGTCGGGGCCGGTGTCAACGCGGGTGCCCCTGCCGCCCGGGGTCCTGACGGGCCGGTGACCTCTTCGGACGGGTGGTCCGACGGATGAGACCCCCGGCGGCCTCGGCCGTTCGGGGGTCTCCTCCATGTCCGGTGATCATGTACCGCGCGCGGCCGGGGCGTCGGCGACGAACGCCGCCGCGACGTCCTCGGCGTGCCGGCCGAGCCGGACGGCCCAGCCGATCAGTAGGCGCACTGCACCACGACGTCGTCGAGATCGACCTCCGCGGCGTGCCAGTACGGGTGCTGCTGTCCCACGGTGAGTCGCAGCACGACGTCGGAGCGTTGCGCGGTCCAGCTCACCGTCTGGAGTTCCCAGCCGTGGACCCAGTCCTGGGTGATCGACCTCAGCGCGATGTACGTCCACGTGTCGGGGTCGATCACCTCAAGGTTGAACGAGGCCTCGTTCCCCCACAGCTCCGTCCAGACTCCGGCGGTACAGCGTGCCCCCGGGTGGATGCTCACCGGCGTGAGATGAACGGTCCGCCCGAGCGCGCACCAGCCGTGCGCCGTGAAGGCCGTCATGTGGGCCCAGCCGCTCCCCGTACGCGGCGTGCTCGACGGGCCGCCGAACGTGGGCCCGCCGCAATGCCCGTTCGCGGTCAACGTCCAGCTGGACGCCGGATTCGTCGAGGGCTCGAACCCGTCGGTGAGCTGCCAGATTCCCGCGGACGCGGGCTCCGCCGGCACGAGGACCGCCGCGGCCGTGATGACCACCGTGGTCAACACGCGCAACAACGATGAGCGCATGAGTGAACTCCCACGTCTCGGCTCGAAACCAAGGAACAAGGAAATACGGTTCACGTCGAAAGGGTGTCGTTCGCGACGACATCGTCAGTGTGACGGCTGCCATGCGATCTGTTAACCCCTGATTTTTCTTTCCCGTGAGCCGGGGGCGCACCCTTGAACACGCGTGCCGGGAGGCGGTCAGGCGGTGCCGGTGGGCCGCCGTGGCCGGGCGGGCCTTCATCGGGGGATCGCCTCGGCTGGTGCTCTCGGCCCGGCCTGGTTCCGTGGCCGATGTGGCCGTTTCTCGCGAGGGTGCTTGGAGCTCGATAATCTCCAATAGCCCGACATGTCGTACTTACGCACCCAGCGAACGATCTCGGCGGAGGGGCGACGGACGGGAGCCACGTGGAGCTACGGGACATCGAGATCTTCCTGACCCTGGCCGAGGAGCTGCACTTCGGCCGGACCGCTGAGCGGCTGCACGTCTCCGTGCCCCGCGTCAGCCAGGCGATCAAGAAACAGGAACGGGCCATCGGCGTCGAGCTCTTCGTGCGCAACAGCCGCAACGTACGGCTGACGCCGGTGGGTGAGCAGCTCCGGGACGACCTGAGCCAGTTGCACTCGGGCCTGGCGCGGAGCCTGGAGCGGGCCCGGCTGGCCGGCCGGGGCAAGACGGGGACGCTCCGGATCAGCCTGTTCCCCACCAACCTCCAGGAACTGCGCCGGTACTGGGAGACGTTCCACACCCGCCACCCGCAGTGGGAGCTCCGCCTGCGGATGTCGGGTTACGCGGATCCGTTCGCCCAGTTGCGTGGCGGGGAGGCCGACGTCCTGGTCACCTGGTTCCCCGTGGAGGAGCCCGACCTGACCGTGGGCCCCCTGCTCTTCGCCGAGCCGAGAGTGCTGGCCGTGGCCGCCGACCACCCCCTCGCCAAGCGATCTTCGGTATCCCTGGAGGCGATCAGCGACTACCAGCACGTGGTCGCGGAGTCGGTGCCCGGTTACTGGTTCGACCGCTACATTCCCGAGCTCACCCCGAAGGGCCGGCCGATCGACCGCACGGAGCCGGTGAGCAACATCGAGGACATCTTCATGCACACGGCCATGGGGAACGCGGTCTCCCTCTTCCCGGTCCACGTGAGCCGTTACTACTCCCGTCCCGACATCGTCTACCTGCCCGTCAGGGACATGGACGCGCTGCCGTTCGGGCTGGTGTGGCTCAGCGAAGCGGAGAACGACCTCATCCGCGCCTTCGCCCGGGTCGTGCGTGATCTGGGGCCGCTGCCCGGCTGAGGCCGTCGGCCGCGGGGTCGGCGGCCGTTGTGACGGTCGCCGTCGTTCCTCGATCCTCCCGGTGCGATGCCCGGCCATCCAGAGGTCGCGACATTCGGGAGGTGGTCGTACCTGCCGATTCCCGACCCGACGGCACGGCGACGAACGCCGTCCCGTCCGGGGTGTCCCTGACGGTCGCCGGCCCGGCGGCCTCCGGGGGCAGGCCCGGCTCGCCCGTCCCGGCCTCGGGTTTTCCCGTTCGGCCACGCGAACCTCGCAGGCCACCGCTGGTTTGCGAACCATTAGGCTGAGCCTGTGACACCAAGTGCCGAGCGAGGGCCGACGTTGCGCGCGGACGCCGCGCGCAACCGCGCACGGGTGTTGCAGGTCGCCAGGGAGCAGATGGCCAAAGGCGACGACTCGCTCATGCTGAACACCATCGCCCGGCTCGCGGGAGTGGGCGTCGGGACCGTGTACCGGCATTTCCCCAACCGGCACGCGCTGCTGGAAGTGCTGCTGGCGGAACGCTTTCAGCAGCTTGTCCGTGAGGCGCAGGCTGCGGCGGCCGATGAGGATCCGCTCGCTGGTCTGCACCGCCTCCTGCGCTTCACCCTCGGACGCGCGCTGGACGATGCCGGGTTCGCGGCGGTGCTCGGATCGGCCAGTGACGCCGACGCGCAGACCTCGACGATGAAGGCCGAGCTTGACGGTGCCGTCGCGCGGCTGCTCGACCGCGCCCGCCGTGCGGGGGCCATCCGGCACGACATCGAGGCGGACGACGTCCGCCGCCTCCTCTGCGGCATCGAGCACGCGGTCCGCTCCGGCGACAACGACGCCAAGTACGCCGAGGTCTACCTCGGCGTTCTCCTTGAGGGGCTGCGCCCTCCCCGCTGACGGCGATCCGGAACCTCTTCGAGGGTCCGCGCTCTCCACCTTGACGGTGCTCCGGGATCTCCTCGGGGGCCGCGCCTTCGCGTTGACGGTGGTCCGGAATCCCCTGGGGGCTGCGCTTCCCTCCGTTGGCGTCTCCCCGGGATCCGCGCCCCTCGCGTTGACGGCGGTCCGGGACTCCCGGTTCGAAAGTCCGCCCGCCGCACGCCCGACCCTTTCAATCGGATAGTCATCCGCTTGTGCTACGGTACGGCTCGGAAAGTGGATAGCTATCCGTTGGTGGCCGGCGAGGGGTGAGACCATGAGCAAACGGGTTGTGGTGACGGCGGGGACCGGGGGAATCGGCCTGGAGACCGCGATGGGGCTGGCGGCGAGCGGTCACGCGGTGACCGTGGTGGGCCGGAACGCCGAGCGGGGCGCCCGCGCGGTCGAGCGGATCGACGCGGTCGCGACCGGTCCGAAGGCGAGGTTCGTCGCCGCGGATCTCGCGTCGCTCGATGCCGTACGGGCGCTCGCGGCCCACCTGGCCGAGGAGGGGCCGTTGAACGTCCTGGTCAACAACGTCGGGGCGATGTTCGCCGACCGGCAACAGACGGTGGACGGGATCGAGGCGTCGTTCGCCGTGAACCACCTCTCTCCGTACCTGCTGACCGAGTCGCTGCTGGAGACGCTCCGGGCCGGAGGGCCGAGCCGGATCGTGAACGTCACCTCGGGTTCGATCCGGGGCGCCAAACGCTCCTTCGACGCCGTCGAGCCGCCGGGCGGCTACTACGGCTTCCACTGGTACGGCCGGGCGAAGCTCGCCAACCTCGCTTACACGCTGGATCTGGCGGAGCGGCTGCGAGGTACCGGCATCTCGGTCTTCGCGGCCGATCCGGGTGGCGCGGCCACCGATATGACCGACGGCACCATGCGGTCGTCCAGAATCGTCTCGCCGGGGCTGCGACCGCTCTGGCCGCTGCTCCGGCGAGTCTTCGAACACGCCACGTCCGGCTCCGCGGCGGTGGCGGCACGGCCGTCGATCCTCGCCGCGTCCGACGCCTCGCTCGACGGGCGGACCGGCCTGGTCATCGGCCCCAGGGCCCGTCCCGTCACCCCCTTCGCCCCCGCCGCCGACCCACGGACCGCCCAGGCCGTCCTCGGGCTCAGCAAACGGCTGGCCCCGCTCACTCCGTCCGCCGACGTGATCGCGTGAAGTGAACCGCCGTCACCGGCGGTACGCGACACGGAACCCGGGCGACCGGCGCGGCACCGATGTCACCGGCGTCAAGCCGGGTGACCCGTCCGTGCGGTGCCCAACGGGACCGGTGACCTCACGGGACCGGTGACCTTACGGGACCGGTGACCTTACGGGACCGGTGACCTTACGGGACTGACGACCTCACGGGACCGGCGACCTCACGGGGCTTCGGCCGAAAGTACGCCCTGTCAGTGGACGATCGGCCGGCTCGGGTCAGGCCGTTCTCCCGATGAGCCGCCGCCGTCCCGGCCGTCACGATCGGACCATGACCGATGAGAGCCCGACGGGACGCCCCCCGTCCTCGCGGCCGCGGCGAAGCGGCCGACCGGCGGATGACCGGAAGACAGCGGAGACCTTCGCCGTCCGTGGCCGTGCCGAAGTCGCCACGGCCCCCTCCGTCAGGCCGGGTTGGCTCCTGTGCACCGGCCTGATCGCGCTCGGCGCCGTTCCGATGATCGCCGGAGCCGTCCGCCTGACCGAACTGGCGGGCGGTGCGGAGATCACACCGGAGAACGCGCGGTTCTTCGCGATGCCCCTGCCCGTGGTGCTGCACATTCTCAGCGTCGGTGTGTACAGCATCCTGGGCGCCTTCCAGTTCGCCCCCCGTTTCCGCCGCCGGAGGCCGGGCTGGCACCGCGCCGCCGGGCGGGTCCTGGTCCTCTGCGGGATCGTCGCGGCGCTTTCGGGCCTGTGGATGACCCTGTTCTATCCCCGGCCCGTCGGTGACGGTGATCTCCTCGCCGGCTTCCGGCTCGTGTTCGGCTCGGCCATGCTCCTGTCCATCGTTCTCGGCTTCGCCGCGATCCGGCGGCGGGACGTGGCCCGGCATCGTGCTTGGATGATTCGCGGTTACGCCATCGGCCTGGGCGCGGGCACGCAGGCGCTGACCCACCTGCCCTGGTTCCTGATCTTCGGGACGCCCGGCGAGTTCCCCAGGGCGCTGCTCGTGGCCGCCGGCTGGGTGATCAACCTCGCCGTGGCCGAATGGTTCATCCGTAAGCGGCCGACCGGCCGGAGCCGTCCCTCCGCGGGCGGTCTCGTGGACCGGTGACGGTGGCATGCGGCGTCCGGCGGGTTCCGGCACGCTCCCGGTGGGCCGCCCCGGTGGGCCGTCCTCACAACGAATCCCGACTACGCCGGAGTCCTGGTTCTGAGACGTGCTCGTGATCAAGGTTCGACAGGATCTCCTTCCCGTATCAGGTCAAAAGGAGATCATGATGAAGCGAGCGATCGCGTGCGTCGCCGTGGCTGCCGCGGCCGGAGCCACCACATTCGTCGCCGTGACGCCTGCTCAGGCCGCCCCGGCGGATCCGGTCGCGGCGTTGAAGAGCCGGTTCGCCGCGGGCAAGGGGGTGAAGTTCACCGACGTCACCACCCTGCTGGCCTTCGAGGGAAACACGTCCTTCCTCAAGCGCACCGGTTCCTTCCAGTTCGGCAAGGCCGGGATCGTCGCCTCGGACACCAGTGCGCGGCGCACCGTCGCCGAGGCCGACATGCCCATCAACATGATCTGGAGGCTGACCAAGCCGGAGCGGACGATCAGGATCGGCACCACCAGCTACTACTCCGGCGGTCCCTGGGCGCCGTCGAAGGGCAAGACCTGGATCAAGCACCCGAACGGCATGAACGCCGGCTTCACCGGCTGGTACGGGCAGTTGGTGAACGTGGCCGAGCCCGCGACCCTGAAGGCCCTGATCGCGAAGGGGAAGCGAACGGGCCTCACCTACTCGGGCGCGATCAGTTTCGGCGCGCTTGAGAAGATCTCCCCCTGGATGCGGAACGTCAGCCTGAGCAGGCTGTCCGGGAACGACAAGACCGCGGTGCTGCGCTTCACCCTCACCCTGGGCGCCGACCGGCTCCCCCGGCGACTGGTCACCGTCTATCCGGGAAGCACCCACGTCAGCGCGGCGGTGGGAGAGGACAGGCGGCTCAGCGTCGAGACCCGTTACACCGGGTGGGGGAGCCGGGTGACCGTCAAGGCGCCCCCGGCGGGCAAGGTGGAGAACATGGGAAACCGTGAGCCGACCGTCCGGGGCGGCGGCCGGGGTTAGGCCCGGGGACTCGCCGCCGCCGGGTCAGGCCACCCTGGACGCCGGGGCTTCGAAGGTGTTGCAGGCGCCGGGGGACTGGGCGTCGAAACCGCGCCCCAGCCAGTAGATCCGGTTCTTCGTCGTACCGTTCCCCTCGACGTCGCTCTCCATGGTGTGCCGGTTGACGAAGGACTTGTGACCGCTCTTCTTGCTGTTGTCCAGGGAGTCCCAGACGCTGCCGACGAAGGCGCCGACGAAGCAGATGTTCTGCAGCGAGACCCTGCTGCTCAGGGCGAGGGCCTTGGCCTTGGACAGCTTCTTGGCGACCCTGGCCTCCTGGGCGAGAACACCGATCAGCCGCTGGACGTGGTAGCCGTATCCGATGGACAGGCTTTCGAGCATCTGCGGCGAATCGACCTCACCCGTTATGCCGTACTCGGTGACCATCAGGTAGACGGTCCTGTTCTTCTGGCAGTACAGGCCGAACGTGTCGCCCGGACGGTAGACGCCGCAGGCGGTCTTGATCCGGTCTCCGTAGGCGACTCTCACCTTCGGAGCGCTGAACGGGATTCCGGCCTTTCTCAACTGCGCCTGCCATGCCTTACCGAGGCAGGCGGCCATGGTGTCGGCATAAATCCGGACGGATTCGATATCGCCGCCCCGGACGGACGGCTCCTCGCAGGTCCGGGGGGCGAACCTGCCGGTTTTGTAAATCGGGTTTCCGGTCAAGGCGGCGGCGCCGGTCGGTACGGGTCCCGCCGAGTTCGCGCTCGCGGTCCCGGTGAGGGACGTGCTCACGAGCGCGCCGGTCGCCAACGCTATGAAAAGGGTACGCATCCAGCGAACCTTACTAAGGAATCATAAATCCCGGCTTTTGTGGGGATATGCGTACTTCATGCCGAAAATGGGGCTGGATAGTTCAACGGCCGGGGCGCGAAGGGAGGAGTCCGGACCGGTCCTGGTAATGCGGGCGGTGATGAAGCAGGTGATGAGGACGATGACGAGGGCGGGCGGTACCGCGTCCGTTTCGGCCGGTTCCTCACCACGCCGATCAGCCGGCCGGCGGTGCCGGACGATGACCGGCCGACGGGTCGCGGGGTCGCCGGATCAGTCGCGGACGGCGCAGAGGAGACGGTTGTGGCCGCGCTGCCAGAGGGTGCCGGTCTCGGCGAACCCGGCGTCGCGGAGGGCCTCGACGTGCTCGGAGAGCAGGGAGGACTCCGAGCCGTGATGGTCGGCGCCCGCGGTGGTGCGTGCGGTGTGGAGCTCGGCGAAGGCGGGGTCCGCGGCGACCGCCTCCCACCACTGGCGCCAGTCCTCGGGACGGCCGCCGGCGAACGCGCGCCGGGCCTCCCGGTCGTGCACGGCGCGTTCGAGGCGGGCGACGGCCGGGGTGGTGTCGTCGGTCTCCAGGTGGTCGCCGTTGAGCAGGAGCCCGCCCGGACGCAGCACGGTCGCCAGCTCGGCGTACATCTTCCTGAGGTCCGGTCCGGAGATCCAGTGCAGCGCGGTGGTGCTCACCGCGGCGTCGGCCGGTCCGTCCAGGCCCAGGGACTCCGTCCATCCGGGGGTGCGCAGGTCGAGGGAGACGAAGGTGAGGTGCGGGTAGGCGGCCCGGCCGAGGCCGAGCAGCAGCGGGTCCGCGTCGACCGAGATCACCCTCGCCTCGGGCAGTCGCTCCAGGAGGCGGGCGGACAGCGAGCCCGGCCCGCAGCCGAGGTCGATGACCAGCGGATCGGGGCGGCCCGCCGCCTCGACGGCGTCGATCAGCGCGGTGAAGCGCTCCTCGCGGTCGGGCAGGTAGCCCTCCTGCTGGCGGTCCCATCGTGCGATCCACCGGAGTGCGGCATCGTGGGTGAGCACCATCGTCTCCTTGTGACTGTCGTATAAGCTTATGACAGTTACACACTAGAACGCGAGGATGTAACCGGTCAAGTGGATTTCAACAGTCACGCTGATGCGATCGTCCGGGTGGCGGTGGGGTTGGTCAACGAGCTGACCCCGGGAGAGAGGCGGGGCCGCGACTTCCCGCCGCCGCGCGATCTCGCCGCCGCCGCCACGGAGGGCCTGCGCACCGGCTATCCGGACCATCGGGAGGTCACCGAGGCGGAGGCCGGTGAGCTCGACGGGATCGCGGCCCGGCTGCGCGCGGTCTTCGACGCCGTCACGGCGGGGGACGTCGACGCCGCCGCCCGGCGAGTCAACGACCTCCTTGAGGAGACCCGGGCCCGGCCGATGCTCGAACGTCACGACGGGGAGCCGTGGCACCTGCACTTCCACGGCCCGGGTGGCACGATGGCGGGCGACTGGGCGGCGAGCTGTGCCACCGGTCTCGCGATCGTGCTGGGGAGCGACTACCACGACCGTCTCGGCGTGTGCACGGCGCCGCACTGCGACCGGGTCTACGTGGACGTCTCCCGTAACGGCACCCGCCGGTTCTGCGGCACCACCTGCCAGAACCGCGTCAAGACGGCGGCCTTCCGCGCCAGGGGCAAAGGCCCGTGAAGGCGCGCCCCTGACGGCCGGTGCCGCCGGGCGAACAGGGTGTGGCCGGGTTCGTGCTCAGCCGACGGAGCGTTCGCGCCAGTCGGGGGGACGACGGTGACGGCCCGCGAGGGGGCGCCGTCCCACTCCACCGAAAGGCTGGTCACCCTGACACAGGGTGCGGACAGGCGACCAGCCCGGCGGAGCGAAGGCGCCTGCCAGGCGCACGGCCTGCGAAGGTCGTCGTCTTCCCCTCGTCTTCCCGTCGTACGGCTTTCGCGCAGGCGCTTCGCCCCTCTCGCCCGAGCGGCTCTGAGTACGGGATCGACGAAGGCACGCCGGCCACCGTGGCCGTGGCGGCACCGGCGCCAAGCCCTGTGACCCGTCTTGACGCAGGATCAGAGCCGGAGGGGTGAGTCGTCTGACGGTTCGGCCTGCCCGGTTCGACGGCAGGCGACGGCAGGTCGTCCTGTCCGTGGTTCACCGTCTATCAGAATGTGTTCTGACTTACGATGGTTGGGTGAGCACCAGTAACGCCGACGCCGTCACCTTCTCGGACCTGTCGAGAAACCCTCGGGCTGTCGCCGAGCGCGCCGCACGCCTCGGTCGAGTGCGCATCACTCACCGAGACGCCCCCGACTTCTACCTGACCGCCGCCGATCGTGAGGATCAGCGCGGGCAGACGCTGGCCACCGCGTCCCGCCTGTTCCTCGCCCTCATCAAGCACGATCCGACCGCCCGCACGCTGGTCATCGCCATGCCCGAGGTTTTCCCCTGGGTTCGCCACCTCACCTCCGCCGAACTGCGTGCCTTCACCCTGGAACTGGTGGAGGCGCTCTCCGACGCCGCGGAGCTGGATGTCGATGTCACCACCCAGGAGGTCATCGCGGGCTGGCGGGCGACCGCTCGGATCAAGGCCGACCCCGCGCGCTACGCCCAGGCTCGCGAGGCCACAAGCGGCGACTTCGGACCGGTAGGGGTCTCAGCGTGAGTCCGAAGCGTGGTGACCGGGTCACGGTCCCGCCTCCGGACGGCGAATGGGATATCCGGTTCGGTACTGGCGACGCGGTCAAGGGATGGGAGGAACTGTGCCGTCACGCCCTGGGCAACACACGCCGGTGTTTCGAGGCGCTGCGCGCTGATCCACGCTCTCGGGCGGATCATGAGCGCCAACATCGCCTGCGCGGCGATCTCGCGACTCATCGCCACAATGGCCAGGAACTGGAGCAATGGGAATTCGAGGTCACCAGCGGCGGACGCGTCCGCTATGTCATCGATGACGCCACCCGAACCGTCTGGGTCGTCCACGCATCACCTCGTCATCCGAAGGACACCGAGGTCTGAAGCCGAAGGCCGGAATCCGATCAGTGATCTCCCGCTCGGCCCGCGGCGGCCTGTGGAGCTCCGATGGATGTTCCAGTCTCGGTGGCATCGGGGTCTCCTGCCCCCGGATCCTGGGCCGTCATCGTCGCGATGCCCGCGCCGGTGGGGACGGCGAGGGTGGCGGACCCGGCGGTTTGCGCGGTTCACGGGCGGTCTGTGAGGGCGAGGTTGTCTCTGACCGAATATGAACGAGTTTGATCAGATATCTTGACCGGGGATCATCAGGGATGTTTCTTTTGGGTCACAACGGATCGCCATCTGCTCGACTGTGACCGGGAAGGCATCACCGTATGCGCGGACGAACCCCCCTCCTGTTGACCATGATCCTCGCCCTGGCCTGGCAGGTCGTCGTGACGCCGACGGCGTGGGCCCGTGCCGGCGGGCAGGGTCTGCGCGGCGACTACTACCTCACCTCCGCTCCGGGAACGTTCGACTTCGCCGAGCTCAAGGCCACGGTCGTCGATCCGGCCATCGAGCTGGCCGACCTCAACCCGGTGCTCAGGGACCTCACCGGAAGGGAGGACGACGTCGCCGTCCGCTGGACGGGTCAGATCGAGCCCGAGTACTCCGAGACGTACACGTTCTCGATGATCGGTGACAACGGCTTCCGGCTCTGGGTGGACGGTCAGGTGGTGATCGACCACTGGGTGGACGACTGGGACGTCGAGCAGGTCGGCACCCCCGTCGCCCTGGAGGCCGGGAGACGGTACGACATCAGGATCGAGTATTTCGAGCACTTCGGCGGCGCCCATCTGCGGTTGCGCTGGCAGAGCCCGAGCCAGGCCAAGGAGATCGTGCCCGCCGGGGCGTTCTTCCTGCCCGAGGGCTTCGACCCGCCGGGACCGGCCGCGGCCGCGGTCGGCGCCGGGGGCGACACCGTCACGCTCGACTTCGGCGACGTCCGGCTGAAGCCGCTGCCCGCCGGGGCGTACGAGCATCTGGGACTGACCGTCGCGGGGACCCGATGGCCGGTCACGTCGGCCGCGCTCGACGGTGAGACGAAGATCAGGCTGAAGCTCGGATTCGCGGTGCCCGGCCGGGCGGGCAACACCGTACGCGCCTCCTACGACGGGCAGGGCGGCATCGTCCGGGCCGACGGCACCCCGCTGGAGGCCTTCGCCCACGCGCCGGTGGTCAACGACTCGACGTACACCCTGCGGACGCGCTGGGCGAAGGACGTCGATGCGCGTAACCCGCTGCCCGAGTACCCTCGCCCGCAGCTGACCAGGGACAGGTGGCGCAGCCTCAACGGCGTCTGGCAGTTCGCCGCCGCCGAGGCGGGCGAGGCGGTCCCGGCCGGCCGTGACCTGGCCGAGCGGATCGTCGTGCCGTTTCCCGTGGAGTCGACGCTCTCCGGGATCGGCAGGCACGAGGACCGGATGTGGTACCGCCGCACCTTCACCGTGCCGCGGTCCTGGAAGAAGGACCGGCTGCTGCTGCACCTCGACGCCGTCGACTGGGAGTCGACCGTCTACGTCAACGGCAGGCAGGTCGGCACGCACAAGGGCGGCTACGACCGGTTCACGGTCGACGTGACCGACGCGCTCAGGCCCGGGGGCGAGCAGGAACTCGTCGTCGGCGTCGCCGACGGGACCGACACCGGCCGCCAGCCGGTCGGCAAGCAGCGGCTCAATCCCGGCGGCATCTTCTACACCCCCGCCTCCGGCATCTGGCAGACGGTGTGGATCGAGCCCGTCGCCAGGGCGCACATCGACGCGGTGCACACCACGCCCGACGTCGCCGGACAGGCCCTCAAGGTGACGGTGGCGGCGTCCGGTGCCGCCGGACGGGTGGCCGTCGTCACCGCCCGCGACCGGAACCGGGTGGTCGGCACGGTCTCGGGACCCGTCGGCACGGAGCTGCGGCTCCCCGTCCCGAACCCGAGGCTGTGGTCGCCGGACGACCCGTTCCTCTACGACCTCACCGTCGAGCTCAAGGGCGCCGACCGGGTGCGGAGCTACTTCGGGATGCGCACCATCTCGACGGGCCAGGTTGGCGGCAGGACCAGGATCCTGCTCAACGGCGAGCCGGTCTTCCAGATCGGCCCGCTCGACCAGGGGTTCTGGCCCGACGGCATCTACACCGCGCCGACCGACAGGGCGCTGAAGTACGACCTGGAGGAGACCAAGAGGCTCGGCTTCAACGCCGTGCGCAAGCACGTGAAGGTCGAGCCCGATCGCTGGTACCACCACGCCGACCGGCTCGGGCTGCTCGTCTGGCAGGACATGCCGTCGATGTTCGGCACCTCGAACGCGGCCGAGCGCGCCCAGTTCGAGGCCGAGCTGCGCGAGATGGTCGACCAGCACCGCGGCAGCCCGTCGATCGTGATGTGGGTGACGCTCAACGAGGGCTGGGGCCAGTACGACCAGGCGAGGCTCGCCGACCAGGTCAAGGGCTGGGACCCCTCCCGGCTGGTGAACAACATGAGCGGTGTCAACTGCTGCGGCGCGGTCGACGGCGGCAACGGCGACGTGGCCGACTACCACATCTACCCGGGCCCCGGGAGTCCCGGACAGCCGAGCGCCACCAGGGCCTCCGTTCTCGGCGAGTACGGCGGGCTCGCCCTGCCGGTGATCGGCCACACCTGGACCGGCGGTGGCTGGGGCTACGCGACCGAGCCCGACTCCGAGGCCCTCACCGCGCGGTACGTCGCGATGAACAGGGAACTGGAGAGGCTGCACGCCTGTAACGGGCTCAGCGCGGCGATCTACACCCAGACCACCGACGTCGAGACCGAGATCAACGGGCTGATGACCTACGACAGGGCCGTGACCAAGCCCGACGCCAAGCGGGTGCGCGACGCCAACCGGGCGCTCACCGGCGCGGTCTCGCCCGCCTGCGGCTGACCGGAGAGCGGGGAGGAGCGCTGTCCCAGCGGCTCCTCCCCGTGAACCGTCCGACCGTGAACCGTCCGACCGTGAACCGTCCGACGCGGACTCCCCGGGGAGGCGGGCCGTTCGCCGTACGGGTGGCGGGCCCGTCGTCTCAGAGCGTGATGACGACCTTTCCCGGTACGTGCCCCTCCTCCTGGTATCTGACGGCCGCCTGGATCTCCTCGAACGGGTAGAGCCGGTCGATGATCGGGGTGACCTTCCCGGCCTCGACGAGCTCGGTCAGCGTCATCAGGTTCCTCGTGTTCTCCGTGCACTGGACCACGTCCGTCCTGACCGTCCGCTGGGACACGAGCGGCGCGGTCGCGAGAGCCGAGATCATGTGACCGACGGGCCGCAGCCATCGGCCGCCCGGTCCGCCGACGATGACGTAGGCCCCCTTGGGAGTCAGCACCCGGCGGCAGGCCGACACCGGGCGGCCCCCCGCCACGTCCAGCAGGAGGTCGTAGCGCCGCTCGCTCCGGGTGAAGTCCTCCTTGGTGTAGTCGACGACCTCGTCGGCGCCGATCGAGCGGACCATGCCCACGTTCCTCGTGCCGCAGACGCCGGTGACCTCCGCTCCGAACGCCCGGGCGATCTGCACGGCGAACGTCCCCACCCCTCCCGAGGCGCCGTTGACGAGGACCCGCTGCCCCGGCTGGATCCGTCCGTCGTCGCGCAGGCCCAGCAGGGCGGTGCACGCCGCCATCGGCACCGACGCCGCCTGCTCGTACGACAGGTTCTTCGGTTTCGGCGCCAGCCGGTCCTCCCGGACGCACACGTACTCTGCGAAGCCGCCCTCCTTGAGCAGCGCGAACACCTCGTCGCCGGGCCGGAACGCCGTCACGTTCGCGCCGACCGCCTCGACCTGCCCGGCCATGTCGGCGCCCAGGATTCCGAGCTTCGGGGCGCGGAACCCCAGGCCGCCGGGCATCAGGCGCGCGATGTACGGCTCGCCTCTCATGTTGTGCCAGTCGTAGGGGTTGACGGAGGTGGCGCGCACCCGGACGAGCACCTCGCCGTCGCCGGGAACGGGCGTGTCGATCTCCGTCAGGTCAAGAACGTCGGGGGAGCCGTACGAGCGCAGGACGAACGCTTTCAACGCATTCTCCTCATCCATCGCGGGTGGGGTACGGGTCTGCCGGGGCGCCGTGCTCGCGGACCGGCGTCATGGCCGGTGCCGGTGGATCGGAGGCGTCGCCGACCAGGTGGCGTCGAGGGTGTCTCGTGCCACGAGAATCACGGTAGAAGACCCCCACCAGGGACTCATCAGCCGAAAGTACGCCCGATCGATGGATGATCGGCCGGTCCGGAGCAGGCTGTTCCGCCGATGAGCCGCCGTCATCCGGGGGCGCCGTAGGCTGTTTCGCGGACGGGTCGCCACCATCCGGACCGTTCCCCGCGCCGCCCGGCTCAGTTCCTGACGCGTCTGGTCTCGTAGGCCCACATGGCGATCTCGACGCGGTTGCGGGCACCGAGCTTGGCCATCAGGCTCGCGATGTGGGTTTTCACGGTACTGAGGGAGATGTGGAACTCGCCGGCGATCTCGCTGTTGGTCCGCCCCCGCGCCACGGTGACGAGGATCTGCTCCTCCCGTTCCGTGAGCGCCTCGACGGGGTGCGGCAGCGACGGTGAGGCGGGCGCGGCGTCGGCGAAGGCGCCGAGCAGCCGCGCGGTGACGCTCGGGGCGATGAGCGCGTCACCGTCGGCGGCGGCGTGGACGGCCTGGGAGAGCAGGACGGTGCCGGCGTCCTTGAGCAGGAAACCCCGGGCACCGGCCCGCAGCGCGGCGTAGACGTACTCGTCGAGGTCGAACGTGGTGATGACGACGACGGCGAGGGGGTCGTCGACGTCCGGCCCGGCGAGGAGGCGGGTGGCCTGGATGCCGTCGAGGCCGGGCATGCGAATGTCGAACAGGCACACGTCGGGGCGCAGGCGCCGCGCGAGCTCGACGGCTCGCCGCCCGTCGGCGGCCTCGCCGACGACCTCGATGTCCGGCTGGGCGTCGAGGATCATCACGAGCCCGGTGCGGACGATCTCCTGGTCGTCGGCGACGAGCACCCGGATGCTCATGCCGCCGCCCCGGTCCGGGGCAGTACGGCGGTGACGGTCCAGCCTCGATCGGGGTTCGGGCCGGCCTCGCAGGTGCCGCCGAGCAGCTCGGCGCGTTCGATCATGCCGATGAGCCCGTACCCCGGTGGCGCGGGCGGGCGCACGGAACCGGTGTCGCCGTCGTCGCTCACGCGCAGGCGCACCGACGTGTCGTCGGCGGTGACGCGGACCTCGACGCGGGTGGCGTGACGAGCGTGCCGCCGGGCGTTGGTGACCGACTCCTGGGCGAGGCGGTAGATCGCGGCCTCGACCGACGGGGTGAGCTCGCCGAGGTCGTCCGGGATCTCCACGTCGACGGACGGACCGGACGCGCCTTGGCTCGCGAGCTGCCGGAGGTCGGTGACGCGCCGGCCGGGCGCGAGGTCCGCCGGTTGGTTCCGGCGCAGGACGCGGACCATGGCGCGCATCTCGGCGAGGGCGCGCGACGCCTCGGCCTCGATCACGTGGAGCGCCTCGGTCGCGGCGTTCGGCCGTGACGCGGAGGTGGCGAGGCCGGCCTGGGCGCGGATCGCCATCGCCGAGACGTGGTGGGCGACGATGTCGTGCAGGTCGCGGGCGAGTTGTTCGCGTTCGAGCATCTTGACCTGGTCGAGCTCGCGCATCCTCGCCCTCGCCCGGTAACGGAGCGCCCCGCCCAGGGCGACGGCGGAGAACATGACGGCGAACGCGGCGACCACGTCGGCGGGGGCGAGGCGGTCGAAGGCGATCGAGAGGAGGACCGCGACGAGCATGATCGCAAACCCGATCACCGCCTCGCGCCCGGCCCCCCACCGGACCAGCGAGTACACGACGAGCAACAGGTAGGCCATCGTGTACGTCTCGACGGGGTCGCCGCCCGTCAACAGCGGGGCCAGGCTCGTGGTGCCGAAGACGATCATGACCACCAGCAGCGGCCTGCTCCGGCGCCACAACAACGTGGGGATGAGCCCCACGGTGACCGCCACCGAGACGACCCGCCACGGAAGGTCCGGCCGCAGCAGCCCTTCGAGCAGCGCGACGGGCACGAGCACCCCTACAAGTGCCCAGTCCCGCCACACCCGCGCCGGCGGGTCGGGGGGACGGGGCTCGTCCCACACGGAGCGCACAAGGGGGAGCACCCCATCATGGTACGAGAGGCCGTATCACTTCGGATCGGCCCAAAGTACGAGAGGTACATCTCCCGGAGGTCCGGCGACCCGGCGGCTGGTGACCCCGTGACCCCGTGACCCTGTGGTCAGGCGGTCCGGCTGTTCGGTGGTTCGGCCGTCGCGATGGAGGCCGCGCGGCTCCGGGGATCGGCCGTCACCCCGCCTCGGGGTCGAGGATGCCCACGATGGCTCGCAGACCGGCCACCACCTGGGCCGCGGACGGGGCCTGCTCGGGATCGAGCAACCACTGCGTCATGACGCCGCCCATCAGGGCCATCTGCACCGCGCCCAGGGTGCGCGTCACGTCGTCGCCGACCGTGTCCTCCTGGACGCCCGTCAGGATCGCGGCCAGCCCGCGGCGGCCCTCGGCCTGGCCGCTCGCCAGATGTCGCCGCAGCTCGGGGTAGTGCTCGGCCTGCAGGAACGCCTCGAAACTGGCGATCCACAGCGGCCGGTGCGCGATGAAGGACTCGATGATCCTCGCCCACATGGCCTCGTACTGCTCGGCCGGGGTCGCACCCGGCTCGGCGTGGCCGGACAGGCTACGGCCGGTCTCGGCGCCCCACTCGTCGATGGCCTCGATGAGGGCCGCGTTCAGCAGCGCCTCGCGTGAGCCGAAGTGGTAGCCGATGGCGGCCATGCTGACCCCGCCCGCGGCGGCCGTGATGTCACGGATGGTGGTGCGCGCCCATCCCTTCTCCTCCAGGCAGCGCCGGGCCCCGGCCAGCAGATCTTCGCGATTTCCCATGCCAGGCATGCTATCCGCGCCTGGGACGGGCGAATTAGGCGTTTGCCTAAGGCGAATGCCTTGTGCAAACGCCCAAATCCGCGCTATGGTCGCCAGTACATCCAGCCATGCCCCCCGGGAGGCCCGCCTTGACCAGTTCCGTCCGCGCCGACCTGCACATCGACGGCCGCCGCCTGTCCTATCTCGACTTCGGCGGCACGGGCCGTCCCCTGCTCGCCCTGCACGGTCACATGTCCGAGGGCGCGAGTTTCGCCGACCTGGCCGCCGGGCTGGCTCCCGGCTGGCGCGTCATCGCCCCCGACCAGCGCGGCCACGGCGACTCCGACCGGGCGCCCGACTACTCCCGCCGGGGCTATCTCGACGACGTCCTCGCCCTGCTGGACCATCTCGGCCTCGACCGGGTCGCGATCCTGGGCCATTCGCTGGGCGCCGTCAACGCCTACCAGTTCGCCGCCCGCCACCCCGGCCGGGTCGAGGCCCTCGTCAACGCGGAGGGGCCGGTCTCGCTCGACCCGCACGGCCCCAACCCGCTCGCCTTCGTCCTCGCCCTGCGCGACCAGGCCCCCACCCGGGAGGCGCTCGTCGAGGGGCTCGGCGAGATGGCCCCCTTCTTCGCCGGCACGTTGCGCGAGAACGCCGACGGCACCTGGCGGCTGCCCTTCCATCCCCAGGACATGGTCGACTCCGAGGACCTGGTCCACGGCGACCACTGGGACGACTGGCTGGCGACCACCTGTCCCGCCCTGCTGGTCCGGGGCACCCAGGGCGTCATCCCCGCCGACCAGGCCCGGGCCATGGTCGAACGACGCCCCGGCACCCGCCTCGCCGAGCTGGACGCCGACCATTTCGTCTACACGAACGACCCCGCCGGATTCGTCGAGGTCGTCCGCGAGTTCCTCACCTCGGCGACCGGCCCGCGGCGGGACTGACCACCGGGGGCCGGACCGTCACCTCATGACGTTCTGGTGGTCGTGTGCCTGTCTCTGGAGCGGGATGCCGCCGAGCGCGTCACTTCGCACCGGAGTCTCCTCGGCGACCTGCGTCCGCCGCCGCTGGCGGTGGCGGCCGGCGCGCGGGACCGCGGCGATGAACAGCGCGCCCAGCAGGGCGGGCAGGACGAACCCGTAGAAGTTCCATTCGAACCCGAGGCCGGAGCCCAGCAGCCAGCCGCCCAGAAGGGGGCCGGCGATCGCACCGGCCCTGCCCACGCCGAGCGTCCAGCCGAGGGCGGAGCCCCTGCCGGAGGCCGGGTAGAAGATCGCCACGTAGCCGTTGACCAGGATCTGGGTTCCCACGCTGCCCAGTCCCGCGACGGCGACGCAGAGCATCAGCAGGCCGGTGCCGAGGTCGAGACTCATCAGGTAAACGGACACGGTGGCGGCGAGGAAGGCGCAGACCGTGATGGCCTTGGCCCCGACCCTGTCGGCGAGGACCGACATCACGATGGTGCCGGCGATCGCCCCGATGTTCAGGACGAGCAGGAACCGCAGCGAGGGCCCGAGCGGATAACCGGCCTCGCGCATGATCTGCGGCAGCCAGGTGTTGAGGCCGTAGACCAGCAGCAGGCCGCAGAAGCTGGCCGCCCCGAAGAGCAGGGTGGCGGCGAGGTAACCCCGCCGGAACGGCAGCGTGAAACCCTTCCGGTCGCGCGGCTCGACGGGCTCGTCACGACCGTCGGCGAGGTCCAGCCCGTAGCGGGCGGCCACGGCCTCGGCCTCGGCCCGGCGTCCCCGCGCGAGCAGGTAGCCCGCCGACTCGGGGAGCAGCCAGATCGCGAGCGGCAGGATCAACACGACGGGCGCGGCCCCGACCAGGAACATCGCGCGCCAGCCGTGCTCGGCGAGAAGCGCCATGGCCACCAGCGCGGTCAGGCAGCCGCCCACCGGATAACCGCAGAACATGAGCGCGTTGTAGAGGTTGCGCCGGTTTCTCGGGGCGTATTCGACGGTCAGGGCGATCGTCGTCGGTACGACACCTCCGAGGCCGAGCCCCGCGACGAAGCGGAACAGGCCGAGCGTCTCGGGGGACGTCGCCGTGGCGCACAGCACCATGGCCACGGAGAACCACGCGATGCTGACAAGGATGATCTTGCGTCGCCCGACGACATCGGTGATCATGCCCGCGACGACCGCGCCGACCAGCATCCCGATCAGGGCGTAGCTGCCGATGGCCCCCGCCTGCGCCGGAGTGAGACCCCACCCCTGGTCGCCGAGCAGACTGGGAACCACCGACCCGTAGACGATCAGGTCGTAGCCGTCGAAGACGATCGTGAAGAAGCAGATGGCGACGACGGCGAGCCCGCTCCTCGGGCGTGTGGGTGACGAACGGTCGGTCGTGTGCATTGTTCACTCCGGGACGTGAGGCTCGGATATAGGCGTTGTGGCGAAATTACAACGCGTGCACGACGACGGTCCAATAAAATATTATGTCAAAAGCGATAAGGGCCTTTTAATTTCCGTCTCCCGTATTTCGTCCACGGGAGAAAGGCTTGACCGGCTGCCATTGATATACGGATGAACCGTGCCGGTCAAGGCGGGGGTCACCGGGCGAGCGTCTCGGCGGACACCTGCCAGAGACGGGCGGCCGCCTCGGGGTCGAGGGCGTACGCGGCGACCCCCTTGCGGGTGCCCGGCTGGTTCGGGCCCGCCTCGTCGCAGTCCTCGAAGTAGCGCCCGCCGACGCCTTCGAGCAGCGGTGACGTCGCGACCAGTACGGACGTGGCGGCACCCTGCTCGGGCGTCTTCCACGTGATGCCCGAGCCCCCGGCCGCCGCGACCGCCCGGTCGAGGTCCTCCTGGGAGACGTGCCGCTGAAGGTTGGTGCGGATGCCGCCGGGCATGAGCGCGTTGACGGTGATGCCGTCGCTCTCCCAGCGCCTCGTCGCCTCGACCCCGAACAGCACGTTGGCGGTCTTGGACTGCCCGTACGCGGACCACGGCTCGTAGACGCGCTCCCTGAAGTGGATGTCCTCGAAGACGATCGGCGAGCGCAGGTGCGCGCTCGAACTGACCGACACGACGCGGGCGCCGCCGGCCGCCGCGAGGGCCCGGTGCAGCCCGGTGGCGAGCGCGAAGTGGCCGAGGTGGTTGGTGGCGAACTGCAGCTCCCAGCCCTCCGGCGTGCGCGTCTCGGGCGACGCCATGACGCCGGCGTTGTTGACGAGGAGGTGCAGCGGGCCGTCCCACGCGGCGGTGAACGCCGCCACGGACGCCTGGTCGGCGAGGTCCAGCGGTGCGACGAGGACCTGCTTGTTGCCGGTGGTCGCGACGATGTCGTTCGCGGTGCGCTCCCCGGCGCCGAGGTCGCGCACCGCCAGTGTCACCTCCGCGCCCGCCCCGGCGAGCGCCCGCGCCGTCTCGATGCCGATGCCGGACGCCCCGCCGGTCACGACGGCGCGGCGGCCGGTGAGGTCGATGCCGTCCACGACCTCGGCGGCGGTGGACTCGGCGGTGAACGGGGTGGTGATACGTGTGCTCTCGGTCATGATCGTGCCTGTCCTGTCGGCGATGCGCTCGGCTGTGCGAAGGGAGACCCGGCCGGTACGATGTGAAAACGGAGGAGCCTCCACTACGACCCACTGTAAGTGGAGCTTCCTCCGCTTAGCAAATCGCCCCGGCGCCCGGCGCGCCGGCCACCACGTCCGCAGGGACTGAGTCAAAGTCCGCAGGGACCGAACCACCACGTCCGCATGGACCGAAGAGGAGAGACCGTGTCGGCCACCGGCCCCCGACCGTTGCGCGCCGACGCGCGACGCAACCGCGAAAGGCTGCTGGAGGTCGCGGTGCGCGCGTTCTCCCAAGACGGGCCGGACGTGACGCTCGACGCGATCGCGAAGGCCGCGGGCGTCGGCATCGGCACCCTCTACCGCCATTTCCCCACCCGCGAGGCGCTCATCGAGGAGGCGTACCGCAGCGAGCTGAACAGGCTGTGCGACGTCGTGCCGGACCTGCTGGGGGCCATGCCGCCGGACGAGGCGACGCGCGCCTGGATGGACCGCTTCGTCGACTACATGACGACCAAGCGCGGCATGGCCGACGCGCTGCGCGCGGTCATCGCGTCCGGCGGGAATCCGTACGCGCAGAGTCGTGACCGGCTCGTCGAGGCGATCGCGACGCTGCTGGAGGCGGGGGCCGCGGCCGGGACCGTGCGGTCGGACGTCGAGCCGGCCGACGTGCTCGCGAGCATGGGCGGCGTGTCCCTCGCCGCGGGGGAGCCCGCGCAGCGCGACCAGGCCCGCCGCCTGCTCGACCTGCTGATGGACGGCCTGCGTTACCGAAGGTGAAGCCGTGGGCCTCCGCGACGGCGGAGACCCACGGCGTGGGGTGAAACGCCTGATCAGCGGGGAGAGCGCTATGACCACCGCTGATCAGGCGGGCTCAGGGCCTCAGGGGTAGGAGACGAGCTTGGACGGGATCGTCGCGGTGCCGAAGGCGGGACCGCCCACACCGTTGATCACGTGGTTGACCCGGCCGTTGCCGCCGAGGGAGACGGTGAGCAGGCTGTGGAACTTCACGCCCGGCTTCACCGGCGCCTCGAAGCCGTTCTCCACCTCGATCGTCGGGTCGACGTTGAAGTAGACGTAGCTGCCGAGACCCCAGCCCTCGTGGTTGTTGACCGCGGGGCCGACCTTGTAGGCCGCCCATCCCTTGCTGGTGCCGTTCATGTAGGCCGCCTGGTTCGGCGGGTCGTACGCCTTCTCGTTCTGGAAGAAGATCGTCCGGCCGCGCTCGCCGTACCACTCGACGTCGTACTTGCGGTAGTGCTCGACGAACAGGCCGGTGGCCAGGACGTCGTCGCCGTTGACGACGAGGCCGGTCTCGGCGGTGTTGACGTTCCAGCCGATGCCCTCGCCGTGGTCACCGCGCCACAGCCAGGTGTGGTCGATGATCACGTCGTCGCTGTTGACGACGACGCTGGTGGTGGCGTTGCCGGCGAAGGCGCCGCCGATGCGGACGAAGACGTCCTGCAGGGTGGTCGGGTTGGCGGCGTGGTCCGCGCTCGACCCCTGCGGGCCGACCTCGATGAGCACGTCGGACTTCTGCGTGCCCGCGTCGACCAGGAAGCCGGCGAGCTTCACGCCGTCCACGTCGGCCACCTTGACCGCGGTGGAGCCGCCGCCCGGGATGATCGTCGCGAGACCGAGACCCAGGACGACGGTGTTCGCGCGGGTCACGTTGATCGGCTGGTTGAGGTTGTAGATGCCGGGGGTGAGCAGCAGGTGCAGACCCTGGTTGAGCGCGGCGTTGATGGTCGCGGCCGAGTCGCCGGGCTTGGCGACGAAGAACTGGCTGAGCGGGAGCGAGGTGCCGGGGGTGGAACCGTTCGCCCAGCTCACGCCGCGGGCGTTGGTCCGCATGGCCGGGACGAACACCCGGTAGGCGCCGCCGCCGTCCACGTAGAGGTACGGCTTCTCGCGGCTGATCGGGGTGTTCTCCAGCGTGGTGTAGGACTGGTCGAGGAAGTTGGTCGCGGGAGCGCCCTGCACCCCGGAGAAGACCATGTTCCACACGCCGTTGACCCAGCCGCCGACGGAGCTGTCACGGGTGTACCACTGCTGCTGCGAGTACGGGCCGACGGCGCCGTCGATCTTGCTGTCGGCGATGTAGCCGCCGCTCGCCCAGCCGTAGCCGGTGGGGGCCAGGTTCAGCGCGCCCTTGATGTGCATGCGGCGGAACGGCGCGGCCTGGGAGACGGCCCACTGGTTGGTGCCGCCGGGAGGCTGGACCGACAGGTTCTCCGTCGAGCGCCAGAAGTTCTGGGTCGCGTTGCCGTTGAACCAGCCCGCGTCGACGGTCACGCCGTTGAGGGTGACGTCGTCGGGGTTCTGCCCCAGGCCGATGATCGAGGTGTAGAAGCCGACCTTGGCGTTCACGTTGTAGGTGCCCGGCTTGAACAGGAAGGCGTGGCGCCCGGTGCCGAACTGGGCCGACTCCTGCTGGGTGAAGACCGCGTCCAGCTGGCTCTGGATGGTGGCGCTGGACATCGACGGGTCGAAGACGTGGACGTTCGGGCCCAGCGGACCGCCGCCGGGGATCTCGGGATCGCCGCCCGAGGTTGTGTACACCGCGAACTCCCACAGTGAGTACCCGTAGCCGGTGCCCCGCGCGCTGCCCAGCATCCGGACGTACCTGGCGGAGCCGGTCACGTCATGCGACTGGACGCCACCGGTGGCGCCGGTGACGGTCTTCAGGTCGGTCCAGGTGGTGCCGTTGGTCGATCCCTGGAGCTTGAAGGCGCTCGCGTACGCGGCCTCCCACCTCAGGTCGATCTTGCAGAGGGTCTGCGCCGAGCCGAGGTCCACCTGGACCCACTGCGGGTCGCTGGCCGCGCTCGCCCAGCGGGTCCCGTTGTTGCCGTCGAAGGCGGCGCTCGCGGGGGTTCCGGCGTTCTCGGTCGAGGAGGCGCTGTAGGTCTTGTTCAGCGCGGCGTTGGTGGTCCCGCACGGCCCGGCGGAGCCGCCGTCGGGGCCGAAGACCTGGAACTCCCAGAGGGAGTAGCCGTAGCCGGTGGCCCGCGTGACGCCCTGCATCCGGACGTACCGGCCGGTGCCGGTGACGTCCCAGGTGTCGATCCCGCCGTCACCGCCGGTGACGGTCTTCAGGTCCGTCCACGTGGTCCCGTTCGTGGAGAGCTGGATCTTGTATCCGCTGGCGTACGCGGCCTCCCAGTTCAGCACGACCTTGTTGATGCTGGTCGAGGCGCCGAGGTCCACCTGGAGCCATTGGGCGTCGGTGGCGGCGCTGGACCAGCGGGTGGCGGCGTTGCCGTCGACCGCGGCGGCCGGGGCGGTTCCGGCGTTCTCGGACGACGAGGCCGTCGCGGTCTTGCCCTGCGACAACAACGTGTCGGCGAAGGCGGGGGTCGACGGTACTGCGAGCAGAGCTGCCGCGACTGCCGTGGCAGTCCATAAGGCGGCAGGACGGAACAGACCTCTCATGCATGTCTCCACTGCGGATCCGGGGGGTGGAAGGTCTAACTGCAGGTGAAGGGCGACTTCCGGGGAACGGTAAATCAACGCCTTATTTCTACACTTAATTTAACTTGTCGGAAACATGGCGTCAATGGGTCAAAGGTGATGGATGGCCGTTTTGGGATGGTGTCGGCGCTCCCGCCGTACGCGGGCCCGTACGCGGGCCGGGATCGGCTCGGGCCTCCGCGCTGCGGGGCCGGGGCCGACGAGGGCCTTCCGTGTGACGGGGCGTCGGTCAGGCCCCGTGTGGCGGGGCGGGGTCTGTGCGCGGCGGGTACGGCTCGGCTCCCTGCTCGCCAGAGGAACGATGTTCGTCCCGTGAACCCTCCGCCGGGGGTGTCGCTCCCTGGAGGTTCCCGAAGGTTCCATGGGGTTCCTCGGGAAAGGTCCGTCGTGGCGCCCGGTCCGGTCACACCCGCGGAGGTGGCCGTACGCCGGGCGCCGGTGTCCTTCCGGTTCGGAAAGGCGCGGGGGCCGCGTGTCCTCGGGACAAGTCCCGTTCGGCTGAAATCAACGGAAGCAGGTGATATAAGTGCTGATAATTTATTTATCTACAGCAATTCTGACATACAGGACATTTGTGGTGGTATGAGAGTTTTTATATGGTCCGTGGCGGCTGTCGGCACCCTGGTCGCCGTCGTCGGCTGGCTGGGCGCCATCGATATCCGGGACACCTTCTCCGCCTCGGCCGTGAGCTCCGCCACAGGTCCCACCGCGAGCGCGGACCGGCAGGCGATCAAAAGCTTCCTGGAGGCGGAGAAGGGGGTGAGCGGCACTTCCACGCTGGTGGACAAATGGGTGAACGCCGCTCCCACGGCGCCGGCCAAGCGGGTGGTCAGGACCTCCGTGACGAGGGCCGGCGGCAAGTCCTATCTCAGGGTGCAGGTGACGAGCGGATACGGCACCACCAAGCGGTTCTCCGTGAAACAACGTGTCTGCGTGAAGAAGAAGTGCCGGACGGTGACGACCGCCCTGTCGGTGAATGCCGGGCGGACGGCCTGGCACGAGACATATCTCGGTACCGGCACCTATAAGAAAAGCGGCGATTCCTCTGTTTCCATGACGACGCCACCGGCCCGGACGACCCCCGCACCCCGGGTGACCGTCACCGTGCGGCCCACCACCCCGGCCGTGACCACCACGATCACGGTGACCGAGACCGTGACCACCACCGTGACCGCGACGGCGACGGCGACCGTGACGGCCACCGCGACCGTGACCGCCACCGCGACGGTCACCGCCACCCCCACGCCGACTCCCACCCTCTCGCCGACCCCCTCCGTGTCCGTGACCGGCCCGCTCTGCGACGCGCCTTCCAACGCCTACGGGTTCACGTTCTGCTCCACGGCGAACAAGGTGTACGCGCCCGCGGACGGCGCCTGCCTGGTCTTCGCGTGCATCGAGAACTTCCCCAACGGGCGGGGCCACCTGGTCATGTGCGTGGACGGCAAGGTGAGCTTGTCGGGCGGGCTCGAGGGAGTCTGCTCCTCCCACGGCGGGTTGCTCCGGGACGTGAACCGGAACGCCGCCGCGTAGCCGGGAGGGCCGATCGATCCTCGCGAGACCCCGTCGCCGATCCCCGCGCGGCACCTCGCCCCGCCGTGTTCCGCCGCGAACGCGCCCCGAGATGCGCGTCCCGGGCGCTCCCCGCGAACGTCTCCCCGTATGTTCGTCTTCCCGTACGTTTCCGGGCGTTCCCCACGACCGTTCCCACGCCGGTGGGAGGCGCGGTCACCCTCACCGTGACCGCGCCTCCCACCGGTACGTGGACGAGCGCTCCCCGTTCCCCGGTGTACTCGTCGGGTTCAATCGTCCTTGTTCCGTCTGGCGGGGGTTCGTTGATCGGCCTCGTCGGCCAGCTGATCCTCGACGATGGCGCACCAGCGGTGCCATCGCGCCAGATCCAGATGCTCGTCCACGTCGCCCACACCCGCCTCGGCCATGAGCTGATGGCTGCTCGCCGCCGCCTCGTGGGCGTTGACCAGCGCGTGGTGGCCGTGATTGGCGAGTGATTCGCTGACCGCCAGATTCACGGCTATCTCTCCCATTGTCCTGGGCCGGCCCGAAAGTTCGTCGCCGAACCCCTTCCCGGTGAAGTCGCGGCTCTCCGAATCGTCGCTCATAGCTGCTGAGTGCCCAGCAAGTCATAGATCTATCTGTGACTTCCGATCTGATGTGGACGACTTCCCGACGTGAGGGCCGCGAACCCCGGATCCGGGGCTCGTTCCATGCCCAGGGCGCGATTCGCTTACGGGCGTGTTGCGGTTGGCCGGAGAGTGTCTTCTCACCAAGATCTTTAAAATAGCCTCGATGCAACCGGCGTAAGGATTGTGGAGGATGACGACGCGGCTTGATCTCTCGGTCCGCAGGCACGAAGGCGCCTCGGTGATCGCGATCGCCGGTGAGCTGGACAAGCTGTCCAGCCCTCGGCTCCGTGACGTCATGGTCACGCAGCTGGACGACGGGTCGTGCCACCTGGTCCTCGATGTCACCTGTCTGAGATTCTGCGATTCCACCGGCCTGTGGACCATGCTGGAGTTCCGGCGGCGCGCGGGCGCGGCGGGGGGTTGCCTGCGGCTGGCCGGTGTCCACGGGGTCCTGGAACGGATCCTGACGATCACCGGCCTCGCGGGCGCGTTCTTCCTCGACCCCGACGTCCCCACGTCGCTGCGGGCCATGTCCTCCTTCGTTCCGGCCACGAAGCCTCCCGCGGTGTCCCCGCCCACTGCACCCGCTCCGCCCCCTTCTGACTCTCCGTCCGCTCCGGGCGCTCCTTCCGCTCCGGACGCGAGGCCACCCTCCGACACGGGGTGAGGCTCCCGCTCCGTCCGCCCTCGTGTCCGTCACACCTTCGCTCCGGGGCCCCGTACGCGCGAGATGGTTCGCGGGCTTTTCCGGTCACTGGTGCAGACTTGTCCTCCGGGTGCCACCGCCCCTCGGGGTGGTGGCCCGGCCGTGCGGGCGATACCGGCGTGCGGCGCGGTGCCGAGAGGAGGGTGGGAAGCCAGTGTCGGGTGAGATCCCCGGGGTGGATGTACCGGACGGGCGGGGTCGTACGGGACTGGACAGGGCGGGGCTGGATCTGACCGGCAACCCCCGGGTCCGGGTGCGGGAGGTGCGGCTGCTCTCGTCCAGTTGGTACGTGCTGCGCAGAACGACGTTCGACTACCGGCGCAGGGACGGCGGCTGGAGCACCCAGCAGCGGGAGACCTACGACCGCGGTAACGGCGCGACGGTGCTGCTCTACGACGCCGAGCGGGCGACCGTGCTGCTGACCAGGCAGTTCCGCTACCCGGTCTACGTGAACGGCCACCCCGACGGGCTCCTGCTGGAGACGGCGGCGGGTCTGCTCGACGACGACGACCCGGAGACCGCGATCCGCAGGGAGGCCGCGGAGGAGACCGGCTACGACATCGGGGAGGTGGAGCACGTCTTCGACGTCTACATGAGCCCCGGCTCGGTGACCGAGCGCCTCCACTTCTTCGCCGCCCCGTACAGCGCGGACCGGCGGACCTCCCAGGGCGGGGGGCTGGCCGACGACGGCGAGGACATCGAGGTGGTGGAGATGCCCTTCGCGAAGGCCCTGGACATGATCGCCTCGGGCGAGATCGCCGACGCGAAGACCATCATGCTGCTGCAGTGGGCGGCGCTGTCCGGTCCGTTCTCCGGCCGAGGCAGGTGAGCGGCCCGGAGCCGGAGCCTTTCACGGGCCGGTCGCCGGGCACTAACCTGCACGGATGACGGAAGTGGAGTTGCGCGGATGGCGGCCGGACGACATGCCGGTCGTGCTCGACGCGTTCGGCTCCCCGGACATGGCGGAGCAGGCGACCCGGCCCATCGACACCGCCCAGGCGGCGCTGGAGTGGATGGGGGTCTGGGGGTTCCGCGACGACGCGCGGGCATTCGCCGTGGTGTCCAACGGCGAGGTCGTGGGAAACGTCGCGGTGAGCAACATCGACGCGTACGGCACCGGCTGGGTCTCCTACTGGACGCTCCCGCGCGCCAGGGGGCGGGGCGTGGCCGTGGCCGCCGTCAGGAAGATGACCGAGTGGGCGTTCGGGGAACGAGAGCTGTTCCGCCTGGAGCTGGCACACCGGGTCGGCAACGAGGCCTCCTGCGCGGTGGCCACCAGGGCCGGATTCCTGCCCGAGGGGATCGAGCGGGCCAAGCTGAGTTACGAGGGCGTCCGCTACGACGTGGAGCGGCACGCCCGCCTGGCCACCGACTGAACGGTGCGGGGCCGGGAGCCGCCCGGTTCCCCCTCGGCGTTCGTCGGCGCTTCCTGGGAAACCGTTCGCCGGTGCTCCCGGGGAGACATTCGGTGCCCTCAGGGAGACATCGGGAACCAGCGAGCGGTCAGAGGGTTCTGAGGCCGGCGAGCAGGTCGCGGAGCAGGTTCTCGCGGGGAACCGCGGCCGGGGGCGTGGGGTCCCGTACGGTGATCAGGCCGCTGTCGCGCAGGTCGCCGAGGAGCACCCGGAGCACCCCGACGGCCAGGGCGGTCCGCGCGGCCAGCTCGACGACCGGGATCGGCGTGCGACAGGCGTCCATGATCGACAGGTGCTCGGGCTGCAGCTCCCGGTGCGGGGTCCCGACCGCCACCACCACGGCCATCAGGTCGAGAGGGGCTCCGGCGGGTCTGGTCCGGCCGCGGGTCATCGTGTAGGGACGGACGACCGGACCGGATTCCTGGTCGGATCGGCCGCGCCGGTCGGGTCGGTCGAATCGGTCGGGTGAACGCTCCGCTGTCACGGTCCACCCTCCTGCCCGGCGTGCCGCCCTCCGCCGCGGAGCGTCCCGGACACGCCGCTCGGGACGGCGCCCCCGCCCGCGTCGCCCTCGCGGCTCTCCCGGGTTCCCGCGCCCGGGAGCACGGCGGCGGTCCGTTCGGCGGGTACGGTCTGGCGCACCCGTTTGGGCAGGCCGTCGGCCGTGGGTAACCGCTCGACCTCGACCGAGTAGGTGAACCGCGGATCGACCGGTTCGACCACCAGCTCGCTCGGGAGCATCACGATCGCCGTGGTGCCCCCGAAGGGGGAGGGGCGCAGGGAGACGCGGATGCCGTGCCGGACGGCGAGCTGCGCGACGACGAACAGGCCGAGCCGGTCGCTGTCGGCCAGGTCGAACTCCGGCGGGTCGGCCAGCAGCGCGTTGAGCCGGGCCGTCTCCTCGGGGGAGATGCCGAGCCCCCTGTCCTCGACCTCGATGGCGTAGCCCCTGGCGACCAGGTCGCCGTTGACGCGTACGGAGGTGTGCGGGGGAGAGAACATCGCGGCGTTCTCGACCAGCTCGGCGACCAGGTGGATCACGTCGGTGGCGACCGCGCCGATCACGGACGGGCCGTGCGGGACGCCGATCGTCACGCGCGGGTAGTCCTCGATCTCCTCGACCGCGGCGCGGACCACGTCGTAGATCGTGACCGGGTCGCGCCACCCCCGGCCGGGAGCGGCGCCGGACAGGATGATCAGGCCCTCGGAGTGGCGGCGCATCCGGGTGGTCAGGTGGTCCAGGGCGAAGAGGTCCTCAAGGGTCGCCGGGTCGCTGGCCCGCCGCTGCATGGTCTCCAGCATGGCCAGCTGCCGGTGCAGCAGGGACTGGCTGCGCCTGGCCAGGTTCACGAAGACCTTGTTGACGCCCTTGCGCATCTGGGCCTGGCCGACGGCCGCCTCGACCGCGGTCCGCCGCACGGTGGAGAACGCCTCGGCGACCCCGGCGACCTCGGTGGTGTCGCCGACCTTGATCTCGGGAGCCTCGGAGCAGACGTCCTCGCCCCGGCGGAGCCTCCGGACCACGTCCGGCAGCCGCTTGTCGGCGAGGTCGAGGGCCGCCTGCTGGAGGCCGACGAGCTCGCCGCCGAGCCTCCGGCCGAACCGTACCGAGACGAAGACGGACAGCCCCACCGCGAGCAGGCCGAGCCCCGCGGCGAGGCCGATCCTGATCATGATGTCCCTGGCGAGGGGCATGGACCGCTCGCTGATGCGCCTGCCGGCATCTCCGGCGCGCTTGTCGAAGTCGTCGGAGAGCCGGGTGGCGACCCCGGCCCAGGAGGGCTGGGGTACGGCCGAGGCCGAGACGGCGTCCTCGATCCTCTCGAACGAGGCGTAGTCGGAGGAGCCGCGCAACGGCGTGTAGAGGGACTGGAACTCGGCGTCGAACTGGTCGAAGCCCAGCGAGTAGAGGAGCCTGCGGCCGGTGACCAGCTGGCCGAACCTCGTGCGCTCCGCGGGGCTCATGGCCCCCTCGACGGCGGCTCCGGATATCAGCGCGGCCTGCTGGCTGAGCATCTCGCGGCTCCGCCCGACCATGACGAGGGCCCGCGTCTGGTCGCTCAGCTCGACGTCGGCGGATATCCGGATCTTCTCGTAGGCGTCGAAGGCGGCCGCGATGATCGCGCTGTAGGCGTCGAGGGTCCGCAGCCGGGTCTCGGTACGGGTGTCGACCCCGCTGCGGACCTCGGTGAGCCGGTCCAGTGAGGAGAGGAGCCGGCTCAGACGTCCCCAGGTGGCGGGGTCGATGTCGGGGCGGGCCGCGGTGGTCAGCCGGTCCAGCTCGGCCCGGGCGGCGTTCGTCCGCAGGCGCTGGTTGTCCAGCTCCGTACGCGAGACGCCGATGTCGCCCAGGACGGACAGCGACAGCAACCGCTCGTGCTGGAGCGCGGTGGTCACCTTCCTGGTGGGCACCACCACCTGCTCGTAACCGTCCCGGATCCTGAGCAGCTGCTGCCCATCCTGGACCGTGATGCTGGCCGCAAATACCCAAATCACTACAAGGGATATGATGGGTACCAGGAGTAAGGTAAAAATCTTTACCCTGATTGAGTATTTTCGGCTGGCCATAATACCTCGCACACCTTGAGATGCGTGGTTGACAATGGCCAAACATAGCAATGTGGGTCACGTGGGACTAGACGTGCACGTGAGCCACATTGAGATGATTTATCGTGATGTGTCGATTTGGAACCATCGACCCCTCGCGTGCGTATCTCTTAGACAGGAGGGGGCCGACGATGCAGAAGATCGCGGACCTGATCGAAGCCGAGGCCGAGCGCGCCGACCAGGCGGCGCTGGACCGTGGTGGTGAGCTGGCGAGGGCGGGGGCGGTGCAGCTGGTCCGCTTCGGCCCGCCGCGGGTGACCGCCGAGGTCGACGACGGCGCCGCGTGCGTCGAGTTCCGGGTGGTCGACGAGACCCTCGTGTGGCACTGTAGCTGTCCGGCGGGCAGGAACGGCGCCTTCTGCGCCCACTGCGTGGCGACGGCTCAGTCGGTCAGGATCAGGACGGACAGGAAGGACTCTCCCGAAGTGCCGTCGGCGACCGCCTCGGTGAGAACGGTCCGGATGGCGTCGTAGGCCGGGCAGTCCCCGGCCCGGAGCGTCGACGGCTCCGACCAGATCAGCAGGTGCTCGCCGGGCGGCAGCCACGACAGGTCGGTGAGCACGTCGTAGAGCGCGTCGAGGTTGTGCCCGAAACGGTCGGGCAGGTCGAGGGCCTCGGCGATCGCGTCCATCGCCTCGGCCGAAGTGGTGATCTTCGAGCCGTCCAGCCGGTGTGGCGTGGCGGATCCGAGCATGGACTCGACCTCGTGGGCCGCCCCCTTGCGGAACGTTCCCTTGGAGACCGTGGTCATCGCGGCTCCCGGCCGGTGACGGGCGCGCCTCGGCCGCCCGTGTGGTCGTTCGCGCGGACGACACCCTGGATCGCCATCGGCCGGGCCCCCTGATCTGCTGGTTCGTGCTGTCTCTCGGACATCTCACCCGCCGAACTACCCGCGCGCGAACCCGCGAAAACGGGGCGCCGGGCGTGTCGCCGTACCTCCCTGCTCCGCCCGGTGGACACCCCGGTCGCGGGCCGCGAGTCGAAGCGGCATTGTCTAGTTGTCATACAATCTGCCTACAATCGACCCATGAAAATCGCCGTGATCGGAGCCGCCGTGCTCTGGGGGACCGCGGGAACCGCGGGCCTGCTCGTCACCGGGGTCGATCCCGTCTCCCTGGCCTCCGCCCGCCTGGTGATCGGTGGCCTGGTCCTCGCGGCCGTCACCGCTCCCGCGGCACGGCTCCTGCTCCTCCCCGGAGGCTCCCCCGGGGGTTCTCCCAGGGGTTCGGGCTCTCCCGGAGGCCGGGAGACCGGAGGCCGCAGGCGCGGCCTCGGGGCACGTCCGGGCCCGCTCGTGGCGGCGGCGGTGGCCGTGGCCGCGTACCAGCTGTGCTACTTCGCGGCGGTCGGCAGGACCGGGGTGGCCGTCGGCACGGTGGTCGCCATCGGCAGCGGTCCCGTCTTCACCGGGCTGCTGTCCTGGCTGCTCGACCGCGCGTGGCCCGGCCGCCGCTGGGCGGGGGCGACCGCGGTGGCGATCGCCGGCTGTGCCGTGCTCACCGGAGGGGGAGGCGAGGTGCGGGCCGACGGTGTCCTGCTCGCGCTGCTCGGCGGCCTGCTGTACGCGTTCTACGCGGTCACCGCGGCGCGGGCGATCGGCGCGGGGGCACCCTCCGACGCGGTGATGGGGCTGATGTTCGGCGGTGCCGCCGTCGTCATGGTGCCCGTCCTGCTGTGGACGGGCACCGGCTGGCTGGCCGAGCCGCGCGGCCTGCTCACCGCCCTCTACCTGGGCTGCGCGACCACCGCGCTGGCCTACTTCCTGTACGGCAGGGGGCTGCGCACGACCCCGGTCGCGACCGCCGCGACCCTCGCCCTGGCCGAGCCCGCGGTGGCGGCCCTGCTCGGTGTCGTCGTGCTCGGCGAGCGGCTCGCGCCGGCCTCGGTCGCCGGGCTCGTCCTGCTCGGCGCCAGCCTGGTCGCGGTCTCCCTGCCCGAGCGCGTCCATCCGGGAAGCCGGGACCGGGGGGCAATAGGGTCGTCGGCGTGACCCTCCCGCTCCATCCCGTCTCCGCCGTCGGCGCGCTCGCCGACGCCCTGCGCCGGCGGGTGCTGTCCGGCGAGATCCCGCCGGGCACCACGCTGCCGGAGCAGGAGCTCTCCGCCCTGTACGGGGTGGCCCGCCCGACCGTCCGCGAGGCGCTCGCCGTGCTCGTGCACGAGGGGCTGCTCAGGCGCGAGCGGCACCGCAGCGCCCAGGTGGCCGAGGTGACCGCGGCCGACCTGGACGACCTGATGTTCGTCCGGCGCCCGCTGGAGGAGCTGACGGCCACCTCGCTGGCGGGGCGGCGGGTCGCCGAGGCCGACGCGGCGCTGGCGCGGATGGCCGCGCTGCCCGCCGACGCCCCCTGGTCGGAGGCGGTGGCCGAGCACATGGCCCTGCACCAGGCGCTGGTCGTCGCGGTGGGCAGCCCCCGCCTGGAGCGGCTCTACGGCATGCTGGCCGCCGAGACCAGACTCGGCCTGGTCAGGTTGCGCGCTGTCTACTCCGACCGGCACGTGCTGGTCGCCGAGCACCGGGACCTGCTCGACGCGATCGGCCGGGGGCCCGGGGAGGCCGCGAGGGAGGCGGTCGTGGCGCACCTCGACCACGGCTGGGGCGATCATTAAGGACTCGACTTGCATGGCTCTATTGCACGCGGAGCCCTGCAGTCGTCACAATCGCGCCCATGCACGGCAACTCAGTGCCGGACTCCTACGTTTATGTCACCGAAGAAGGCGTGACCCGTCACTACGCGGACGGCAGCGTTGACGCCCTCGCGTGGGAGGACGTCGTCGAGGTGCGCGTAGTGGGCGACACGGACTCGGACATCCTGTACATCCTTCTCGACCGGCAGGGGCAGGGATGCGTGGTGCCCAACTCGGCGACCGACGCGACCTTCCTCGCCCGTCTCCGGTATCTCCCGGATTTCGACCTCGACCGGCTCGGTGCGGCGGTGGAGTCCGCGCATGACGATTACGTCGTCGTGTGGCGCAGTCCCGAACCGCCTTCGGCTCTGCCGGATTTTGAATACGACTAATTTTACATTGCCGTTCAAATGCGGTGACCAAACGTACACGTTTGGACCGTTCCGTCAAGGTGTCATCTCTGCCTAGTTCGGCCAATAGTGGACAGTAAGCGGTATTCCCCTACTCATTGGTGATCACTAGGATTTCCCTGGGTATCCGCGCTCCTGCATGCATAAGGGAATGCTGCCACGCATTGAATGAGATGTGCGGTGCTTTATCCGATCGCGTCCGGGCGTCTTGGGGGACGGGGTGGTATGAGAGTGGAAACCGAGGAGCTCGTCGTCGGGCTTCTCAAAGGTCCTGCACGCACTGCTCCAAGCATTTGGACGCGCTCTTATGTCCGTATTCTGCTTGCCGGAGACATCGCGTGTTCCGTGGTCGCCTGCGAGATCGTTCTGGGAGTCCGGCTGTGGTTCGGTGCCTTCATCCCTGAGACGGAGGCCCTGCTCGGGCTGGGTCTCGCCCTGATCTGGCCGCTCGCCCTGGCGTCCGGAGGCGCCTATCGCAAGCGCACGCACGGCGAGGGGACGGACGAATTCCGGGCGGTTTTCAATGGCGCCGCCGGTCTGACAGCGGCGGTCGCGATCGGTGCGTACGTCACGCAAACTCCGATCGCCCGAAGTTTTGTCATGGCGATGTTCCCGCTCGCTTTCGCCCTCAACCTCTTCTTCCGCTACCGGATGCGCAAGCGGCTGCACCGCAGGCGCTCGCGCGGCGACTACATGCGCCACATGGTCGCCGTCGGCCATCGGGAGTCGGTGCTCGACCTGGTGATGCAGCTGCGCAGACAGCCGCACCACGGCATGACCGTCGTCGCCGCGTGCCTGCCCGCGGGTCCCGACCTGGTGGAGGTCGACGGGGTTCCGGTCCTCGGCAACTTCTCCGACGTCCCCACGGTGGTGGCCGAGGTCAACGCCGACGCCGTCGCCGTTCTGGCCTGCCCGGAGCTGGACGGCGTGGCGCTGCGCAGGCTCGCCTGGAGCCTGGAGGACGCCCGCACCGACCTGTTCGTGGCACCCGCCCTCATGGACGTGGCCGGCCCGCGCATCAGCATCAGCCCGGTCGCCGGCATGCCGCTCCTGCACGTCGAGCACCCCGACTTCCGCGGCGCCCGGCGGCTGGCGAAGAGCCTGTTCGATCGGGCGGGGGCGGTTCTGGCCCTCGTGACGCTGGGCGCGCCGATGCTGGTGATCGCCGCGTTGATCCGCGCGACGAGCCCGGGACCCGCCCTCTTCCGCCAGGTCAGGGTCGGTAAGGGAGGCATGGAGTTCCACGTCGTGAAATTTCGCACGATGGTGGTCGACGCGGAGCAGCTCAAGATCGACCTGGAGCGGGAGAACGAGTTCGACGGCGTTCTCTTCAAGATTAGGAACGATCCAAGAATCACCCGCGTGGGCGCCTTCCTGCGCCGATACTCCATCGACGAGCTGCCCCAGCTGCTCAACGTGCTGCGCGGGGAGATGTCCCTCGTCGGCCCGCGCCCGCCCCTCCCCGACGAGGTCAGGCAGTACGGCGCGGACGTGCGCCGCCGCCTGGTCGTGAAACCCGGCATGACCGGCCTGTGGCAGGTCAGCGGGCGCTCGGACCTGACCTGGGAGGAGTCGGTCCGCCTGGACCTCCGATACGTCGAGAACTGGTCGCTCTTCCTGGACCTGCAGATCCTCTGGAAGACCTGGAGCGCCGTGACCGGCGGAGAAGGGGCCTACTAGTGAAAGCGCTCGTGCTCGCCGGAGGGTCGGGCACCCGGCTGCGGCCGATCACCCACACCTCCGCCAAGCAGCTCGTCCCCGTCGCCAACAAGCCCGTCCTCTTCTACGGCCTGGAGGCCATCGCCGCCGCGGGCGTCCGCGAGATCGGGATCGTCGTGGGCGACACGCACGCCGAGATCGAGGCGGCCGTCGGCGACGGGCGCGCGTTCGGCCTGGAGGTCACCTACATCCGCCAGCGGGCGCCGCTGGGCCTGGCCCACGCGGTGCTCGTCGCCCGCGACTACCTCGGCGACGACGACTTCGTCATGTATCTCGGCGACAACTTCATCGTCGGCGGCATCAACGACGTCGTCGAGCGTTTCACCCGCGAGCGGCCCGCCGCCCACATCATGCTCACCACGGTCGGGGACCCCCGGCAGTTCGGGGTCGCCGAACTCGACGCCACCGGCCGGGTGGTCGGGCTGGAGGAGAAGCCGCCCGTCCCCAAGAGCGACCTCGCCCTGGTCGGCGTCTACCTGTTCACCGCCGCGATCCACGAGGCGGTGGCCGAGCTCAAGCCCTCCTGGCGGGGGGAGCTGGAGATCACCGACGCCGTCCACTGGCTGATCGCCGACGGGCGGCGGGTCGAGTCCTCCGTCATCTCCGGCTACTGGAAGGACACCGGCAACGTCACCGACATGCTGGAGGTCAACCGGCTGGTGCTGGAGTCCCTGGAGCCCAGGGTGGACGGCCTGGTCGACGAGGCCAGCCAGCTGATCGGCCGGGTGGTCGTCGAGCCGGGCGCCGAGATCGAGCGGTCCCGCGTCGTCGGGCCCGCGATCATCGGTCCCGGGGCCCGGATCCGCGACAGCTACATCGGCCCCTTCACCTCGATCGCGGCGGGCTGCGCGGTCAGCGGAAGCGAGATCGAGTACTCGATCGTCCTGCCCAGGTCCTCGATCGCCGGAGTCTCGCGGATCGAGGCGTCCCTCATCGGCCACGACGTCGAGGTCACCCCCGCACCCACCACCCCCAGAGCCCACCGTCTCGTGCTGGGCGATCACAGCAAGGTCCAAATAAGCTCATGACAGCAGCCGACAGGGGGGCGCCCCCCGGCCCGTCGAAGGTCCTGGTCACCGGGGGTGCCGGATTCATCGGCTCCCACTTCGCCCGGGTGCTCGCCGCGAGCGGGGCCGCCGTGACGGTCCTCGACAAGCTCACCTACGCGGGAAACCCGGCCAACCTGGAGGGGACGCCCCACGACTTCGTGCACGGCGACGTCTGCGACGGCGAGCTCCTGGCCGGCCTGGTCCCCGGGCACGACCTCGTCGTCAACTTCGCCGCCGAGTCCCACGTCGACCGGTCGATCGACGGCGCCGCCGAGTTCGTACGGACCAACGTCCTCGGCACGCAGGCGCTGATGCAGGCCTGCCTGGACGCGGACACCCCGCGGGTGGTGCAGGTCTCGACCGACGAGGTGTACGGGTCGATCGAGAGGGGGTCCTGGGACGAACGCGCGCCGCTCAGCCCGCGCTCGCCCTACTCCGCGGCCAAGGCGAGCGGGGACATGGTCGCCCAGGCGTACGCGGTCACCCACGGCCTGCCGGTCTCCATCACGCGCTGCGGCAACAACTACGGTCCTCGCCAGCATCCGGAGAAGCTGATCCCGCGCTTCGTCACCCATCTCCTGCGCGGTCGCAGGGTCCCGCTCTACGGCGACGGCGGCAACGTCCGCGACTGGGTCCACGTCGACGACCACTGCGCGGGCATCCGCCTCGTCGCCGAGCGCGGCGAGTGCGGCGAGGTCTACCACATCGGCGGTACGGCGGAGCTGAGCAACCTCGAACTCACCACCCGGCTCCTCGAGGCCTGCGGCGCCGGTTGGGACATGGTCGAGCGCGTCCCCGACCGCAAGGGGCACGACCGCCGTTACTCCCTGGACGACTCCCGGCTCCGCGCGCTCGGCTACCGGCCGTCCGTGTCGTTCGAGCGGGGCCTGACGGAGACGGTCCGCTGGTACGAGGAGAACCCCGGCTGGTGGGAGGCCGCCGTGGAGGGGGCGGGTGACGGCTCGCCGCCGGGCCCGCCGGCCACGACGGGCCCGGCCGGTGCGGCGAACACGGCGTACGCGGCGAGCGCGGCGAACTCGACCGGTGCGGCGGGTGCGGTGAACGCGGCGGGTTCGGCGGGTCCGGCCGGTGCGGTGAACGGGCGGGGAGGGGAGACCGGATGATCCGCTGGATGGTAATCGGTGCCTCCGGCATGCTCGGGACCGAGCTCACGGCCCGTCTGCGCGCCCAGGGGAAGCCCGTCCTCGCGTTCGGCAGGCGGGAGCTGGACCTTCGCGACACCTCCGCGGTGCACCGCCTGGTCGCGGACCGCAGGCCCGACGTCGTGGTGAACTGCGCCGCGTGGAACGCCGTCGACGAGGCGGAGACGCGGGAGGACGAGGCGTTCGCGGTCAACGGCACCGGGGTGCGCGCGCTCGCCGAGGCGTGCGGGCGCGCCGGGGCGCGGATGATCCAGCCCTCCAGCGACTACGTCTTCGACGGCACCGCGCTGGACCCCTACCCCGAGGACGCGCGGGCCTGCCCTGTCAACGCGTACGGCAGGACCAAGCTCGCCGGTGAGCGTGCCGTGCTGGAGGCGCTGCCGCGCGGCGGCTACGTGGTGCGCACCGCCTGGCTGTACGCCGCGACCGGCCACAACTTCGTCCGCACGATGGCCCGCCTGGAGAGGGAGGGGGCTGCGCCCGACGTCGTCGGCGACCAGTTCGGCCAGCCCACCTGGGCCGGGGACCTGGCGGCGAGGGTCGTCGACCTGGCCGGGAGCGAGGCGCCGCCCGGCGTCTACCACGCCACCAACTCCGGCCACACGAGCTGGTGCGGTCTGGCGAGGGAGGTCTTCACGCTGCTCGGCGCCGATCCCGCCCGGGTGACCGAGGTCTCCTCCAAGGACTTCCCGCGCCCGGCGCCCCGGCCCGCGTACAGCGTGCTCGGGCACGACGGCTGGCGCGCGACCGGGCTGCCGCCGATGCGGCACTGGCGAGAGGCGCTGAGGGAGTCCCGTGTGCTCGCGGCGGACTAGCGGGGGCGTCCGTGTCGAGGGCCGGGCACGAGAACGACCCAGTCGGAGAACCGTCGTACCGCGTCACGCGGCGAGGGAGCGCATTCTTGACCTCCTCCCCTCCCCGAAGGGAGGGGATTCCCCACGGTCACCCGTGAGGGTTCCTGCTTCACCGCCAGTTGCCCGCCAGGAGGATTCCCCTTTGAGGTCTTACACCGGCTCCACAGGCGTTTTACCTCTCCGCCAGCCCGGCGGCGAGGATGTTCTTCGCGGCGTTGATGTCCCGGTCATGGGCCGTGCCGCAAGCGCACACCCAATCGCGGACGTCCAGCGGCATGGACCGCTGGAGGGTGCCGCACGCCGAACACAGTTTGGACGAGGGGAAGAACCGATCCACGACCAGCAGCTCCCGCCCATACCAGGCTGCTTTGTACTCCAGCATGGACCGCATTTCCCGCCAGGAGGCGTCGGAGACGGCACGGGCCAGGCTGTGGTTTTTCACCATGTTGCGCACGGTGAGGTCTTCGATCACGACCGTTTGGTTCTCACGGACGAGACGAGTGGTGACCTTGTGCAGATGGTCTCGGCGACGGTCGGTGATGCGGGCATAGACGCGGGCGAGGGCGAGTTTCGCCTTGGCCCGGTTCGCCGACCCCTTCTCTTTGCGGGAGAGGTTCCGCTGGGCCTTGGCGAGCTTCTTGCGGTCGGCCCGCTCATACTTGGGGTTGACGATCTTCTCTCCGGTGGAGAGCGTCGCCAACGCCGTGACACCCGCGTCCACCCCGGCCGCATTGGCCGTCGGGTCAAGCGGCCGGATGGTGTCTTGGCACAGGATGGAGACGAACCAGCGGCCCGCCGCGTCCTTCGACACCGTCACCGTGGACGGCTCGGCCCCTTCAGGCAGCGGACGCGACCACACGACGTTCAGCGGACCGTCCAACTTCGCCAGGGTGAGCTGACCGTTCCGGTATTTGAACGCGGAGCGGGTGTACTCGGCCGACAATCGGGACTTCTTGCGGGACTTGAAGGCCGGGTACTTCGCGCGTTTGGCGAAGAAGTTCGTGAACGCCGTCTGAAGGTGGCGCAATGCCTGCTGAAGCGGCACCGAGGAGACCTCGTTCAAGAACGCGAGGTCGTCGGTTTTCTTCCACTCCGTGAGCGCGGCCGACGATTGCACGTAGGAGGTCTTGTGGCCTTGCAGCGTGTAGGCGCGGGTGCGTTCTTCGAGGGCTTTGTTGTAGACGAGGCGCACGCAGCCAAACGTCCGGGCAAGCTCTTCGGCCTGTTCAGGGGTCGGGTAGAAGCGGAACTTGAACGCCCGCTTCACGGTCTGCGCCATGTCTCACATTCTAACGCAAGATCAGCTAACAGTGGACGTGTGTTCGATTCCAGCTTCGTGCCGCATGGTGCCGCGTTTCCTCTCCGGCCTGAAGGCCGGAGTATCCACGCTGGAGGTATTTGATGACAACCTGCAGGCTGTGCGGCTCGACGAGCCTCGCCAGCGTCGTCGACCTCGGGGCGACCCCGCCCTGCGAGCGGTTCCTCACCGAGCGGCAGCTGGAGGAGCCCGAGGTCACCTACCCGCTGCACCTGCGGGTCTGCACCGGCTGCTGGCTGGCGCAGATCCCGCCGATGATCACGCCTGAGGAGACCTTCACCGAGTACGCCTACTTCTCCTCGTACTCCACCTCGTGGGTGGAGCACGCGCGGAGGTTCGTGGACGGGGCGGCCGACCGGCTCGGGCTGGGGGCCGGGTCGTTCGTGGTCGAGGTGGCGAGCAACGACGGGTACCTGCTGCGGCACGTCGTCGAGCGGGGCATCCGGTGCCTGGGCGTCGAGCCGTCGGAGAACGTCGGCCGGGCGGCCACGGAGGCCGGGGTGCCGACCCTCACGGCGTTCCTCGACCCGGAGACCGGCGCCTCGGTCCGCGCGGAGCACGGGCCCGCCGACCTGGTGGTGGCCAACAACGTCTACGCCCACATCCCGGACGTCGTCGGGTTCACCCGGGGGCTGCGCGCCCTGGTGGCCGACGACGGCTGGGTCTCCATCGAGGTCCAGCACCTGCTCACCCTGATGGAGCGTAACCAGTACGACACGATCTACCACGAGCACTTCCAGTACTACACGGTCGCTTCCGCCCAGCGCGCCCTCGCCACCGGCGGGCTCGCTCTCGTGGACGTCGAGTCGCTGCCCACGCACGGCGGCTCGATCCGCCTGTGGGCCAGGCCGCTGGAGGCCGTGAACGAGCAGGGTGAGCCGGGCGGGCAGGGTGAGCGGGGCGGGCGGGTGGCCGCGCTGCTCGCGGCCGAGAAGGCGGCCGGTCTGCACGAGCTGTCCGGGTACGCCGAGTTCGGCGAGCGGGTGGCACGGGTGCGGCGCGACCTGCTGGGCTTCCTGCTCGACGCCGCCCGCGAGGGCAGGACCGTCGCGGGCTACGGGGCGCCGGGCAAGGGGAACACCCTGCTCAACCACTGCGGCATCCGGCCCGACCTGCTCCCCTTCACGGTCGACCGCAACCCGTACAAGCACGGCAGGTTCACCCCGGGCACGCGGGTGCCGATCCTGCCGCCCGAGCGGCTCGCCGAGGAGCGGCCCGACTACGTGCTGGTCCTGCCGTGGAACCTCCGCGAGGAACTCGTCGGCCAGCTGTCCTTCGTGCACGCCTGGGGAGGCCGGCTGGTCTTCCCCATCCCCAACCTGGAGATCGTCGAGGTGAACCCGTGAAGGTCGTCCTCTTCTGCGGCGGATACGGCACCAGGATGCGCACCGGCACCCCCGGCGACGCGCCCAAGCCCATGCAGCTCGTGGGGCCCCGGCCGCTCATCTGGCATGTGATGCGCTACTACGCGCACTTCGGGCACACGGAGTTCATCCTCTGCCTGGGGTACGGCGCGCACCACATCAAGGACTTCTTCCTGAACTACCAGGAGACGACGTCCAACGACTTCGTGCTGCGCGGGGGCAGGATCGAGCTGCTGTCCACCGACATCTCCGACTGGTCGATCTCGTTCGTGCAGACCGGGATCGCGTCGCCGATCGGCGAGCGGCTGCGCCGGGTCCGCGACCACCTGGACGGCGAGGAGATGTTCCTGGCCAACTACGCCGACGTGCTCACCGACGCGCCGCTGCCGGAGATCGTCGACCGCTTCACCCGGTCGGGCGCGGCCGCGTCGATGATGGTGGTGCCGCCCGCCGACACCTTCCACTGCATCGAGCTGGGGGAGCGCGGCACGGTCGGCGGGATCACCCCGGTCAGCGAGATGCCGCTCTGGGTCAACGGCGGCTACTTCGTGCTCCGCCAGGAGATCTTCGACCACATCCCGGAGGGCGGCGACCTGGTCGCGGACGGCTGCGCCGAACTGGCCAAGCGCGGCAGGCTGCTCGCCTACCCGCACCGCGGCTACTGGCGGCCGACCGACACGGTCAAGGAGCGGGTGGCCCTGGACGAGGCCTACTCGCGCGGCGACCGCCCCTGGGCGCTGTGGGAGCGCGAGCGGGCGCCGGTACCCGGTCAGGCGCCCGCGTACGAGCCCGTGGTGGCGCTCGGGGCAGGGCCCGCGGCGGTGACGGCCACGTGATCAGGTTCCGGCCGGCCAGGACGGGCCGGATCGCGCTGCTCGCCGCGCACTGCGACGACCTCGCCATCGGGGCGGGCGGCAGCCTGCTCACCGTTTGCTCCGCGCGCCCCGGCGTCCAGGTGGACGCCCTGGTGCTCTCCGGAGGCGGGACCGAGCGGGAGGACGAGGAGCGCGCCGCGCTGGCCGCGTTCTGTCCCGGCGCCGACCTGCGGCTCACCGTGCTCAAACTGCCCGACGGGCGGCTGCCCGCGCGCTGGGAGGAGGCGAAGGAGGCGGTGGAGGAGCTGCGGGCGCGCACCGACCCCGACCTGTTGTTCGCGCCGAACCCCGCCGACGCCCACCAGGACCACCGGGGCCTGGCCAGGCTGGTGCCCACGGCCTTCCGTGACCACCAGGTGCTCGGCTACGAGATCGCCAAATGGGACGGCGACCTCGGGCGGCCCATGGCCTACCAGCCGCTCACCCCGGAGATCGCCGAGGCGAAGGTGGGCCTGCTGCACCGCCACTACCCCTCGCAGCGCCACCGCTCCTGGTACGACCGCGAGGCGTTCCTGGGGCTGGCCCGCATCCGCGGGATCGAGTGCCACGCCCGCTACGCCGAGGCGTTCCACGTCAACAAGCTCACCTTCGATCTGGCTGGAGGCTGAACCGGATGCGCGTGCTGCTGACCGGGCACCAGGGCTACCTGGGGAGTGTGATGGCCCCGGTGCTCGCCGCCGAGGGTCACGAGGTGACCGGGCTCGACTCCGGGCTCTTCGCCGGGTGCCTGCTGGGCCCCGCGCCCGACGACCCGCCCGGACACACCGTCGACCTGCGGGACGTCACCCCCGAGGCGCTGGCGGGGGTGGACGCGGTGGTGCACCTCGCCGCGCTGTCCAACGACCCGCTGGGCGCGCTCGCGCCCGAGCTGACCTACGACATCAACCACCGCGCCGCGGTGCGGCTGGCCCGGCTGGCGCGCGACGCGGGCGTGCGCCGCTTCCTGTACGCCTCCACCTGCTCGGTCTACGGCGCCTCCGGCTCGGACCTGGTCGACGAGGACGCGCCGCTGCGTCCGGTCACCCCGTACGCCGACTCCAAGGTCCGGGTGGAGAACGACCTGATCAAGCTGGCCGACGACGACTTCAGCCCGGTGTTCCTGCGCAACGCCACCGCGTTCGGGTTCTCGCCCAGGCTGCGCGCGGACATCGTGCTGAACAACCTCGTCGGGCACGCGCTCCTGTCCGGGGAGGTCAGGGTGCTGTCCGACGGCACCCCGTGGCGCCCGCTGGTGCACGCCGCCGACATCGCGAACGCCTTCGCCATGGCGCTGACCGCCCCGCGCGACGCGGTCCACGCCAGGGCGTTCAACGTCGGCACCGAGGAGAACAACGTGACGGTGGCGGAGATCGCCGCCGAGGTCGCCGAGGCGGTGCCCGGCTCCCGGGTCGTGATCACCGGGGAGACCGGGGCCGACCCGCGTTCCTACCGGGTCGACTTCTCCCGGATCCGGGACGCGCTCCCCGGCTACCGGGCGCTGTGGACGGTGAAGGCGGGCGCGGTCGAGCTGGCCGAGGCGTACGGGCGGTTCGGCCTGACCGAGGACGGCTTCCGGCGCCACTTCACCAGGCTGGCGTGGCTGTCGGCCCGCCGCGAGGCCGGGACCGTCGACGGGGCGCTGAGACCACGCGGGGCGGTGAACGGTGACGGGTGACATCGGCGGCACGGGCGCCACAGGTGCTACGGGTGCCACAGGTGGCACGGATGACACCGGTGGCGGGGCGCCGGAGGCGACGAGCGGGGCGCCGGGAGCGGTGATCGGTGACGCGGCGCCGGAGGCGGAGGGCGGTGGCGAGGGGCGCGAGATGCGTGACCTCGTGGCACGGCTCTACCCGCTCTGCAGGAGCATCACCGGCGACGGCGTGCGCCGCACCCTGGAGATCATCGGGGAGTCCCTCAGGCTGCAGGTCCGCGAGGTGCCGACGGGCACCCAGGTCCTCGACTGGACGGTGCCCAGGGAGTGGAACATCCGCGACGCCTACGTCAAGGACGCCTCGGGGAACAGGGTCGTCGACTTCGCCGCGTCGAACCTGCACGTGGTCGGCTACAGCGTCCCGGTGTCGGCCACCATGACCCTGGACGAGCTGCGGCCTCACCTGCACACGCTCCCCGAGCAGCCCGCCCTGGTCCCGTACCGCACGAGCTACTACGCGGAGACGTGGGGCTTCTGCCTCGCCCACGACACCCTGGAGGGTCTCCCCGACGGGCCGTACGAGGTCATGATCGACTCCACGCTCGCCGACGGGCACCTGACCTACGGCGAGCACGTGGTGCCCGGCAGGGTCGCCGAGGAGGTGCTCGTCTCCTGCCACGTGTGCCATCCCTCGCTGGCGAACGACAACCTGGCGGGCGTCGCGGTGGCGGTCCGGCTCGCCCGGCGGCTGGCCGGGGCCGACCCGTGGTACACCTACCGCTTCCTGTTCGCGCCGGGCACCATCGGCGCGATCACCTGGCTGGCGCGCAACCGGGAGCGCGCGGGGCGGATCAAACACGGCCTGGTGCTGGCCTGCGCGGGAGACCGCGGCCCGCTGACGTACAAGCGCAGCAGGCGGGGCGACGCCGAGATCGACAGGGCCGTGCGGCACGTCCTGCGGACTTCGGGGCGCGCCCACACGGTCGTGGACTTCTCCCCGTACGGCTACGACGAGCGGCAGTTCTGCTCGCCCGGCTTCGACCTGCCCGTCGGCTCGCTCACCAGGACCCCGTACGCGGGCTACCCCGAGTACCACACCTCCGCCGACGACCCGGACTTCGTCTCCCCCGGGGCGATGGCCGACACCCTGGAGACCTGCTGGGAGGTCACCCGGGTGCTGGAGGACAACCGCGCCTACCTCAACCTCAGCCCGTACGGGGAACCGCAGCTGGGCAGGCGGGGTCTGTACGGGTCGCTGGGCGGGCGCAGCGACACGAAGGAAGCCCAGATGGCGATGTTGTGGGTGCTGAACCTCTCCGACGGGAGGCACAGCCTCCTGGACATCGCCGAACGGTCCGATCTTCCCTTCGGTGCCGTGGCGGAGGCGGCACGGGCCCTTCGCGGTTCGGGACTTCTCAAGGAGTGTTCGCTGTGACGCGGTTCCAGGTCGTGACGGGCTCCCGGGCGGGTGAGGCGCTCAACCTCCGGGTCGGCGAGACGGTGGAGGTGCTCAGCGAGGCCGAGATCATGGCCACGCTGGACGGCAGGGGGGAGCTGGACGAGCTGCCGTTCATGCCGGAGATGCTGGCCTTCTGCGGGCGTCGGCTCACGGTGCACAAGGTGGCGCACAAGCTCTGCGACACGATCAGCAGCAGCGGCATGCGGCGGATGGAGCGCGCCGTCCACCTGACCGGGGCCCGTTGCGACGGGCAGGCGCACGGCGGCTGCCAGACGGCCTGCCAGTTCTACTGGAAGGAGTCCTGGCTCAAGCGGGTGGACCCGGACTCCCCCCCTTCCCCCGTCGCGGCCGCCCCGGGGAACGGTCTCGCCGCGGGCAGGCCGCTGCTGCCGATCCTGCAGGCCGCCACCAGGAAGGAGCCCGGCCCCGACGGGGAGGAGCGCTTCTCCTGCCAGGCGACCGAGCTGCTGCGCGCGGCGCCCACCTGCCTGCCGTTCAAGGACGTCGGGCAGTACGTCGCCGACGTGCGCACCGGGAACGTGGGCGTGACCTGGATGCTGCGCTCGTTCCTCGTCGGGCTGTTCAACCGCTTCCAGCAGGTCAGCAAGCGCCTCCTGCCCAGGCGGCTGTGGATCAGGGGCGGGATGCGCTGGGGGTTCGTCAAGGGTGAGGCCGGGCCGACCACCCCGACGCTCACCCTGGACCTGCGGCCGGGAGAGCTGGTCAGGGTCAAGTCCAAGGAGGAGATCCTCAAGACGCTCAACGACGGCCTGCTCAACCGCGGCATGGGGTTCGAGGAGGAGATGTCGCGCTACTGCGGTCACGTCGCGCGGGTGAGCGCCCGTGTGGAGAGGTGCCTGGACGAGAAGACCGGCCGGATGCTGCGGATGAAGAACCCCTGCATCGTCCTGGAGGGCGTCGTCTGCGCGGGCGCGTACAACGTCAGCTGCCCGCGCGAGTTCGTGCCGTTCTGGCGGGAGATCTGGCTCGAACGCGTCGAGGAGCCCTGCTGAGCGGGCCGTCCCACGAACCAGGCGGCGAGACGGGTGGAAGGTAGGCATGGAGCAGCGCAACCGGCCGGACCGGGAACAGGGCGCGGACGCCGGTGATCACATCGATCACACCGGTCATCGCGGTCACCATGATCACCGCGATCACACGGCTCACGGTGACCACGGTGACCGCGGCGGGACGGGCGCCGTCGGCGAGCCCGGCGGACCCAGCGGGACCGGCACGGCCGACGGAACCGACGGAACCGACGGGATCGACGGGATCGACGGGATCGACGGAACCGACGGGACCGGCACGGCCGGTGAGCAGGTCGGGTCGATCGGCAGGAAGGCCGGTCGCGGGCTGCGCTGGAGTCTCCTGGGCAACCTGGGGACGAAGGCGACCACCTTCGTCATGGGACTGGTGCTCGCCCGGCTGCTCGTACCGGAGGACTTCGGCCTCTACGCCATCGCGCTCGCCGCGACCACCTTCGTCATGCACGTCAACGACGTCGGCATCATCGCCGCCACCGTGCAGTGGCGGGGCAGGGTCGAGGAGATGGCGCCGACGGCGACGGTGATGGCCGTGGCGTTCAGCACCGGGATGTACGGGATCTTCTGGGTGGTGGCCCCGTACTTCGCGGAGCTGGCCGGAAGCGTGGAGGCCACCCCGGTGGTCCGGCTGCTCACCGCGATCATCCTCATCGACGGCGTCACCGCCGTGCGGGCCGGTTCGCTGATGCGCGGGTTCGGGCACGACAGGCTCACCAAGGCCAACATCGCGGGCTCGCTGGTCAACGCCGGGGTGGCCGTCACCCTCGCCGCGAACGGCGCCGGTGCCTACAGCTTCGCCGTCGGCCAGGTGGCGGCCAACACGGTCACCGGCGCGCTGGTGTTCGCCTGGGCCGGGCTGCCGTTCCAGCTCGGCTTCGACCGTGAGGTGGCGGCGCGGCTCCTGCGGTTCGGGGCGCCGCTGGCCCTGGGGCTCGGCATCGAGGCGGTGCTGATGAACGCCGACTACGTCATCGTCGGCGCCGTGCTCGGTCCCGTCGCCCTCGGGTTCTACCTGCTGGCGTTCAACGTCTCCAGCTGGGTGCCCAGCGTGATCGGCACCGCCCTGCGGTACGTCACCGTGCCCAGCTTCTCGCGGCTCGCCGAGCAGCGGCCGGAGTCGCTGTCGCTGGGGGTGCAGCGCTCGGTGCCGTTGCTGGTCGCGTTCGTCCTGCCGGTCGCCGTGGTGACGGCCACGCTGGCCCCGGCGATCGTGGCGTTCCTCTACGGGGAGAAGTGGGCCCCGGCCGCCGGGGTCCTGGCGCTGCTCGCGGTCCTGATGGTCGTGCGGATGCTCACCTCCCTCGCCTTCGACATCCTCACCTCGGCGGGTGCCACCAGGTCCACCGTGTGGATGAACCTCGGCTGGGCCGTGGCGCTGGTGCCCGCGCTGTGGGCGGGCACGCACTGGTACGGCATCCGCGGCGCGGCGATCGGGCACGCGCTGGCCGGTGTCCTGGTCGCCCTGCCGGTGGCGGCCCTGGCGCTGAGCCGGGCGGGGGTCCGCCTGGCACCCGTCCTGCCCGCCCTCGTACGCCCGTCGCTGGGCGCCGTGGTCGCGGCGGCCGTCACGGTGGCGCTCGCCGACCTGACGAGCTCCCTGATGGGCGGGCTCACGGGCGGGGACACGGGTGGGGTGACCGCGGGCTCCGCGCTCGTCCGGCTCTGCGTGGCCGGTGGTGGGGGACTGCTCGCGTACCTCCTGGTCGCCGTACCCGCGGCGCGGCTCAGACAGCTCGGCGCGCGGGCGATCCCCGCCCGCGCCCGCTGACCGTCCACGGCTCCGCGAAACCTGCGAGATCCACGAGCCCCGCAAGCCCCGCAAGACCTACGAGACCTGCAAGACCTGCAAGCCCACGAGATTCACGAGATTCACGAGAGGAGAGACCGGATGGAGAACTCCGACACGCTGGTGTCCATCGTGCTTCCCGTGCGCAACGGGGCCGGGCGGATCGAGGGCGCGGTCCGTTCGGTGCTCGGCCAGGACCACGAGCGCCTCCAGCTGGTGATCTCCGACAACGCGTCCACGGACGGCACCGAGGAGATCTGCCGCGACCTGGCCGCGACCGACCGCCGGATCGTCTACCGCAGGCACCCCGAGAACGTGGGCCTGTTCGACAACTTCGTTCGTACGACCGAGCTGGTCGCGGGCACGTTCTTCCGCTGGGTCGGCGACGACGACCGGCTGGAGCCCGCGTGCGTCTCCCGGTCCCTCCAGGCGTTCGCGGAGGACGACCGGCTCGTCCTGGTCACCACGCAGGTCGCCTACACCGGACCCGACGGAACCGTCACCACCGCTCCCCTCGACGGCTCCGGGCTGTCCTCGGACGACCCGGTCGAGCGGTTCGCCGAGATGCTGCGGCTGCTCAACGAGAGCCACCTGCTCATCGACCCGCTGTACGGCACGCTGCGGCGCGACCCCCTGGCGGCGATCCCCCGGCGCAACATGCTGCGCGAGGACGAGGTGTTCGCGGCGAAGCTCGCGCTGGCCGGGCCGTGGGGACACGTCCCCGAGGTCCTCGCCCACCGCAACTGGAAGCACGACACCCTGTCCGCGATCGCCCGCCGCCTCGACGTGCCGCCCTGGCGGGCCCGCTGCGCCGGCGTCCTGCAGTGCGCGGAGCTGTTCCGCTGGCTGCGGCAGGCCGACCTCACCCCCGACCAGCGTCGCCGCGCCCGCGCGGCCGTCCTCGGCATGTACGCGCGCCGCCAGCGGCTCACCGCGGCCCGCCGGGGCCGCAGGCTCGCCCTGATCGCCTCCGGGCTCGTCCCCGGCGGGCGGTGAGAGATGCCGTCCGCCCCGGTGACCCCGGACCGGTGATTCCACCCCGGTGATCCCAGACCGGTGATTCCAGACCAGACCAGTGACTCCAGAAAGGAGAACCCCGTGACCACCGTCTTCTCCAACAGCGTGGTGGACGACGACACGCGCAGGGAGCAGCTCTATCAAGGGCAGGTCTTCGTCTACTCGGCGACGCCCGCCTCCACCCTGCTGGCGGCCTTCGCCAGGGAGCTGATCGCCGAGGCGTTCGGCGAGCGCGATCCGGAGACCGCCCAGTTCGACATGCCGGTCGAGGAGTTCGCCGACCTGCTCGCCGGGCTCAAGCCCCGGTTCATCCATCACCCCCGGTGCAAGGAACTGCTGCCCGCGGTGCTCAAGGAACTGGGCTGCGACCTGGACCGCACCTATTTCGACGTGCCCCGGCTGCGCACCTCCACCTCCCACGACTACCTCACCTCCGGCATCTCCTACGCCTTCCACCCCCACCGCGACTGCTGGTACTCGGCCCCGTTCAGCCAGCTCAACTGGTGGATCCCCGTCTACGAGGTGGTCCCGGAGAACGTGATGGCCTTCCATCCCCAGTACTTCGGCAGCCCGGTGCGCAACGGCAGCGCCCGCTACGACTACGCGGAGTGGAACAGGACGAGCCGGCTCACCGCAGCCCGGCACGTGCGCGGCGACACCAGGGAGCAGCCCCGCCCCGAGGAGGAGGTCGTGCTCGACCCGCAGGTGCGGGTGGTGCCGGAGCCGGGGGGCGTCATGGTGTTCTCCGGCGCCCAGCTGCACTCCACGGTGCCCAACACCTCGGGCAGGACCCGCTTCAGCATCGACTTCCGCACGGTGCACATCGACGACGTACGCACCCGCCGTGGCGCCCGCAACGTGGACGCGGAGTGCACCGGTACCACCCTGCGTGACTTCGTCCGCTCCTCCGACCTCGACCCGATGCCGGAGGAACTGGCGCTGGAGTACGAGGCGGAGGCCCTGACCAGGGTCGGTTGGGCGGCCGGACACCCGGCCACCGCCACGCCGAGGTGACGCCATGTGACGTCCGTGGCGACGCCCGTAGTGACAACAAGGAGTTCGTGTGCTGCGACCAATACGCATCGTGTCCTGGGCGTCCGGCGCGCTCGGGGGAGCGGGGACGACGTAGTGGAGTTCTGGAAGACCCTCCTCGACCTCGCCAGAAGGAAGCGGGTCGGGTTTCCGCTGGCCGGCCTGGCACTCCTCGCCGCCGTGGTCGTCTTCTCCGTGGTGCCCCCGCGCTACGTGTCGAGCGCCTCCATGGTGCTGACGACGCCCCCCGCGGGAGGTACGACGGACCCGGCCAAGCCGCCGGGGCGGAGCAACCCGCTGCTGCAGTTCAGCGACGGCCTCAGGACCACGGCCGGCATCCTCATCCTGTCCATGAACACCGAGGCGGTCGCCACGGAACTGGGCATCGTGAAGGACGGCCCCGTCACGGTCACGATCAACGACGGGCGCACCAACCCCAACATGCTCGGCATCCTCATGAACGGCCCGTTCGTGTACCTGGAGGTGGAGAGCGACTCCGCCGAGGTCACCCGCACCGTCATGGCCAGGACCCAGTTCCGGCTCAGGACCGAGCTGGTCCGCAGGCAGGAGGTGCTCGGCGCCCCCCGCTCCACCTTCATCGGGTTCGTCGAGGTGGTGCCCGCCGCCTATCCCGTGATGGACCGGAGCGGTACGTGGCAGGCCGCGGGCGGGGCGGCGTTCGCCGTCGTCCTGTTCGGTCTCGGCGCGGTGTACGCCGTGGAGCGCCGGAGGGTGTTCCGGCGGAGGTCCGGTGGCGGGCGGCCCGGTGAGCCCAGGCCGGTCACGGACGCCGCCCCGGCCCCGGAGGCGGTCCCGCCCCCGGCAGGCCGTTCCGAAGAGGCGCGTCCCGATGACCTTCCAGAAAAGGGCCGCGAGCACGAGGACGGCGAGGAAGGCGGGGAACCCGCGACCGACAGGGGCGGCAGGGGGCGTGGAGGCCGTGACGGCAGGAGCGTCCCCGAGCCGCCGATCACCGTGTATCCGGTGGAGGCGATGTCCCCGGCGCCCTCGGCGACACCCGGACGAGGGCGACAAGTGGACGACGACAAGTAGACGGCGACAAGCAGGCGACCGCGACAGGAAGACGAGAGGAAGCGCGTGGACTTCTGGGGGACCGTACTCATCGTGTTACGGCGCTGGTACATCGCCCTGCCGGCGTTCCTGCTGTCCATCGGCGCCGCGCTGGGCGTCTACTCGTCGATCCCCACCCTCTACGTCTCGAACGCGGTGCTCGTACTGACCGTCCCGCCCACCGGGGGGAGCCTGCCGAGCGACCCCGAGCGTCCCAACGGGCTGACCAACCCGCTGCTGAACTTCGACTGGGGCCTGAGCATGTCCGCCTCGATCCTCATCCAGGTGATCAGCGCACCGGAGACGGCGGAGGCGCTCGGCGTACGGCCCGAGGGTGACACGACCTTCACGGCCACCAACGGCAGCACCAACCCGGAGGCGCTGGACGGCGGGCCGTTCGTGTACATCGAGGGCACGAGCATGTCGCCGGAGGGTGCGCGGGACATCGTGACGCGGGTCAGGGACCGCGCGAGGATCGAGCTGGCCGGTCGGCAGAGGCAGCTCAACGCGCCCCTGGCGACCTACATCACGATGAACGAGATGGTGTCGCCGACGGAGCCGCGACCCCAGACCGGGGGGAAGACGCGCGGGGCCGCCGCCGCACTGCTCCTCGGGGTGCTCGCCAGTCTCGCCGCGGTGTTCTCCCTGGAGAGCTTCCTGGACGCCCGGAGGCGGAGGCGCAGGGTGCCCGTGGCGGCGTCCGGGCTACCCGCCGAACCGTCCCTCCTGAGGTGGTGAGGATTTCCGTGGCCCGCACGATCCCGGCCCCCACCCCCGCCCCCGCCCCGGCTTCCGCGGCCGTCGCCTCCCTGGACCGCCCCGGTCTGCGCAGTGCCGACGGGGCCACCCTCGCCGCCGCGTTCGCGGTGGTCCTGATGCTGTCTCCGGCGCGGCTGGTCTTCCGCGGCCTGCCCTTCTCGCTCACGCCCGCCGACGCGGTCGGTCTCTTCGCCGCGCTGTGGTGGTTCTGCGCGCAGCTCACCACCACGCTCGGCGCGGCCAAGGGCTCCAACCCCGTACGCACCTCGCTGTTCGTGTACACCGCGGCGATGCTGGCCACCTACGGGTACTCCAGCGCCGCCTACCTGCCGCCCGACGAGCTCGACATGGCCGACCACAGCATCGTCCTCGTCGTGGCGCTGGTGGGCATCGGCCTCGGCGCGTGCGACGGCATCCGGGGCCGGGAGCGGCTGGACTTCGTCCTGAGGTGTCTCGTGGTCTCCGGCGCGGCCGTCGGGGTCATCGCGGCGCTCCAGTTCGTGCTCGAATTCGACCTGACGAAGTATCTGGCCTTCCCCGGTTTCCGGTTCACCTCGGAGCTGCCGGCGATCCTCGAACGCAACACCCTGCGCCGGGTCGCGGCCACCACGGGACATCCCATCGAGCTCGGCGTCGTCTGCGCGATGATCATTCCTCTCGCGCTGCACTACGCGTTCGGCGCCCGCGACAGGGGGGAGCCCTCCCTGCGGTGGTGGGCCTGCTGCGCGCTGATCGGTACCGGGCTGATGTTCTCCGTGTCGCGGTCGGCGGTCCTCGGGCTCGGCGTCGTCAGCGTGGTGCTGGTCGCCGGGTGGCCCGCGCGCAGGAGGATGTGGGCGGCGATCGGCGGCGCGGGCTTCCTGGTGGGGATGAAGGTGGCCGTACCCGGCCTGATGAGCGTCTTCCTGGGGCTGTTCACCAGCCTGTCCAGCGATTCGAGCATCCAGTACAGGACCCACGACTACGCGGTGGCGGCCACCGAGATCGGGAACCACTTCTGGGTCGGCAGGGGACTGGGCACCTGGTACGCGCCCAAGCATCTGATCTTCGACAACCAGTACATCCTGTCGCTGGTGGAGACCGGGGTCATCGGCATGGCCACCTTCTCCGGGATCTTCCTGACCGGCATCTGGGCGGCGTTGCGCGTCCGCCGCCTCAGCCCCGACCCCGACGTACGGGATCTGGGGCTCACCCTGGCCGCGTGCCTGGTCGTCCCCCTGGTCGGGGCGGCCACGTTCGACCTGCGCTCGTTCGCGACCGTGACGGGCCTGTCGTTCCTGATCATCGGAGCCGCCGGCTCGCTGCTGCGCGCCACCCGGCAGCCGAGGGCTCAGGCCGTCCGGCCGCCGGAGAGGCCCGACGGGGAGTCCGGTGCGTCCAGGGAGTTCGGTGCATCCAGGGAGTTCGGTGAGTCCGGGAGGTCCGGGGAGGAGACCGATGAGAAGGCCGACGCGAAGGCCGTCGAGACCGTCGGGAAGGTCACCCGGCCAGCCGGGCGCGCAGATCCGCCCAGGAGCCCGCGGCCAGGTCCCGCTCGCTGATCGCGGTGACCGGCAGCGGCCACCGGATGCCGAGATCGGGGTCGTCGTAGCGGACGGCGAGGTCCTCGGCGGGATCGTGCTCCCGGTCGATCCGGTAGCAGACGTCGGCCTGGTCGGTCAGTGCCTGATAGCCGTGCAACAAGCCAGGAGGAACGTAGAGGTGGACGAACGTCTCATCGTCGAGAATCACCGACATCTGGCGGCCGAAGGTCGGCGAGCCCGGCCGGGCGTCGACGAGCACGTCGTGCACGGCCCCGCGGGCGCACCGGACGAGCTTGGCCTCCCCCCGGCCGCCCCGGCCGTGCAGGGCCCTGATCGTCCCCAGCCGGGACCGCGACTGGCTGTCCTGGACGAACGCCTCGGGCCGCAGCCCGTGGGCGGCGGCGAGCGCCGCGTCGAAGGTGCGGGTGAACAGCCCGCGATCGTCCCGGTGCTGGGTGGGAACGAAGAGCAGGACATCGTCGATCTCGCCGCGTTCGACTCTCATGAGCCCATCTTTCCGGCTTCCGAACCTTCCGGCCACGAAGAACCGGGAAACGGTAGAGATCGGCGTACCCCCGAGAGGTCCGGGGCGGGATTCGCACGTGTCCGGGTCGGGGCCGTCGAGGTCATGGCGGTCGGCGAGGCGGAGCTTCTCGACCATGTGGCGGCCGAGTGGCGGCGGGGACGCGGCGGCGCGATCGTCACCGCGAACGTCGACATCGTCCGCGCCGCCACACGTGACCCCGCCCTGGCGGACCTCGTCACCCGTTCCGAGATCGTGGTCGCCGACGGCATGCCGGTGGTCTGGGCGTCGAGGCTCGCCGGAGCGGCGGTTCCCTGCAGGATCACCGGCGCCTCGCTCGTGCACTCCCTGGCCATGCGGGCCGCGGGCGAGAACCGCTCGGTCTACCTGCTCGGCGGGGAGCCCGGCGTCCCGGAGGACGCGGCGCGGGTCCTCGCCGGACGCTGCCCGGGACTGCGCGTGGCGGGCACCTGCTCGCCCCCCTTCGGGTTCGAGAGGACGCCGGACGGGATGCGCGAGGTGGTCGAGGGGGTGGTCGCCGCCGCCCCGGACCTCGTCCTCGTCGGGCTGGGCTTCCCCAAGCAGGAAAGGGTCATCGAGGCCCTCAGGGCGGAGCTGCCCGACGCCTGGTACCTCGGCTGCGGAGCCGGGATCCCGATGGCGGCCGGACGGTTCAGCCGTGCCCCGGGGCCGGTCCAGCGGGTGGGAGCGGAGTGGCTGTACCGGCTCGCCCTGGAGCCGCGCCGCCTGGCCCGCCGCTACCTGCGCGACGACGCCCCGTTCGCGGTCGCCCTGCTCGCGGGCGCCCTGCGCGTCCGCCTGACATCGAGGCGCCGCGCATGACCCCCGATCCCGCGTCCGAGGCGCTCCACGCGACCGCTGACTCCCCGCCCTCCGGATCCTCCGGCGCGATCGCCCTCCCACCACGGTCCTCTCTCACGAGAAACGGCTCCGACATGGCTGTTCCAGACCGGCCTCCGCTGGCCATAGTGATCGTCACGTATTCGAGTGGCAAGGTCGTCGAGGGCTGCCTGCGCTCGCTCGACGCGGCCCTGGCCGGTGCCGGTCCGGCACGGGTCGTGGTGGTGGACAACGCCTCGCCCGACGACACCGTCGAGCGGGTGCGCGAGGTCGCGCCCGGGGCCGAGGTGATCCAGACCGGGCGCAACGCCGGTTTCGCCGCCGGAGTGAACGCGGGCATCGCCGCCGCGGACGGCTGCGACGTACTGGTGCTGAACCCCGACATCCGGCTCGCCCCCGGCTCGGTGCTCCTGCTCCGGCAGGCGCTCGCCCTGCCGGGGACCGGGATCGCCGCGCCCCGCCTCACCGGTGAGACGGGAACGCTCCACCTGTCCATGCGCAGGCGGCCCACCGTGCCGAGGGCGCTCGGGGAGGCGCTGCTGGGCGGGCACAGGGCCGGGCGGGTTCCGGCGCTCGGCGAGCTGGTCGTGGACCCGGCCGCCTACGACAGGCCGCAGGTGGTCGACTGGGTGGCCGGTGCGGCCTGGCTGATCTCCCGCGCCTGCCTGGACGCCCTGGACCCCCTCGACGAGCGCTACTTCCTGTACTCGGAGGAGACCGAGTACATGCTCAGGGCGGGTGAGGCGGGGTTCGCCGTCCGGTACGAGCCCCGTGCCGTGGCCGTTCACCTCGGTGGCGAGCAGTCCACGTCGAGCAGGCTGTGGGCGCTGTCGGCGGCGAACCGGGTCCGGATGCACCGGGAGCGGTACGGCCGCCCGCGCGGGCAGCTGATGCGGCTGGCCGTCGGGCTCAACGAGCTGGTCCGCGCGGTCACCAGGGGCCGGGCGGGCGGGGCGCGGCACCGGGCCGCCCTGCGCCGGCTGGTCCCCCTGCGAGAGTGGCCCCTCCTGCCCGGCGAGGAGGGGACCTCTTCCCCTCGGCCCCCGACGCCCTCCCCGGCCCAAGGAACGCCCTCCCCGGCCCACGGGACGGCCTCCCCTGCTCGTACGGACCCTGCTCGTACGGACGGGGTTCTTCGGACGGCGGACAACCCCGTTCACACGACGGCCTCTCCCGGCTACGTCTGCTTCTCGGCGCAGGACTGGTGGTACCACAACCGGGCGCACTCGGACTTCCAGCTCATGCGCTCGGTCGCCGCGCACCGGAAGGTCCTCGTGGTCAACAGCATCGGGATGCGCATGCCGATGCCGGGCAGGTCCACGCAGGTGCTGCGGCGCGTCGGGCGCAAGCTGCGCAGCGTCGCGATGCTCGTCAGGAGGCCGCTGCGGGAGCTGCCCGGCTTCTACGTGATGTCCCCGCTGCCGCTGCCCTTCTACGGGTCGCCGCTGGCCAGGCGGGTGAACGCGCTGCTGGTCAGGGCCCAGGTGCTGGCCGTCTCGCGGGCCCTGGGACTGCGCCAACCCGTGATCATGGTGACCATCCCCACGGCGTGGGACGTGGTGCGGCCGATGCGCAGGCGGGCGCTGGTGTTCAACCGCTCCGACCGGCACTCGTCGTTCCCCGAGTCCGACCGGCCGACCATCGAGGCGCTGGAACGCGGCCTGCTGGAGCGCTCCGACCACGTGGTCTACGTCAGCACCGCGCTGATGGGCGAGGAGAGCGGCATGACCGGGGACCGCGCGCACTTCCTCGACCACGGCGTGGACACCGACCACTTCCGGCGGCGCCCGGAGAGCGAGCAGCCCGCCGACCTCCGCGCGATCCCCGGGCCGAGGGTGGGGTTCTTCGGCGCGCTGGACGACTATCTCGTCGACTTCGACCTGCTCGAACGGATCGCCGTCGAGCTCCCCGGCGTCTCGCTGGTCCTGATCGGCGACGCGACCGTCCCGATGGAACGGCTCACCCGCCATCCGAACGTGCACTGGCTCGGATTCAGGCCGTACGAGCAGATCCCCGCGTACGGATCGGGATTCGACGTCGCGATCATGCCGTGGCTGGACAACCCGTGGATCAGGCACTCGAACCCGATCAAGCTCAAGGAGTACCTCGCGCTGGGCCTTCCGGTGGTGAGCACCGATTTCCAGGAGCTCGCCGGCTATGCCGATCGCGTGCGGATCGCCACCGACGCAGACCTCTTCCTCGACGCTGTTCGTGCGACGTTGCGCGACGGGGGCCTGCAGCCCGCGGACACCATACGGGGGTCCGTGCTCGGTGCCTCCTGGTCGTCGCGTGCCGCACAGCTGATGGCGCTCGCGGAGCTGTCACCGGGTCCGCGTTGAGGAGGACGAGACCATGAGATCCGAAGAGCACGGGCGGACGACCGACCACGGTGAGACGACCGACCGCGGTGGGACGACCGGCCGCGTGCGCACGACGGGACGCCGGGCCAGGCGGTCGTTGCCGATGCTGGTCGGGGCCGGAGCCGTCTCGGTGTCGGTGGCGGTGCTCGGGATCTCCTGGATCGACGTACCGGGAAGCCGGGATCGGGCGGCGGGCGCCCTCTCGGAAACGGCCGCCGCGTGGTCGGCCGCGGGTCCGCCCCCGACGGCCGCGCGGGTGCCGTGGGAGGGGGGCCCCGCCTACTACGGGCGGTTCGCCGCGCCGGCGGCGGCGGGCTGGACGAACCCGTGGTTCTTCCCGGTGGGCGTCTGGTTCGAGTCCGTGATCACCCAGGACGACGCGAACAAGGACCGGGCCGCCGGGATCAACACCTACGTGGAGCTGACCGAGACCAGCGACATGGCGCTGGTGCGGAAGAACGGCATGTCGGCGCTGACGAGCGTCCCGCTGCCCGGCCACGGCAAGGAGACGGTGGGCTGGCTGCTCAACGACGAGGTCGACATGTGGGCGAAGGCCGGGGACGCGGGGTGGACCGGCAACCACCCCGGCGAGGGCCCCCTGTGCGTCCCCGAGGACAAGGGGTGCGGTTTCACCGTGCTGCGCACCCGCAAGGAGAAGGTCCCCAAGGGCGACGGCAGGCTGCACTACGCCAACTACGGCAAGGGCGTGATGATGTGGGAGAGGGACACGGACGCCGCCACGTTCGTCAACCGCTTCACCGACGTCGTCTCGTCCGACATCTACTGGTACACCAGCGCGAGCGTCTGCCTGGACGGGCAGAACTTCCTGTCCCTGCCGGCCTCCCGCTGCCGCAGGGCCGCCAACTACGGCGCCGTCCTCGACCGCCAGCGCGAGCTGGACGCGCTGGACGGACGCCGCCAGCCGATCTACGGCTTCGTCGAGGTCGGCTGGCCCGCCGAGAACGACACCCGGGCCATCCAGCCGCAGCAGGTGACGGGCGCGGTCATGAGCGCGCTGATCCACGAGGCCCGGGGCATCATCTACTTCAACCACAACTTCGGCGGGCCGTGTCACTCCCAGCACGTCCTGCGCGAGGGCTGCGGGAAGAAGGTGAGGCCCGCGGTGACCGAGGTCAACCGTCGCATCGGGCGACTGGCCCCGGTGCTGAACACCCAGTCGTACGCGCACCGCTTCGGCACCGGCCTCGACACCATGCTGAAACACCACCAGGGCTCGTACTACGTCTTCGCGATGCCCAGCGCGAACACGGCCCCCGGCAGGCGGACGTTCACCCTGCCACGCGGGATGCGCGCCACGCGCGCCGAGGTCCTCTTCGAGAACCGGACGCTCCCCGTCGACGCCCAGGGCCGGTTCACCGACTCCTTCGCCGCCGAGTACTCCCACCACATCTACCGGATCACCCCGTGACACCTGTCCTGTGACGACGTTCATGGAGCACGCGGGACGGCGAGTCGCCACGACGGCCCGGTCACCGCTCGGCGGACGACCGTCCTGCCGTGCTCTGCCCGTCGGCGGCCGCGAGCACCGAATCGACCAGCGCCGCGACGGACCGCCCGCCACCCGCGCCGATGCGGTCCAGGGCCGGCCTGCCGATGACATCGATCATGAATGTCCGGTGGCACTCCGCGCGGGCCGCGATCGGCTCCTCGGCGCGGGGGCGCCGGCCCGTGCTTTGCAGTCACTTCCAACCACGGTTGCGGTGGATCACAAGCCATGATCGCCACCATCGCCCACAGGGCCGCTGAGCGCGGCCCTGTGAAGCCCGAAGGAGGTGAACGACATGCTGAGAATCGATGATCTTCCCGCCGGTGTCTCCCCGCTTGAGGGCGAGGAGCTGGAGGTGGTCGCGGGCATGGAGCCGGACTGGAGCGGTTATGTGTGCACTGCCAGCCAGGCTGGCGACTGCTGGAAGCGATAAGCCGACCGCGATGACCGAGGTTTGGTGAACAGCGGGGAGCTCTCATCCGGCTCCCCGCTGTTGCGACAGTAAGGGACCATACGACCCGTGTTATTGATCATCAGCAGCCACCGCGACGATTCGGTGCACGCCGTGCTGCCCAAACTGCAGGAGCGCGGCGTGCCGCTGCTGTGGTGGGACGAGGCCGACTACCCCGGGGCCTCCACCCTCACCGCCGGCTGTCTCGATGGCCACTGGTGTCAAACGCTGACTTATCGGGGCGAGACGTACGATCTGTCGAAGGTGCGCGCGGTATGGGACCGGCGCCCCGACCGGCCATCCGCGCTTGAGGTGCCGGAACCGTCACAGCGTGCCTTCGCCGAGCACACGGCCAAGGTCGCGCTCTCCGGCGCGTACGACCTCATGGTCGGCGCCCGGTGGATGCCCGCGTTGCCGCAGCACGCCGCGGCCATCGACAACAAGCTGTTGCATCTGCGCCGGGCCACTGAGCTCGGGTTGACCGTGGTCGACACGGTGGTGACCAACGACCCGGAGGTCCTGGTGCCGGTGTGGAACCGGACCGGCGGTCGGATGATCACCAAGACGCTCGAGTTCCGCCCGTTCGCACTGGACGGGGAGAACGGTCACCTGTACACCGCGACGGTGCCCAGACGGCGGCTGACCGGGCGGCACCGGCTCCGGCATGGTCCGGCGATACTGCAGCCGAACGTGCCCAAGGCGTACGAGCTGCGGGTGACCGTGGTGGGCGAGCAGGTGTTCGCGGCCCGCATCGACTCCCAGGCCTCGCGGATGACCACCGTGGACTGGCGGCACTACCACGACGCCAAGGTGGGCTATGCGGCCTACGACCTGCCGCGGGACATCGGTGACCGCTGTGTCCGCCTGGTGGCCGGGCTGGGTTTGAGCTTCGGCGCGCTGGACTTCATCGTGACTCCGGACGGCCGGTACGTCTTCCTGGAACTCAACGTCAACGGCCAATGGGCCTTCGTCGAGCTGCGCACCGGCATGCCCATCAGCGACGCCATCGCCGACTGGCTCGCCGCCGCCTGTGTCTCGGCGGCCGTTGTCGCCGATCCGGCCGGCGCGGCCGACGCCCGTCCCGATGTGGTCGCCACTGCTCGCCCCGATCTGAAGGATTCCGCCGATGCCCACTGACCAGAGCACACTTGGCCCGGCAGCCGCTGCCACCACGTTCGCCGACGCTCCTGCCGCCTTCGCCGACGACCTCGCCGAGGCGGTCACGCTCCTGCGGGGGTTGCCGACCGCGCGAGACGCGGTGGGCGAGGCGCGGCGGCGCGTGCGCGACTGGGCCGCCGCGCGGCCGTACCTGCGCGCCCAACTGGCCGTCGACGAGCCGCATGGGACGACCCGGGTCGGTTACGACCTGCTCCTGGACCATCCCGAAGGCGGCACCGTCGCGCTCTCGACCGAGGTGGACGACGGCATCCCATGGCTGGTGGACCACTCCACCCACTGGGCGGCGGCCAACATCCTCAGCGTCGACGGGACCGGGCTGTCGATCGCGGCGGCGCTGTCCACCATCCGTGCCCTGGGCGTACGCGACCAGCAGCTTCACGAGCGGCTCGTGGACCACCGCATCCTGCTCAACGAGTTGGAGAAGGCACACCAGGTGCCGACCCCGGCCGAGATCCAGGCGGCCTCCGACGAGTTCCGCCGGCGCCGAGGGCTCACCGGCCGGACGCAGACGCTGGAGTGGCTGGCCGAGGCCGGCATGTCGCCGGAGGTGTTCCAGACCTACGCCCGTACCCAGGCGCTCATCGCCCGCATCCGCGACCGTTTCGCCGGAGAACCCGCCCGCCGCCACCTGGCCGAACACCCGGAGGACTTCACCGCGCGGCGCGCGGTGTGGGTGACCGGGCCCGACGCCGATGAGCTCGGTGCCCTGTTGGAGGGCCCGGCGAAGGAGTTCCCCCTCCGATCCCTGGCCGCACTCGAACGCCCGGCCGGGCCGTCCGGGCACAGACTGCGGATGCACGCCGCCACCGCGCTCACCCCGCGGTTGCCCGAGCCCCTGCGGGCGGTGGCCGAGGGGGCGGTGGCCGGACCGGTTCCGCATGAGGGCGGGTATCTGGCCGGGGCCGTCTACGAGGTCCTTCCGCCCGACCCCGACGCGCGGGAGGTGGTGGAAGCCGCGCGGGACGCGGCCTTCCAGGCGTGGCTGGACGAGCAGCGGCGCACGGCGGAGATCCGTTGGTTCTGGCTTTGAGCACGATCGGGCGGATGTGACGGTGAGGAAAGTCAGGCGGTTCCAGCCGGTCCGCCAGATCAAGGAGGTGCGGCGGTGAAACGCCGCGTGCCGCTGCGGATGCAGCTGGCCCGCAGCGACTGCGGCGCCGCGTGCCTGGCCATGGTGCTCAGCGCGCTGGGCCGCCGCACCGGCCTGGCGGAGGTGCGCGAGCACCTGACCGAGGGCGTGGACGGGGTGAGCCTGCGAGAGATGATCCAGGCCGGGACCCACTTCGGGCTGCGGTTACGGGCCTGCCGCGCCCCGATCGACACCACCGACGCGCTGCCCGCACCGTTCGTCGCCGTGTGGGAGAACAACCACTTCGTCGTCGTCGAACATGTCGATTCGCGCGGCGCCACCGTGGTCGATCCGGCACGGGGACGGCGGCGACTGTCGCGACAGCAGTTCCAGGACGGGTACTGCGGCAAGGTCCTGCTGGCCGACGCCCCCGCCGGGCTCACCCCCGCCGCCCGGCCCCGGCCCTGGCGCGTGCTGCGCCCGCTCCTGGCACCCGCGCTGGCCGACCGGAAGCTGATCGCCGCGGTGCTGGCGGCCTCGCTGACCGTGCAACTGCTCGGGCTGGCGGTGCCGTTGTTCACCAAACTCGTGGTGGACCGGCCGGTGACGATGGACGTGACGACGCTGGCGGCCGCCGCGCTGTGCGTCGTGCTCGTGTACGGGCTGACCGCCTGGGCTCGTGCCCGGGTGCTGATCCGGCTACAGACCTCGGTCGTGGCCGAGGGGATGCGCGCGCTCGTCGGCCACACCCTGGCGCTGCCGTACCGCTTCTTCCAGCGTCACTCCAGCGGCGACCTGCTGAGCCGGCTCAGCGGGGTGGCCATGCTGCGCGACCTGCTCACCGAGCAGTCGCTGGCCTTCCTGTTCGACCTGGCCACCGCGGTGACGTACCTGACCCTGCTCGTCATCGCCGCCCCCGGGCTCGGGCTGGTGGCGATCGTGGCGGCGGTGCTGCAGGCCGGCGTGGTGCTGGTCACCGCCCGCCGCGGCATGCATCTGGCCTTCGCCGCCCTGCACACCAACGCCGTCACCCAGGCCACCATGGTCGACAGCCTGGCGGGCGTCGAAGCGATCAAGGCGTCCGGCGGGGAGGCGGCCGCCGCGGCCCGCTGGCGCACCCATCACGAGGAGGAGCTGACCACCGGGGCGGCCCGGGATCGGCACGTGGCCACGGTCCAGACCGTCACCACCACCCTGCAGATCGCACTCCACCTGGGCCTGCTGGTGACCGTGTTCGCCTCGACCACCGGGACGCTGGGCGACCGGCTCGCCCTGGTGTCCCTCGCCGTCGCCGCGACCGCGCCGCTCGCGTCGCTCCTGGGCATCGTCTACCAGCTGCAACTGGCCGCGGCGCACCTTGGCCGCATCGCCGACCTGATGGGCACGCCGCAGGAGCGCACCGGTGGCGTCCGTCCGGACGGCGGGCTGAGCGGCAGCATCACCGTCACCAAGATCAGAGTCGGCTACGACGCCCGTACGCCGGTGCTCCGCGACCTCTCCCTGCGCATCCCGGCCGGCGCGCGGGTCGCCATCGTCGGCGCGTCGGGGTCGGGCAAGACCACCCTGGGCCGTACCCTCATCGGCTTGACCGAGCCGACCACCGGACAGGTCCGCTTCGACGACGTCCCGTTGCAGGAACTGGACCGGCAGTGGCTGCGGCAGCAAGTAGGCGTGGTCACCCAGCAGCCGCACCTGTTCGCGGGCACCATCACCGCCAACATCGCGGGTTTCACCTCCGTCAACCACCAGACGGTCGAGCACGCCGCCCGCCTGGCCGAACTGCATGACGAGATCACGCGCCTCCCGCAGGGCTATGACACCCACATCGGCGAGGGCGGCACGCGCCTGTCCGGCGGCCAGCGCCAGCGCCTGGCGCTGGCCCGCGCCCTGGTCCACCGCCCCCGCATCCTGCTGCTGGACGAGCCCACCGCGGCGCTGGACGCGGTCACCGAGGAACGCATCCGCCGCAACCTGCTCAAGCTCGGACAGACGCAGATCGTCATCGCCCACCGGCTGTCCACGATCCGGGACGCCGACCTGATCGTGGTGCTGCACCGCGGCCAGATCAGCGAGGCCGGTACCCACCACCAGCTCATGGACCACGGCGGCCACTACGCCCACCTGGTGCGGAACCAGCACCAGACGCCCGACCCCGTACCGATCCTCAACCCTCGTTGACAGGTACGCCCGGACGGTGCACGTCGACGCCCAGGGCAGGTTCACCGACTCCTTCGCCGCCGAACACTCCCACCACATCTACCGGATCACGCCCTGACGCGTTCCGCAGACGTCCCCCTGGTAAATGACGCGGACAGCCTGGGGTGTCCCGCTCGGCAACACCGAGGCAATGTTCTATTATCGAACACGTGATGGTTGACGCGGAGACGCTGGGACGGCGGATCGCTGAGGCACGTGGGCGAGCCGGTCTCACGCAGGTCGAGCTGGCCGCCCTGATCCCGCTGGACCGTTCGGCTCTGGCGAAGATCGAACGGGGAGACCGTCGCATCTCGGCGTTGGAGCTGGCCAAGCTGGCTGACGCGATCGACATGCGAATCGAGTGGTTCATCCAGGATGCGCCTGCTGCGATCGTCTCCCGCCGCAACGCGCAGGAGCCGGGTGCACCCAGTCCGAAGATCGATCTGATGGTCGAGCGGCTCACCCGGGCAGTCGAGTTCGTCGCCGGACAGGCGGAGCACTTCGCCCTGCCCGGCACTCCGAGCAGGGAGATGCCCGAGACCAATGCCCAGGCCGAGAAGCTCGCCTCGGACGCACGAGCGCTGCTGGGTGCGGAAGGCGACGGTCCGATCGTCGGTTTGGACGAGAAGGCGGCCTCGATCGGCCTGCTTGTCTTCTCATATGACCTCGGTATCGACACGGCCGACGCGGCGACGGTCCTGCTGCGCAGCGGAGGCGTAGCGCTCATCAACGGACAGCGACGTGTGGGCAGAAGGCGTCTCGCGCTCGCTCATGAGCTCGGTCACTATCTTGTGGCCGACGAATACACGGTGGACTGGCGTATCGCCGAGCAACAGAACGTCGAACAGCGAGAGAGCTTTTTCGACCGTTTCGCACGTGCTCTGCTGCTACCGCAGGCGAGCATCGAGCGTGAATGGAAGAACCTTGTGGCCGACAGCGAAGGCGAACTGCGGACGGCTGCCGTGCGCATTGCCAGCGCTTATCGCGTCGACATGACGACACTCGCCCGACGGCTCAACGAACTCGGCCTCATTACTCACGGCGATGCCGGAAAAATCCGAATTATCAGGACGACGCGTGCGGATATCATAGATTTCGATCTTGTGGTGGCGAAGGACGAGCTCGTTCCTCCCAGCTTGCCGCGAAATTACGAGCGTGCCGTTCTGGGGTTGTATCGTAGCGAGGTGATCTCCGCGGACCGAGCCTTGGACCTCCTGTTCGACACCTGGGACGAGAGCATGTTGCCCCCGCTGCCCAGGCGTTCCGAAGGTGCGATCTGGCAGTACGTCTGACCATGTCGGATCACGTTGACATCCTGGTTTTCGATACCGGCCCGTTAAGCCACTTCGCCAAGCAGAGCTGGCTCGGAGTGCTGCGTGCGGTTGTCGGCGAGAGAACCGCTGTGATCCCGGATACCGTGGTCCACGAGCTTCAAAACGGTGTTCACGAACACGGGTATCTTCATTCCGTGCTCAACGCGTCCTGGATAGAGCAGCGCGAACTCATCGATGAATATGAAGAGTTCGCGACGTTCAGCGCGTTGTTGGTCGGATCCGGTAACCGCAACCTTGGCGAGGCCGGTGTGCTCGCGTACGCCAAGGCGCACGGTGCTACGGCGATCATTGACGACGGTCCGGCACGTCGAGCGGCGAAGACTCATAACGTGCATCACCAGGGCACGCTGGCTCTCCTTTGCGAGAGTATTCGATCTGAACTGCTCACGGTTGACCTGGTCTCAGCGGTCGCCGACCATTTGATCGAGGGTGAATACCGCCTTCCTTTCGGCCCTGGCGGTTTCAAGCGGTGGGCGGCCAACCAGGACATGATCTGAGGGACGCTCTTAAGTCATCACGCTCTTGCTGGATTCGACATTTCGTGGATTTGTCCCGATCAGATTTCTGAACGACTGCGGCTGTCAGCCGCGTTCGACGGTAGGACCCTGCGCGATGGTCTCCTATCCGGCTGGACAGGAGACCCGGTTCAGGGAGTGGGGTGGGCACCGCGTGGGGGTAGGTGCCAGCGGGCCCAGACGGTTTTGCCGGGGCGGTCGGGGAGGGGAGTGACGCCGTGATCGTGGGCGAGGGCGCCGACGATCGCGAGGCCGCGGCCGTGGGTGGCCTCGGCGTCCAGGGTGAGGTGGCGCGGCTGTCCGGCGCCTCGGTCGGTGACCTGGATCTGGAGCTCGTCGGGGCTCGCCCGCAGGGAGAGTCTGACCACGGGTTCGCCGTGGAGGATCGCGTTGGCGAGCAGCTCGCCGGCCACCAGGACGGCATCGTCGGTGAGGTGATGCAGTGCCCAGACGGTGAGGGTCTCGCTCACCATGGCGCGGGCCTTGCCGACGATCGGCAGGTCGTGCGGCAGGTCCCAGCAGACGGTGCGCGGGTCGCCCGGAGTCCGCGGGTCGCCCGGTGCCGGTGGGGTGTCCGGGGTCTGGGGCATGGGTCCTCCTCGGGGTGGCGGTGTGGTGTGCTCGGCCTCGCACATCAGGTCGCGTAGCTCGTCGGTGGTGCGGGCTCGCACGATGAGGGGTTGGGGGGCGGGCCAGGTGGCGACGGCGTGGAAGTGGCGGGTGCCGGGGCCGTACCAGACGGTCCAGGCGGGCTCGATCCGGTCGAGCTGCTCGGCGGCGGCGCGCTCGGCCGGGTCCCAGGTTCGGGAGTCGACCTGCTCGATGGCCGTTCCCCGCCGATGCCGCCCGCCCTGCCGGGGCTGGGGGACGCGTTCGTTCATGTCGTCGCTCCCTGCCGGTACGGGGTGTGCTTGCCGGAGGGGGTACGGGTGCTCGGCGGACGTCCTCGTCGATACGGCACGGGGGCCGTGGCACCGGCCTGCTCAGGGCGCCGATGCCGACCGGGGGAGACCGCCACGGACCGCGCGGGGAGAGCGGCGGGGGGTGTGGGGCCGGGGATCGTGCGGATGGGCGTTGAGACGGGTGGGTGGCTGGAGAGGTTGAGGCGGCGGCGGACGGTCATCCGGGCGTGTACTTGAGCGGGGGTGGGCTGCTCCCAGTGGTGGTGGGCGCGGTGCGGGAGGCTGGCGGCCTCGTGTGCGTACGGCGGGTGACCGCACCAGCGGCAACCGAGCGGCATCGGCGGCCGGTCCGCGTGCCAACGGACCCTGATCGGCCTGGGGTTTCCTCTAGGGTGATGCATCAGATCGGACCTCCTACGTCCGGTCGAGGGGCTTGTCATGGCGTGTCGTGCCGTGGCAGGCCCCGCTTTGTTTTGGGGTATTAGGGGCAACAGGGCGAGGTATTTCCGTCTTGCGCGCAGTGGCTGCTGTTCACGGGGTGAGGCTTACTCGGCGGTGACAGGTGTGTGTCTGGAAGAGGCGTGAGCCGCGCCTGAGGTGCGTTTTCCGCTGAATCGACGGACATTTTCACTCCTCTTATCCGGACATATCTGGTGTTTTTTCGATGGCAGCAGGAAGCCGCCCTCCGCGCGCAAGACAGGGCCGAACCGGCGGCTTTTCCGCTCTCCCGGACCTCTTCACAGGGTGCCCCTGAGTGACTACTTTGGGTATCGAAAGTCGAGGCACATTGGCGTGACAGTTTGTGGAAAGCTGTGTTTTTTGTGCCACGATGTGGAATCCCCCGGCTGGACGGAGCTGAAATGCCAAAGAACCCAAAAATCAACCCCAAAAACGAAAAGTGGGCTCTCTTTGGCGCGGAGCTCCGCAAGTATCGAAAAAAGGCGAAAATGACCCAGAATGAGCTGGCCGAGGTGACCCAGTTCAGCAGGAGCCTGCTGAGCTTCACCGAGAGAGGCGAGCGCAAACCCGGCAACAACCTGGCGCAACGCTGTGATGACGCTCTGGGGGCGAACGGAGAGCTCCTCCATTGCTGGACGCACATCACGCACGCGGCGAGCCCTCGATGGTTCCGTGACTGGCTCGACATCGAACCGGAAGCGCACGCTTTGCATGCTTGGGAGCCACTCGTCGTGCCCGGTCTTCTCCAGACCGAGGAGTACGCGCGGGCGGTTATCCGTGGGGAGCCTGGTATAACCGACAAGCAGGTGGAAAAGGCCGTCGCGGCTCGCATGGAGCGGCAGAAGATCTTGCTGCGATCTACGCCGCCTATGCTCTGGGTTATCCTCGACGAAGGAGTTCTTCACCGCCCGATCGGTGGAGAAGAGGTCATGCAACACCAACTCCAGTATCTTCTGGAAATGGCCGAGCGGCCGCGGATCGGTATCCAGATTCTTCCCTTGGTGCGGGGATCGACCACGGGGACTTCGGGAGGATTCGTGATCGCCCAGATTCCAGGAAATCCGGATATGGTATATGCCGAGTCTGTAACGCGCGGGCATGTGGCAAATCGGCCAGAAGATGTCGAGGCTGTCCGTGCCCGATACGACACCATCCGAGCTGAGGCAAGCCCTCGGCATGTCTCGATCGAATTGATCAGAGAGGCGGAGAGGCTATGGGCGTGAGTGATGAGCTGAAGAGCGCGGCCTGGCGTAAGGCCACCAAGAGTGCGTCAAACCAAGGGAACTGCCTGGAGGTGGCTCCGTTGTCGGGGGGCAGGGTGGGCCTGCGTGACACAGAGGCGCCGGAGCGGGCGCCGTTCGTGGTGAGCGCGAGTGTCTGGGACGCGTTCATCGACGGTGCCAAGAAGGGCGAGTTCGACTTCTAGTCCCGATCTCGGAACGCGGGAAGGCTCTCGGTCATCGCCAAGGGCTTTCCCGTCCGTACCGTCAGCGGCGGAGAGGTGGAGAAGCCATGGGCCTGAACAATGAGCTGAAGATCGCGGCCTGGCGCAAGGCCACCAAGAGTGGCCCCAATGGTGGGGACTGTCTTGAGGTGGCTCCGTGGTCGGGTGGGTCTGCGGGATACGGAGGCTCCGGAGCGGGCGCCGTTCGTGGTGAGTGCGAGCGTGTGGGACGCCTTCATCGACGGCGCCAAGAAAGGCGAGTTCGACTTCTGACTCCGCTCCCGAGGACAAGGAAGCCCTCGACCAGGTGGTCGAGGGCTTCTGGCGTCGTACGGGCTATGCCACGGTGTATTCGACGTCACCGAAGTCGGCCACGACGCGCAGCCGTCCGCCGAGAGCCTCGACGTAGGAGCGTAGGGTCGCCACTTCAACACGATCGACCTCCCCGTGTTCGATGGCCGAGACTCTCGGTCCGGAAACCCCCATGGTGGTGGCGACGTCGCGTTGAGTCAGATCCTGCTCACGCCTGATCTCCGCGAGCTTGTGCGCCCTGACCTCAGCGGCGAGTTGCTCCATCGCGGCGGACTTCTCACCATCCGATTGCACGGGCAGTCCCGCAGCCTGACGTCGCTCCCGCGCCCGCTGCTTCACCTCGTCCCAGTTGACCGCGCTCATTCGTACTCCCTGCTAGCCAGCTCCGCTATGTGCTCGGCATACCGCTTCTCCGCCATCGGTACGTTCGTGTCATACCAATGGTCCCAGTCGCCGGCCTTGTCGCCCGCGACCAGAAGCACCGCCCGGCGAATCGGGTCGCAACTCTTTCAGATGATGGTTGTCGGCTCCCTTGATGCGATCCACCAGTGGTCGGCCAAGTGTCGGCCCGGTCTGTGCCAGCATGTCTATGGCGTTTTCGACCTGCTCGGCGCTGTCCCAGTCGTCCTGGCATAACCGGTCGTACCAGTCGGCGACCTCGGCAACCAGCACGACCTGCCATCCAGCTCCATCCACAGGTTAACCCTGGCATTAAGTCGGCAGCAAGGGGATGCTTTTCTGATCAGAGGAGCAGCTCGCCTGCTCTGGCCTGGAACTTTCGTGATCTTCCCGTGGTCGGGTGAACGGTTCGGCTGAGCGTTGATTTTTCGATCGGGTCAGCATCATGGCCCGGCTGTCGTGCCGGGTTGACGGGGTTCCATGGACCCGCGGTTGTCCCTTTCTGATCGTTGGGGCGGCTTGGTGCTGGTCAGGTCGGTCCGGTAAGGCCTGCAGGCGGGCCACGGCGGCCCGGCCGTGGGCAGGGGCTCTCGGCGCCTCAAGGACCGGCCCCCGGGACGCCCGGTGCCGTGACCGGCGAACCTGCCCGGTCACCGTTCCGATGTCCTCAGACCCCGAGAATGGTGCTGAACGAGGATCGGGCGGTCAGATGTGCTACTCATGCACGATGGGGGGCGTAAGTTTCGGTAGAAGTCGGCGGATCCTGGCTGTGGCCGTCGTGACCATGGTGATCAGGCTGGTTGTCCTGGTGGCCGAGGACCTGGACACCCGGATTTCGCCCTACCGCCGCCGCCTCGAACCCTGCTGATCTCCATGCAGTGGGTTGCGCTCGTCCTCGCCGTGCTGATCGTGTACGGCGCGGCCGTACGGCGCACCGCGGAGGCGGCCGGGGTGGTGGCGCTCGCCTTTGTCGTCATTGCGGGTGGGGTCTCCGGCTTTCTGGGGTGGCGGGTCCGCGATGTCGTCGGGAGCCTGTTGCTGGCCGCCGGATTGGCCGCGGTGGCGTGGGCGCTGGGGCGGTGGCGGCGGCGGGTCCTCGCCAAGCGGAACGCGCTCGCCGCTTTTCTGGCGGGGGTCGAGGCGGTGCCCGCGACGGCTGCCGCGGTGGAGCGGCTTCGGCTGGCCGGTGAGTTGCACGACACCGCGGCTCATCGGCTCACCGGCATCGTGGTCGGTGCGGCCTCGGCGCTGCGGCTGGGCGATGCGCGGCTGGTGGCGTCCGCGCTGGAGCACGCGGCGGCTGAGGGGCGGCTGGTGGTGAGGGAGCTGGCCGCGCTCACGAACGGCGTTCCCGGGGTGCCACGGCTGGCCGACGTCGACACGCTGGCCGGGCCCGGGGTGGTGTACCGCAGGACGGTGGACGAGGCGCCGGAGAGGGTGGCGGCGGTCGCGTACCGGGTGGTGCGGGAGGCGCTGACCAACGCCGCCCGATACGCGCCGGGCGCGCAGGTGCGGGTGGAGCTCGCCGCCACAGACGGAGACCTGACGGTGACGGTGATCAACCAGGCAGGGGAAGGCGGCAGGGCGGAGGACGGCCTCGGGGCGGGAAAGGGGCTGGCCGGGCTCAGGGCGGCCGTGGCCGGGTGCGGAGGAACGCTGACCGCCGGCCCCCAGGGTGACGGGTGGGCCGTGGTGGCGTCCTTCCGGATGACGACCCGGGGTCGGGAGAGGAAGGACGGGTGGCGAGGGAGACGGGGGGCGGATTGGGCGTTGGCGGCGTTGGCCGTCGGACTGTCGGTCGGGACCAGCCTGCTCGACAGCGACCCCGTCGACCTGCTGCTTCTTCTTCCCCTCTGCGCACTCCACGCACTACCGCTCGGCTGGCGCGGACGGGCACCCGGCTTCGCGCTGGCGGTGGCGCTGTCGATCTACCCGGTGCTGGTGGCGACGCGAACCGTACCGCCCGCGGGAGATGTGTTCCTGTGGTGCTCGTGGGTGGAACTGGCGCTGCTCTACGCCGTCGGACTGAGCGGGAAGGGTCTTATCGCCTGCCTGGGCATGGCGGCGGTAGGCGGACTGGCGCTGGCGGCCGGCCCGGGGATCACGGGCGATCGGCTCGGCGCGTGGGTGGTGCTGGGCCTGGGTGTCGCCGTGCCCGCCGTCACCGCCTGGGCACTTGGCGCGACCGTCGCGACGATTCGGGCACGGCGGTCGGCCGGGGAGGCGCGGGCGCGCACGGCGACGGGTGAGCTGACGGCGGCGGCCGTACGAACGGAGCGGGACAGGATCGCGGGCGGCTTGCGGCGTACGGCGATGCGCCACGCGGAGGCGGTCGTGGCGGCGGCGGACGCGGGCCGGCTCGCCGACGCGCTGGCCGAGGCCAGGGGGGGACTCACCACACTCAGAGACCTGCTCGAAGAGCTGGGCGAGACGGGAGATCCGGCCCCTACGCTGGCCGGAGTAGCGGCGCTGGCCTCCCGCAAGGGCGCCGTCGTCAAGTTCACGGGTGAGCGCCGCGAGGTGGATCCGGCGGTTCAGGTGGCCGCGTTCAGAGCGGCGGAGCGATTCTTCGAGCACGGCGACGAGGTGACCGTGGCCTACCTGAACGGTGGCGTGAGCATTGAGGGCAGGGCCACGGCCGGGCTCCGAGACCTCGCCGACGCGGTCGGGGGAGAACTGATCACCATGGCCGATGGCACGATACGGGTATGGCTGCCCGAATGATCACTATTCTTGTCGCCGACGATCAGGCGGTCGTGCGGGCGGGCATAGCAGCCGTCCTGGACGCCGAGCGCGATATGACCGTGGTGGGTCAGGCGGCCGACGGACAGGCGGCGGTCGAGTCGACTCTCCGATCGCGTCCCGACGTGGTGCTGATGGACGTCAGGATGCCCGGCCTCGACGGCCTGCGGGCCACGGCGCGCATCACCGCCGAGGTGCCCGGGACGCGGGTGGTGGTGCTGACCACGTTCGGGCTGGACGACTACGTCTTCGGCGCGTTGCGTGCCGGCGCCGCCGGGTTCCTGCTGAAGGACGCGGAGCCCGAGCGGGTGATCGACGCGGTCCGGGTGGTCGCGGCCGGAGACGCCATGCTCGACCCAGGCATCACAAGGCGGCTTATCGACCGATTCGCGCAAGAGCCGCCGCCGTACGACGGCGGCACGGGTGTGCTCACGCCGCGCGAGACCGAAGTGCTCAAGCAGGTCGCCACCGGCCTGAGTAACGCCGAGATCGGCGCGGTGCTCGGCATCAGCCCGGCCACCGTCAAGGACCACATCGCGGTGATCCTCGGCAAGCTCGGCGTACGCAACCGCCTTCAGGCCACCATCGTCGCGTACGAGACGGGCCTGGTCCGCCCCGCCGCGCGGCGGGGGAGCGGTCCATCCTGACGAAGGAAGAGCCGGCTCCCCCACCTTCCTAGCGTTGATCCCATGAAGCTCGTCCTGGGGGCCGTCCTCGCCCTGATCCTCTCGCCGCTGGTCTTCTTCGGCGTCGCCATGGTCGTTCCCGTATACCCGGTCTTCGCCGGAGCGGCCGCCGCCTCGATCGTGTCGATCACGTGGCTGGTCACACGAAAAGCACCGCATACCGCGGGTGTCACCGTCGTGCTCTGCGGCATCGCCGCCGTCACCGTCATGCTCCCGTCTCCCGCACCGGTGCCGGTGATTCCGGCGGGTGTGCGGTTCTGGGACCTGCCCACCGGCTCCCGCCTGGCCTATGTCAGCGAACCAGCCAGGGGTACGGCCAGGCCGTATCCGGTGATCTTCCTGCACGGCGGCCCCGGCACACCGGGTGAGGGGGTTCCGGAGGGCGGGCGGGAACTGGCCGGTGAGGGGTTCGACGTCTATGCCTACGACCAACTCGGCGCTGGACGCTCCACCCGCCTCGACGATGTCAGCGGTTACACGGTGGCCAGGCACGTCGCCGATCTCGACGCCGTCCGCAGCGCGATCGGCGCCGAGCGGGTGATCCTGGTCGGCAGGTCCTGGGGCGGAACCCTGGCGGCCGCGTACATGGCGGCCCATCCCGACCGCGTCGCCAGGGCCGTGCTGACCTCGCCGGGAGCGATCTGGAAGCCCGCCTATCCCGACGGCGTGGGTTCGCCCTGGGGCAACGGGGACGGGCCCGACGGTTCGCTGCGCTTCCTCGTCCAGAACGTCCTGCTCGGACTCAACCCGGCGGCCGCGCACAGCATGGTGCCCGACCGCGAGGCGGACGCCTACTTCCGCGAACTGCTCATCTCCGTCAAGGACGCCACCGGCTGCCCGGGGGCGGCGCCCGCGCCCACGCACACCAACCAGCCCGGCTTCTACGTCAACCAGGTCACCTCCGCGGACTCGGAGACCGTACCTGACCCCAGGCCCAAGCTGCGCCAGGTCCACGTGCCGACGCTGATCGTGCGCGGCCAGTGCGACTACCTCAAGTGGCAAGTCGCCGACGAATACCGGCGCATCCTGCCGAACTCGACATTCCTCTACGTGCCCGGAGCAGGGCACTCCATCGCCAACGGCCGCCCTGACCTCTACCGTGAGCTCCTGACGGCCTTCCTCCTCGGGAGAAAGCTACCTACGCCCTAGACTTTGCGATCTTGGTCGTTGCGATGGCGTGGACTTCTGATTCCGGCTCTCACCGCATGAGGCCGTGCGGAAGGGCGGTACGGGGCGGCAGGCTGCCGGATGCCCTGGGCGAGGGCCTCGCCGAGGGGCTGCGCGTCCGCACCGCGGCGGCCGTACCTCGTCCGGTTCGCGTTGTTCGCCGTCGCCCAGCGGTCGTGGCCGGGCTGATCCGGCCGACGACGGACCACGCATGGCGCACACCCGCCGAGCGGGTTCCGGACCATGATCGCCGCAGCCACCGTGCCGGCCCGGGGTGAGCCAGGGGTGAGGTGAAAGTTTCAGCCGGGGAGCGCGGCGGTCGTAGCCGGCGCGGCTCGTGCGGTCGCCCGAAGGGTACGCCGACGGGTCCGAGCGTCCCGCGGCGGCGACGGCATCTCGCTCTCCACCGCGGTCGATCACGGCTACAGAACCGGTTAAGTAATGATGCCCCTTCGTCGTTCACGCGAGGCCCTGGTCACGACACCGATCCGGTTGTGGAGGCCCTCCGCGAAGCCGGTCATGACCGCCCGGGAGTGCGGGGCCAAAACTCGTCACTTCCGTGATCGCCTGCTCAGCGGGGTGAGACGAGAATCCGTCGGCCTGATCCCGGTGTGAAGGTTCCGGGGGTCCCTGCTGTCGGCGAGCGACCGTAACGTGCCGTATTCACGCCGTTGACAAATGAACCGGTTCAGTTAACCATCACAAAACTGCCACGCGAAGTACGTCGAGGAGAGAGCCCATGATCCACCATGGACGACGCGTCAGGGCATACCTGACGAGTCTGGCGGCGGCAGCGGCCCTGCTGTCGGCCGCGCTGGTCGCGCTACCCAGCGCGAACGCCGCCGCGCCCACCTGCCAGGTGCGGTACCAGGTCGCCAACGACTGGGGATCCGGTGGCACCGTCAACGTGACCGTCACCAACACCGGCGCCACCGCCGTCAACGGGTGGACCCTGGCCTGGGTCTTTCCCGGAGCCCAGACCGTCAACGACATGTGGAACGCCACCCGCGCCCAGTCCGGGGCCGCCGTCTCGGCGACCAACCTCGGCTACAACGCCACGATCCCCGCGAACGGCGGCTCGGTCGCCTTCGGCTTCAACGTCACCTACAACGGCTCGACGGCCGCCCCCGGCGCCTTCACGCTGAACGGCGCGTCCTGCGGAGGCGGCACCGATCCGACTCCGACGGTTACCCCTACCGTCAGCCCGAGCCCGACGCCGACGATCACCCCCACGGTCGATCCGCCCGTATCGGGCAACCTGGCCCTGAACAGGCCGACCACCTCCTCCTCGGACGAGAGTGCCGACCACGCCTCCCGCCTGGCCGTGGACGGTGACCCCGGCACCCGCTGGTCCACCCTCTACGGTGACCCGCAGTGGATCCAGGTTGACCTGGGTGCCACCTACCCGATCAAACACGTGACCCTGCGCTGGGAGGCGGCCTACGGTAAGAGCTACCAGGTCCAGACTTCCGGCGACGGTGGCACTTGGACGACGATCCACAGCACCACCACCGGTGACGGCGGTGTGGACAGTCTCACCGTCTCCGGCACCGGGCGCTACGTCCGCGTGAACGGCATCGCCCGGGGCACCGCCTGGGGTTACTCGCTGTACGAGTTCGAGGTCTACAGTGTTCCGCCGCCCCCGGATCCCGAGCCCGTCTGCGACCAGTCGCCCGCCGACACGGGAGCCAACTCCAAGGCCGAGAACCTGCTCTGCTATCTCAAGACCCACACCTTCGTCAGCGGCCAGACCGACCTCCCCGACGCCGACAGGGTCAAGTCGCTGACCGGGCGCTACCCGGCCATGGTCGCCTTCGACTTCATGGAGTACACCCGGGGCAGCATCGACACCCAAAATGTCATCAACTGGTACAACTCCCGCCACGGCATCGTCGCCTTCCAATGGCACTGGTACTGTCCCCGCGGTGGCAACTACTCGGCGCCCTGCGATTTCGTGCCGGATTTGAGCAATCCCTCCTCCAAGCTCTACCAGGACATCGACCTGGTCGTACGGGAGCTCAAGAAAATGGGTGACGCCGGAATCCCCGTCCTGTTCCGCCCGCTTCACGAGAGCAACAACAACTACATGTGGTGGGCCAAGAAGGGACAGGACGCCTACAAACAGCTCTGGAGACTGATCTTCCAGCGCGCCCAGGCGGCAGGCGTCGACAACGTGCTGTGGGTGTTCAACGGCATGGCCAGTGGCCAGGGAACGTCCATGGCCTCCTGGTACCCGGGCGACGCCTACACCGACCTCGTCACCTCTGACTACTTCCAGAGCTGGAACGACCACACCACCCTCAAGGCCATCGGCTCCAACAAGACCGTCGGCATCGCGGAGACCTTCAGCCCGCTCAACCCGGCCTCCGACGCACCGTGGCCTTACTTCGTCGTGTGGGCCTCGCGCGACTGGAACGGCAGCGGCAAGGACGTCCAAGGTCTGTGGAAGACGGCGATGGCGAACCCGAAGACCATCTCCATTGATCAGCTCCCCGACATGACGAAGTGGTGAGGCGACCGCTCCCCCACTGACTCGGCGCCGCCCGTCGTTCCTCCACCGGGGACGGCGGGGGCGCCCCCGCGTCGTTCTCCCGCGCCTTGCCGGGTGGCCACGGACCCTGGCGGCGCCGGAGCCTCCAACCGACTCGGGGTGACCCAGTCCTGAAGATGATGATCGGTGCCATCGAAGCCGCGTCGCATGCCGTCCCCGGTGTCGATGGGTCGGGCGCCGTCAGTGCTCGGACCGCTCGGCCCCGGTGCGGCCGCTCATGACGGCGTCGGCGGCCATGCGGAGCGTGTCGGTCTCGAACTCGAGACGCGAGGCGGCGGCGGGAAGCGCGCGCTCGACGAGGAGGCCGTTGAGGACGGTTGTCAAGAACCGTGCGCATCGTTCGACGTCGTTCGCCGGGATCGCGCCTTCGTCGGCGAGGACGGTCAGCCAGCGCTCGATGCGGTGCAGGCCCAGTCGCTCCAGCGAACGGTATGTAATGACCTGGTCATCCGTCGGGTCGGAGGCGATGTACGTCTCGTGGATCGCGCGCCAGTACTCGCGCGCCCGACCTCCGGTGCCGACCTGCGAGAGCAGTTGTCGCAGGCACGCGACGAGGCGTTCCGCCGGTGCTCGTTCGGTGTCGAGGATGGGATCGTCGGGGATGTCGATGTCGTAGATGCCGGCGACGACGGTGTCGACGAGCTCCCGCTGCGTCGGGAAGAAGTGGCGAAGCGAACCCATGCTGACGCCTGCTCGCGCGGCGACTCCCCGGACGCTCAGCCGGGCACCCGGGTCCTCTCCGAGCATGGTCGCCGCGGCGATCAGGATCCTGTCGCGGGTGTCTCGTTTCGGTGGACGGTCGGTCATCGTCGGAACCTCCTTGCCCCCATTTCTAGCACAGTGTGCTAGCTTCAATGAAGTAGCACAGCGTACTAGTGGTGATGTGACCGAAGAGCAGGAGGTTCTCGGGTGGGGTTCGGAGGATGGCGCAACCGTCGCGCGGCGTGGCGGGTGCGTCCTGGCAACGGCGAGCCGCTGCCGCGTTTTCGCTGGTGGCAGCTGCTGAGCAGGTCGGTGCGCACGCTGACGCTTCACGCGCCGGACGGCACCGCGTCCACCTACGCGGTCGACGTCCGTCAGCTGGGTGATCGCGACGACGGCGCGGTACGCGCGCGGCTCTACCGCGACGGCGCGCTCGTTTCGCTCTCGACGACGCCGGCCCGCTTCCCCGTGCCGGGCGGTCACATCGAGGTCGTCGTCGGCACCTACGGCCTACGACGCTGCCACTACGTGCGGGCCGACGGCACTGCGGCGCAGTTGACGCCTCATCCCGCTTCCGCCGAGGGGCGACGCGCTCACCTGCATCGGACACACCCGGGGCTGAGCCGCCTCGTCGGCGTCGTCTCGACGCTGCTCGTGCTCGTCGGGATCTGCGTGGCCGTGCCGCAACTCGTCGAGACCATCTCGCACATTCCGCCCGTGGCGGATGCGCTCGGGACATTCGATCTCCCTGTGCACATCCCGGTCGAGGCGAACATCGCCGCCGGCATCGCAGCGGTCGCGGGCAGCACCGAGCGCGCGCTGCGACTGCGTTCGAACTGGCTCGACTCTCTCGCGAGCTGACCATCGAGCCGACCATGAGGAAGGACACCGTGACGAACACCACCGAGGGCTGGCTCCTACGAGCCGACGAGCCTGAACACTCGCCTCGCGTGCCCGCAGGCGTCGAATACCACCGCGTCTACGCGGGCGACAAGCGCCGGATCCCGCGCGGCATCCTTGCGATCGTGCTGCTGTTCGCCGGGCTCATCGGCTTCGCGCAGTTGTTCCTGATCGGTGCCGCCGTCATCGACGCGCAGCTTCTCGGCCGTACGGGCTTCACCCCGCTGCGACAAGCCGCCGGCGCGCTCTCGCTCGCCGTGCTCATCCCCTACAGCATGCTGCTGCAGCGCCTGCTCTACGGGGTGCCCGCAGGTTCGCTGCACTCCGTTTCTGGACGTTTCCGCTACGGCGTCCTCGGCCGCTCGCTGCTCGCCTTCGGACCGCTGCTCCTCCTCGTCGTCTCCATCGGGTTCTTCCTCGTGCCCGGCGAGGCGGCCCCCTGGACGACCGCCGATCTCGTCGCGTTCATCGTCATCAGCGCGCTGCTCAGCCCGCTGGCGGCGGCCGGTGAGGAGTACGGACTGCGGGGCCTGATGTTCCGCGTCGTCGGCGGCTGGACCCGAGGCGCCCGCTCCGGGGCGATCCTCGGCATCGTCGTCACGACCGTGCTGTTCTCGCTCTTCCACGGCACGCTCGATCCCTACCTGCTCACCTCGTATCTCGTGCTGTTCTCGGCGCTGGCGATCGTCACCTGGCGCACCGGCGGGCTTGAGGTCGCCGTCGTGCTGCACGCCGTCTACAACGCCACGGCGTTCGTCCTCGCCACGACACTCCATCTCGACCTCGGCGGAGCCCTCAGCAGTCGTGGCGAGACGGTCGGTTCGGTCGGGAACCTGGTGCCGAGCGCCGGGCTTGTCGTCATCACCGCGATCATCTGGTGGATGACCCGGAAGCCGGGTCCGGCACGCACGCCTTCGACGTGACGTGAGGCGGCACAAGCCGACCTGAGACGCTAACACGCGGCCACGAACGATTGTTCATTTTTCGGCCATAACATGGAAATTCTGCCCTGATTTCATGCGCATGTGGAAACGCCGCAAAAGCGTAAGCGTCCACGTTGAGTCCAGCAGGTGAGACGCTCATGAATCGAATCAGTCCAGCAGGGGGAAATTTCCCAGGCCGTCCGGCGGACGGCTTATCCGGAGGCGAAAGGAAAGGGTATCGGCGGCCGCCAGGTCGCGGATGGGGCAGGGTCGTGGTGGCGATTCTGGTCACGATGTCGCTGGTCGTGAACCTGGCGCAGACGGCCGAGGCCGCCGACGACTCGCTGCCCTCCAGCTACACGCTCAGCATCCCGTTGCCCGACAGAACCGACCTCGTCAAGCTCCGGGCCAAGGCGACGGAGCTCAACAACCGCAATCCTCTCCTGAGCGACTCGATTTACGAGGACAGGGCCCTCTATTCGATCCGGCCCCCGGCCGGGCAGTTCATCGTCGAGTATGACTTCGACGGCACCTTGTCGGTGACGGAAACCCATCTTTCGCTCACGATCACGCCGGTCGGAGCGCAGGCCGCGGACCTGAGCTACTGGCAGCAGATCGTCCTGATCGGCGCGTCCCTCCTCGCGGGCTGGGCGACTCGTATCCTGTGCGAGGGGGCTCTCGCCGGCGTCGTCACGCCGGTGTTCGCTGCGGTGGTATGTGTGGTCCTGGGTAATTTCATCGCGGCCTGGATCCCTCAGGCGGTGAATCTCATCGTCAAGGGCCAAGACAGCAACATCGGAGACTGGGCCTTGGCATTCGGCGTCGCCTTGCTGGCCGCCGGAGCAGGAGCCGTCTGGGAGGGCGGGGGCAACGTATGGGCCCGCACCGTGCTCCCTGGACATCTTCGGCAGATGGGCGCGTGGCTGGTCGACAGGGGCCGGAGCTTCACGGGCTGGTTGAGGCCTCTCGGTAACGGCATGGAGAACCTGGGGCGGGATATCGACCTGGGCGCCCTCGACTTCTCCAACCGGCTCGCCGAGAGGGTGAGCGCCGGCGCCGGTGTCGCCAGGACGAACCTTCGGGTCATGCCGCTGGGCGACTCGATCACCGTGGGCTACGGAGGGGTCGGCAACAGCACCGAAGAATACGTCGGTTACCGGCGCGAACTGCTGAGCCAACTGCGGGCAGACGGCCACTCGGTGGACTTCGTGGGTTTTCAGAACTCGGGCGCGGGTCTCATCTCCGACACCAACCACGAAGGCCATGGCGGCTGGCGGATCGAACAGATCGACAGGATCACCGAATGCAGTATCCGCCGCTGGCGGCCCAACGTGGTCACGCTGCACGTCGGCACCAACGACATGAATCAGAACTACGACGGCGGGACCGCCCCCGCCCGGCTCACCCGGCTGATCCGTAGGATCACCGACCTCGCTCCGGAGACCACCGTGCTGGTCTCCCGGCTCGTGCCGTCGACGGACGCGGCGATCAACGCGCGGATCCAGCGGTTCAACGGGGCGATCCCGACCATCGCCCTGACCCTCGCCGCCGAGGGCAGACGGGTCCGGGCCCTCGGCATGGACGTCATCGCCGGCACCTCCGCCGACATGCGGGACCGGCTCCATCCCAACCAACCCGGCTACGACAGGATGGCCGGCACCTTCCGCATGGCGATCAGCGGTGCGATCCACGACCGTGTCATCGCCAACCCGGTCGCGGGCAACACCGGGTCGTGCGACGTCCCCCCGCCCCCCAGCCCTTCGGCGGGCTGGAACCACGTCGAACAGATCTCCGCGGGGTACGGCTACCCGCGTGACTGGGTGCGTTTCGCGGACATGGACGGTGACGATCGCGACGACTATCTGATCCTCCAGGACGAGGGAGAGCTCCGGGGGTGGCTGAACGACGGTGACGGCCGAAGTTGGACGTGGCGGGGTGAGCTGAACCCGGGGTACGGCTACCCGCGTGACTGGGTGCGTTTCGCCGACATGGACGGTGACAACCGGGACGACTACGTGATCCTCCAGGACAAGGGAGAACTCCGGGCCTGGCTGAACAACGGCGTCGGCCAGAGCTGGACGTGGAAAGGCGAACTCGCGGGTTACGGCTATCCCCGTGACTGGGTGCGTCTGGAGGACATCAACGGCGACGGTCTCGACGACTACGTGGTCATCCAGGACGAGGGCCAGCTTCGCGCCTGGGTGAACAACGGTGCCGGTAAGGGCTTCACGTGGCAGGGCGAGATCAACGCGGGCTACGGCTACCCTCGCGACTGGATTCGCCTGGAGGACATCAACGGTGACAGGAAGGTCGACTACCTCGTCGTCCAGGACAACGGTCAGGTCCGCGCCTGGCTCAACGACCTCGACGGCAAGGGGTGGATCTGGCAGGGCGCCGTCATCGGCGACGTCGGGGTCGACCGCGACAACGTGAGACTCGCCGACGTCAACGGCGACAGGAAGGCCGACTACCTCGGGATCGGCCCCCTGGGCCAGATCGGCGCCTGGTTCAACGACCGCTACCCCGGCGGCCCCACCCCCGGCAACCCGACGCCGATTGATCCCGGTCCGGAGCCCGGTAGTCCCTCGGCGGGCTGGAACCACGTCGAACAGATCTCCGCGGGGTACGGCTACCCCCGTGACTGGGTGCGCTTCGCCGACATGGACGGCGACGATCGCGACGACTATCTGATCCTCCAGGACAAGGGGGAGCTCCGGGGCTGGTTGAACGACGGTGACGGCCGGAGCTGGACGTGGCGGGGTGAGCTCAACGCGGGGTACGGCTACCCGCGTGACTGGGTGCGCTTCGCCGACATGGACGGCGACAACCGCGACGACTACGTGATCCTCCAAGACCTCGGCCAGGTGCGGGCCTGGCTGAACAACGGCATCGGCCAAACCTGGACGTGGCAGGGCGAACTCAACCCGGGCTACGGCTACCCCCGTGACTGGGTGCGTCTGGAGGACGTCAACGGCGACGGCCTCGACGACTACGTGGTCATCCAGGACAAGGGTGAGCTCCGGGCCTGGTTGAACAACGGCCCCGGCAAGGGCTGGACCTGGCAGGGCGAGATCTCCGCGGGCTACGGCTACCCCCGTGACTGGGTGCGCCTGGAGGACGTCAACGGTGACAGGAAGGTCGACTACCTCGTCGTCCAGGACAACGGCCAGGTCCGCGCCTGGTTGAACAACGGCCCCGGCAAGGGTTGGATCTGGCAGGGCGCCGTCATCGGCGATGTCGGGGTCGATCGTGGGAACGTGAGGCTCGCCGACGTCAACGGCGACAGGAAGGCCGACTACCTCGGGATCGGCCCCCAGGGCCAGATCGGCGCCTGGTTCAACAACCGCTGACGATAACGGGTCGGATCACTACGTACAAGAAAAGGCGCGAGGGCTCGATGAGCCCTCGCGTTCTTGACATGCGCGCAGAAGCCGTGGACCTGAGTGATGAGCTGAAGAGCGCGGCCTGGCGCAAGGCCACCAAGAGCGGATCCGACCAGGGTGACTGTCTTGAGGCCGCCCCGCTGTCGGGTGGTCGGGTGGGCCCGCGGGACACGGAGGCTCCGGAGCGGGCGCCGTTCGTGGTGAGTGCGAGCGTGTGGGACGCGTTCGTGGACGGTGCGAAGAAGGGCGAGTTCGACTTCTGAGCCCTGCCGCGGAAGCAGCCGAAACCCCTGACCGCCTGGCCAGGGGTTTCCGTCGCAGGTCTCCCCGCGCCCGGTGACCGAGGCTCCCGGGCCGGAAACTTCCGCGGCGGGGCCACGTCGTGCCGGGCCGGGGTCCGCTCACACCTGATCTCTGCGGCGAGCCGTTCCAACGCGGCGAACTTCTCGACACGCGCGATTCCTGATGCACTACAGTCGTCCGCCGTGGCCGAATCCTCCTCCTATCTGACCGCGACGGCGGACGCCTACGACGCCGTCGCCGACCTCTACGCCGACCTCGCCCGGGACTCGCTCGGCCGCCTGCCACTGGATCGCGCGATACTCGCCGTGTTCGCCGAACTCGTACGGGCCGCCGGACCCCGGCCCGTCGCCGAGGCCGGATGTGGTCCCGGATACATGACGGCACACCTGCGTGACCTCGGACTGGACGCCTTCGGCGTCGACCTGTCTCCCGCACTGCTCGAAATCGCCCGCAAAGACTATCCTGACCTGCGTTTCGAGCTCGGTTCGATGGGCGCCTTCGACGTGGCCGACGGCGAGCTGGGCGGGCTGCTCTCCTGGTACTCCGTCATCCACATCCCACCACCGGAACTGCCGCCGTACTTCGCCGAGTTCCGCCGGGTGCTGGCCCCCGGGGGTTACCTCCTGCTCGGTTTCTTCGAATCCGAGGGCGGTCCGGTGCTGCAGTTCGACCACAAGGTCACGCCTGCCTACCGGTGGCCGATCGACGACATGGCCGACCTGGCCGGCAAGGAGGAGTTCGTCGAGGTGGGGCGGATGTTGCGCGAGCCACTGGAGGGCGAGCGATTCCGCCGCGGCCACCTGCTGATGCGCCGCGACCCCGCCACAGCGGCGAGCACGAGCGGCATGGAGCCCTCTTCGCCCTGAGGTCGTAACCCGGGGTGATGAACCGGCAGAGGTCGTACGGACCGCTGCCGGGCAGGTCGCCGGGCCCTCCTCGCCTTGTCCGGGTCCTCCCCGCCCGGCCACCGACCGGAGCTTCCGGCGTCGCACGAGCTGGAAGTCGTACGAGCCGGAAGCCGTTCGGGGTTGGTCCACGTCACGAGATCGGTGACGGAGCCGGTCAACGGGTGGGCGCGTTGACGGCGTCTTCGGGCCCCGCCGGTCCGGGGGCGCCGGTGGCGGCGTGAACTTGCAGGAGCCCCTCGACTCCGCGCAGGAAGGTCTCGCAGATCAGCGCCGGGTCGAACAGGCATCCGGCGGCCATGGCGCCGTCGCGCATCATCACGAAGTGGCGGGCGGCGGTCTCGGCGTCTGTCTCCCGGACCTTGGCCAGCAGTTCCGTGACGGTTTCCAGGAACCATTGGCGGTGGGCGAGCACGGCCTTGCGCACCGGGGACTCGGGGTCGGGATACTCGGCGGCGGCGTTGAGGAAGGCGCACCCCCGGAAGCCGGGGGACCGGATGCCCTGGGCGATGGCCTCGCCGAGGGCCTGGACGGTGCCGGCGGCCGGAAGCCCGGCGGCGATGGCCTCGTCCGCCTGGCCTCGCGTGGCCCGGTCGACCTCGCTCAGGTAGGCGAGGACGAGGTCTTCCTTGCCGGGGAAGTGCCGGTAGAGGGTGGCCCGCGTCACCCGCGCCTCCGCGACGATGCGATCGATGCCGACGGCGTGGATGCCCTCCCCGTAGAAGAGCCGGGTGGCCGTGTCGAGCAGCCGGGATCGCGCTTCGGACGGCCGGCCTTCGGGTTGGCTGCGCATGTCGCCATCTTAGTAGGTAGAACGTTCGGTCTTGACAGCTCGCGCCGCACGCGGCCATGCTGTGTTGAGATAGAACGTTCGGTCTCGTTGAGGACCGTTCCCCACTCGCGGTCATGGCAGGCAACGCCGACCCGGTCGCCCACCCGATCGAGAAGGCCGGCCGCGGGACGCGCCGAACCGTTCTCCTCGTCACTCGTCCCCTGAAAGGATCATCGTGAGCACCATCGCTGCTTCGCCCGGCATCTCCGGGACCGCGTCCGCACTGCGGCGGCTGTACTTCGTCCGGTTCGCGTTCGCCATCGCCTGGGCCCTCGCGATGTTCACGACCGCCTCGACACTGGGTCCGGTCGCGGTCACCCTGCTCGTGCTCTACCCGCTGTTCGACGTGGCCGCCGCAATCGTCGACGCCCGCGCGACGCGCACCACCGGATCACCCTCGCTGCTGTACGTGAACATCGCGGTCAGTCTGATCACCGCCGTCGGCGTGGCCGTCGCCTGCGCGTCCGGTATCCCGGCGGTACTGCGCGTGTGGGGCGCCTGGGCGGTCGTGGCCGGGCTGGTCCAGCTGATCGTGGGTGTCACCCGCCGCGGGATGGGCGGCCAGTGGCCGATGATCATCAGTGGCGGCATCTCCGTACTCGCCGGCGCGTCGTTCATCCTTGGCGCCTCCGCGGCCAACCCGACGCTGACCAACGCGGCCGGCTACGCCGTCCCCGGCGGCATCTTCTTCCTCATCTCGGCCTTTCGTCTCGGCCGTGTCGCGAAGGGGAACTGACATGGACGGCGACACCTACGACGTCGTCGTCCTCGGGGCCGGCCCGGTCGGGGAGAACGTCGCCGACCGGGTGGTGCGGGGCGGGCTGAGCGCCGCCGTCGTCGAGCGTGAGCTCGTCGGCGGGGAATGCTCCTACTGGGCCTGCATGCCGACCAAGGCGTTGCTGCGCGGCGCGGCGGCGTTGCGGGCGGCACGTCGGTTGCCGGGAGCGCGCGAGGCGGTGACCGGTGGTCTCGACGCGGTCGCGGTGCTGGGCCGTCGGGATTCCTTCGCCTCGCACTGGAAGGACGACGGTCAGGTCGACTGGCTCGACTCGGCCGGGATCGCCCTGCACCGCGGTCAGGGCCGGATCGTGTCCGCGAACGTGGTCGAGGTGACCGGTGACGACGGCGTCCCGGTCACGTTGACGGCCCGGCACGCGGTGGTCGTCGCGACCGGAAGCGGCGCGCTGCTGCCGGACGTTCCCGGTTTGCGCGAGGCCATGCCGTGGACCAGCCGGGAGGCGGCCGCCGCGAGCGTGGTTCCCGGACGACTCACGATCATCGGTGCCGGCGTGGTGGCGTCGGAGATGGCGACCGCCTTCGCCGCCCTGGGGTCCTCGGTGACGATGCTGGCTCGTGACGGTGTGCTGCCGCTGGCCGAGCCGTTCGCCGGCGAGCGGGTCACCGAGTCGTTGCGGGAGGCCGGTGTGTCGGTACGCCTCGGCACGGAGGCCGCATCGGTGCACCGCGACGAGGCCGGAACGGTGCGCATCACGATGACCGACGGCGAGCAGGTCGAGGCCGACAGGCTTCTGGTGGCGATCGGCCGGACACCGAACACCCAGGACATCGGCCTCGGCGCCGTCGGCCTGACACCGGGCGCCTGGCTCACGGTGGACGACACGCTGCGCGTGGTCGGGGAGGACGGGGCGCCGATCGGCGGTGGGTGGCTGTACGCCGCCGGTGACGTCAACCGGCGGGTGCTCCTGACCCACCAGGGCAAATACCAGGCCCGCGCGGTCGGCGACGTCATCGTGGCGCGGGCAGGGGGCGAAGCGGTCGAGGATGGCCGTTGGGGCCGACACGTGGCCACGGCCGACGAGCGCGCGGTGCCCCAGGTGGTCTTCACCGAACCCGAGATCGCGTCGGTGGGGCTGACCGCGGCCGCGGCCGAGGCCGCCGGGGTACGGATCCGCGTCGTCGACTACGACCTGGGCGCCGTCGCCGGATCCGCCCTGCACGCCGACGGCTACCGGGGGCACGCCCGCATGGTCGTCGACGAGGACCGGAAAGTGATCGTCGGTTTGACGCTCGTCGGCCCTGACGTCGCGGAACTGCTGCACGCCGCGACGATCGCGGTCGTCGGCGAGGTTCCCCTGGACCGGCTGTGGCACGCGGTTCCGGCGTTCCCCACGGTCAGCGAGGTGTGGCTGCGGCTGCTGGAGGCGTACGGCCGCTGACCGTCCGGCCGAGGCGCCCGCTCGGTCTTTTACGCGGATGAGCCGAGCCACCCGTTCGGCTTTCTTCTCGGGCGGACCGAGCCGCCCGCTCAGCCGTTCTCGCGGGCGAACCAGTCGACGGTCCGCCGCAACCCCTCCTCAAGTCCCACGGTGGGCCGCCAGTCGAGGATCTCCGCGGCGGGGGCGGGATCGGCGATCCTCGCGCTGTCCAGCGCCCTGTCGGCGAGCACGCCGTAGCGGGGGCGGGCCCCGCCACCGACGATCTTGGAGAGCAGGTCCGCGGTGTCGCGGATGGAGGTGCCCGTCCCCGTGCCGATGTCGAAGGAGCGGCCCGCCGCCTCCGGGGTCTCGCCCGCGGCGAGGAAGGCGTCGACCACGTCGTCGACGTAGACCCAGTCGAGGTGACGCGTTCCACTGCCGAGCTCGGGCGTCCGCCCGCGCAGCAGCGACAGCGCCACGTAGGGGACCAGCTTGTGGGTGTCCTGGCGGCCCGGCCCGTAGACCATGCCGATCCGCAGGTTGCTCACCTGGACGTCCCAAAGGTGGTGGAACATCCGCGCGTAGCCGTCGGCGGCCCACTTGGACACCGCGTACGGCGAGGACGGCGCCCGGTCGCCCTCCTCCGGCCGGGGCTCCTCCAGCGAGCCCGCGAGCACCACCCTGGTCTCGGGGACCTCGGCGACCGCGGTCAGCAGGTTGACCACGCTGGTGAGGTTGCTGCGCAGCATGGGCAGCACGAGCCGCGGATCCCTGGCCCCGGCGACCTCGCTGGCCAGGTGGAACACGACTGCCGGGCGGGTCGAGCCGATGAGCCACTCGATCGCGCCCGCGTCGGCGACGTCCGCGACGTGCCAGGTCTCGCCGTTCGAGCTCTCCCTGGACCGGCGGCTGACCGCGTGCACCCGCGCGCCGAGCGCGCTCAGACGCCGCACCAGGTGGGCCCCGATGAAGCCACCGGCCCCCGTCACCAGCACGGGCCTCGTGCACCAGTGGTCTTCCCTCGCCGGGCTCGGCATGGGCGCTCTCCTCGTTCTTTCCGTACGTGACGAGACTCGCCGGGCGGCTTTCCACGTGAAGGGCCGGATCTCCCGCCGGCGGGAGAGGCGCCGCGTGGCGCCACGCGGACCACGCGGACCGGACGGGCCACGCGAACCGGGCGGAGCCGGACGGAGCCGCGCTGAGCCGTGCCGAGCCGAATCGTGTCGAGCCGTGCGGCCCAAGGAAATTCATACCTTGCCGTACGGGACGCCGTGGCGACGACGGAGATAATCCCCCGAAAAGGCGATTCACCGGAAAGGGGAGTGCCGAAAGCGGCAGAGCTGAAGAACGGCAGGGCTGAAGAACGGCAGGGCTGAAGAACGGCAGGGCTGAAGAACGGCAGGGCCCGCTCCGAGGAGCGGGCCCTGCCGTTCTGTGCCGCCTGGTGCGGTGTCGCGTCAGCCGATGCGCCAGGTGTCCCCGCCGAGCAGCAGGTCGTTCAGGTCGCCGGGGCCGCGCTCGCCGACGGCCTCCTGGAGCTGCTCGGCCATGAGCTCGTCGTAGGAGGGACGGTCGACGTTGCGGAAGACGCCGATCGGGACGTGCTCGAAGGCGGGCTCGTCCAGCCGGGAGAGCGCGAAGGCGAGCGACGGGTCGGCGCGGTGGGCGTCGTGCACGAGGATCTCGTCCTCGCTCACCGACGACCTCGGGACGACCTCGATGCCGCCGTCGGCCGCCCTGCGCACCGCCTTGGACGCCGAGGCGATGGGCTGCCCGTGCTCCAGGCGCAGCGTGATGTCGTCACGCTGCTCCGGGTCCTTCAGCTGCTCGAAGGCGTTGTCGTTGAAGATGTTGCAGTTCTGGTAGATCTCGACGAGGGAGGTGCCCCGGTGCTCGGCGGCCTCGCGCAGCACCGACTGCAGGTGCTTGCGGTCGGAGTCGATGGTCCTGGCCACGAAGGAGGCCTCGGCCCCGATGGCGAGCGAGATCGGGTTGAACGGCTTGTCCAGCGAGCCCATCGGGGTCGACTTCGTGATCTTGCCGATCTCGGAGGTCGGGGAGTACTGGCCCTTGGTCAGGCCGTAGATCCTGTTGTTGAACAGCAGGATGTTCAGGTTGACGTTGCGGCGCAGCGCGTGGATGAGGTGGTTGCCGCCGATGGACAGCGCGTCGCCGTCACCGGTGATCACCCACACCGACAGGTCGGGCCGCGAGGCCGCGAGGCCGGTCGCGATCGCCGGGGCGCGGCCGTGGATCGAGTGGAACCCGTAGGTGTCCATGTAGTACGGGAACCGGGAGGAGCAGCCGATGCCCGAGACGAACACCATGTTCTCGCGCTTGAGCCCGAGCTCCGGCACGAACGACTGGACCGCGGCCAGGATGGCGTAGTCACCGCACCCGGGGCACCAGCGCACCTCCTGGTCGGACTTGAAGTCCTTCATCCCGAGCTTGACCTCGGACTTCGGGACCAGCGAAAGCGCCCCGCCCCTTCCGGGGACGGACACCGCGGGCAACTCAGCACTACTCACTGTCGATCACGTCCTGGATCACGCCGGCAAGTTCCTCGGCCTTGAACGGAAGCCCGCGCACTCGGTTGTAGCTGATGATGTCGACCAGGAAGCGGGCGCGGAGCAGCAGCGCGAGCTGGCCGAGGTTGATCTCCGGCAGGAGGACCTTGTCGTACGCGCGCAGGACCTCGCCGGTGTTGGCGGGCAGCGGGTTGACGTGCCGCAGGTGGGCCTGGGCGACCTTGCCCCCGGACCTCCTGATGCGCCGCACGGCCGCCGCGATCGGCCCGTACGTGGACCCCCAGCCGAGCACCAGCACACGGGCGTCGCCGTCGGGGTCGTCCACGGTGAGCGGCGGGATGTCGTTCGCGATCCCGTCGATCTTGGCCTGCCGGACCCGGACCATCCGGTCGTGGTTGTTGGGGTCGTAGGAGATGTTGCCGGTGTTCTCGGCCTTCTCGATGCCGCCGATCCGGTGCTCCAGGCCCGCGGTGCCGGGGATCGCCCAGGGGCGGGCGAGGGTCTCGGGGTCGCGCTTGAACGGCAGGAAGGTCGTGCCGTCCTCGCCGTTCGGCCCCGAGGCGAACTCGGTGGAGATGTCGGGCAGGTCGGCCGCGTCGGGCAGCCGCCACGGCTCGGAGCCGTTGGCGAGGTAGCCGTCGGAGAGCAGCATGACCGGGGTGCGGTACTTCACCGCGATCCTCACCGCCTCCACCGCCGCGTCGAAGCAGTCGGAGGGGGTCGAGGGCGCCACGATCGGCAGCGGCGACTCGCCGTTGCGGCCGAACATCGCCATCAGCAGGTCGGTCTGCTCGGTCTTGGTGGGCATGCCGGTGCTGGGACCGGCGCGCTGCACGTCGACGATGATGAGCGGCAGCTCGGTGGTGACCGCGAGGCCGACGGTCTCGGCCTTCAGCGCGACACCCGGCCCGGAGGTCGTCGTGACGCCCAGCGCCCCGCCGAAGGCGGCGCCGAGCGCCGCCCCGACGCCCGCGATCTCGTCCTCGGCCTGGAAGGTGCGGATGCCGAACCGCTTGTGCCTGGACAGCTCGTGCAGGATGTCGCTGGCCGGGGTGATCGGGTACGAGCCGAGGAACAGCGGCAGCCTCGACTGCACCGAGGCGGCGATCAGGCCGTAGGCGAGCGCCTGGTTGCCGGAGATGTTGCGGTACACCCCGGGGGCGAGCTTGGCCGGCTTGATCTCGTACGAGACCGAGAAGGACTCGGTGGTCTCGCCGTAGTTCCAGCCCGCCTGGAAGGCGGCGATGTTGGCCTTGGCGATGTCGGGCTTCTTGGCGAACTTGGTCTCGAGGAACTGGATCGTCGCCTCGGTGGGCCGGTGGTAGAGCCAGCTCAGCAGCCCGAGGGCGAACATGTTCTTCGAGCGCTCGGCGTCCTTCTTGGACAGCGCGAAGCCTTCGAGGGCCTTGACCGTCAGCGAGGTGAGCGGCACGGCGTGGACCCGCCATTCGGCGAGCGAGTCGTCGTCGAGGGGGCTGCCGTCGTAGCCCACCTTCTGCAGGTTGCGCTTGGTGAACTCGTCGGTGTTGACGATGAGGTCGGCGCCGCGCGGCAGGTCGGAGAGGTTGGCCTTCAGCGCGGCGGGGTTCATCGCGACCAGGACGTTGGGGGCGTCGCCCGGGGTGAGGATGTCGTGGTCGGCGAAGTGCAGCTGGAAGCTCGACACGCCCGGCAGGGTGCCTGCGGGGGCGCGGATCTCGGCCGGGAAGTTGGGAAGCGTGGACAGGTCGTTGCCGAACTCCGCGGTCCCGGCCGTGAAGCGGTCACCGGTCAGCTGCATGCCGTCGCCGGAGTCGCCGGCGAACCGGATGATCACGCGGTCGAGTTGCTGAACCTGCTTGGTCACAGCTCAGTCCTCCTCGACGCGACAGGGCGCCGTTGCTCGTGGCACATTCTTTTTTCCATGCTAGATCCTCGGGGTCACGCGTAGTCTTTTCGCGTTCCACTCGGCGAAGGAAAGTGACCTTTGTCGCATATCCTTGACGGCCGCTGAGTCGAAACTGAGTCGAAGCTGGGCGCGGACATCGCGCGCCGCGGCCGTCGTACGGCCTACGGGGGAGTCACGATCGCGGACGGCCGGCCCGACACAGCCCGGCCGCGAGCCGACACAGGTCAACGTGCAGGCGGCCGAAGAGGACAGTTGGGATCACGATGCCCAACTATATGTCCCGTCACGAAGACGCTCTCATCGCCTCCGGCTATGGCCCCATAGCCTCAGGTTATGACAGGCCCTGCCTGTCCGGCTCCGCCGACACGGCTCCGGAGTCATAGATACGGCCGGGTTCCATCGCACGCGGGCCGTACAGTTCCGGGACAGTGACAAAGGTATAACCCTTCGCGGTGAGTTCGCGCAGGATGGCGGGGGCCGCGTCGACGGTGGCGTGGTGGAAGTCGCGCATGAGGACGATCGACCCGGGCTTGACCTGGGCGACGGTCCGGCGGGCGATCGCCCGGGGGTCGAGGTCGTTCTGGTCCTCGGCGTCAACGTTCCAGCGCACCACGGACATGCCCAGTCGGCGCGCGACGGAGGCCACCTGCTCGCCGGTCCCGCCGTACGGCGGGCGCATCAGCGTCGGCACCTGGCCGATCGCCTGGGTGATCGCGTGCTGGGCGCGGGTGAGCTGGTCGGTGAGCATGGCGGTGGGCAGCGAGGTGAGGTCGCGGTGGGACCAGCTGTGGTTGGCCACCAGGTGTCCCTCGTCACGCATCCGGCGCAGCAGTTCGGGACGCGCGGAGGCGTTGGAGCCGAGGGCGAAGAAGGTGGCCCTCGCCCTGTGGACGCCGAGGATGTTGAGCAGCCGCCCCGTCTCGGGCCCCGGCCCGTCCTCGTAGGTGAGCGCCACGCACTTGACCTTCGCGCAGTCCACGGTGCCCGCCATGGAACTGCGCGCCGCGGGCTTGTCCCCGCTCGCCGCGAGCATGTCCTCCTGAGAGGTGAGGGTCGCGGTCCCCACGGAGGCCCGCCGTGCCCGCTGCCCGGTCGCCGACAGCAGCGGCGCCGCGGTCGCGGACGGCACGGCGACCGCCACCCGTCCGGCGACGCCCAGGCCCACCTGCTTGTCGTCGAACTCCACGACGAGGTCGCCGCGCGGGTTGAAGCCGATGGAGTCGAACATCGAGGGGTCCGGCCTGAGCGCGTTGGGGTTCACCAGCGGTCCGCGCAGCGCCAGCTCGCCCTTGACGATCCCGGCCAGCGTGGTCAGCGCCGCGGCGTCCCTGAGCAGGTCGGGGGAGTCCAGGGCGCGACGGCTCGCCCGGTCGTACCAGACGGTGGTCCGCGACTCGCTCCAGCCCGAGCCCATGGACTGGCCGATGCGCAGCCGCACCCCCAGGACCTCGGGGGACGCGGCGGCGAGCTGCCAGTCCACGTTGAACTCGGGGGTGGGCACGGCACCTGCGGGGAGGGCGTGCCGGGTGAACCGGCCGAGACTCCCGGTCACCGTCCTGCGGAGCTTCTCGGTGAGCCGGGGGGCCTCGGCGATGGCCGGGTAGGTGGCGTGCACGCGCCGGCCCGCGGCCTCTCCCGAGTTCAGGCTTCTCGTGCTCAGGTTCTGGACCATGGAGGGGTCCACGTAGTTGATCAGCGTTGGCTCGGAGGGAACCGGGGGATCCACGTGGGGGGAGGCGGTGGCTACGCCGCAACCAGTCATCATTGCGGCCATTAACGCGATTCCTCCGCCGAATCGCACTTTAGGCATAAAATGACGCTATATGGGTTAATAGGGTATTTACCCTAACTTGATGTTAAGTGGACGGAGGCTTTAGCGTTCCGCGCCCGCTGGTTTCCTTGCGTGACGGGGGACGTTTCCCCGCGTGACGGGAGACGCGGATACTGCTATAGGTAGGGCGGAGAGCCTCGTACGGCAGATCCTGGAGCGTTCGGGCGGAGGTCCCGGGGTGTTCGGGGCAGGCGGTTCCGGAGGCGTTCGGGCACGGTCCCGGAGCGTTCGGGGCGGTGGTCCTGACGTTCGGGGCGGTGGTCCCGAGGAGGAGAGACCATGAGCGGATATTTCGGCTCTTACGTGGTGGTCCTCGCGCTGTTCGCGATCGGCCTGCTCATCGTCGCCGGGGCACTGCTCGTCAACCGGGGGCTCCGGCCGAGCCGGCCCACCCCGGAGAAACTGCTCACCTACGAGTGCGGCGTCGACCCGGTCGGCGACGGCTGGGCCCAGTCCCAGATCCGCTACTACGTGTTCACCTACCTGTACGTGGTCTTCGCGGTGGACGCGGTCTTCCTGTTCCCCTGGGCGACGATCTTCGCCGCCCCCGGCTTCGGGACGACCACCCTGGTCGAGATGTTCGTCTTCCTCGGCTTCATCGCGCTCGGCATCCTCTACGCCTGGCGCAAACGTGCGCTCACCTGGACCTGAGAGCCCGAGAGCCCGGACCCGAGAGCCCGGCGGGCCGGACCCGGGGCTCGAAGGACCGGGCCCGGGAGCTCGAAGGGCCGGGCGAGCGCGAGCACCGACTCTGAAGGAGAATGCGTGCCATGGCGGATCTCCCGATGCCCACCGTGGGGCCAGTCTCGCGTCTGGCCCCCAAACCCATGCGCTTCATCCTCAACTGGGGGCGCCGTTACTCACTGTGGGCGTTCAACTTCGGTCTGGCCTGCTGCGCGATCGAGTTCATCGCGACCTCGATGAGCAGGCACGACTTCATAAGATTCGGGGTCATCCCGTTCGCCAACGGTCCCCGGCAGGCGGATCTGATGATCGTCTCGGGCACGGTGACCGACAAGATGGCGCCCGCGGTCAAACGGCTCTACGAGCAGATGCCCGACCCGAAGTACGTGATCTCCTTCGGCGCCTGCTCCAACTCCGGCGGCCCGTACTGGGACTCCTACTGCGTGACCAAGGGCGTCGACCAGATCATCCCGGTCGACGTCTACGTCCCCGGCTGCCCTCCTCGCCCCGAGGCGCTGCTCCACGGCATCATGATGCTCCAGGAGAAGATCGCCGCGGAGAACCTGGGTGACCGCTATGCCTGACCTGCCCGAACCCCCTCATCCCGCCACGCCCGGTTCCGCGCCCGAACCCGCATCCGGGTCCGTACCCGAACCCGCGCCCGGTTCCGCGCCTAAACCCGCGCCTGGCTCCGGACCCGCGCCCGGCCCCGGACCCGCGCCTGGTTCCGCGTCCGGCTCCGCGCACGGTTTCGCGTACGGTGAGGGCGCCCGGGTGTCGGAGTCCTTCGGCCAGACCACGGTCGACGTGGATCCCGACGGCTGGATCGGCCTGCTGGAGTCCGCCAGGGCCGGGGGCTACGAGTTCTTCGACTGGCTGACCGCGGTGGACGAGCCGCCGGAGGCGTTCGCGGTCGTCGCCCACCTCTTCGCCCCAGGCTCGCACGCCCACCTGCTGCTGCGCACCCGCGTGCCGCGTGCCGACCCCCGGCTGCCCAGCGCGGTCGGTGTCTTCCGCGGAGCCGACTGGCACGAGCGCGAGACCTTCGAGATGTTCGGCGTCGTCTTCGAGGGCCACCCGAACCTGGTGCCGCTGCTGCTCCCCGAGGGCTTCGAGGGCTTCCCGCTGCGCAAGGACTTCGTGCTCGCCGCCCGGGTCGCCAAGGCCTGGCCGGGGGCGAAGGAGCCCGGAGAGTCCGGTGGCGGCTCGCCGAGCCGCCGCAAGACGCTCCCGCCGGGGGTGCCCGCCGACTGGGGGCGCGAGCGTGGCAGCTGAGACCCTTCGGCGGCCACCCCGCCGAGGGGTCCGCGATACCCGCGAAGTCCGCGATACCCGCGCGGTCCGTACGATCCGTGATATCCGCGATACCCGTGACGGCCGGGGAGTTCCCCCGGGGGACCGGAGGTGCCCGTGATCGCCGAGGTGCTCGACGTCGCGGTACGGCTTGTCGTGATCGTCGCGATCTTCCTGGTGCTGCCGCTGGTCGCCGGGCAGATGGAGCACAAGGTCATGGCGCACATGCAGTCGCGCCTCGGTCCCATGTACGCCGGGGGCTTCCACGGCTGGGCCCAGTTGATCGCCGACGGGGTCAAGTTCATGCAGAAGGAGCAGGTGATCCCGACCGCCGCCGACCGCCGGGTCTTCAGCCTGGCCCCCGGCGTCGCGCTGATCCCCTATCTCCTGGTGATGGTCGTCATCCCGGTCGGACCCGGGCTGGTCGGGGTCGACCTGGACGTCGGGCTGTTCTTCGTCCTCGCCGTGATGGGGGTCGGCGTGCTCGGCTCGATCATGGCCGGGTGGTCCTCGGGCAACAAGTACTCCGTCCTGGGCGGGATGCGTTCGGCGGCCCAGCTCATGTCGTACGAGCTGCCGCTGGTCCTCGCGGCCTCCAGCGTCGCGATGGCGGCGGGCACGCTCTCCCTGCCGGGCATCGTGGAGGCCTGGCAGTGGTGGTGGCTGCCCTGGCAGGCGATCGGCGGCGTGGTCTTCTTCGTCGCCGGGCTCGCCGAGCTCCGCCGCCCGCCGTTCGACATGCCGATCGCCGACTCCGAGATCATCATGGGCCCGATGACCGAGTACACCGGCATGAGGTTCGCCCTGTTCATGCTGGCCGAGTACGCCGGGATCATCGTGATCTCCGCGCTCACCGGCGTGCTCTTCCTCGGCGGCTGGCACGGCCCGTTCCTGCCGGGGCCGGTGTGGATGCTCCTCAAGGTCTTCCTGCTGGTCTTCGTGATCATCTGGCTGCGGGTGAGCTATCCCCGTCTCCGCGAGGACCAGCTGCAGCGGCTCGCCTGGGTCGGGCTGGTACCGCTGGCCCTGGTCCAGCTGGCGCTGACGGGAATCGTCAGGGTCGCCGTGGGATGACGTGGGATGACGCAGGATTGCCCCTCCCGGCCTTTCCCGTGTCGTCCGGGCCGCCGTACCGGACGATCCGACGTTCGAAGTGCCCACGCAGGGCAGGGAGTAAATACACTCTGTGACACCACCTGCCAAGGACGGAACGCATGACCCTCGCGCTTGCCGTGGAAAAGGATGAACTGGTCGTCGACGTGCCGGAACATCCGCCGGTGCGGCTGCCGCTCGCCGGAGAGGGCCGGGCGAGCACGCTGCTGATCTTCGGCTATCCCGGCAGGGGAAGGACGAGATACGGCCTGGCGGTGCTCGACGAGTCCGGGCTGGTCATGCTGGAGGCCCCGGGATCCCGGTCGAAGAGGGCGGTGAAGGCGTTCGCCGCGGAGAACGGCCTGGAGTTCGAGTTCCGGGCGTTCGACACGCCGCAGCATGCCAGGGTCGCCCTCGCCCGCAGGTCGCCGAGGTGGCGCGCGGTGACCTGGCGCCGGGCGCCCGCGCCCCTGCCGCGCCTGCGCGTGCCCGGCGTGAGAAGCCTCAGACCGCCGCTGAGTTCGCCGAAGGTGTGGTGGCGCGAGCAGCTGCTGTACGTGCTCATGTGGGCGGTGCTCGCCTACGGGGCGGTCTTCGTGACGCTCGTGCTCCTCAACCTGACCGAGACCCGCGCCGACGTCACCCGGGGGATGGGCCCGCTCGGGATCGCCGCCCTGGTGCTGGCCGCGCTGACGGTCGCCGGGGCCGTCGTCGTGGTCGGGGTCGGCCGTCGCAGGTCCCGCAACCAGACCGTCCAGGGACGTGTGCTCAGGCGCGAGGGCCAGCCGCACTGCCGTCTGGTGGTCGTCCACGGCCGTCTGCTGCTGGAGACCGCGCGCAGGACCCGCGAGCTGGACGCGTCCGAGCTGCTGCTGTACTCGGCGGAGTCCGGCGTGACCGGCCTGATGGTGGGCGGGGATCTGTTCCACCTGCCGGGACGGTGGGACGCCGAGGACGTCGAGCGCTTCGCCACCGGGAACGACCTGGGGCTGGAGATTCGCGCGCTGACCCGCGACGAGTACCTGGACCTGACGACACGGGCGAAGGACGCGGTTCCTTAGAGCTCCCTTGAAGTCCTTCGAAGTCCCTGGTGGTAGGTCCCGGGAGTCCTGGAGGTCCTGGATCCGGATTCTCCCGGCCCGGTCCTCCTCCGTGGGGTTTCCGGCGCGGACGCCGGTGATCGCGATCCCCTACTGCACGATCCGCAGCATGATGTCGGAGGCCGTGGGCCGGTTGACCGGCCGCTTGTCCAGGCAGGCGGCGGCCAGCGGGCGCAGCGACTGGGGCAGGGCCGCCAGGTCCGGCTGGTGGTTGATCACCCGGTTGAGGATCGCGGGGATGGTGTCCTCCCCGAAGGCCACCTTTCCCGAGGCGGCGAAGATCATGGTCGCGGCCCAGCTGAACACGTCGGTCTCCGGGCCGATCGCCTCGCCGGACAGCTGCTCGGGCGACATGTAGGCGGGGGTGCCCATGATGTTGCCCGACGTCGCGGTGACCTGGTCGAGGGCTCGGGCGATGCCGAAGTCGATCACGCGGGGGCCGTCGGCGCCGATCAGCACGTTGGCCGGTTTGAAATCCCGGTGCACCACGCCGGCCCGGTGGATCGCGGCCAGCGCGCCCGCCGTGGCCAGGGCCAGCCGGGTCAGACCGTCCTCGTCGCGCGGGCCCTTGTCGCGGACCAGCTGCTCCAGGGAGTCGCCCTCCACGTACTCACTGACGACGTACGCCTGGTCCTCGTTGATGTTCACGTCGAGCACCCGCGCCGTGGAGAACGTCGCCACCCTGCGTGTCGCCTCCACCTCCCTCAGGAACCGCTCCCTGACCACCTGGTTGCCGTTGAAGTGCTCGTGCAGCACCTTGATCGCGACCTTCTGCCCCTGCGGGTTGAGCGCGAGGTGAACCGTTCCCTGGCCGCCCTTCCCCAGGCTGCCGATCAGCCGGTACGGCCCGAGCCAGCCCTGCGGGGCCGGGGTGTTCCGGCCCCGCGAGGTGTGGCCGGGCCGGCCTTGCGTGAAGGGGGCCTGGGGGCCGTGTGAGGCGTGGGTGGACTGACCTTGCACGAAGGGGACGTGCGGGCTCTGTGAGGTGTGCGTGGGCGGGCCCTGAGCGAAGGGGACGTGCGGAGTGTGCGCGGGCCGGCCCTGCGTGAAGGGGACGTGCGGGCCCTGTGGGGTGTGCGTGGGCGGGCCCTGCGTGAAGTGGCCCTGGGTGTACTGGGGCGCGTACTGCGGCGGCGGGCCGTCATGGCGGGGCTGTGGCGGCGGCTGGTAGCCGCCGTGGTGCGGGTGCTCCGGCCGGCGGGACTGCGACCCCTGCGCGGACGGATGCACGGTCGACGGCGCGGTGGGACCGGTCTGGTACGGCGGCATCTGGGACGGACCCTGGACGCGGCCGTAGCCGGGAGGCGGCCCGGGGCGGAACTCGCGGGACTCGCGGGAGGGGTCCTGCCGGAAAACCGACCCCCTGAGGATCAGCGCGTGGCCCAGCCCGCCAAGCCAGCTGCCGAACAGGCCGATCGTCCCGATGACGTCCAGCGTGACCGGAATGGAATTGGAATCCCCGTAGGTCGCCGCGATGATCACGAAGATGCCGATGCCGAGACCGTAGACGGCGGCGGCGACGGCCAGCAACGGGCTCCGCAACCGGCGGGCGGCGTGGCCGATGACGAACGGCGTCCCGACGCCGCAGGTCAGCAGAGGTACCAGTGCCCAAACGACACTCAGTGCCGTATTGGATCGCGCCGGTGGTCGCGACTGCCAGGCCGGCCCGTACTGGTGGGACATGTGGCGAACAATACGATTTTTTCAGGAGGTCCGCAGTCGCTTCGGTGGGGCGTCTGTGGTTGGTGGACGGTTATCGAACACACAGTCTGTGGATAACTTCTGTGGATAACCCGGTTTCCCGGCCGATGCCCCCTGCCGCCGCGGTCTCCGGGGCCCACGCATTCCCGAGCGCCCCGCTGTGCGCCATGATGTTGAGTTGTGGCACGGATACCAGGAGTGGGACTGGCGAAGGGACTTTCCGTCACCCTTCGCCACATGCTGAGCAGGTCGGTGACTCAGCAATATCCCGAAGTCCGGCCTGAGCTGCCCCCGAGGAGCAGGGGGGTGATCGCGCTGGTCGAGGAGAACTGCACGGTGTGCATGCTCTGCGCCCGCGAGTGCCCCGACTGGTGCATCTACATCGACTCCCACAAGGAGACCCTCCCCGCCCCGGAAGGCGGCCGTCCCCGGGCCCGCAACATGCTCGACCGCTTCGCGATCGACTTCTCCCTGTGCATGTACTGCGGGATCTGCATCGAGGTCTGCCCCTTCGACGCGCTGTTCTGGTCTCCGGAGTTCGAGTACGCCGAGGGCGACATCCGCAATCTTCTTCATGAGAAGGACAAGCTGGCAGCCTGGGCCCAGACCGTCCCGCCGCCTCCGGCCCACGAGCCCAACGCCGATCCGCCCAAGGAACTGGCGGCCGCCTCCCGCCCGGTCCGTCCCCGCCCCGCCCCCACCGCTCCCGGGGCCGCTCCCGCCTCCGCTTCTGGGGCCAGGACCGGTTCCCGTCCAGGTCCCGCAGCCGGTCCTGGCCCCGCCGCGGGTTCTGGCTCCGCGGCCGGCTCCGGCCTCACCGCGGATTCCGGTCCCGTGGCCGGTCCCGGTCCTGTAGTCGGCCCTGGCCCCGCGACCTCCGCGCCTGGCGCGCCGGTTTCCCCGTCCGGAACATCCGGACCTCTTACGTCCGGAACGGCCGGAACCCCGGGTACCTCGGGTACCTCCGGTTCCTCCGCAGGTGCAGGTGCAGGTGCAGGTGCAGGTGCAGGCTCCCGCTCCGCCCCCGGCCTCTCACCGGGACCTGGAGCGTCCGCGTCCGGCTCCGAAGCGTCCGTGCCCGGCGCCCCGTCTCCACCGTCCGGGTCTTCGTCGCCCGAGGGTTCGCCGTCCGGGTCTTCGCCGTCCGAGGCCTCGCCCTCCGGTGCCCAACCCCCGCCGTCCGCCTCACCGGCTCCCGGCGCCCCCGACGCGTCGGCCGCCCGGCGCGGTCCATCCCCGGGCAGGTCGTCCAGACCGGCCACCTCGGCGGGGCACGCGAGCGTCCGGGCCATCCGGCCACCGGGTGCCCTTCCGAAGAAGAACGATCCGTCCACAGGCAGGTCATCCGTCGAGAAGTTATCCACAGGCGGGGGTGAAGCACCTCCGGCGGCGGCCACACCGGAGCAGACTCCTCCCACGGATCCGAGTGGAGAGCCCGAGGAGGAGAGGTGACCGAGGTGCCGTCCTACCTGTCGCCGACCGGGCAGGAGATCGTCTTCCTCCTGCTGGGCGCGGTGGCCGTCGGGTCGGCGCTGCTCGTCGTGACCACCAGGCAGCTCGTCCACGCGGCCCTGTGGCTGGTCGTCTGCTTCGGCGCGCTTGCCGGGTGCTATCTGGTGCTCACCGCCGAGTTCGTCGCCTGGGTCCAGGTGCTGATCTACGTCGGCGCGATCGTGGTCCTGCTCCTGTTCGGCATCATGCTCACCCGCGCCCCGATCGGCAGGAGCGCCGACCTCGACAGTCCCAACCGTCCGACCGCGGCGGTCGTGGCGATCGCCACCGCGGCCGTGCTGGTCACCGTCGTCGTCGACGGCTTCCGCATGGCCTACGTCCCGCTCGAGCCCGGTGGCGGCTCGGCCGGTGAGCTCGGTGCCAGCATCTTCCGTAACTGGGTGCTCCCGTTCGAGGCGCTCTCGGTCCTGTTGCTGGCGGCCCTGATCGGCGCCATCGTCCTGTCCCGCACGGACATCCGCGGGAGGGACTGACGTGCACGTCGTCTATCCCGCGGTCGTCTCGGCGCTGCTGTTCTCCATCGGCGTGTACGGGGTGCTCGCCCGCCGCAACACGATTCTCGTGCTGATGTCCGTCGAGCTCATGCTCAACGCCGTCAACCTCAACCTGGTCGCCTTCGACGTGTGGTTGCGCGACCGGCTGCACGGCGGGCAGGTCCTCACGCTGTTCGTCATCGTGATCGCCGCCGCCGAGGTCGGCCTCGGTCTCGCGATCATCCTCGCGCTCTACCGCAACCGCCAGACCGTCGACCTCGACCGCCTCCGCTCCCTGTCCGACCTCGCCGACACGTCCGGCCCCGCCGACACCGGCCCCACTGACCCCACCGGCTCCGCCGACGCCGACCCCGGTTCCGCCGACCTCACCGACACCGGCAACGCCGGTTCTCACTCCCCGCCCCGGGACCAGCCCCCGGCCGAGCCCCGGAGCCTGCCACAGACACTCACCCGGACCCAGACCGGGACCGAGACCGGGACCGGGACCAAGGCCGGGACCGAGACCGGGACCAGGGCCGATACGCGGCGGTCCCGGCCCGAGGCCGACCCCGAGGCCGACCCCGAGGCGGACACCAGGCCGGGTGACGCGCCATGATCACTATCGCCTCGCTCGTGATCCTGCTGCCCTTCCTCGCGGCGGCCACCGGCCTTCTCGGCTCCCGCTTCCCCCGGCGTCGCCACGGCGTGACGCCCCCGGAGACCGGCGACGCCACCCTCCAAGTCGACGATCCAGAGGCCCACGCTTCCAAGGCCGACGAACCCAGAGCCGACCCCGAAGCCGACCCCTCCAAGACCGGCACAGGCGCTCTCGAAGCCGACGCCTCCAAGGTCACCGCCGACACCGCCGCCGGACGCCGGGCCGCCTGGATCGCCGTGGTGCCCACCGCGATCTCCGCCGCCCTGGCGATCTGGCTGGCCTACGCCACCTGGGCCGCTACCGGCGGAGTTGCAACCGAGCCGTCCGCCCCGGCCGGGCCAGGAGGGCAGGGGGCGATCGACGGTGTCACCGCGACGCTCACCGTCATCGAGACGGGTTCGGTGCCGATCTCGGTCGGGCTGCTGGTCGACGGCCTCGCCGCGTCGATCGCCGTCCTGGTCGCCGTGGTCGCGCTGGCGGTGCAGGTCTACTCCGTCGGCTACATGCGCGGTGACCGGCGCTACCCGTCCTACAGCTCCTTCATCAGCCTGTTCACCAGTGCCATGCTGCTGGTCGTCTACGCGGCCGACCTCATGGTCCTCTACGTGGGCTGGGAGATCATGGGCCTGTGCTCCTACCTGCTGGTCGGGCACTGGTGGGAAGACAGGGCCAACTCGCGAGCGGCGATCAAGGCGTTCCTCGTCACCCGGATCGGCGACGTCGGGTTCCTGTTCGGCATCTTCGTCCTCGGCACGGCGGCGGGCAGCTTCAGGATCGCCGACGTCATCGCGGGGGTCCCCGAGATGTCGTCCGGCACGCTCATCGCCGCGACCATGCTCCTGCTGGCCGGGGTCGCGGGGAAGAGCGCCCAGGTGCCGTTGCACGTCTGGCTCCCCGACGCGATGGCCGGACCGACACCGATCAGCGCCCTCATCCACGCGGCCACCATGGTCGCCGCGGGCATCTTCGTCGTCGCCCGGCTCTATCCGGTCTTCCTCGGTGCCCGCCCCACCCTGGACGTCCTCGCGGTCCTGGCCGCCATCGGCATGCTCGGCGCGGCCCTCGCAGCCCTGGCCCAGGACGACCTCAAACGCGTCCTCGCCTACTCCACGATCAGCCAGCTCGCCTACATGGCCGGTGCCCTCGCCGCCGGGTCCCGGAGTGCCGCGATCTTCCACCTGATCACCCACGGCGCTTTCAAGGCGCTCCTCTTCCTCTGCGCCGGAGCGGTGATCCACGCGGTCGGCTCCAACCTGATGAGCACGATGGGAGGTCTCAGGAAGGAGCTTCCCGTCACCTTCGCCGCGATGACGATCGGCTTCGCCGCGCTGATGGGCCTGCCTCCGGCCAGCGGCTTCTTCAGCAAGGACGAGGTGCTGGTGGCCATCGAGCACTCCCTGTCCTCGGGGCCGCTGACGGGTGCCGCGGCGCTGCTGCTCTACGGCTGCGCCCTCGCCACGGTCGCGGTGACCGGCGCCTACGCCACCCGCGCGTGGCTGCGAACCTTCTTCGGGCAGCGTGCCCCCCAGCCCCAGCCCGACTCCCAGCCCCAGCTCCAGTCCCATCCTCAGCCCGCGTCCGGCGTGCCGCACACCCCGCACGCCGTCCACGGCACCCATACCGCCGTTCACGAGGCTCCGGCCACCATGCGCTGGCCTATTCTCGTCCTCGCCGTTCCAGCCCTGCTCCTCGGCTTCGCCCGCGTCGGCGACGTTCACTGGGACGCCGCCGTCCTCAGCCTCGCGGTGGCGCTGCTGGGGGCGGGAGCGGTCTACGCCGCGTGGCGATCCGCCCCTCTGGCCGACCCGGCTCGCCTGCTCGGCCCCTTCAGGGTCCCCTGTGAGCAGGCCTTCCACGTCGACTCCGTCTACACCGGGCTCTTCGTCCGGCCCGTGCTGTTCATCGCACGCCTCGTCGTCCGCGCCGACGGTCGCGTGGTGGACGGTGTCGTACGCGGCTCCGGCCGGGCGACCCTTGGCCTGGCGGGGCTGGTCCGCCTGGTGCAGAACGGCAACGCCCAGCTCTACATCACCGGCCTGCTGGCCGGAGTCCTCCTGATCGCGGCCGGGGCGGTGATCTTTAGATGATCTCTCTGCTGTTCTGGGGCATCGTGGCACTCGTCGTGCTGCTCCTCATCCGTCTGGCGGTGACGCGCCGTTGACCTCCTCTCCGCGACCGAACACAGAACCGGACGCCGGGCCGGACCCCGGTGAGGTGGTCACGCCATGAGCTGGGTGCTGATCGCGCTCCTCGGCGTGCCACTCGCCGGAGCCGCCGCGCTGCTCGCACCGCTCGGGTCGGACGTCGCGGCGAGGGGGCGGCTGCTCAGGGTGCACGGCCTGGTCGTCTCCGGCCTCACGTTCGCGCTGTCGGTGGTGCTGGTCGCCGCGTTCGACCACGGCGACGCCGCTCGGACGCAGTTCGTGACCGACCTCGCCTGGATCCCCGGCCTCGACCTCAGATTCCATCTCGGCGTGGACGGGATCTCACTGCCGCTGGTCGCGCTGACCACGCTGCTGACCTTCCTCTGCTTCGTCTACCTGTGCCGGGGGCGCGCCGACGGCCCCGGACAGCTGCTGAGTCCCCGGCCCGGCGGCAACCGGCCGCGCGCGCTGGTGTTCACGCTGCTCGTCCTCGAAGTGGGCATGATCGGCACCTTCCTCGCGCTCGACCTGCTGCTGTTCTTCGTGTTCTTCGAGGTCGTCCTCATCCCGATGTACTTCGTGATCGCCATCTGGGGCGGGCGCGCCCGCCGGGCCGCGGCGATCAAGTTCATCCTCTACACCCTGCTCGGCTCGGTGGTTCTCCTGCTCGGCCTGCTGCTCATCTGGTCGCAGACCGGCACCCTGGACATGACCGCCCTCGCGCGGGCACGCGGAACGGGCATGTCCCCCGCGGTGCAGACCATCGCCTTCCTGGCCGTCGGCGTCGGCTTCGCGGTGAAGACCCCGATGTGGCCGCTGCACACCTGGCTGCCCGACGCCCACACCGAGGCGCCGACCGTCGGCTCGGTGCTCCTGGCGGGCGTGCTGCTCAAGATGGGCACGTACGGCTTCGCCCGCGTCGCGATCCCGATCCTGCCCGACGGCGCCGCCGCGACGGCCCCGTGGCTCGGGGCCTTCGCGGTGGTCGGCATCGTCTACGGCTCGCTGGCCTGTCTCGCCCAACGTGACCTCAAGAGGATGATCGCCTACTCCTCGGTCGGCCACATGGGCTTCGTGCTCCTGGGCTTCGCCACACTCACTCCGGCCGGAATCAACGGTGCCCTGTTCGGCAACATCGCCCACGGTCTCATCACGGCCCTGCTGTTCTTCGTCGCCGGAGCGATCAAGGAGCGCTACGGCACCTCCGACATGCCGGCCCTCGGCGGTGGCATGCTGACCCGCCTTCCCCGTCTCGCCTCCCTGCTCACCTTCGCCTGCGTCGCCTCGCTCGGGCTGCCGGGGCTGGCGGGCTTCTGGGGCGAGATGCTGGCCCTCCTCGGCGCCTTCGAACCGGCCGCGGGCCTGTCCCGCCCCCTCTACCTGGTCTTCATGGCCCTCGGAGGTCTCGGTACGGTGCTGACCGCCGCCTACTTCCTGCTCATGCTCTCCCGTGTCACCCACGGCCGGAGCACCGAGACCGTCCGTGTCCCCGTCCTCGCCGCGGCCACCACGGGCGGTCTCCCCTCCACGGGCCCGACCGGAGAGGAGGGCGACCACGAGGGTGGTGCCCCCGCCACCGAGACGGGGGAGAAGGAGGGGCCCTTCATGGCAACCGTCGGAGGGGGAGGCGCTTCCCGCCCGGCGACTCCGGCGACTCCGGCGACTCCGGCTGCTCTGGGGGCGCCGAGTACTCCGAGCGCCTCGGGGACGACTTCGCGAGTGGTTTTGGGAGCGACGAGTACGGGGAGCGCGGGCAGGCCGCGCATGCCCGACGTCGCGGGCCACGAGCTGGCCGCCTGGGTGCCGCTGATCGCGCTGATCCTGCTGTTCGGGCTCTGGCCCAAGGCGCTCCTCCTCCTCACCGATCCGGTGGTCCGGACCCTGGTGGGCGCGCCGTGATCCAGTCGATCGACTACTACGCGGTCGCGCCGCCCCTGATCCTCGCGCTCACCGCCGGGCTCGTGCTGCTTCTGGACGCCTTTCTGCCCCGCAGGCCGTACGTCCGGACGGCACTCGGCGCGGTCACGCTGGCCGGGGTGATCGGCGCCCTGGCGGTGGTGATCTCCCAGGCCGTACGCACCGGAGACCCGCTGAGAACCTTCTGCGTGCCCGAGGGGCTGCTCGGCTCCCCCCGCGCGGTGATCGGCTCCATCGTTCCCCTGGTCACCGAGCCGACCGCGTCCACGGCCGCCGCGGCGCCGTGCTCGTTCGTGGTCGACGACTTCACGCTGGTCTTCGCGGGGCTCGCGCTGGCCGCCGGGATCGTCGTGGTGCTGCTGTCGGCGGCCGAGCTCTCCTCCGGAGACATCCCCGTAGGGGAGTGGTACTTCCTGCTGCTCTGCACGCTGGCGGGTGCCGTCGCCCTGCCCGCCTCCCGCGACCTGATCATGCTGGTGGTCGCGCTGGAACTCGTCTCGCTGCCGGTGTTCGCGCTCACCGCGCTCAAGCGCTATGACGGCCGGAGTTCCGAGGCGGCGGTCAAGCTCTTCCTGGTCTCCGTGGTCTCCACGGCGGTGATGCTCTTCGGGGTCTCCCTGCTGTACGGCACGACCGGCACCGTCTACCTCGACCGGATCGCCCACGTCCTGCGGCAGGACGTCACCGCCACAGGTCCTGGGCCGAGCCAGGGAGGCGTCGGCGACGGCATCGCCTACAGCTCCTCGCTGCAGATCGGCTACGACCTGCCCGCCGTGGTCACCGTGGCCATGGTCCTGGTCCTCGCCGGGTTCGCCTTCAAGGTCGCGGCGGTGCCGTTCCACGCGTGGGCGGGCGACGTCTACCAGGGTGCCCCCATCCCCGTCGCGGCGCTCCTCTCCGTCATCTCCAAGGCGGCCGGGTTCGCGGGGCTGATCCTCATCCTGGTCGTCGCCCTGGGCGGGCAGGGGGCCACCTGGGTCCCGCTGGTCGCGATTCTCGCCGCGCTGACCATGACCGTCGGCAACCTCCTGGCCATGCGCCAGCGCCACGCCGTACGGCTGCTCGCCTGGTCGTCCGTCGCCCAGTCGGGTTACATCCTCGCTCCCCTCGGCGTCAGAAGCGACGAGGCGATGAACGCCTCGATCGCCTACCTGGTCTTCTACGCGGCGATGAACCTCGGGGCGTTCGCCGTGGTCACGCTGGTGTCGAGAAGGTCGGGCAGGGGAGAGCTGGACGACTACCGGGGCCTGGCGTTCCGGAGCCCGGCGGCCGGGCTGGCGCTCGCCTTCTTCCTGATCTGCCTCGCGGGCCTGCCCCCGGGGCTGGCCGGGCTCTTCGCCAAGATCGTGGTGTTCCGCGAGCTCCTCGGCGGAGGTGGTGGCTGGCTCGCCGCCGTGATGGCGGTCAACACGGTCGTGGGTCTCTACTACTACGTCGCCTGGGTCGTGCGAATCTTCACCCCGGCCCCGGCCCCGGCCCCGACCTTGGCCCCGGCCCCGCCCCCGATGACCGAGAGCGCTGTGACCGGCGGCGTCATGACGGGGAGCACTGTGACCGGGAGCGCGATGGCGGGCAGTGCCGCGACCGGGGGCGTCGTGACGGGAGGCGCGGAGACGGGTGGCCGCGGTACCGGGTGGATACCCGCGAGTGTGGCGGTCGCGGTGGCCGGGATCGTCGCGATCGCGTTCTCGGTCGCCCCCCAGCTGGTCCTCGATCTCGTCCCCGCGGCGCTCATCACCGCGGGCTGAACCATCCGGGAACGTTCGACCTGGCCGGAGACGTTGTCACAGGTGAATCAGCATCAACCGAGAGGGGGGTGTAGTGCACCACAACGGTCTGCGTACCGCGGTCCTTCTCGGCGCACTGTCCGCGGTGATCATCGTGGTGGGGGCGTGGTTCGGAGGCGGCGCGGGCGTGCAGATCGCGGTGCTGGTCGCGCTGGCGACCAGCGGCGTCGCCTACTTCTTCTCCGACCGCATCGCGCTGTCCGCCATGCGCGCCCGGCCGGTGGGTGAGGTCGAGCAGCCACTCCTCTACCGGATCGTGCGCGAGCTCTCCACCGAGGCCCGCCAGCCCATGCCCCGGCTCTACGTCTCGCCGACGATGCAGCCCAACGCCTTCGCGACGGGACGCAACCCCCGCAACGCCGCGGTCTGCGTGACCTACGGGATCACCCAGCTCCTCGACGAGCGCGAGCTGCGCGGGGTCATCGGGCACGAGCTCTCCCACGTCTACAACCGCGACATCCTGATCTCCTCGGTGGCCGGCGCACTCGCCACGATGATCACCTACCTCGGCTATGTCGGCCTGTTCTTCGGTGGCGGGGACGAGGACGAGGGCCCCGGGTTCATCGGCGCGATCCTCATGATCGTGCTCGGCCCGGTCGCGGCCGGAATGATCCAGATGGCCATCTCCCGCTCCCGCGAGTACCAGGCGGACGAGTCCGGTGCCCGGCTGACGGGCGACCCGCTCGCCCTCGCCTCGGCACTGAGGAAGATCGAGATGGGCGCCCGCCAGCTCCCCCTCCCGGAGAACGGCCGGATCGCCTCCGCCTCCCACCTGATGATCGCCAACCCCTTCCGCGGCGCCGGGATCGGCCGGATGTTCTCCACCCACCCGCCCACCGCCGAGCGCGTCGCCCGCCTGGAGCGCATGGCCGGCTACCGCCGCTGACCCCGCTTTCCCGTGCCCCCTGGGCCCACAGCGGTTCAGGGAGTCAGGCCGGTGACGATCGGGTTGTGGACGGATCCGGGCACGACGAAGCCGCCCGCCCGTTCCGTGCCGCCCGACTCCTGATCGACCCGATACCAGGCGTAGCGGGCGCCTCCCCCCTTCCTGATCCTGCGAGGGGTGACCGTCTGCAGGTCGAGGCGGCCCTCGCCGTTCCAGCGCATCCGGGTCGGAGTCCTGTCGGCGGGCACGGCGATGGGATCGCGCCGGGGAATGCCGCCGGTGGGCACGTCCCACAGGCGGATCCCCGCGTCGCGCGAGGTGAAGTGGGCGACGATCTCGCCGTCCGGGCCGAGCGCGCCTCCCACCGGGACGCGCCCCCGCTCGGTGAAGGGCGACATCGAGTAGATCTCCGCCTGGAACGTGTCATCCACCACGAGTACGAACTTCGCGTCAGGGCTGAAACTCCACGGCCGCAGGCCAGGTGGCACCGGGATGCTCTCCCCGCTGTAGGTGTCCAGGATCTGATGCTCCCCGCCGATGCCCAGCACCGCGTACCGCCCGCCGGGGGAGAGTTCGACCCGTGCCGCGCGCATGGCGTTCGACCACATCACTCCCGGCACCGTGCGCACCTCGCCGGTGGCCACCTCCAGCACCACCAGCGCCCCGTCCCTCAGCTGGAAGTACGCGACATGCCTGCCGTTCGGCGACAGGGCCAGCGGTGCTCGTTGCCTGCCCACGGAGAACACCCGGGCGTCGGGGAGGGGGACCACTCCGCCGTCGCGTGTCCAGAGTTTCCATGGAGCGCAGACGCACCCGTCGAGTCCCGCGTACCGCACCGGAGGTCTCGCGTCTCCGGCCTCCGCGGGGACGCCCGCTCCCATGACCACGGCGATCGCGCCGACGCAAACGCTCAAGCGGCAGAACAACCCCACTGAGGCTCCCCGAGTCTTCCGGACATACGGGGGGTGTCCGTCGCGTACGGGCTCACTGTACGCCTCGGGGAAGGTCGGCCGGCGGCATCGCCATGAGTGTCATCCGGCCGCGGGGAGGGAGCGGAGGCCCCTTCGGCGGGCGAAAGGACCGGCCTCCCGGGGAGGCCGGCCCTGGGGCGGACACGGGCCGGTCGTCTCAGGAGTGCTGCGTGACCGGGTCGGTCTCCTCCGCGGAGAGGCCGGGGACGCCGTCGATGCTCTCGCGGTTCTTCTGCGCCCGGTAAGCGCGTCGCTGCTGGACGTCCTTGCGTCCGGCCCACTCGTCCAGCAGTGTCCGGTCCTTGTCGAAGGACATGAACGGTACCGAGAAGCCGCAGGAGTCGGCGATGCGGTCGCAGTCGACGACGATGATCGACCGCACGCCCGGATGCGGGCCGAAATTCTTGATCAGTGTGGCGAAGTCGGGACTGTCCGGTACGACGACCCGGCCGGTGCCGTACAGGCGGAGGATGTTGGGAGGGCCGGAGAAGGCGCAGAACATGACCGTGATGCGGCCGTTCTGGCGGAGATGGGCGATGGTCTCCACCCCGCTGCCGTCCAGGTCCAGGTAGGCGACGGTGGTGTCGTCGAGAACGGCGAAGGTGTCGGCGTATCCCTTGGGGGACATGTTGACGTGGCCGCCCTGCTCGGGAGCCGTCGCCACGAAGTAGACCGGTTGCGCTCCGATGAACTCACGCAGCCGGTCGTTGATCCTGTCATGAATTTTCCCCATGAACAGGACGATAATTCTTTGCCGTTCGCCGGTCGGCACCGCGTCCGTTAGTCGCCTCCGACCATCGGCACCGCGTCCGGTGGTCGCCTCCGACCAGGGGACGACTTCGCTCGCGGACACTCCTTCCCGCCGAGGGCCGTACCGCCACTCGCCGGAGCCGGGAGGCGGCGCGGCAGGACCACGGTGCGCGGCCGTGAGACGGGCTCGCCGGGCGCGTGAGACGGGCTCGCCGGGCGAGAGTCCGGGATCCGGTCATGACGTTGACGCGGTCGTTTTCCGATCTCGATCTTGAAGAGGATGACGCGCGGGAGTTCCCCGGTGTGGACGGCTTCGTGGAGCTGACCCAAGGGGGTTTGAGCCTAGGGCCGCTCACCTCCGCTGTGACCTGCTCGAACGGGTGAGCGGCCGGGGCGCAAGAGAGCCTCTTGCCCCGGCCGTGTGCCCTGGATGTGCCCTCCCGGAGCGGTAAGGTTCTGAAACCACAGGTCAGAGCCTCGGTTCCCCTCCCGCTAGCGGTAGTTCGAGAACTGAAGCGCGATCTCCAGGTCCTTGCCCTTGAGGAGGGCGATGACCTCCTGCAGTTCGTCCCTCTTCTTTGAGCTCACCCGCAGTTCCTCGCCCTGGATCTGGGCCTTGACGCCCTTGGGCCCCTCGTCGCGAATGATCTTCGAGATCTTCTTGGCGTGCTCCTGGTCGATGCCCTCCTTGAGGGTCACCAGAAGCCGGTACTCCTTGCCGGACAGCTTGGGCTCGTCCGCGTCCAGGATCTTGAGGGAGAGCCCCCGCTTGATCAGCTTTTCCTTGAAGACGTCGAGGACCGCGTTGGCGCGCTCCTCACTGTTGGCCTTGATCTCAACGGCCTTCTGACCACCCGACCAGGCGATGGTCGCGCCGGTGCCCTTGAAGTCGAATCGGTGCCCGACCTCCTTGAGCGTCTGGTTCAGCGCGTTGTCGGCTTCCTGGTGGTCGATCTTGCTAACGATGTCGAACGATGAATCCGCCAAAGCACAATCCCCTCTGACCTGCTAGAACTATGAATCGCCGCCCGGCTCCCCGAGGCCACGGACCTCGAATCGCGCTGGCGCCCGCGAGCCGGTTCGGTAGACGCGTATGTAACGGATCAGCCTAGCCAGCATCTCCCGCCGATGCCGAGGTGACAGCGTGTCCCTGCCCCACCCTCAGCCGGTCCCGGCCCGCCCCGGCGCGTCCCGTTCCCACTCCCCTCTTCTGCCCACCCTGGCGTGTTCTCCCTTCCTCCGCCCTCCCGGCCGTTCCCCTGGACCCTCGCCATCGAGCCCTGTCCCACCCCTGCACCGCGATGCCTCTGGCGTCACTCCCTTCCCCGATTCCCCAGACGACACCGCCGCAAGCGGCGACGTAAGCCCCAAAAGTCCTGATAGGAGCGGGTATGGGGAGGGGCTCGCCGTCGATGTCACGTCACACTCGGAAGTCCGCTATTCTTCTACCTGTCGCCGCCGCAAGCGGAAGACATGGCAGGTTGCCCGAGTGGTCAAAGGGAGCGGTCTGTAAAACCGTCGGCTCAGCCTACGCAGGTTCAAGTCCTGCACCTGCCACCAGCCAAACTGGCAGCTCAGAGGCCCTCCGGGGCCTCTTTTGCGTTTCCGGGCCATGCAGCCGCAGGCAGCCAGAAGCAGCCGCATGTCACCACTCCACCAATATGCGTGCAATGATCTTGAAGGCGTTTTCCCAGGTCGCGCCGGGCTTTCCGGAGGCTCTGCAACGGGCATCGGCCTTTGGATGGCCTGCTGAGACGTGACAGGATGTGCCGCATGCTGACTCGAAGGAACCGTGCCGCGTAGGCCGCCCGGCACTCTGCGTTCAGGGTGCCCTCGATCACCCGCCCCCACCCCGGCCAGGCAGATACCTGGAATCTCTCGTAAAACCCATGCCGCGATACGACGGCTGGAAGCCGAGCGTCTGTGGCTGAACGCCCTGGCCGACGCCTTGGACCAGTACGCAGGGTTTCTCCGGCACTCTGGCCGATACCTCTACCTCCGTCCGGACGGGTTGCCATGTTGCGACCCGGTAGAAGCCCGTGACCTCTTGGAAGAAGCCCTTCACGCCCTGCCTTCGTTCGCTCGATCTGAGCTCTGGCGAATCGTGGAGCCTCTGGACACGAAGTTCCGCGACCGGACCCTGCCTGATCCAGGGGCGGACGGCGGACGCTCGTCGATGTCAGGCGCATGGTGGCGCCATCGGCTGGCCGAGTGGTGATCATGTGACGGCTCCACAGGGTGCAGAACAAGCGAAAGGGCCCCAGCTGGCATGAGAGTCAACCAAGCCAACTCCACCGAACTCGGGATACATCAAAGCCTCCAGCAATCCCGGCGCGGTTCAGTTCGCTAGGATCGGCGGCGGTGGACACCCCAGGGAGAGCGTGATGGCGCCCAGCAGTTTCGAGTACGAGAAACCGTGGTTGGTCGACAATCCCGAACCCAGCGTATGCCCGCATTGCAAAGAAGAGATTCAGCCCGGCGACAATGTCCACTGGTGGCAGGAAACGTTGTGGCATACCAAGCCCTGCCCTAGCTAGAGGCTCAACCGCCCGCGCGACGTCGTCCGGGTAGCCAGCTAAGCCGTGCCAGATGTGTGCCAGAACGGTCGGTCAGTCACGGTCATTGAGGGTCAAGTCTGTCCAGACTCGTGCCCACACTCTGGGCGTTCGTTTCCGCAGGTCAGCGTGCCAAGATCAGTCGATGTTTCCCAAGCTGACAGCGCGGGTTCGCTTCCCATTACCGGCCTTAGCCATAGCATCGGGCTTGGTAGATGGCCGGCACTCGGCCTCATTGAGGTTTGCGGGAGCATCAGCGGGTTATCGCGGCATCGCGTTCAGCACCTCGCGGTGTGGCCACTCATCGGTGATCACCTGGCCCAGCAGTTCATGGGAAGTCTCCACGATGTACGGCACGTGCTCCAGATCTTTCACGACGGCACGTGCAGGAGCAGCCAACAGCTCTGCGCCCCAGGGCTCAACGGCGTTGGCAACGAAGCCGGACAGCTCTAGATCGGCGTACTCCGGTGCTGTCCACACCTCATAGGCGGTCTGCAGGTGTGAGGGATGCACGGCGAGCCAGAGGGCGAAGGTAGCCGAGAACCCGTGCGAGAGCTTGACCGGCAAGAGGCATCGGACGAACGTCCCCACTCCCCCGACCGCCATCATGACGTCGTTGCCCCACCTGCGAGTCTCCAGGTCAGCAGGATCCAGCCTTAGTACAGGATCGGGAAGCCGAAAGCGGACCTGGCGCTCACGCTCATCGAGCGGAGACCCGCATGCACACACCTCTCCGGAGGAAGGGCCGTCTCTTTCCGTCATATCCGAACCCTTCCATAGTTCATCTACGGTCGGTTGCGTCCACGGAGGTGGTGTACGAGTTTTCCCAGGTGGTGGGTGACATGATCTGCCGATGCCAGAAACCAGTGCTTCAGTCGCGTCCTTTTGGGATGCCTTCGCCGCTTCCTTCGATGAGGAAGCCGACCACGGTCTTCGCGATCCCCAGGTCAAGGCCGCGTGGGCGGAGCGCTTGCGCTCATGGATGCCTCCTTCGCCCGCCGATGTCTTGGATCTGGGGTGCGGCACCGGCTCGTTGTCCTTGGTGCTCGCCGAGCAGGGCCACCGGCCGGTCGGGGTGGATCTGGCCCCGCTGATGATCGAGCAGGCCCGGCGCAAACTCGCTGCGGCCGGTTTCGATGCCGCGATGATGGTGGGCGACGCAAGTAACCCGCCCGCAGAGGCAGGGGCGTCCTTCGATGTGATCCTCTCTCGCCATCTGCTGTGGACCCTGCCTGACCCTCAGGAGGCGTTGCGCCGATGGATCGGTCTGCTGCGTCCCGGCGGGCGTTTGGTTCTCATTGAGGGGCGCTGGGCGACAGCCGAACCGAGTGAAGACCAGTCCTATGAGGTCGGATCGGAGTCAATGCCGTGGATGGGCGGGGTCGAGGCGGGACGTCTTCTGGAGGCGCTGCAGCCGTTGGTGAAGACCTCGCGCGTTGAGCCGCTCCCTGATCCCACTCTGTGGGGTCGGACCATTCAAGACGAGAGGTATGCCGTCGTCGCGTTTGCGTAGCCGTCGGCTTCTCATGGTGGACCCTTGGCAGGGTTGGCGGTGCGGCCGATGATCTCAGGGAAGGCCGGCATCTCAAGGTTAATGGTGGAGGCTCGGCGGGATCTCTCGTCGAGCTGGGTCAGCTTGGCGTTGGCGGCAGCCAAGCTGACCCCCAGACCCTCGGCTCCGAGGTACTGCAACGGGTGCTGCAACAGAGGCAAACAACGGCTCACGTCCACACTCGCCCGGCATTGCTCTGAGCCGGGTCGCGAGCCGTTGATCACGGATGGCATGGTCCTGATAAGAAAGCGGTCGCCGAGAGTGGGGCCATGTTATTCGCGTGCCGGTAAGGCCGGGGAACAGTGGGGAATTACGGGGACTGACGGTCGCTCGACCTGTATACCTCCAGGTCAAACGCAGGGTTGGCCGTCTTCATGGCCGGGCAGAAGCTATTTTGGCCCGGGTCGCCGGATCACGTCTGCCGTGGATCAGCAGGCGATAGGCGATCCAGGCAGCCCAGAAGGCGAACGCAAGCAGGCTGATCTCGTTGAGTCCGGTGAGAACCGTGATAAGAGCATCCGATGGGCCGGCGTCGCCCCATACGGTGCCCGTGTAGAGAAGGATGCTCAGAAGGAGCCAGGAACCGGTCATCAGGATGGCTAATGCGGCGATCTTAGAATGACGCCAGGTCATGCAACCGATGACGACGAACCAGACGCCCATGCTGTCAGAGACCATCTCTCTCGGCGACCAGGAGTCCATATAGACAGTCGAGCCATAGAGCTGCAGGCAGACGAGGGCGGCTACCGGCCAAAGTGCTCCTGACGCGAGAACACATCGCTGCCAACGCGCCGGGGGGCGGAGGATGCGCAAGAGCGCAGGAGTGATCAGGATAAGGGAACTGAAGTACGTGATCTCATCGATGTAACCCCAGAAGAACAGCAGGAATCTCGCGTTAACAACTGCCGCTATGGCCGCGCACGCAGCCAGGACGCCAAATACGGTTATCGTTGCGTGCAGTAAAGAACTTCTGGCTGTGATGCCGCTCTCGACGCTAGGTATGTCGGACACGAAGTGATCATGATGGTTGCCTAGTCGGGAGTCAACTCACACAGTCATGCCGTAGTGCGTGCGCGCTGAGTTCATCAAGCATCAAATGAGATCGGACAGATCGACTTCGGGTGATGCTTTCCACCTGGCTTAGATCCCGTAGTTTATACGGCCACTTGCTCGCAGCCGGTTGACCTCCTTCGGTTCTTCGCCCTTGAGGAACACTCGGAACTAGCTCTCCTCCAGGACAACGGTGACGAATTTGCCGTGATGCACCTGGCTGACACAGATCTCAGCAGCGGGCGGGATCGGCAAGGTAATCAAGACCCAATCGGGGAGGGAAAGCCGCGACCGGAGGAGGCGGTGAGTCAGGCCCCGACGGGCGAATGCTCATCCGGGCTTCTGCTACGCCGTTGTAGCCTCTGGCTCTCCAGGGGATGACCATCTAGCGTTCGCCTTTGACTGACCGCCCACACTGCAAACCGGTCTCCTTCGCCGGCCCTATAGACCCGGTGTTCAATGAATGCCTCAAAACCTGCCTGAGCACCAGGCTGTCATGGTGGACGCAACCCACGCGGCCGGATCTCTCCTTGAGCGGCCCTGTGCCGGTGGTATCCAAGACTCTGGTCGTGCGGCGTGCGTCTCACGCGGTCGGCACGTCACTGATCCGTTTGTTGGCGATCTCTTTCTGCCCGTTGAGGCACTTGGCGCAGACCCCCAGTAGGACATCCACCCCATGGCCCACTCGGCCACGTCGGGAGCGGAGGCGCCTGCGTTGAGTCAGGTGAGACCGCCGGGTGCCGTAGGTTACGACCGTCGGGTGAGGGGAGGGGCGACCTGAGCCGGAGTGGGGGCGAGTGCCTGTGCCTCCTGCCGGATCTTGGTGTAGGCCGTCAAGGGGCGGGAGGCGCTACGGCACCAGAGGCGTTCGACGAGTTGCGAGCGGAGAGTGTGCCGCTTCCCCTCTCTACGATCGTCTCCCGGCCGGGCGGGCGGAACAAGGCTGTTTCTTCGGCCTGTGCACTGTCAGGCTGTAACGGTGAACGCTACGGATAGTGAGGTCTGGGATCCCTTCGGCACTTTGCGCAGCGCCCTGTGGATCGGAGGTGGCCAATGGGCCGGCAAGTCCACCGTCGCCAGGCTGCTGGCCACCCGGTACGGGCTGACCGCGTACCACTACGACTATCACGACGCGCGTGCGCACAATGACCGTCGGATCGCACGCCGAGCGCGACTTGGTGAGCCCATCGCAGGCCCCGACCCGGACAGCGTCTGGGTGAACGTCAGCCCTCAGGAGATGGCCGACGAGACCCTGGCCGGCTTTCCCGCGCGGTTCGAGTGGGCCTTGGACGACCTGCGCGGCCTGGTGTCGGGGCGACCCGTCATCGCCGAAGGTTGGGGACTGCGTCCCGAACTGGTCGCCCCCATCATCGACTCACCCCGTCGAATGATCGTGATGGTGCCGAGCGAGGAATTCCGTGCGCGTCAGCTTCGCGAACTGCCCCGTGCCGCCGCCGTCGCTCACGCGGTCAGCGACCCTGATCGAGCACAGCGCAACCGACTCGCCCGAGACCGCCTCGTCGCCGACGAGGCCGCCCGCTCCGCTCGTCGCCTGGGCATACGGGTCCTTGAGGTTGACGGGCTCGATGACGCGGAGGCCGTGGCGGACATCGTGGTCGACCACTTCAGCTCCTATCTGCCGATGCCGGACGTCTGCAGGCATTGACCGCGCTTGTCGTACGTTCTCGCCGCTGAGCGGCGGTGTGGGCCGCTACGGCGGGCGACGGTCGAGTGCGGCGCGTGGGCGGCGCGTGGGCGGTGCGGCGGGCGGGCCGATTCCCGCCGTCGTTCGGGACCGGCGCCCACGCCGTACATCCGGACGGGGGCGGATGGAGGGCCGTGCGGCGGCGCGTCGCGCCGCCGCCTTGATACCCATGAGAACGATTCGGCGGTGATCGCGGTACGACCGTGATGGTCAGCAGCAGCCGGAGTTCGCGCTGACGGCGACCGGTTGGGCCTGCCTGGCGGCCTCGTCGGTGCCCTGGTCGGCGTCCTGGTCGGTCGCCTGGCCGCAGGCGCAGGGCGCCTGCCGGTCCTCGGGGGTGGCGGACTTGCCGAGGGTGTCGGCATCGGCCTTGACGACATAGACCTCCCAGGGCTCGGCGCCGGGGCCGTGGACCCAGACCTTGTCCTGCAGGGCGTAGCAGCACGAGGTGTCGTTCTCCTCGAAGGTGGCCAGTCCGGCGTCCTTGAGCCGCTGGGTCGCCGCGGTGACGTGGCCGGTGTCTTCGACCTCGACCCCGAGGTGATCCAAGCGGGTGTCCTGGCCTTCCTCGCCTTCGATCAGGACCAGCTTCAGCGGGGGCTCGGCGATGGCGAAGTTGGCGTAGCCGGGGCGGAGCTTGGCCGGTTCGACGCCGAACAGCTTGGAGTAGAAGGCGATCGAGCCTTCCAGGTCGGCGACACGTAGGGCGAGCTGGACTCGGGACATGGTGGTCTCCCATTCCGAACATCGTTGTATCGATGGATGTCGATACAGGGGAGATTGTCACCTGAATAGATGTCTGTCAACATAGACGCATGTCGAAACAGGTGTTGCCGGTCCTCCAGCTCGATCAGGCGTGCTGCGCGCCGATGACCCGCGAACCCTTGGGCGAAGCGGACGCGGCCGAGCTGGCGCGGATGTTCAAGGCGCTGTCTGATCCGGTCCGGCTGCGGCTGCTGTCGCTGATCGCCTCCCACGAGGGCGGCGAGGCGTGCGTGTGTGACCTGGTCGGCCCGTTCGACGTGTCCCAGCCGACGATTTCCCACCATCTGAAGGTGCTGCGGGAAGCTGGGTTGGTCGGCTCGGAGCGGCGCGGTACCTGGGTGTACTACTGGGTGCAGCCCGTCGCGTTGAACCGCCTGTCGGCCCTGCTCCAAGCCCCTGTCACGACGCGAGAAGCTTCTGTCACGGCGCGAGAAGCCCCTGTCGTGACGCGAGCCGGCGCGTGAGCGCTGCCGTTGTCCCGCTGGGACGACGCGTGGTCGCCGAGGCGCTCGGCACCGCGGCGCTGGTCACCGTGGTGGTCGGCTCCGGTGTCCAGGCCGCGCGGCTCACCGGGGACGGCGCGGTTGCGCTCGGCGCCAACTCCCTGGCCACCGTCTTCGGGCTGGGCGTGCTGATCGCCCTGCTCGGCCCGGTCTCCGGCGCGCACTTCAACCCGGTGGTCTCCCTCGCCGCCTGGTGGAACGGGCGCCGTGACGGCCGGGGGTTGACCGTGCGAGAAGTCGCCGCCTACACCCTCGCCCAGATCGGCGGAGCGATCGGCGGGGCGGTGCTGGCCAACGCCATGTTCGCCCGGCCGCTGGTGCGCTGGTCGGTCCAGGAACGTTTCGCGGGCCATCTCTGGCTGGCCGAGGCGGTGGCGACCGCCGGACTGATCGTGCTGATCTTCGGTCTCGCCCGTACCGGCCGCGCTCACCTTGCCTCGGTCGCGGTGGCCTCCTACATCGGGGCGGCCTACTGGTTCACCTCCTCCACCGGCTTCGCCAACCCGGCGGTGACCATCGGCCGGGCCTTCACCGACACCTACGCGGGCATCGCCCCGGCTTCGGCCGGGCCGTTCGTCGCCGCCCAGCTCGTGGGCGCCCTCGGTGGTCTGGGCCTGGTCGCGATCGTGTTCGGCCCACCCGCTGCCGGCGTCGTACCTGTGCCCTCTCGCGATTCCCGCGATTCCGGTGATGAGGGCGCTCTCACCGCGCCGGCCGTCTTCGTCGAGCGAGGAAGTTCCCGCCCATGAGTCCCATGAGTACTGCCGTCCCGTCCGTGCTGTTCGTCTGCGTCCACAACGCGGGCCGCTCCCAGATGGCCGCCGCGTTCCTCACCCACCTGACGCGAGGACATGTGCAGGTCCGTTCCGCCGGGTCCACCCCTGCCGACGCGGTGAACACGGCCGTGGTGGAGGCGATGAAAGAGTCCGGCATCGACATCTCCGCCGAGATCCCCAAGGTGCTCACCACCGAGGCGGTCCAGTCCTCCGACGTGGTCATCACCATGGGCTGCGGCGACACCTGCCCGATCTTCCCCGGCAAGCGCTACCTGGACTGGCAACTGGACGATCCCGCCGGGCAGGGCCTCGCCGCCGTCCGCCCGATCCGCGACGAGATCGAGACCCGTGTTCGTGCCCTGATCGCTGAACTGCTCCCTCCCGCAGGGCAGGGATGACCGTCACCATCGGGCCGTCCGTCGCGGCCATGGGGTCCACCGCGTGAACCAGCCGTCACGTTGACCTTCACCACCGGCGTGGGCGACCTCGGCGCGGGTCAGGTCCTGCCCCTCCGACGGCCCTGGCGTCGGCAGGGGCAGGACCTGACCCTGCAGAGGGCCCCGGCCTCGCTTCCGTGAGGTCTTTCACGGCGCCCGGACGATTCCATGACGCCCGGACGATTCGGCGAAGGTCGGCTGTTCGGCGAAAGTCGGCTACTCGGCCACGTGGCCGTACAGCCACTTCTCGGCTGTACGGCCACGTTCGACGTCGTTCAGGCGTGAAGACGTCGTTCAAGCGTGAGGAAGTCGTTCAGGCGTGAGGAGGTCGTTCAAGCACGACGACGTCGCTCAAGCGTGGACAACGGGTGGTGACAGGTCAGGGGCGGCCCAGGGCCCGGTACTCCCAGCCCGCCGCGCGCCAGGTGTCCGCGTCGAGCGCGTGCCGGCCGTCCACGATCCGGGTGTGCTTGACCACCTTCGCCAGCGCCGAGGGCTCGATCTCGCGGAACTCGGCCCACTCGGTGAGCAGGACCACCACGTCCGCGTCCTGCGCCACGTCCAGCGCGCTCGTGCCGTACCTGAGCTCCGGATAGGTGCGGCGCGCGTTGTCCAGCGCGGCCGGGTCGTACACCCGGACGTTGGCGCCCAGCCCGTGCATGGTCCGGGCCACGTCCAGGGCCGGGGCGTCCCTGATGTCGTCGGAGTTGGGCTTGAAGGCCGCGCCCAGGCAGGCGACCCTCTTGCCGTCGAGCCGGCCGTCGAGCAGTTCCCTGACCAGGTCGATGGTCCGGGAACGGCGGCGCCGGTTGATCGCGTCGACCTCGCGGAGGAAGGACACGGCCTGGCCGACGCCGATCTCCTCAGCCCGGTGCGCGAAGGCGCGGATGTCCTTGGGCAGGCAGCCGCCGCCGAAGCCCAGGCCGGGCTGGAGGAACCGGCCGCCGATCCGGTCGTCGTAGGCGAGGGCCTTGGCCAGATCGCGGACGTCGGCGCCGGTGGCCTCGCAGACCTCGGCCATCGCGTTGATGTAGGAGATCTTGGTGGCGAGGAACGAGTTGGCGGCCACCTTGACCAGCTCCGCGGTGGCGAGGTCGGTGACCACCACCGGGGTACCGAGGTCGAGGATCGGCTGGAACGCCGCGGAGAGCCGCTCGCGCGCCCACTCCGAGGTGACGCCGAACACGAGCCGGTCGGGCTTGAGCGTGTCGTCGACCGCGAAGCCCTCCCGCAGGAACTCCGGGTTCCAGGCCAGCTCCACCTCCTCTCCCGCCGGGGCCAGCTCGCGCAGCAGGCCGGCGAGGCGGGCGGCGGTGTTCACCGGGACGGTCGACTTGCCGACCACCAGGCAGCGCCGGGTGAGGTGGGGGGCCAGGTTACTGATGGCGGCGTCGACGTAGGTCAGGTCGCAGGCGTCCGAGCCCGGCTGCTGAGGGGTGCCGACGCAGACGAAGTGGACGTCGCCGTGCTCGGCGGCCTCCGCGTAGGAGGTGGTGAACCGGAGCCGGCCCGACTCCAGGGCCTTGCTCAGCAGCTCGGGCAGGCCGGGCTCGAAGAACGGCACCTCCCCGGCCTGCAGTTTTTCGATCTTCTTGCTGTCCACGTCGAGACCGACCACGTCGTACCCCAGCGACGCCATGCAAACCGCGTGCGTCGCCCCGAGGTAACCGGTTCCGATCACCGTCAGTCGTGGGAGTTCGGCTGCGCCCATCTCCGTCTTTCCCATCTTCTCGTCCTCGGGCCTGTGATTAGGAACAGTTGCCGGTCTTGGAAAGCGGGCCGCCGGTGACCTTGTTGTCACAGGCGATCTTGTTTCCGCCGGCCGTGTCGTTGATGCCGATACCGCCTGAACTACCAAGATCGATGATGTTGGCCCGGAACACGTTGCCGGTGCCCCAGCCGTCCACGATCTTGTGGGTCTGGAAGCCGTCCTCGTTGGTGCCGCTACCGGTGTTGCCCTGGATGAGGTAGCCGTTGCCCTTGACGTCGACCCAGGAGTCGTTGTGCTTGGAGCCGCCGAGGCTGGAACCGTCGAAGACGTTGCCGAGGATGTGACCGTCGGAGGTGCCCTCCTTGATGTCGATCGCCTCGGCGGTGGCCCGGATGACGTTGCCGCGTACGGTGTTGCGGTCGCTGCGGTCCATCTGCCCGCCGGAGAAGGCCGCCCAGTTGCTCTCGGCGGTGCCGAGGTAGACGCCCTCCCCGAACTTCTCCCGGCGCAGGCCGGTCGCGTAGATCATGCAGTACTGGACGATGTTGTCCGTGCTGAAGTTGCGCAGGTGGATCGCCTCGTCCCCGATGTGGTGGACGGTCAGCTGCTGGATGATCGTGTTGGTGGTGCGGTCGGCCATCACCCCCTTCTGGCTGTTGCGGACGGTGAAGCCGACCAGCCGCACGTGGCTGACCTCGTTGAGGTGGAGGGCGTAGCCCTTCTTCACCCCGCCACCGTCGATGATCGCCTCGGGCGGGCCGCAGATGAAGATCGGTTCGTTCTCCGTCCCCGAGACCGCCGCCACGAACCGGCCGTTGTAGACACCGGGCTCCAGCTTGATCACCGCGCCCGGCTCGGCCGCCTCCAGGGCCTCGGCGAACCCGGCGGCGTCCTCGACGGTCACCGTGGCCTCGGGGCAGGCGATCCTCCCCTTACCGAGGGGGACGGCGATGTCGGGCGGTTCCTGCGACGCGACGAACTCCTCCACGTCCTCCTCTTTCTCCACCCGCGTGGTGTCGTCCTCCGGCTCCGACGACTGTTCCGGCGATTCCAGTGACTCCGACGACTGCGAGGCCGGCGCGTCCGCGCTCTTCGGCCGGATGTCCTCGATCGGGGTGGCGGAGTCCTCCCCGCCGCCGAAGAGGCCGCGCAGCAGCACCACGACGATCACCGTGATGACCGCCCCGACCAGCATCCCCACCAGGGTTTTCCTGTCGATGTCGATGGTCAGGCGCATCGCTCAGCTCCTCTCCGCTGGTGGCCGGGCGGTGGCGGGCTCCAGGAGCCTGGCCGGTCGCTCTTCCAGCAGTGTCTGCTTCTCGTAGGGATGAACGAAGCGGTGACCGACCCGCGGGCCGTCGCCGCGCAGCGCCCGGAGCGCCGAGAGCACGATCAGGGAGATCACACCCAGCCAGATCAGGTTCATCGGCTTGGCGATCCGCTTGACCGTCGTCCAGAAGCCGGCGGTGTCCTGCCAGCCGCCGGTGTTGTTCTGCGTGACGGTCGTGGTGCCCTTCGCCCGGCTCGTGTCGAGCGCGCTGCGGCCGGCGCCGCCCAGGGTGTTTCCGGTGATCTTGGTTCCCTGGGCCGTGCCGAGCAGTGAGATCGCGTGCAGTGACGCGGACTCGACGGTGTTGGCGGAGACGGCGGCCTCGGAGTTGCGGAGGTAGATCGCGGTCTGGGTGTCCCGGACGATGTTGCCGCTGATCCGGGCCCCCCGCACCCCGTCGCGGAGCGTGATCCCCTGGCTGCGCTGGCCGCTGAGACGGTTGCCGGAGAGCCGGACCCCGGTGGCGTCCTGGCTCACCACGATGCCCATCTCCCCGCCGATCACCTCGGTGGTCTGTACGACGAGCTTGTCGCCGCCCTGGATCTCCACGCCGTAGCGGCCGTTGTCCCGCGCCGTGCTGCTGGTCACCGAGCTGCCGCCGAAGCTGCGCAGCGACTCCCCGGACGCCGACGGCCCCCGGGCCAGCGGCAGGCCGCTGATGGTGAAGCCGTTGCCCTCGTTGCGCGTGGCCTCGGAACCGGTGATCGTGACGTTCTGCGTGCCCCTGGACAGGACGAAACCGTCACCCCTGCTGCCGGTCACGGTGGTGTTCTCGATGGAGGCGTTGCGCGCGAACCGGTGCAGCAACACCCCGTGGACCAGGCTCCCGGTGACCGAGACGTCGATGATCCGGGTCTCGTTGGAGGCCGTGATGAAGATCCCGTACGCGTTGCCGGTGATCTTGGTGTTGGTGATGTCGCCGGTGACCAGGTTCGCCTCGGGCAGCCGGTAGGCGACCCTGCCCCGGCCCGCCCCGTTGGTGATCTCGATCTCGTTGTTGGCGCCCCTGCTCGGCACGAGGAGGCCGTTGGGCAGGAGCGCCCGCTGCCGGGAGCCGGTCGGCTCCGGCTTCGGCTTCGAGGTGGGCGACGACTGCGGGACCGCGGTGGCGGTGGTGGTGGTGGCGGTGGTCACCAGGTCGGCGGTCCGGATCGGCCGGTCGCTGCCGGTCAGCGCCAGCCCGCCGGTCGGGCCGCTCCAGAATCCGAGGTGCTCCACCAGCGCGTGGCTCATCGTGAGTTCCCCGCCGACCACGCGCAGGTAGGCGCGCCCGTCGGAGACCTTGGTGTCGGCCGTCCTCGCGTGCGCGTCCCAGCTCGTTATCCGCACCGGGTTCCGTGCCGAGCCGTTGATCCGGACGTTCGCGCCGAAGCTCACGATCGAGACGAAGGCACCGGGGTCGCTGCGCATCCGGATCACCAGCGGGCCGGTCGCGTTCTGGAGCACCAGTTTGGCCCCCGGGCCGGCGAACACGTTGATGCCGAGCACGTAGGAGCCGTCCGACTGCTTCTGGAAGTACTCCTGGCCGAGGCGTTCCAGGTCGGCGACCCGGTACGGATCGCGGCGCTGCGGCAGCACGAGCGTCTGGCCGTTGGCCGAGCTGGAGATGTGCGGCACGCGGGATCGCGCGGCGGCGGGCCCGCCCCGTGCCATCGCGGAGGACAGCGTCGCGCGGGTCTGCATGATCCGCAGGTCTTCCTGGTCGACCAGGTTCGACTGCTGCTGGGCCTCCGCCGCGGATACGTCGTTGACGGCCGGGATCGGGGCGGGGCGATCGAGGTAGGAGAGGTACGCCCAGGTGCCGGTCGCGGACAGGCCCAGGACCAGGACCATGAGGAGGGTGCGGCCTCTTCGCCTGCGCGGGCGGCTCATCCTCTTCCTCCCACGGGGGTCGCGTCGGCGTGCGGAGACGCCGGCCGGCGTCGCGAAGGAGGTCCGGCGGGGGGCGCGAAGGGGTCCGTCGCGAAGGGGTCCGGCGCGGGCGGGGCGGCGTGGCGCAGCAGCTGGAACCGCCCCTCGGCGAGCAGCCGCTGCTGCTCGTAGGGGTTGCGGATCTCAGTGAGGCGTCGCCGCCGTTCGAGGACGCCGCGGGACCGGATCGCCGACACGACCACCAGGAGGATGACTCCGGCCCAGATCACGTTCATGGGCTTGACGAAGCGCTTGGCCTTGACCCAGAACGACGACGTGTCGTTCCACTGCTCCTCGTCGTTGTTGTGCTTGTTCACCGTGTCGGCGGCCCGCGCGACGCTGATCGCGCTCGTCCCCGAACCGATGACGGTGTTGCGGGTGATCTCGGAGCCCGTGGCGTCGCCGACCACGGTGATCCCGTGGGCCTTGGGATTCGACAGGGTTGTGATCTTGTTTCCGACGACCATGCCCGCGGAGTTGCGCAGGTAGATCCCGGTGACGGTCCCGGTGATCGTGTTGCCCGCGACATGGGCGCCGGTCGCCCCGTCGCGCAGCGCGATCGCCTGGCGGCGCTGGTCCATCAGCTTGTTGCCGGAGATCTGGACCCCGCTGGCGCCCTCGCGCACCACGATGCCCATGTCACCGCCGATGATCTCGCTGGTCTGCACGGCCAGCCGGCTGCCGCCGAGCACCTCGACGCCGTACCTTCCGTTGTCGCGGGCGGTGCTGTTGCTGACCGAGCTGTCGCCGTAGACGGCGAGCGACTCGCCGCTCGCGGACGGGCCGCTCGCGAGCGCCCGCCCGTTGAGCGTGAAGCCGTTGCGCTTGTTCCGCGCGGCCAGGCAGTCGACGACCTTCACCTTCTCGGTCGCCCGTGACAGCACGAAACCGTCGCCGCCGCTGCCGGTCACCTCGGTCGCCTCGATCGTCGCGTTCTTGGCGAACCGGTGCATGAACACGCCGTGCACCAGGCTGTTTCTGATCTTGTTGTTGATGATCTGCGTCTGGTTCGAGCCGGAGACGAAGATCCCGTAGGCGTCGCCGGTGATGACGCTGTTCTTGATCGATCCGGACACCAGCTCGTCGGCGAGCACGTGTGAGGCGGTGCCGGGGCCGATCGGGATGGTCTCCACGTCGCCGAAGTTGCTCCCGCCCCGCTGGCCCTTCTTGGTGTTCGCCAGCCGCTCCTGCTTGTCCTGATGGCGCTGGTCCTTCGTCCGGTGCCGGTAGACGCTGGCCGGCCGCTCGGTGCCGGTGAGCGCGATGCCCCCGGTGCGGCCGCTCCAGAATCCCAGGTGGGAGACCTGCGTGTGGGTCATCTCGAACTCACCGCCGACCGCCCGGATGTAGGCGCGGCCGTCGGTCGTGACCAGGTCCGGCTTCTGGGTGCGTACGTCCCAGCTGGTGATCCGCACCGGCCTCTTGGCGGTGCCCTTGATCTCGATGTCGCCGCCGAACGCGATGATCGAGCTGAACGAACCGGGCAGGCTGCCCATCCGCAGCGTCAGCGGGCCGCGCAACTGCAGGCGCGCCCCGTCGGCCACGAAGACCTGGACGCCGAGCAGGTAGGAGCCGTCCTTCAGTCGCCGCAGGTACCGGCCCTTCTCGACGGCCGCGAGGTCCTTGAGGGTGTACGGGGCCTCGGTGTTGCGCGCGGGCAGCACCAGCGTCCGGCCGTGCCCCGACACGAAGACCTGGGGCTGCTTGCGCTGGGCGGCCGCGATGCCGCCGGTCTGCAACATCGCCGTGAGCGCGGCACGGGTCTGGATGATCCGCTGGTCCTCGACGTCCACCAGGATCGCCTGCGCCTCGGCGTCGCCCGCCGTGAGGGTGCCGGCCTCCAGGATCGCGTCGTCCGCCATGATCGCGTCTTCGACCAGGGCCGGGGATTCCTCCGTGGTCGGGTCGGCTGTCGGAGTCGGGCCGGTGGTCGGCTGCGAACCGCCTCTCGTGACCGGCTTCGCCGTCTGGCTCGCGCGGGCCGTCGGAGTCGGTCTGACGGTCGGGGTCGGATCGGGCTTCGGAGGGCGAGTGTTCTTCGGGGGAGACTCCTCCTCGGTGGAGGGCTCCTCCTCCTCTTCCTGGGGCTTCGGGGTGTTCAGGAACGGGTTGTCGTCCGGAGTCGCGCTGCCCGTCGGAGACGGGTTGGGATTCGAGACCACTTCGGAGTCACCCGGCTTGGGGGACGAGAGCGCGGCCGCCGGTCCGGCCGCCGGTCCGGCCGCCAGCCCGAGCGCCAGCACGGCGGCGCCCAGCAGGACGGGAGCGGAGCGCGCCATCTCAGGCCAGTCCCTTGAGCGTGGCGGCGCTCTGCCCCGCCCCGCCCACCTGGTCGGAGGTACGGGTGAGCCAGCCCTGCTTGTTCATCGTCACGAACGCGTACAGCTTGATCGGCAGCGCGATCATGATGACCACCAGGCAGAGCAGCGGGAGCAGCAGGATCTCCGAGGGGTGCCGGCGCAGGTGGGACCAGCCGCGGACGCCCCGGCCGAGGAGCAGCCAGCCGACGGCGAGCCCGATGCCCATCGGGGTGAGCTCAAGCCTGCTGAAGAACAGGTAGGCGAGCGTGACGCCCATGGTCACCGGGGTGAGCAGGATCTGGAGCACGGTCACCTTGGTGACCAGCGGGGTCTTCCACAACCACCCCTTCCACAGCGCGGTCAGGTAGCAGCGGTAGGAGTTGCGGCTCCATCGGACGCGCTGCTTGACGAAGGCGCGGAAGGAGTCGGGGAACATCGAGATGGCGCGGGCCGAGGACTGGTGCACGGTCTTGTACCCGGAGGCGAGGACCAGCCAGGTGAGCCGGCCGTCGTCGCCGGCGATGCACCGGCGGCCGAGGAAGAACTCGTTCTCCAGGTGGGTGAGGACCGGGAGGATGGCCTCACGCCGGTAGGCGGCGGTCCTGCCGGACAGGCAGGCCACCCCGCCCCTGCTGCCCATCGCCGGCACGTAGTCGTAGTAGCGCAGGTTGACCAGCCAGTCCGCGATGCGCCGCCAGACGCTGCTGGTCCGCTGGAACACGTTCTGCTGGGTGCCGACCCCGCCGACCGCCGGGTCCTCGAAGGGCATCTGCACGGCGGCGAGCAGGCCGGGCTGCCACCAGGTGTCGGAGTCGGCGAAGACCACGACCTCGCCCTGGGCCGCCCTGATGCCCACCCCGAGCGCGGAACGCTTGCCCGAGTGCTCGTAGATCAGGACGCGCAGCCGAGGGTCCGTCACCTCGCGGAGCTTGGCATGGCATTCGGTGTCCGCGACGTCCACCACGATGATCACTTCTTGCGGGTCCTGGGACAGCCAGCTGGCCAGGCAGCGCACCAGGATCTCGGCGTCCTCCCGGTAGGAGGGGACGACCACGGAGACCGTGGTCCGGTAACCGTTCACGATCGGCTTGGCCAGCCGGGACAACACCACCCGATAGATCCACAGGCCCCAGACGAGCAGGCCGGCCAGGCCCAGCGGGATCAGGTCTCGCCAGGTCCCGTTGGCGCTGGAGCGGACGATCCATTCATAGGCAGCATCAAACCAATCGACAACTGACGCCACTGATCCTCCTGGGCGAATCGTCCGAACATGCCCATGGGGAAAGACCCCTTAGCTGATGGACCAGGACACTACTGGGCCAACATTGGCCAAGTATCTTGGAACGGTACAACCGTTACAAGACTGAGCGAGTTTGCACATGGTGCACCTGGGGTCGATGAGGTGATGTGGAAGGCATCACGGACCTCACGGACCTCACGTACTTCGTACGACACTCGCGGAGTGCCAGATATATCAGCTTTTGAGTGGTTTCGGGAGTGGAGTTAAGGAATCGCAGTGGGTCATATCAAGGGCTGAGACGCCGGTCGAAGCCACAAGCCGACGTGCCAAGCCGAGGCACGGGCTGACACTCCGTCCGCGCCTACGGAAAGAGCGCGGGCAGGACGGCGGCATCACGGCCGCATCGTCGAGTCCCCCTGGACGAACCCGGAGCGCGTCGCTCACGTCGCTCACGAGGCTGACGCCCAAGCAGCGCGCCGTGACCGTGCTGCGCTTCTGGGAGGACCTCACCGAGACGCGGGTGGCTGGGGGAGGCCGCCCCCGCCCCGGGCTCGTGCCGGCCGGTACGAGCCTGGGATCATCCGCTGGAATTCTCACCGTTGTGTGGTGGTTTCCGCCTACTGTCCGCGCCGTTGGACGACGGCCTGTCAGCGCCGTCGGGACGACGGCCGGAAAGCGGCTGAAAAGTGGCTGAGAAGTGGCCGAGAAGTGGCCGAGAAGCGGCTGAGACGGCCGGGAGGCCGTCGGGAAGTCGCGGGGAAGTCGTCCGGAAGTCGTTGGGAAAGAGGGAGATGATGTCCGCACCGCTTGAGTTCGCGATCGACACCTTCGGTGACGTCACCGCCGACGCGGACGGAAACCGGCTGCCGTACGCGCAGGTGATCCGTAACGTCGTCGAGGAGGCCGTGCTCGCCGACAGCGTGGGGATCGACGCGATCGGCGTCGGGGAGCACCACCGGGACGACTTCGCGATCTCGGCACCGGAGATCGTGCTGGCGGCGATCGCCGGCCGTACCGAACGGATCCGTCTCGGCACCGCGGTGACCGTGCTCAGCTCGGATGACCCGGTGCGCGTGTTCGAGAAGTTCGCGACCCTGGACGCGGTGTCCCAGGGGCGTGCGGAGATCATTCTCGGCCGTGGCTCGTTCACGGAGTCGTTTCCGCTGTTCGGGTTCGACCTGGCGCAGTACGAGGAGCTGTTCGAGGAGAAACTCGACCTGCTCTCCCACCTCCTGGAGGAGGGCCCGGTCACCTGGCAGGGCCGGCTCCGTCCCGGGCTGAAGGACCAGCACGTGTATCCGAAGACGGAGTCCGGCCGGCTGCGAACCTGGATCGGCGTCGGCGGCAGCCCCGAGTCCGTGGTGCGCGCGGCGCGCTACCGGATGCCGCTCATGCTCGCGATCATCGGTGGCTCGCCGGAGCGTTTCGCGCCGTACGTCGACCTGTACCACCGCGCCCTCGACCAGCTGGGGGTCCAGCGGCTGCCGGTCGGTGTGCACTCGCCGGGGCACATCGCCGAGACCGACCGGCAGGCCCGCGACGAACTCTGGCCGCACTACCGGGCGATGCACGACCGCATCGGCCGCGAGCGCGGCTGGGGCCCCACGAGCCGTGGCCGCTTCGAGGCGGAGGCCGACGAGGGCTCGCTCTACGTCGGATCACCCGAGACGGTGGCCGCGAAGATCGCCAAAACGGTGAGCACGCTCGGCGTCGACCGCTTCGAGCTCAAGTACAGCTCGGGGACGCTCGCGCACGAGAGGCTGATGACCACGATCCGCCTCTACGGTGAGGAAGTCGTGCCGAGGGTGAGGCGGCTGCTGGCCCAGGCCCCCGCCGCGACACCGGCCGGCTGATCCGGGCGGGCCTGTCGGCCACCTCGGCCGGTTGATCCGGGCGGGCCCGCCGGCCACCTCGGACGGCTACTCCGTCAGGTCTCGTTCGGGCTGTTCCGGTGTGGCTCGTTCCGCATGGTCCGGTGTGGTGAGCCGGGCGGCGCGGGTGGTGAGGTAGTGGTGCTCCGGGGCGCTCGTCGTGCGGCTCGCCGCCGCGCGGTAGTCGTCGACGGCCGCCCGCCGGTCACCGGCCATCTCCAGGAGGTGGGCCCTGGCCGTGTAGAAGCGGTGGTGCCCCGCCAGGCGGCCGTCGGCGTCGAGTGTCCTGAGCAGGTCGAGGCCGGCCGCGGGGCCGTGCGTCATGGCGGCGGCGACGGCGCGGTTGAGCGAGACCATGGGGTTGTCGGACATGCGTTCCAGCAGGCCGTACAGTGCCAGGATCTGCGGCCAGTCGGTCTCCTCGGCCGTCGCCGCCTCGTCGTGGACCGCGGCTATCGCCGCCTGGAGCTGGTAGGGGCCGACCGCGCCCCTGGCCAGGGTGCCGGTGATGAGCGCGATCCCCTCGGCGACGGCCTCGCCGTTCCACAGGCTCCTGTCCTGGTCCGCCAGCGGGATCGGGGTACCGCTCGCGTCGGTACGGGCCGGGCGCCGGGCGTCGGTGAGCAGCATCAGCGCGAGGAGCCCGGCCACCTCGCAGTCGTCGGGGAGCAGGCCGTGGGTCATCCTGGCCAGCTGGATCGCCTCGCGGGACAGCTCCACGCGCTGCAGGTCGGGACCCGCGCTGCTGGCGTAGCCCTCGTTGAAGACGAGGTAGAGAACGTGCAGCACCGAGCCGAGCCGTCGTGCCCGTTCCTGGGGAGCCGGCATGCGGAACGGGATCCCGGACGCCCTGATGCGCTGCTTGGCCCGGCTGATCCGCTGTGCCATGGTCGACTCGGGTACCAGGAAGGCCCTGGCGATCTCGGCGGTGGTCAGGCCGCCCACGGACCGCAGGGTGAGGGCGATCGCCGACGCCGGGGTGAGCGCGGGGTGGCAGCACAGGAACAGCGTGGTGAGCGTGTCGTCCCGGTCCGTCTCGTACGCGTCGTCCGTCGGCGGAGCCGTCCGCCGGTCGGGGGGCGCCTGGATGGCCACCAGCTCCTCCCGGCGGCGCCGTGCCCGCTCGTTGCGCACCTGCTCGGTCATCCGGCGGTACGCGACCTGGATGAGCCATCCCCGCGGGTTGGCGGGGACGCCCTCCTGCGGCCACTGGGCCGCGGCGTCGATCAGCGCCTCCTGGACCGCGTCCTCGGCGGCGGCGAAGTCCCCGAAGCGCCGGGTGAGCACGCCGACGACCTGCGGCACCAGCGGGCGCAGCAGGTCGTCGTCGGCCGGGCTATCCAGCGGTCACAGCTCCTCTTCCGGGGCGCCCGACATCACCTGGCGCAGCTCGATCGGCAGGTTCAGCGGCCTGCCGCCGGGGCCGGGCGCCGCCGAGACGTGCGCGGCGAGGTCGACCGCCCGCTCGGTGCTGTCGCAGTCGATGATCCAGTAGCCGATCAGGAACTCCTTCGTCTCGGGGAACGGGCCGTCCGTGACGACGGCGGCACCGCCCTCACCGGCCCGTACGATCTTGACCTGGTCCGGGGCCGCCAGCCCCTGGGCGTCCACGAACTCCCCGGTGTCGACGAGCTTCCTGTTCGTGTCGTGCATGAACCGGATGTGGGCCTGGACGTCCTCGACGGGCCAGGTGTCGATCGGCGGCATCTCGTCCTTCGTCTGCCGGCCGGCCTGCATCAACATCATGTACTTCATGTCTTCGCTCCTCGTGTGCGAGCGCCCTCGTCGGTGCTCTCACTCGCAGGTAGAAGCAGGCGGCCGCGTTCTCGACATTCTTCCGGGCGTCCGGCGAGAAAAGTTCCGGTCACGGAGGCGGGACGCGGAGCGCCAGGATGGCCATGTCGTCGGTCATGTGCCCCTGGCTGTGGTCGAGCGTGGCGTCCCCGATCCGCCGCACGATGTCGTCGGCGTCGAGATCCCGGCACTCCGCCAGCAGGGTGATCAGGCGTTCGTCGCCGAACAGGTCCTGCCGTCTCGGCGGATGCGCCTCGGTGACGCCGTCGCTGTACAGCACGAGCGTGTCACCGGGCCTCAGGTCGAAACGGACGTTCCCGAGCCTTGTCTCCTCCATGATGCCCAGCACGACGCCGGGCGTCCTCAGGGACTCCACGCTTCCGTCGGCCCGTCGCAGCAGGGCGGAGGGATGCCCGGCCGTGGACAGCATTCCCGTGAAACCGTCCCCGTCCGGACGGAAGATCGCGCACACCACCGTCAGGAACCGCCCGTCCCTGACCCGCTGGGCCAGCAGCGCCCGGTTCAGCTGCTCCAGCACCCTGCTGGGCGAGACGTGGCGGGGCGCGTCGGCCCGCAGGGTGTACCGGGCCAGGGCGGTGATCTGCGCGGCCTCCACGCCGTGCCCGCACACGTCGCCCAGGACGGCGCACCAGCGCGAACCGCTCGCCAGGAACAGGTCGTAGAAGTCGCCGGTCACGTCCACCTCGCCCGTGGCCGGGATGTAGGTGGCGGCGGCCTGCAGGCCGGGAACCGTCGGCATCATCGGCGGCAGCAGGCTGTCCTGGAGGGTCCGGACCAGTCTCTCGGACACCTTGCCCGCGGCCTTCAGCTCCATCACGTGCCGCTCGGAACGGGCCAGCGCGTCCCGGAGCCGGATCTCACCCGACACGGCGCGCGCCAGGATGGCCAGCGTCTGCGCGTCGGCGTCGGACCACGCGCGCGACACCGAGTCCACCACGCAGAGCCCGCCCAGGACCTCGCCGTCGGGGCCGTGGATGGGATACCCGGCCCACCCGCCGATCCCCAGCCGCTCCACCGCCGGAAGGTGGCGTACGCGGGGGTCGGTGGCGGCGTCGTCGACGAGCAGCGCCTCGTTCGTCGCGATCAGGATGTGGCAGGGGGCGTCGGACACGGGGTTCTGCCGCTCGGACACGGACAGCTCGCCCATCCCGATCGCGCTCTTCCAGAAGGACCGCCGGTCGTCGACCAGGGTCACGAACGCCCGCGGCGTTCCGGTCGCCCGCGCGGCCAGACGTGCGAGATCGTCGAACGACGGTTCGGGCTCGGTGTCGAGCAGGCCGGTGGCCCACACCGCCGACAGGCGTTTGGGATCGAACACCGCCGCCGGGATCTCAACGCCCATGTGCGTGACTGCCTTCTTCCGGGTACGCCATCCACGATCACGCCGCTCATACCCGGAGCCACCGGAATCAGCCAGGGGCAGGCGATCGTGCCTCCCGGAGCAGTACACAGACCACTACAGATCAAACTGTAGGCCAGCATCCCTGAGACGGCGATGCCTCTCCTGATCCGACCCACATGATCTGTCGTGAATCACACGATCTGTCGCGAGCCGCACGACTCCGCCGGGAGGGCGTGGCCCCGCCCTGAGTCATGCGGTCACGATGCGGGTTCTCGTGGTCACGTTACGGATCGGCTCGTGGGTTCTCGCCTTCTCGCGGTACGGCGGCCGACGAAGCGGTCTCGGAAGTGGTCCCGGGGGCGGGACGGCCTGGCCTCAGGGGGGACGGCCTGGGACGGCCTGGCCTTAAGGGTGGGATGGCGTGGCCTCAGGGGTGCGATGGCGTGGTCACAGCCCCATTTCGCGGGTCAGCAGCAGGTGGTGCGCCTGTTCGATGTCCTCGGAGGTGTAGCCGGGAATGCTCCGGTCAAGCTGCTGGAGAAGATCCATCAGGGCCTGTTTCTGCGCCATGTGCTGGACGGGAAGCTGGTCGAGATCCACGCTCAGGAGCCAGTCGAACAGCACCACCGCGTCGGCGGTCCACAGGCTCAGCGCGGTCATGTCCGAGGCTGTCATCCTCAGGCCGGGCGTTCCGCTCATGCGAGCAACTTACTCCTATGCATATATGCGGAATAACCCACTTTGTCATCCGAATGCAGCGATCTTATGGCGCAGCCGTAACGGGTGCTGGCCAGTGGTCGAAAACAGTCGAAAATCGATGAAAAGGGCTGGTGAATGCTAATCACTCGCCGGTGCGGCACGGCCGTCGAGCGGTCCGTTATCCCGGGCCGTACCCGTGGACCGGGTGGCGGGGGAGCGGGGAGCGGGGAGCGGGGTGGCCCGGCGTGCGGGGTGGCGGGACGGCCGGGACGTGTGGCGGCGGGCTGGGGGTGGGGTCCCGGAGGCCGGGGGCGGGGAGCGTGGCGAGGGGCGAGGGCGAGGGGGCGGGGAGGAGAGGGGTCGAGAGGTGCCCTCAGCCGCCGAGGGCGGCCCACAGGGTGTCGAACTCCTCGGAGGTCAGGGCGTTCAGGCCGAAGTCGCCGGGATAGATCGGTCCCTCGGCCAGGAAGCCGTGCTCGTCCTCGATGTGCCGCCACGAGTACGTGCGGGCGAGGCCGTCCGACCCCAGCTCGGCGTGTCGTACGGGCCAGTACTCCCCGGCGCTGTCGATGACGGTCTCGAACAGCCACACGTGGCCGTCGCCGTCCACTCCGTGCCAGTACAGGTGCGGCCGGTCGCTCTCGTCGAGCGCCCGGATCGTGTCCCTGCGACGATCCTGCAGCATCGTGCTCCTTGGTGTTCGGTGAAAGGCTCGGTGTTCCCGGGAAATGCTTGATGGCCACCAATAGTGGCCGATGGGTGCGCAACCTGCCTTTTCTTGTGATGCGTGTTCTCGGTACCGCTCCGGGCGGGGATCAATGGTCGTACGGGGACCAGGGCACCTCCCGGCGGCGAGCCGTGGCGGGCGGGCGCGTGGTCTCCCCGATCGTTTCATCGATGGCCCGTGGCGCGGGCGACCGCCGCCCGGGACGCCCGGTCGCCCTCTCGGAGCGCGTGACCGGCTCACGTGACCGGGTCCGTGCGGACAGGTTCGCGGTGAGGGCTCGAACCCGGACGTCCGCCACGTACGTCCGCCGGGGTGCCGGTCGGCGACGGACCCGCGCTTTCCGCCCCCCTCCCTGCCCGCTCCACGCTTCCTGATGATCAGGAAGAGCGGCCGATCCTTCTCGTCTCAGGCGGGTCTGTCGCGGGGGACGGCGGGGTCCGTCGCGGGGAGACGGCGCGAGGGGCGGCGGGGGCGCTTCGAGGGGGGACGTGTGGTGGTCCGGGCGGTCCTCAATTGATTTCGCATCCCGCTGCGGAGCCGTGTATGGTTACACCTGTCCGCAAGCGAGAGCGACACGGACAGGCCCCTTTAGCTCAGTCGGCAGAGCGTCTCCATGGTAAGGAGAAGGTCTACGGTTCGATTCCGTAAAGGGGCTCAACAGCCTAAAAGCCCTAACCTCCTGGTTAGGGCTTTCGGCTTGGTTGGCCTTGGAGGCAGGTAAAGGCGGGCCAGAAAATACTCAAGGTTCCTGACGCGCGAGCGGGCATACTGGGGCGACCCAGAAGAGATCGCCCTGACCTGCACAAGTTCGCAGGCGCTCCGCGGGTCGGGTATCCTTGCGAGGTCGGTCGATTTCGTCGGCCTCAAGGCGGAGTAGCTCAGCCAGGCAGAGCAAACGGCTCATAATCGTTGTGTCGCCGGTTCAAGTCCGGCCTCCGCTACTACCCACCCGGGGCTTCTCCCACCAGGGAAGTCCTGTCGTGGGTTGTCCACTGTCCAGAACGTAGAAAGGCACTCCCAAGTGGCTGCCACCGACGTTAGGCCGAAGATCACGCTGGCCTGCCAGGAGTGCAAGCACCGCAACTACATCACGCGGAAGAACCGGCGCAACGACCCGGATCGGCTTGAGCTGAAGAAGTACTGCCCCAACTGCAAGACGCACCAGGCGCACCGCGAGACTCGTTAGTCTGCGCGAAGCCTTCCGCCGCGGCGGGAGATGAGTGCTTCGGCACGCACACACTCCACGAAAACCGGCGTCCTCAGACGAGGCGCCGGTTTGTCGTATCCATACAGTTTTCTGGCACGAGCGTTGACCACGGAGGAAGATCCGGTGCGGGACCGGGCCGGGCTACGGTTTCCTGGCGGTTCGCCTGCCGGTGGACCGCTTTCCGGTAGCTCGCTTCCCGAGGACCCACCCAAGGGCACATACTGGAATCTTGTTCTGTTAATGTCTCGTCCGACCCGCCGGTGTCGGCCCCACCGGTTCGATATCCGCAAAGGAGCACGATGGCTCTGAACCGTGACTTCGTCGGGCGGGCGTCCGCGCCCTCCTCGCCGTACGAGGTCAGTCGCGTGAAGATCAAAGAGTTCGCGACGGCGATCGGCGACAACAACCCGATCTACCGGGACAGGGAGGCCGCGCAGGCCGCGGGGCACCCCGACGTGATCGCGCCGCCGACCTTCCCCATCGTGTTCAGCCTGGCCGGAGGATCGATCCTGACCGACCCCGAGCTCGGTCTGAACCTCGCCATGGTGGTCCACGGCGAGCAGCGCTTCGAGTACCGGCGGCCGATCCACGCCGGGGACGAGCTGGTCAGCGTCTCCACGGTGACCGACATCCGCAGCGTCGGCCGCAACGAGCTGATCACCGTCAAGAGCGACGTCAGCACCGTCGAGGGTGAGTTCGTGTGCACCACCTACAACACCATCGTCGAGCGTGGAGGGGCGGGCTGAGATGGCCGCGACGGTCAAGTACGACGAGGTCGAGACGGGCCAGGAGATCCCGCCCGCCGAATACACGGTGCGCCGCGCCAACCTGGTGATGTACGCCGGGGCCTCGGGTGACTTCAACCCCATCCACTGGAACGAGCGCTTCGCCAAGACCGTCGGGCTCCCCGACGTCATCGCGCACGGCATGTTCACCATGGCGCAGGGCGGCCGGTTCGTCACCGACTGGGTGGGCGACCCCGGCGCGGTCGTCGACTACGGGGTGCGGTTCTCCTCCATGGTGGTCGTCCCCGACGACGACCAGGGCGCCGTCATCACGGTGAGCGGGATCGTCGAGGAGAAGCTCGAGGACAAGCGCGTGGTGATCGCCCTCACCGCCAGGTCCAACGACTCCCGGGTCCTGTCCAAGGCCCGCGCGGTGGTCCAGCTGTCGTAGGCGCCCTGTCACGGGCGTGCCGCCCGTGGGTGCCTCGTCGCGGGTGCCGCCGGCGCCCACCCGGACCGATCCGGGCCGGGCCGGGGCACGGTGGGCAGGGAAGGGGTTCACCCAGGCGGTCTCGTCCGTGCCGGTTCACCGGTACGGGCCGTGACTGGTCCTGATACACCCCGTGATGAGGCGGTTCGCGGCATGCTCGTGGGCGGGGGCCGAATCTTCTCCCTGTTCAGGGGTAGCTCCCCAGCATGAGCGAAGTACCTCCTAACGTGACCGGCCTGGCCGAGCGGCGGGCCAAGGCGCGAGCCGAGCACGATCACGCCGCCTCCGACGCGCTCCGTGACGAGATCAGAGCCGAGGGCTGGCTCGTCCGGGACACCGCGGACGGCTTCGAGCTCATCCCCTCTCCCCCCTTCGAGGTGTGGCCCACGGTGAGCTCCCTGCCCGAGGGAGGTTCCCAGGAGGCGGGGCGGGACGAGTCGAGCGGCGAACCGGGAGCGTCCACGGCCCCGGGACAGGTCAGCGCCGAGGACACGGACACCGCCACCGGACGGGACGACTCGGCCGACGCCGGGCGGGTCGCCGAGGCCGCGGAGCCGGGACGCCACCCGGGGCGCCTTGAGGACCTGGACGCGAAGAAGGTCGCCGAGAGCGAGGCGGCGCCCCAGCAGAGGCCCGAGGGGTCGGAGCTGGTCGGCCGGTCCGACGATCTCGACGGCCATCCCGAGCGGATGGTCTCCTCCCAGCTGCTGTGGGACGCCAGCCTGTCGGTCTCCCGGCTCGACGAGACGATCGTTCCCCCGGCCGACGTCGAGGAGGTGAAGGCCGCGCGGCCGACGGTGACCGTCGCCCTGCTGGTCGACGGCCGTCCCGACGAGCTGCGCGAGTGCGTACGCGCCCTGGTCGCCCGTACGGAGGCGAGGGTCCTCGCCCTCGACCTGGGAGACGTGGACGGCGCGGGAGCGGTCCTGCAGGAGCTGGTGGAGGAGTTCCCCCGCCGGGTGGAGGCCTGGCACGTGGCCGAGTCGCCGCACTGGAAGGGCGGCTCCGCAGGGTGGGGCGAGAGCCGCGACAGGCTGCTGCGCCTCGACACCTCGGACGTGCACGTCGTCATGGACACCTCCGTGATCCTGGACGGCGACGCCGTCACCCCGCTGGTAAAGGCGCTGGACGACGACGTGACCGCGGCCGGGTGGAAGGGGGTGAACCCTCGCGAGGACGGCGAGGAGTGGCTGGAGGCCGAGCCCGGCGAGGTCCGGGGACTGCTCGGTCACCTGTTCGCGGTGCGGCGTGACACCGCGCTCGCCGCGGGCGGCTTCCCCGCCGACGTCCGCTACTACCGCAACGCCGACCTGGAGTTCTCGCTCAGGCTGCCCGGCACTCTCGTCGCCCTGGGGAAGGATCTCCCGGTCCACCAGGACCGGCGGCGCCGCGACGACGGCGTGGATCCCGGGTACCGCGACGAGGAGTCCCGGCGAACCTACGACCGGGTGCTGGGGCTGCTGCGCTCCCCGTAGGCTGGTCGCGGATTTCGGCCGGGTCGCGGGTGGTCGCGGGTGGGGAAGAGCGCATGACGGAGCGGGTGGCGGGGGTGCGGCTGGCGCCGTACACGACGCTGGGGCTGGGCGGACCGGCCGCGGCGTTCGTGGAGGCGGGGTCGTCCGAGGAGATCGTCGAGCTGGTGGCGGCGGCCGACCGGGTGGGTGAGCCGGTGCTCGTGCTGGGAGGCGGCAGCAATCTGGTCGTCGCCGACGAGGGCTTCGACGGTCTGGTCGTGCGCGTCGCCTCCCGGGGTGTCGAGGTCGTGGGGGATCTGGTCACCGCGCAGGCGGGCGAGGACTGGGATGCCCTCGTCGAGCGCGCGGTGCGCGAGGGCCGGTCGGGCGTGGAGTGCCTGTCCGGCATCCCCGGCCTGGTCGGTTCCACGCCGATCCAGAACGTCGGCGCCTACGGGCAGGACGTCTCCCAGACGATCACCGCCGTCCGGGCCTACGACCGCCGGGCCGGTGAGGTGCGGGACCTGACCGCGCGGGAGTGCGGATTCGCCTACCGGCACAGCGCGTTCAAGGATGATCTGGGGCGGTACGTCGTGCTCGCGGTCACCTACGAGCTGGCCGGGGACGCGCTGTCGGGCCCGGTCGCCTACCGCGAGCTGGCCTCCCGGCTGGGCGTCGCCCTGGGCGACCAGGTGCCGCTCGCGGACGCCCGGGAGGCGGTGCTGGAGCTGCGCGCGGGCAAGGGCATGGTCCTGGACGCCACCGACCCGGACACCCGCAGCGCCGGGTCGTTCTTCACCAATCCGGTCCTGACCGCCGCGCGGGCCGCCGAGCTGGAGCTGCGGGCGCCGGGGTTCCCCCGCTGGGACATGCCGGAGGGGGCCGTCAAGGTCCCGGCGGCGTGGTTGATCGAGAACGCCGGGTTCCCGAAGGGCTACCGGCGCGGCCCGGCCCGTATCTCCACCAAGCACACTCTTGCCATGACAAATCCGGAAATGGTGGCTTCGACGGAGGAGCTTCTCGACCTCGCCCGCGAGGTCAGGGACGGCGTCCTGGAGAAGTTCGGCGTCACGCTGGTCAACGAGCCCGTGATGGTCGGCACCCGGCTCTGAGGTTCCCCGGCACTCTCCGAGGCCCTTCGGTTCTCCGGGGCTTCGGGGCCTCCCTCCAGGCTTTCCCCGTTTTCCCCGGTTTCCTCGGGGGTTCTCCAAGGTTCCCGAGGGCTCGCTGGGTCCCCTGAGGTGCTTCGGAGCGGTGAGGGGCACCCGATTTCTGCTGCTATGGTCTGATGGAAAGAACCGAAGGGGAGTAGTCCCAATCGCGTGATCGACATGCTGGCGCCTGAGGCGCCCGGTCGCGCGGGCCCCGGATCCGGCCGTTCCGGCTCGGCTCCGTGGCGGACGAGACCTTCGGCCTGGCAGGCATTGTTGGATGCCGCCGGGCCGAAGACGTGCCCGAGACTCCCCGGGTTCCCCCTTCCGCCCGGCTGCGTACGCGGGAAGGGCACCCTCGTTGGAAGCGTTCTGGATCAGTCTTGTTGTGATCTTCGTCGCCGAACTCGGTGACAAGAGCCAGCTCATGGCGATGACCTTCGCCACCCGGTTCAAACCATGGCCGGTCCTCGCCGGAATCACCCTCGCCACCGCGGTGGTCCACCTGTTCAGTGTGGGCCTGGGCGGGCTGGTCGGCGACTTCCTCCCCACCACGGCGATCACGATCATCGCCGGGATCGCCTTCCTGGGCTTCGCGCTGTGGACGCTGCGCGGGGACGAGCTGACCGACGAGGAGTCGCGGAAGGCGCAGCGCACCACCCGCTCGGCGATCATCGCCGTGACCGTCGCCTTCTTCCTCGCCGAACTGGGTGACAAGACGATGCTCGCGACCATCACGCTCGCCACCCAGCACGGCTGGCTCGGCACCTGGATCGGCTCGACGGTGGGCATGGTCGCCGCCGACGCCCTGGCCATCGTGGTCGGCCGGATGCTCGGCAAGCACCTGCCGGAGAAGATCATCCGGTACGGCGCCGCCGCGGCCTTCGCCGTCTTCGGGGTGATCCTGCTGCTCGAACCGTTGTTCGTCTGACCGGGCGCCTCGCTCCGAAGCGGTGCCCGGTCAGGCCAACCGGGCCTCGATCTCCCGCAGGCTGGGATTGACCAGCGCCGACCCGTCGGGGAGGAGCACGGTGGGGATCAGCCAGGAGCCGCCGCCGAGGTCGGTGATGACCTCGATCGCACCGGGGGTCTGGTCGACGTCCACTTCGACGAAAGGGATCTCCGCGCGGGTGAGCGCGGCCTTCAGGCGATGGCAGTGACCGCACCACGGAGCGCTGTAGACGGTGAGAGGGCGCATGAATTCCCTATTCGAAAGGTGGGTTTGACGGGGACGTCGATCGATGGATACTCTAACTCGCCAATTGGGTGTTAATGGTAGACACAGCAGCTGAGCGGGCTGGCTGGTCGCATGAAAGTGGGTCCCCGTGGCCGAGCTCCCCGACGCCGCCCTCACCCGGCGGTCCCTGCTGAGATCCATCGCCGTCGTGAGCGGCCTGGCCGCCCTCCCCGGTCTCGTCGCGGCCTGCGGGTCGTCCGAACCGGCGGCAGGGGGTCCGGCCGGGGCGGCGAAGTCCCTTGACGTCCTCCGGGTCGCGCTGCCCTCCTCCCTCGGCTCGCTCGACGTGAGCAAGGAGGCGGGCATCATGAACTACGTCGTCGCGCTCCTCTGCCAGGAGGCGCTCGTCGGGGTGGGGCGCGACGGCGGTCTCCAGCCGTCGCTCGCCGAGTCCTGGACCAGGAAGAACGCGACGACCTACGTCTACGCCATCCGCCAGGGCGTGACCTTCTCCGACGGGACGCCGCTGACCGCGGACGACGTCGTGGCCAGCCTCGATCTGCATGCGCGGAAGGGCTCCACCTCGGCCTTCGCGTACGCGTACGCCAACGTGAAGAAGATCGACGCGAGCGGTCCGGCCGAGGTCACGATCACGTTGAAGCAGCCCGACGCCTCGTTCGCCTGGACGCCCTCGCCCGGAACCCTCCTGGTCACGAGCAGGAAGTTCATCGAGGGCTCCGGCGACGGCATCGGCACCCCCACCGCGAAGATCCTGGGAACGGGCGCGTACCGGGTGACGGAGTTCGCCCCCGACTCGCACGTGACGCTGGAGCGCAACGACGCCTGGTGGGGAGGCGAGGCCCCGTACCGCCGGATTCGAATCGACTTCGTCCCCGAGGAGTCGACCAGGCTTCTCGCCATGCGCGGCGGGTCCGTCGACGTGGCGCTGAACGTGCCCGCCGAGCAGATCGACCAGTGGAAGGGGCTGCCGGGCGTCGAGGTGAAGACGGCGAGCGACCGTTCCCTCGTCACGCTCGCCTTCAACACCGCGAAGAAGCCGTGGGACGACGTCCACGTCCGCAGGGCGGTCGCTCACGCCGTCGACAGGGAGGGAATCCTGCGCAGCGTACTGCGCGGTCACGGCACGGTGGCCACCACGCTCACCGACCCCGCCCAGTGGGGCGGCGTCCTCGACGAGACCCAGGTGAAGAGCCTGTACGCGAGCATTCCGCAGTACGGGTTCGACCTGGCCAGGGCGCGTGCCGAACTGGCCGCCTCCTCGGTGCCAGGCGGCTTCGCCGACGTGCTGACCTACCCGAACAGCGGGCCGCAACTCGGCAGGGCCGCGCTCACCCTCGCCGAGAACCTCAAGGGCCTCGGCATCACGCTTGAGGTCAAGGAGGTCCCGCTGGAGCAGTGGATCGCCGAGCTCGGCAAGCACGACTCCGGCGTCTACCTGGGATGGTACTTCGCCACCACGGGCGACCCCGCGGAGTACGTCCAGCAGCTCCTGAACGGCGCCGCGACCGGTGTGAACGGCACGAACATCGCCGAGTACGCCAATGCCGAGGTGACCGGGCTCCTCGATGAGGCGAAGACCGGGACCGACGACACGGCACGCGGCAGGCTTCTCGGGGAGGCGCTGGTCAAGGCCGCGGGCGACGTCCCCTACCAGCCGCTCTGGTGGGGCGAGGCGGCGACGGCGTTCGGACCCGGGGTGGGGACCGGTGAGTTCGGGCCCTACTTCTTCGTCGGTCCCTGGGCCACCGAGATCACCGCCCGCTCATGACCGCGGCACTGGAGGCGTACGCCGCACTCGCCGGTCTGCGCGTCCCCGACTCCGTGGTGCTGGACCCGAAGGGGACTCGCGCGGCCTGCGTTCTCCCTCTCCCGGACGGCCGTCCCGTCGCACACGTGATCGACCTGTCCGGAGCCGGGAGCGGGAGCCGGAGGCCGGCCCCCGTCCCCCTGCCGGGCTCGGGGACGGAATGGCACGCGATGACGCGGTGGCTCCCGGACGGGAGGCTGCTGCTCGCCGCCGGTGACGGCCCGGACCTCGACCACGTCGAGGTCCGTTCGCCCGGCGACCCGGTCCCCGTTTGGCGGGTCCGCGCGGGAGGGGAGATCGAGGACCTCGTCCCCGGCGGTGACGGCACCGTGCTCGTGCGGTTCGCCGACCCCGGCAGCGAGCGCGACGGCAGCCACCTCGGCCTCCGGGTCCGCGACGGGGCCGATCCCTTCGTCCGCACGCCGGGCGACAGGCGCAGGCGGCTCGCGTGGGCACGGGTGGGCGACGGGGAGCCGCGGCCGGTGCCGCTGCGCGGCCTGACCGTGTGGGACGCCGACTGGCGGGACGGTGCCGTACTGGCCGTCACCTCGGCCGACGAGACGCCCGCCGGATATTACCGGCCCGCCCTCGACCTGGTCGATCCCGAGAGCGGTGACTCTCGGACACTCCTGCGCACCTCCTGGCAGCTCAGCCGCCCCCGGCTGGCGCCCGGCGGGCGTACCGCCGTCGTGGTCGAGGGGCTCTCCATCGTCTCCGGGCGGATCATCCGCGTCGATCTCGTCACCGGGGAGGCGACGACGCTGACCGCCGTCGACGACGTCACCGATCTGGGCTGGCTGGACGAGGACACCCTGTGGTTCGCCGGGTGGTCGGGTACCGGCACGCACGGCGGCACCCTGACCGCGGACGGCCGCCCGCTGACCCGCTGGACCTCCCGGGGAACCCTGGGGGGACGCGACGGGCAGCCGTCACTCTCGGTGGATCGCTCCGGTGTGCTCGCCGCCGCCGTCTGGGAGACGGCCGAACGTCCTCCGGAGGTGGCGGTCGCCCAGGTGGCCAAGGGCGACTGGCGCCAGGTCACAGATCTCAACGCCGCGCTGGCGCCGCTCGCCGTGCACCAGGAGGAGGTCTCCTGGACCGGCCCGGACGGCCTCGCCGTCCATGGCCTTCTCCTGCGGAGGCCGCCGATCTCATCCGCCGTCACCGCCGATCCCGCCGTCACCGCCGATCCCGCCGTCACCGCCGATCCCGCCGTCACCGCCGATCCCGCCGTCACCGCCGATCCCGCCGTTTCCCTGGATCTCGCTGTTTCCCCGGATCCCGCCGTTTCCCCGGCCCCTGCGCCTTCCACCGGCCCCGGTGATCCCATCCCAGCCACCCCCACCGTTCCCACGGGAACCGAAGGGGCCGGGGCGGGACCTTCGCCACTGGTGGTGATCGTGCATGGAGGGCCGACCTGGCTGTGGTCCAGTGCCTTCGCGCCGGCCGAGTCCGGCGGGCTCGCCGCCGTGCTCGCGCACGCGGGGGCGGCCGTACTACTGCCGAACCCGCGCGGGAGCAGCGGGCGGGGCCAGGAGTACGCGCGCCGGGTCATCGGGCGATTCGGCGAGGACGACCTGGGCGACGTCCTCGCGGGTGTGGACCACCTCGTCGCGGCCGGAGTCGCGGACCCGGAGCGCATGGCCGTCATGGGGCTCAGCTACGGCGGCTATCTGAGCGCGTGGGCGGTGACCCGGACCGGCCGGTTCCGGGCAGCCGTGGTGATGTCCGGGGTGAGCGACTGGCTCAGCTTCGCCACCGCGAGCAACCTCGGCGGAGGCTTCGACCTCCTTTACCACCGAGGGGCCGACCCCGCCACGCCCCAGGGCAGGGAGTTCCTCGCCGCCCGCTCGCCGGTGTGCCACGCGGCCGGGGTCACCACGCCGACGCTGATCCTGCACGGCGCCGAGGACCGCACCACCCCCGTCGGGCAGGCGGAACAGCTCTATCGTGCCTGGTCAGCGGCTGGTGTCCGGACTCAGCTGGTCGTCTACCCTCGGGAGGGCCACGAGCTGACGGAGGTGGCGCACCGCAGGGACGCGGCGGAACGCGTGGTCGCGTGGCTGACAGGAAACGGGGTCCTCTGATGGCAGGGCGTGAGTGGGGCCTCTTCCTGCTGCGCAGGTTCGCGGGAACCGCCGCCGTCGTCGCGCTGCTGTCGGCCGGCGTGTTCGGTCTGCTCTACCTCGCCCCCGGTTCGATCCAGCAGACCCTCCTGGGCACCCGTCCCGCCACCCCGGAGACCATCGCGGCGATCCAGGCCCGCTACCACCTCGACGAACCGCTGCCCGCGCAGTACCTGCGCTGGCTCGATGGCATTCTCCACGGCGACCTCGGGACCTCCGTCAGGACCGGGATGCCGGTCGCCGACATGATCGGCCAGCGGCTGCCGCTCACCCTGGCACTCGTCGGGTACGGCGCGCTGCTCGCCCTGCTCGTGGGGGTTCCGCTGGGCGTGCTCGGGGCGCTGCGGCGGGGCCGGGCCGCCGATCGCCTCGTCGTCACCGCCGGTGTGGTGGGGCTGAGTGCCCCGCCCTTCGCGGTCGGGCTGCTGTTGCTCGTGGTGTTCGCCGCGGGACTCGGCTGGTTTCCCGTGTACGGGACGGGCGAGGGCCTGGCCGGCCAGGTGTGGCACCTCACGCTTCCCGCAGTCGCGCTGGCCGTCGGCGCCGTGGGGATGTTCGTCCGCTTCAGCAGGGCGGCGCTCATCCGCGAGTTCGACCAGGACTACGTGGTCTTCGCCCGCGCGCGTGGCCTGGGCGGCGCGGCCGTTCTCGGATACGCCCTGCGCAACTCGCTGGTCCCCATCCTCACCGCGACCGGGCTCATCGTGACCGGCATGCTGGCCGGGACCGTTCTGGTCGAGGTGACGTTCGCGCTTCCCGGCCTCGGATCGCTGCTCGTCGACTCGGTCACCTTCAAGGACGTTCCGGCCGTTCAGGCGCTCGGGCTGCTGTTCACCCTGCTCATCACCGCCGTCAACCTGCTGGTGGACGTCGGCTACTCGGTGGCCGACCCCCGGGTCCGGCTCGGCGGGAGAACATCGTGAGTTCCACGGGCGGGTGGGCCGCCGTGAGCGGGGAGGCCCACCGTGCCGGACGGGAGGCCGCCGTGATTCGCCGTGTCCTGCCTGAGGGGGCATCGTGAGAGGCCGGGTTCCGATGATCGCGCGGCGCCGTCCCCAGGTGGCCGTGGCCGGTGCGCTGGCCGTCCTGTTCGCCGTGGCCGCGGCCGCCGTCCTCGCGCCGTGGACGGTGCCCGGAGCGACCGACCAGGACCTCGTGCTCGGCATCACCGGTCCCGTGCCAGGTCATCCGCTCGGTACCGACGACCTCGGCCGCGACGTGCTGGAACTGCTCGTCGCGGGAGCCCGTACGGCCGTTCCCGGCGCGCTGTGCGTCGCCGTCGGGTCGATGCTGATCGGCAACCTCATCGGACTGCCCGCCGGATACTTCGGCGGCTGGGCCGACGCGCTGGCCATGCGCTGGGCGGACCTGATGTTCTCCCTGCCCGCCCTGCTGGTGGCGATCGTCGTCGCCGGGGTGCTGGGCGGAGGGTACGGCCTGGCGGTCGCGGTGCTCGTCCTGCTGTTCGCCCCCACGGACACGAGGGTGGTGCGCGGGGCCGTGCTCGAACAGCGGCACCGCCCCTACGTCGAGGCCGCACTGCTCAAGAACCTCTCCGCGTGGCGGATCATGACGAGGCAGATCTGGCCCAACATCGCCTCGGTCACGCTGGCCAACGGGTTCCTCAACTTCGCCTATGCCCTGGTGTCCCTGGCCTCGCTGTCCTTCCTCGGCCTGGGGGTGCCCGCGGGCTCGCCCGACTGGGGGCGCACCCTGGCGGACAACCGTGCCCAACTGCTCGTCAACCCCTGGGCCGTGGTCGCCCCCGGCCTCGCCATCATCCTCACGGCCGCCGCGCTGAACATCGTCGGTGACTGGCTCTACGAACGCGTCGACCGCAGGGGAAGGGCACGTTGAGATGAAGGAGCCCACGCTCGCGATCCGGGTCGAGGGAATCGAGGTCAGGCAGCCCTCCACCGGCCGGACCCTCCTGTCGGAGGTTTCGTTCGAGGTGGCGGCCGGGGAGTCGGTCGCCATCGTGGGGGAGTCGGGGTCGGGCAAGTCCCTCACGGTCCGGGCGATGCTCGGCCTGCTGCCCCAGGGGCTGGAGGCCACGGGGCGGGTGCGCATCGCGGGCGAGCGGGTGGACGACGACCCGCGTGCCCGGCGGCGGCAGCGCGGAGGGGTGGTCTCCCTCCTCATGCAGGATCCGTTCACCCTTCTCAACCCGTTGCGCCGGGCCGGGCGCCAGATCGCCGACGGACTGCCGAAGGGCGCGGACGCGGGCGTCGAGGTGCCGCGGCTGCTGGCGGAGGTGGGGCTGCCCGCGAACGTCGCGGGACGCTATCCCTTCCAGCTCTCCGGGGGCATGCGCCAGCGGATCGGGCTGGCCGCCGCGCTGGCCGGAGGGCCGCGGGTGCTGGTCGCCGACGAGCCGACGACCGCGCTCGACGCCACCACCCAGCGCGAGGTCCTCGCCCTCATCCGGCGTGTCCAGCGCGAACGGGACATGGCGTTCGTCCTCATCACCCACGATCTGCGCCTGGCCTTCTCCACCTGCGACCGGGTCATGGTGATGTACGCGGGACGGGTCATGGAGACCGGTCGTGCGGCGGACGTGCGGCGGGAGCAGTTCCACCCGTACACCAGGGCGCTGCTGGCGGCCGAGCCGCCCGCGGACCGGCGGCTCGCGGTGATCCCCTCGGTGCCGGGGGCCGTCCCCGCGCACGACGCGACCGCCGGGCGGTGCGGCTTCGCCGACCGGTGCTCGCTGGCCGTGCCGGAATGCCGCGCGGGAGTGCCGGAGCCACGTCCCGTACGCGCACCGGGGCGCGTCCTCGACGGGCGGCTGTCGGCGTGCCTGCGGGCTGCCGAGCTGCCCGCGCCGTCCGCGCCGGAACCGGGGGTCGTCCCCAGGCCGCCGGTCGCGGCCGAGCCGCTGCTGGAGGTGCGTGACCTACGCCGGTGGTTCGCCGGGAGCCCGCACCCGGCGCTGGGGGGCGTGAGCCTGACGGTCGCTCCGGGCGAGGTCGTCGGTGTGGTCGGCGAGTCCGGATCGGGCAAGACCACGCTGGCCCGATGTGTCGCCGGGCTGGAGCGGCCGGATGGGGGCGCGATCCTGCTCGGTGGTGCGGACTGCTCCGACTACGGTCGGATGGGGCGCGCGGCCGTGCGCCAGGCCCGCCGGATCTCGCAAATGATCTTCCAGGACCCCTATTCGACGCTCAACCCCGCCCGGACCGTGGGGGCGACCCTGCGCGAGGCGCTGTGGGCCGACGGCCGGCCCGCGGGGCCGGACGACCTCGCCCGGCTCCTGGAGTCGGTCGGCCTGGCCCGCGACATGGCCGGGATGCGCCCGGCGGGGCTGTCCGGTGGGGAGCGGCAACGGGTGGCGATCGCCCGTGCGGTGGCGGGCGAGCCCCGCCTGCTGATCTGCGACGAGCCGGTGTCGGCGCTCGACGTCTCGGTTCAGGCCCAGGTGCTTGGCCTCCTCGCCGAGCTGCGGGAACGCCTGTCCATGGCGATGCTGTTCATCACCCACGACCTGGCCGTGGTCCGCCAGGTCGCCGACCGGCTCTACGTGCTGGAGTCGGGCACGTGCGTGGAGACCGGACCCGCCGGCCGGGTGCTTGACGCGCCCGAGCACCCCTACACGCGGGCGCTGCTGTCCAGCGTCCCCGACGGCTCCGGCGACTGGCTGGACTGACCGGCTCGCGCTCCGGCGGGAGCCGCCCGCGACGGCCGTCAGTCCTCGGAGAACGAGATCAGGGTGAGGACGCGGCAGGCGGCGGGACCGGTGGCGTAGACGTGGTCGGACTCGGCGGCGAAGCGCACGGCGTCGCCCGCGGCGATGGTGACCGACCACTCCTCGGTCTCGACGGTCACCTCGCCGGAGACGACGTAGGCGTGTTCCACCGAGCCGCGGCCATGGGAACTCTTGGCGCTGCGGGTGCCCGGCGGGATATGGCCCTCGGCCAGTTCGAAGCGGCGCCGGTCGGGGGCCGCGAACAAGGCGCGGACCGAGGTGTCCCCGGCGGGCAGGACGATCCCCTCGTCGTGGCGGATCACCTCCGGGCCGGTCAGGTGAACCCGGGTCAGCTCGCCGAAGGTCAGCTCCAGGGAGGTCGCGAGCCGTGACAGCACCTCGACCGTGGGGTTGGCCACGCCGCGTTCGACCTGCGAGATGAGCGCCTTGCTCACGCCGGTCAGCTCGGCCAGTTCGCGAACGCTGAACCCGCGGGCGAGGCGGGTGCGGCGCAGGTTGGCGGCGATCGCTCCGCGCACCCCCGAAGACTCCGGGGGTGCGGGGGTCATGCCGACGGCGATGCCGTTCTCGCGCTGCACGTCTGTCTCCTCTTCCCGATCCGGTCGATACCCATGATGCAGGAGGTCAGCCGATCAGGGCGAGGCGGTGGGCGGTCGCGACCGCCTCGCCTCGGGTGGAGACGCCCAGCTTGCCGAGGATGTTGGAGACGTGGACGCTCACCGTCTTGGCCGAGATGAACAGCTCGGCGGCGACCTCGCGGTTGGACCGGCCCAGGGCGACCAGCCGGAGCACCTCCAGCTCGCGCGGGGTCAGCGGGGACTCCCCGCCTCCGGTCTGCCCGACGACTCCGGCCTGCTCGGTGAGGGAGATCCCGACCCGGCGGGCGAGCGCCTCGATCTCGGTGGCGAGCGGCCGGGCGGAGAGCGCCCCGGCGATCGGGTGGGCCGCGCGCAGCCGGGACGCGGCACCGTCGCGGTCACCGGCGCCGGCCGCCATCCGTCCCCCGTACAGCAGCGACTTCGCCTGGGGGAAGGGGCGGGCCAGCCGTTCCCAGGCGGCGGCCGCGGCGTCGTGGTCGCGGGTGAGACCGAGCCGGTAGGCCTCGGCGACGGGGCTGTCCACGGTCATCGCCGCCGCGGCCTTCTCGACGTGGGCGCGCAGCGCCGCCACCCGTTCGGGCGCGAGCTCCTCGACCGTCTCGCAGATGCCGCCGAGCAGGCCGAGCATCCGCCAGCCCAGCATGGGCTTGCTCGTGATCTGCGCCTCCAGGGCGACCCGCTCGGCGATCTCCAGCGCGGCCAGCGGCTCCCCGCTGAGCATGCGCAGGCCGATCATGAGCCGGGCGTCGGTGGTCAGCTCCTGCATGAACTCCTCGGGGACGGTGCCGAACGCGCTCACCTCGTCCAGGACGGACTTGAGCACGTCCGTCTCGCCGCGGGCGACCGCCACGTCCCCGCGGACGCGCCGCAGGTGGTGGCGGGTGCGCAGGGTGGGGTCGTTGCCGAGGATCCGCTCGACCAGCTCGGCCGCCTCGTCGAACCTGCCCAGCGCCTCCAGCGCCTCGGCCCGGTTGTTGGCGATGAAGGTGCCCTGGTTCCGGTAGCGGCCGTACTTCCTCGACAGCCGCTCGCCTTCGAGCGCGAGCTCGATCGCCTCGACGGAGCGGCCCATGTTGTTCAGCGCGTCCACGTTGTTGGCGATGGCGCGCAGGACGCTGCGGCCCGACTCGACCCGCTCGCCGATCGCCTGCGCGGTCTCGTTGAGCTCGATCGTGGTCTCGATGCGCCCCGCGATCGAGTGGCCCAGCGCGAGGTTGAGCAGCAGCTCCGCCTCCAGGGTCTCCTCGCCGTGCTCGCGCGCGATCCGCAGCGCCTCCTCGGTGTGCGTCGTCCCCTCCGCCAGCTCGCCGCTGAATATCAGGTACGAGCCCAGCTTGGAGAGCACCTCGGCGCGCTCCAGCCCGGGTTCGGGGACGAGCCGCTCGGCGTAGCGGAGGTCGTCGAGCACTCCGGGCCGCCGCTTGGCCTTCGTGAACTGCGACCTCCATACGAGCAGGCTCGCCACCCGCGCCGGCTCGGTCCGCTCGTCGAGCTCGTGCAGCGCGGCCTTGACGAACTTGCTGCCCCGGTCGACCTCCCCGCACGCGCTCGCGGCCTCGGCGGCCTGCTCCAGGACGGTGGTGTGGTCCACGCCGATGCGCCCGGCGGCGTCGGGGACCTTGCTCCACAGCGTGAGCACCCGCTCCAGCAGCTGCATCATCTCCCGGTGGGCGAAGGTCTTGGCGGCCTTGCCCGCCGCCTCCCAGGCGGAGACGAGGGCCCAGAGGTCGTCGCGGGCGGAGTGCCAGTGGTGGGCGATCTCGATGGCGGCCCGGCCGGGAGGCACCAGCGTGCGGTCCTTGCCGATCTCCTCGGCGAAGCGGGCGTGCAGCCGTGCGTGCTCGCCGGGCAGGAGCTCGTCGTGCACGGCCTCGCGGATCAGCGCGTGCCGGAAGACATAGGCGCGGCCGTCGGCGACCTGCAGCACGTTGGCCGCGATCGCGGTGCGCAGCGCGTCGTCGAGCTCGACGTCCGACAGCGCGCTGACCGCGACGAGCAGGGCGTGGCTCACCCGGATGCCACCGGCCGCGGCGATGCGCAGCACCCGCTGCGTCTCCTCGGGGAGCCGCTCCACGGAGCCGATGATCAGGTCGTGCAGGGAGTCGGGGAAGGTGCAGTCGCCGCCGCACTCCATCAGCGCCTCGACGAACAGCGGGATGCCCTCGCTGCGCTGGAAGACCCGGTCGACCTGGGCGAACTCGGGGGTGGTGCCGAGGATGCCGGCCATCTGGGCCGCCACCTCGGACTGGGTGAGCCGGGGCAGGTCCATCCGCAGGACCCCGTCCAGCCGGCCGAGCTCGGCGAGCACCGGCCGGAGCGGGTGCTGGCGGTGGAGCTCGTCGGAGCGGTAGGTGAGGACCATCAGCACGGGAGCGGCGCGGAGGTTCCGGCTGAGGAAGGCGATCAGGTCGCGGCTGGAGCTGTCGGCCCAGTGGACGTCCTCGATGAGGAGGATCACCGGGTGGCGCTCCGCGAGTCGTTCCAGCAGGGTGAGGATCTGCTCGAAGAGCCGGGCGCGGGCGGTGTCGCTCTCGGTGTCGCCGCTGGGCTCACCGAACTCGGGGAGCAGCCGGGCCAGGTCGCGCGCCCCTCCCTCGGGGAGCAGGGCCGCGACCTCCTCGGCGCCGCACTCGCGGACGAGCTGGCGGATCACCGCGGTGAACGGCGCGTAGGCGAGGCCCTCGGTCGACAGCTCCACGCAGCCCCCGTTGAGCACGTGGGCGCCGTCGGCCGTGGCCCGTTCCGCGAAACACCCGATCAGCCGTGACTTGCCGACACCCGCCTCGCCGCCGAGCAGCACGGTCACCGCCGCGTCCTTCCGGGCCTGCTCGAACGCCTCGGTCAGGTCCGCAAGCTCCCTCTCCCGCCCCACGAAGACGGGACTCACCGCCCGGCCCACCATGTCTGCCAGCATGTCATGCCTTAAAGGTGTGATCTCCCTATTTTTCGTACGGTGAAATCAGCGGTTCAGGGAGGCAGAGAGGCCCGGCCGGGCAGATGTGGGCGGCCGGGCTCTCGGGGCGGGGTCATGCCGGGATGATCTTGCCGAAGAGGCTCCGGCGGGGCTTCTCGGACGAGTGGGCCTTGTTGTCCTCCTGCGCCTCACGGGCGCGCCGGTAGCTGTCGGCCTCCTGGCGGAGCTCGGTGGTGCGGTGGGCGATCATCTGAAGGTGAAGCTCGGGACCCATGGGGGTTCCTTCCTGGTGTGGCGCCTCGCGGCGCGCTTTCCTTACAGACTCAAGATTCGTCCTAAGGCCCCCGGTCCCACATCGGGAGGATGTCCTATCTCCTGGGCGCTTCTCGCCGCGGCACTACCTAGGTGGGGCCCTGGGCCGTGCCGGTACTACCTAGTGGAGGGGTTCAGCCTGTGATGCCAGGCTGGAGCAGCGGCAGTCGGAGGACGAAGCGCGCACCTCGCGGACTGTCCTCGATCTCCAGTGTCCCGTGGTGGGCGGTGGCGATCGCGCGGGAGATCGCGAGGCCGAGCCCGCTACCGGTGGGATCCCTGCGCTGCCCGTCGCCCAGCCGTACGAAGGGCTGGAAGACCCGGTCGCGGGCCTCTGGGGCGATGCCGTCTCCGTCGTCGCTCACCGTGACCACCGCCTCGCCGTCCCCGCGCTCGGCGGTGACTTCGACGCCGGTCGCGGCATGCCGCTGGGCGTTGACGACCAGATTGTTGAGAACCTCGCTGAGCTGGACGCGGTCGCCGAGGACCGTCACCTCGTTCTTCACCCGGGTGCGCACCGGCACCGGCCGCGTTGTGGTGATCAACTCCTCGTGTATCAGCGCCCCGAGGTCGACCGGCTCGGGGGGGTCGGGAGCGGCCGTGCGGATCCGGGCGAAGATCAGAATGCCGTCGATCAGCGCCCGGAGCCGTTCCGTCGTCGCCAGCCCCGCTTGGATCACCTCGCGCTGATCGACGTGGTCCGGGTACAGCACCGCTTCTTCGAGCTGTATCTGAAGGCCGGTCACCGGGGTTTTGAGCTCATGGGAGACGACGGAGGCGAAGTGCCTCTGCTGCCCCACCGCCTCCTCCAGCCGGGACAGAGTCTCGTTGACCGTGCGTGCCAGCCGCCCGATCTCGTCGTCGCAGGCCGGTTCCGGCACCCGCAGGCTCAGGTCGCTGACGCCGATCTCCGAGGCTCTCTCGCGGATCGCCTCCACCGGTCGCAGTGTCCGGCCGACCAGCGCCCAGACCATCCAGGTGGTGAAGACGGTGGCCAGCAGGGCCATGGTCAGCGTGCCGACCTCCAGGATGTGTGTGGCCAGAGCGGGCGGTTCGACCATTCCGGCGTAGACGATGTGAGAGTCGCCCTTCCAGACGAAGTGGGCCTCCTGGGGTGAGACGCGGTTGGCGGTGACCATGACGCAGCCGGTGCGGGAGCATTCGGTGAGGTGGAGGATGCGGTCGTCGTAGGGCGGCCGGACAGTGCTGAGCGGCGGCTTCCCGGCGGCGGCGGGGCTGGCCGACACCACCCGGCCACGCGAGTCGACGAGTTGCAGGAGATTGACCTCGGCGGTCGGCACCGCGGCCGGAGGGCGGCCGGGCTCCATCGACGCGATCCAGTCGATCGCGACCCGCTGCGTCTCACGGAATATGTTGTCTCGGATCGCATTGCGGATCATGAGGTCGAGACCTACCGCGATCACGGTGAAGACGATCAGGGACAGCACCACGGCAAGGGCTGTGAAGCGCGCCCGGATCGAGCTATAACCCCCAAAGGGCCACATAAACGAAATCCCCCGCCATATTTGCCTCTTCTCATGCATACAGGCACGAAAGTGGAAGTCCAAGATCTATGTCGTGACGTGGTGCAAATTTGGTCAAAGACGGCCCGGGCGCACCGGGCCGCGCGCTCCGGCCGGCCTGGGGGCGAGGAACAGCTCCGGCCGGCCTGGGGGCGAGGAACATCCGTACGAAAGCGTGCGTCCAGGATGATCGCTTTCAAAGGGTCGCTCAGGTCAAAGGCGGACGGATAGCGTGTGCGGATGTCCTTGGTGCATCTGCGTCGTTCGGTCCGCGCGGTCGTTCTCGACGAGGACGACCGCATCCTGCTGTGCCGGATGGTCATTCCCAAGCCGACCGGGACGATCGCCGTGTGGGCGACGCCCGGTGGAGGCATCGAGCGTGACGAAGCCGTCCTCGTCGCCCTGCGCCGGGAACTTCACGAGGAGACAGGACTCGTCATCGACGCCGACCCGCCGCATGTCTGGCACCAGGAGGTCGTCGACCCCGGACACGCGGTCGGCTACGACGGAGTGATCAACGACTACTTCCTGGTCCGCGTCGCGTCGTTCCACCCCCGTGGCGCGATGTCCGACGGCGAACTCGCCACCGAGTACATCGTGGGCTTTCGCTGGTGGCGGCTGCCGGACATCGCGGACTACCGCGGCCCCGACGTGTTCTCACCGCGAGACCTGGCCACACCGCTGGCGGCCCTGATCGCCGACGGGGTTCCGGCCGGACCTGTGCCGCTCGGCCTGTGAGATCGGCGCGCGACCTCTGGGCGGATGTTGACGAAAACCGGCAAGCCTGCTGTGCAGGGTCCAGTTTGGAAGTAATCACACCAGTAGGCATGCTGGAGAGGTGTCAACTATGACGACCTCGCTCACCGACGTGGCAACGTCCAACGTCGCGCTGCGAAGCTTCCTGCACGGCCTGCCCGGTGTCGACCGCGTGGGCGCCGACCAGCGCGCCGCGATGCTCGGCACCCGATCCATCAAGACCACCGCCAAGGCCCGGGCCATCGACCTCGCCATCGGCATGGTGGACCTGACGACCCTCGAAGGCGCCGACACCCCGGGCAAGGTCCGCGCGATGTGCGCCAAGGCCGTCCGCCCCGACCCGGCCGACCCCTCCGTGCCCAGGGTGGCCGCGGTGTGCGTCTACCCCGACATGGTCGCCGGGGCCGCGGCGGCCGTGAAGGGCTCCGGCGTCAAGGTGGCCAGTGTCGCGACCGCCTTCCCCAGCGGGCGCTCCTCGCTCGACGTCAAGATCGCCGACACCACCTTCGCGGTGGCGGCCGGCGCCGACGAGATCGACATGGTCATCGACCGGGGCGCGTTCCTCTCGGGCGACTACCTCAAGGTCTACGAGGAGATCGTCGCGATCAAGGCCGCGTGCGGCGACGCCCACCTGAAGGTGATCCTGGAGACCGGCGAGCTGTCCACGTACGACAACGTGCGCCGCGCGTCCTGGCTGGCCATGCTGGCCGGGGGCGACTTCATCAAGACCTCCACCGGGAAGGTGCAGCCCGCCGCGACCGTTCCGGTGACGCTGGTCATGCTGGAGGCGGTCCGCGACTTCCTGGCCGCGACCGGCCGCAAGGTCGGGGTGAAGCCCGCGGGCGGCATCAAGACCACCAAGGACGCGATCAAGATGCTCGTCCTGGTCAACGAGACCGTCGGCGACGGCTGGCTCGACCCCGACTGGTTCCGGCTCGGCGCCTCCAGCGTCCTCAACGACCTGCTGATGCAGCGCCAGAAGATGGCCACCGGCAGGTACGCGGGTCCCGACTACTTCACCCTCGACTAAGGCGTTCACATGTTTGAGTACGCACCGGCGCCCGAGTCGCGTGACGTCGTCGACATCAGGCCGTCCTACGGCCTGTTCATCGGCGGCGAGTGGGTCGACTCCCAGGGTGACAACCGCAACAAGACCGTCAACCCGGCCTCCGAGGAGGTCCTGGCCGAGGTCGCCTGGGCCACCGAGGCCGATGTCGACCGGGCGGTCCAGGCCGCACGCAAGGCGTTCGGCGTCTGGTCGGCGCTGCCCGGCTCGGAGCGGGCCAAGTACCTGTTCCGGATCGCGCGCATCATCCAGGAGCGCTCGCGCGAGCTGGCCGTGCTGGAGTCCCTGGACAACGGCAAGCCGATCCGCGAGTCCCGCGACGTGGACCTGCCCCTGGTGGCGGCCCACTTCTTCTACTACGCCGGCTGGGCCGACAAGCTCGACCACGCCGGGTACGGACCCGGCCCGCGCCCGCTCGGGGTGGCCGGCCAGGTCATCCCGTGGAACTTCCCGCTGCTCATGCTCGCGTGGAAGATCGCGCCCGCGCTGGCGTGCGGCAACACGGTCGTCCTCAAGCCCGCGGAGACCACCCCGCTCACCGCGCTGCTGTTCGCGGAGATCTGCGCGCAGGCCGACCTGCCGCCCGGCGTGGTCAACATCGTGACCGGCGCGGGCGAGACCGGCGCCGCCCTGGTGAACCACCCCGACGTGAACAAGGTGGCCTTCACCGGCTCCACCGAGGTCGGCCGTCAGATCGCGAGGTCGGTCGCGGGCACCGGCAAGAAGGTCACCCTGGAACTCGGCGGCAAGGCCGCGAACATCGTCTTCGAGGACGCCGCGCTCGACCAGGCCGTCGAGGGCATCGTCAACGGGATCTTCTTCAACCAGGGCCACGTCTGCTGCGCGGGCTCCCGGCTGCTGGTGCAGGAGTCGATCGAGACGGAGCTGCTCGACGCGCTGAAGCGGCGGCTCGGCACCCTCCGGCTGGGCGACCCGCTGGACAAGAACACCGACATCGGCGCGATCAACTCCGCGGCCCAGCTCGCCAAGATCCGCGAGCTGTCCGACCTGGGCGAGGCGGAGGGCGCCGAGCGCTGGTCCCCGGCCTGCTCGCTGCCCGACAAGGGCTTCTGGTTCCCGCCGACCATCTTCACCGGCGTCGCCCAGTCGCACCGGATCGCCCGCGAGGAGGTCTTCGGCCCGGTCCTGTCCGTGCTGACCTTCCGCACCCCGGCCGAGGCGGTGGAGAAGGCCAACAACACCCCGTTCGGCCTGTCGGCGGGCGTGTGGACGGAGAAGGGCTCGCGCATCCTGTGGATGGCGGACAGGCTCCGGGCCGGCGTCGTCTGGGCCAACACCTTCAACCGGTTCGACCCCACCTCGCCGTTCGGCGGCTACAAGGAGTCCGGGTACGGGCGCGAGGGCGGACGGCACGGGCTGGAGGCGTATCTCGATGTGTGAGCATCACAGGGCCAAGCGTCGCCCCCGCCGTGCCCAGAGCACCCGGGGTCACGGCTTCGCCCGCGCCGGACGGCCGGTGCTGCGGGGCTGGTTCGCCCACCGGTGCGGCGTGAGCCGCTGCGGTCAGATCTTCGTGCCGGCCCGGCTGGCGCAGCAGGAGAGCTCGTGGAGAGGGCTGGGAAATGAGTAAGGCGGAGCGGCCGGGCCGGGCACGGGCGGGCAAGCAGGCGGGTGCCCCCGCGGGAGACGGTACGGGCGAGGACGCCGGTAACCGCACCGGCGAGGGCGAGGCGGGCCGCGGGTCCGCGCGGCTCGCCGTGCGCAAGACGTACAAGCTGTACATCGGCGGGGCGTTCCCGCGCTCCGAGAGCGGAAGGTCCTACGCCGTGGCCTCCTCCAGGGGCGACTTCCTCGCCAACGCGTCCAGGGCCTCCCGCAAGGACGCCCGCGACGCGGTGACGGCCGCGCGCAAGGCCTTCGGCGGCTGGTCGGGCGCCACCGCGTACAACCGGGGGCAGGTCCTCTACCGCGTCGCCGAGATGCTGGAGGGCCGCCGGGCCCAGTTCGCCGCCGAGCTGGCGGAGGCCGGGACGAAGAAGGCCGGGGAGGTCGTGGACGCGGCCGTCGACCGGCTGGTCTGGTACGCCGGGTGGTCCGACAAGATCGCGGCCGTCGCCGGGGCCACCAACCCGGTCGCGGGCCCCTACTTCAACGTCTCCACGCCGGAGCCGACCGGCGTGGTCGCGGTGGTCGCCCCCGACGAGCCGCTGCTGGGGCTCGTCTCGGTGATCGCCCCGGTGATCGTCACGGGCAACACCTGCGTCGTGGTCGCGAGCGAGCGCGCCCCGCTGCCCTCGATCACCCTGGCCGAGGTGCTCGCCACCTCCGACCTGCCCGGCGGGGTGGTGAACATCCTCACCGGCTCGGCCGCCGAGATCGCACCCTGGCTCGCCGCGCACATGGACGTCAACGCCCTCGACCTCACCGGGGTCACCGACGAGGGCCTGGCGGTCGCGTGCGAGGAGGCGGCGGCGGAGAACCTCAAGCGCGTCTTCCGTCCCGCCGCGACCGACTGGTCCGCCGACCCCGGCACCAGGCGCCTGACGGCCTTCCTGGAGACCAAGACCGTCTGGCACCCCACCGGCGTCTGACCCGCCGGCGTCTGGTCCATCGGCGTCTGACCCGTCGGCTCCGGTGCTTCGGGCCGGACCGCCACGCCCGGCGGGCCGGCCCCGGCAGGCCACGCCTGGTCCGCCGGCTCCGGTGCGCCGGGTCTGACGCGCCAGCCCCGGCGGGTCTGACGCGCCACGCCGCCGTCCGGCTCGCCGGGCCCGCCTGGTCCGGTGGGCCAGGCGGGTTGAGCGGGCCCGATGTCAGGTGAGCGGGGCGTGGCGGGGCCAGGGACGGGCGGTCTCCAGCTGACCGGCCAAGGCGAGGAGCTGCGCCTCGCCGCCCGGCGCCGCGACGAGCTGGACCCCGATCGGCGTGCCGTTGGAGTGCCTGCCGTACGGGACGTTCATGGCCGGCCAGCCGGCCATGTTCCACGCCGCGGTGGCGGGCGCGTACGCCAGGTTGACGCGGACGTTGGCCAGCAACCCCCGGCGGCCCCAGCGCTCGGCGGGCGGCGGTACGGCGGCGAGCGTCGGGGTGACGAGCACGTCGGCGTTCCCGAACCACTGGTCGGCGCCGTACGCGCGCCAGCGGTCGCGGCCCGTCGCGCCGTCCGCCCCGAACCCGGCGAGCAGCCGGCCCATCCTCGCCAGGGATCTGGTGCGCCGCTCCAGCCCGCGCGGGTCGAGGCCCTCGGCGTCGCCCCTGGCGCACGCGAACCAGGTGGCCACGGCGGCGGCGCCGACCCGGAGGGACATCCGCTCGGGGTGGTCCACCACGGTGTGCCCCGCGGCGCCCAGCGCCTCCGCGGCCCCGGTCACCGCCCGCTGGAACTCGGCGTCCACCGAGAGCCCCGGCGGCAGCGGCATCGGCGCGACCGCGACCCGCAGCCTCAGCGGCTCCGACAGGGTGAGCCCGCCCGGGTAGTCGTCGATGGCGTGGCCCACGCCGAGGGTCTCGCTCTCCCCGGGCGTCGCCAGCGACATGTCGTCAGCCATGACGGCGAGGGCGAGGGCGAGGTCGGCCACGGTGGTGGCGAGCGGCCCGTTCTCCGACATCCCGTACCAGTCCCGCTCGGGCGCCGGGACCAGCCCGTGGCCCGGCTTGATCGAGAGCAGGCCGCAGCAGGCGGCGGGGATGCGCAGCGAGCCCAGCCCGTCGGTGCCGTGGGCCAGCGGGACCATCCCCGCGGCCACGGCCGCCGCGCTCCCGCCCGAGGAGCCGCCGGGGGTGCGGCTCGGATCCCACGGGTTGCGGGTGACACCGTACGCGCTGTCGGAGAATCCGGCCAGGCACAGCTCCGGCACGTTGGTGATGCCGACGACCACCGCGCCCGCCGCCCTCAGCCTGGCGACCACGGGGTGATCCTCGTCCGCGGGCACGTCGGGCGTCGCCGACGAACCGTTGCGCGACGTCTCCCCCCGGACCGCGACATTGTCCTTGATCGCGACCGGCACCCCGGCGAGCGGCAACCCGGACAGGTCCCCCCGCTCCTGCAGGGTCCGCGCCTCGGCCAGCGCCCGCTCGGCGAGGACCACGCGGAACGCCCCGACCCGCCCGTCGCGCTCGGCGATGGCGTCGAGGTGCTCGGCGACCACCACGGGTGCCGTGACCTTCCCCCGTCGCACGGCCTCCGCGATCTCCACTGCGGAACTTCCCACCCACGACATGCACCGAGTGTGGTCCGGCGAGTGCGTAAGGGGAAGCGCCCCACATCTCAATCAGATGACTTGTCCGGCTCGTTGGCGTTATTTCACCCCCGCGCACCCGGGCTCCCGGCCCGCCGGGGTCAGCGTCGGGGGTTGGTACGGCGGGTGGCGGTGGCCGACAGGGGATCGTCGGGCCAGGGGTGCCGGGGATAGCGCCCGCGAAGCTCGGCGCGGACCGCGCGGTAGCCCTCGCGCCAGAAGGAGGCCAGGTCGGCGGTGACGGCGGCCGGGCGGCCCGCGGGGGAGAGCAGGTGGATCACGAGCGGGACCCCCGCGACGCGCGGGGCCTCGGCCCAGCCGAACAGCTCCTGCAGCTTGGCCGCGAGCACCGGCCGCTCGCCCGAGTAGTCGATCCTGACCCGCGACCCGCTCGGCACCTCGATCCGCTCCGGGGCCACCTCCGCCAGCCGGGCGTTCCACGGGACCAGGCGGTGCAGCGCCGAGACCACGTCGATGCGCTCCAGGTCCGACCGGCGGCGGGCTCGCGACAGCTCGGGCTCCAGCCAGCGGTCGGCCGCGCCGACCAGCGCGTCGTCGTCCGTCGCGGGCCACGGGTCGCCGAGCGTGCGGCGGCAGAAGGCCAGCCGCTCGCGCAGGGCCACGGCCTCGGGCGTCCAGCGCAGGATCGACAGGCCCTCCGCGCGCAGGCCCTCCAGGACGGCGGGCCGCACGTCGGCGCCGCGCAGCGTGCCGCTGGACAGCTCGATCGCGCCCAGCCGCTCCACCCGCCGCGCCGACACGTCGCCGCGCCGCTCTCCCGGCGGCGTGTGCCAGGTGATCTCCTCGCCGGAGCTGTACAGGGAGGCCGCCGCGAGCCTGGCGATCTCCTCGTCGATCACCACCGCCTGCCTGATCCTCGCGGACGCCGCTCCGGCGGGCCGGTCGGCGACCGCGACGGCGAGCCACTCCGCCGTCCCCAGCCGCGACCCGCGCGGCAGCTCCGCGGCCGTTCCCGAGGCCATCAGGTACGAGCCGCCGCGCCGCCGCGCCACCCGTTCCGGGTAGGCCAGCGCCACGACCGTCCCGGCCACGGCGTCGTCGCTCCCGGCCGTCCGGCCGCTTCGAGGTGTGGCGTCGTCGGCGCGGGCCGCCTCGGTGCCGCCGCTTCTCGCGGGTCTCCCCCCGGCCTCGCCTTTCCCCGGCCGGGCGCTACCGGCGGGTTTCCGTCCCCGGTGCCGGTCGGTGGCGGGTACGGCCCGCGCCAGGCGTCCCGCCTCCTGGCGCCAGCGGGCGGAGAAGCCGTCACCGCCCTGGCGCGCGGAGCGCCAGACCGCCACCAGGTCGTCGCCCGCGTCCCGGGGCAGCTGCTCCGACAGCAGCGCCACGACCTCGGCGGCCCGGGCCCCGGCGTCGATCCCGTCCGTGCCGGTGGCCGTACCGGCCGTACCGGCGTCGATCAGGGCCCGCGCCAGGCGCGGATGGACCCCGACCCCGGCCATCCGCCGTCCCCGGTCGGTCACCCGGCCCGTGGGAGGAGGGGCCGGCGAGTGTTCCGGTCCGTCCGGTGGCCGCGGGGTGGCGGGGGAGTCCAGGGCGCCCAGGGCGTACAGGGTGCGGCGGGCGGCGTCCATCGCGGCGGGCGGCGGCGCGTCGAGCAGGGCCAGGCCGGTCGCCGTGGGATCGCCCCAGCAGGCGACCTGGAGGGCGAAGCCGGTCAGGTCGGCGAGCGCGATCTCGGGCCGCGCGTGCTCGGGCAGCCGGTCGTGCTCGGCCTGGGACCAGCACCGGTAGACCACCCCCGGCGCCTCGCGGCCCGCCCGCCCCGCCCGCTGGGTGGCCGAGGCCCTGGACGCGCGGACGGTGGTGAGCGAGCCGAGACCTCGGGCGTGGTCGGTGCGGGGCTCCCTGGCCAGGCCGGAGTCGACCACGATCCGCACGCCAGGCACGGTCAGGCTCGACTCGGCGACCGAGGTGGCGAGCACCACTCTCCTCCCTTCGCCCGGGGACAGGACCGCGTCCTGGACGCGAGCCGGGGCCTGGCCGTGCACCTGGAGGACCTCGACGCCGGGGAGCATCGCGGCCACCCGGCCGATCTCGCCGACGCCGGGCAGGAAGCAGAGCACGTCCCCCTCGTGCTCGGCCAGCGCGCGCCGTACGACACCGGCGACGTGGGCGAGGAACGCCGGGTCCACCCGCATGCCGTGGGGCGGGGTGATGGTCCCGGTGGGCGGGGCCCAGACGGGGGTGACCGGGTGCATGGTGCCGGAGGCGTGCACGATCGGCGCGGGCCCGCCGGAGGCGTTGAAGATCTCGCCGCTCTCGCCGGTGCCGCCGCTCTCGCCGGTGCCGCCGCTCTCGCCGGTGTCGTCGGGCGGTACGTCGGTGTCGCCGGGCGCCGGGGGATCGCCGGGGGAGCCGAGGAGGCGGGCCCAGGGGGCGGCGTCGGCGGTGGCGGAGGTGGCGACGATCCGCAGGTCGGGGCGGAGCGCGGCACGGACGTCGAGGAGGAAGGCCAGCGCGGTGTCGGCGTCCAGGTGGCGCTCGTGGCACTCGTCGAGCAGGACCGCGTCCACGCCTTCGAGCTCGGGGTCGCGCTGGAGCCGCTGCAGGAGGACTCCGGTGGTGACGACCTCGACGACCGTCCTCGGGCCGGTCCTGCGCTCGCCGCGTATCGAGAACCCGACCTCGGCCCCCACCTCGGACTCCAGCAGCCACGCCATCCGCCTCGCCGCCGCTCGTACCGCCATCCGCCTCGGCTCGGCCACGATCACCCGCCTGGGCGCCGAGCCGTCGAGGAGCCCGGCCAGCGCGAGCGGGACGAGCGTGGTCTTGCCGGTGCCCGGAGGGGCGGTGAGCACGGCGACGCCCCGCCCGTCGAGCGCCGCGAGCAACTCGGGCAGGGCGTGACGTACGGGCAGGCCGGACCAGTCGGAACGCACCCGTCCAGTGTCCCCGAGTCCGCCCGCGCACGAGACGGCGGCCGGAACCGGGGGCAGGATAGGCGTCATGATCCCGAGTCCGCCCGCCTGGGACGGGCGGCCGGAACCGGGGGCGGGAGCGGGAACGGCACCATGATCCCGAGTCCGCCCGCGCACGGGACGGGCCCTCGTGTGAGCGGCGACCCGGGCGCCCGGACCGGGCCTCGGCGGGCATCGGTCCCGAGGTCAAAGCGACAGGTGGCCGATGAGCGGGTCGATCATGACGCCTCGGCGCCGCCGGCGTCCCCGAGGTCCCCGAGGTCCTCAGCCTGACAGCGGCAGCGGCGGGTTGGCCGAGTCGAGGTGCTCGACGGTGGTGAAGACGAGGGCGTCGTCGCCGACGTTCTCGATGTCGTGCAGGAGGAACTCTCCGGCGCCGAAGGTGAAGTGCCGGGTCTCACCGGCGCCGTAGGACACTTCGCGGGTGGTGCCGTCAGCGGTGTGCTGGCGGCTGCGGCCCGCGTTGACGGCGGTCCAGAAGTAGTCGAGGACGTGCCGGTGCGCGTGCCACCGCTCCCCGGGGGCGAGGCGGATCTCCCACACCCGGACGCGGTCGTTCTCGCTGAGCAGACGCGAGCCGACGTGCGGGTCGTGGGCATGGGTCTCGAACTCCTCGCGAAGCGCGTCGGACCAGCCCTCGAAGTCCGTGGCGACGACGGTGCCCGCCAGGGGGGCGTCGGTCAGGAATGCCGGTGTGGTGGTCATCGGGGCCTTCTTTCGTACGTTGTCGTCACTGACCCGGGCCGTAGAGGCCGAATCGCAGTTCGGGGTCGCCGGGCACCCAGGTGCAGTCGACCTGTGAGCGGGTGCCCATCTCCTTGACCCGGCGCAGCAGACGCCGGCCGAGTTCGAGCTGGCCCGGCTCCCATTTCGCCAGGGCGACGGGAACGGCGCCGTCGGCCTCGCTCAGCGCGTCGTACAGGGCCCAGGCGTTCGCGGCGGCCTTCGCCGTACCGGCCGCGGCGTGCGGGCGGGCGGCGCCGGCCGCGTCGCCGATCAGTGCCACCCGGCCGACGGCCATGCGCTCGACGCCGACGTCGTAGACCGCCTGAAGGTAGGGCTGCTCGGTGCGCCGCACCACCTCGGCCGCGGCGGGCGCCAGCACCGCGCCGGCTACCTCGCGCATCTCCTCGACGAACCGGTCCTGCACCTGGCCCGGGTGCACCGACACCTTGCCGAGGAAGCCGCGTTTGTCGGTCATCATCTCCTCGAGGTCGGCGCCCTCGGCGACGTTGCGGTACCAGACGTAGTTGAGCAGCCGGTTCCCCGCCGTCAGCCCACCCTCGTCCGAGGGGATCGGGTAGATGTTGATGTGGGTGTACGGCGCCACGTTGAAGCTGATCGAGTCGTGCAGGAGCTCGAAGGTCTCGGGCGAGACCTCCGACTCCTGCACGGTGCCGCGCCAGCCGACGTAGCCGGAGTACTCCAGGACGCTGCCGGGTGAGATCCGGCCGCGGCTCGCGGAACCGATCCCGTCCGCGAACACCACGAGCTCCGCCCGCTCACGGCGCCCGGAGACGAAACGGACCTCGACGCCGTCGCCGTCCTGGTCGAAGCCGGCGGCGTACTCCCCGAGGTGATACCGCTCGGTGCCGAAGTCGGCCAGCAGGGCCCGGTAGAACGTGCCCCAGGACGTGTACCGCCACGGTGTGGGGTCGCGGTGCAGGACCTCGTTGCCGGCGCCGAGGTACTGGACGTACCGGGTCGCGGTGCTGACCTGCTCGGGGTGCTGCTCGCTGCACTCGGCGAACCAGCGCAGCGTGTCAGGCTGCAGCACGATGCCCCCGCCCCGGCCGTCCAGGCTGGTCGGCGTGCGCTCGAAGACGGTCACGTCGAAGCCCAGGCGACGCAGCAGCAGCGCGCACGTGAGGCCGCCGATCGAGCCGCCGACGACCAGTGCCCGCCGGCCGGAGTAGGGGGAGTGGCCGTTCGTCTCATACATCGTCGTCGCTCCCGAGTCCGGGCAGGTCGAGGAAGCGGCGGGCGGCGGCCTCCATGGCCTCGGCTCCGATGCCTTCCGAGACCGGCAGGTCCTGTGGGCGGTCCACGCCCATGTCGAAGGGGTGGTCGCTGCCGCACAACAGCCGGTCGGGGTCCGCCTTGGAGCGCAGCAACCGCAGCGCCGGTCCGTCGTGGGTGAGCGTGTCGAACCACAGGTCGCGGAAGCCCTCGTGCGGCGTTCGGCCGGTGCCGGCGCCGGCGTCCGCGCGTCGCTCCCAGCCGTGTCGCCACCGGCCCAGGAGCGCGGGCGCGCACCCTCCGCCGTGGACGAAGCAGATGCGCAGCGAAGGAAGCCTCTCCGTGACCCCGCCGAGCACACAGGAGGCGACGGCCGTCGCCGTCTCGGTGGGGTTCCCGATCAGATTGGCGAGGTAGTACGACCTCCACTCCGGCCGCGGCAGCTGCATGGGGTGCACCAGAACGGCCAGGTCCAGTTCGGCGGCGATGCGGGCGATCTCGTGGAGCGGGCCTTCGTCGAAGGAGGTGGCGTCGACCAGCGGGGGAACCGCGACGCCGCGGACGACCGCCGACGCGGCGATCGCCTTCATCTCGGTCCGGGCCGCGGCCGGGTCGTGCAGGGAGACCAGGCCCAGGCCGAGCAGCCGGCCGTGACTGTCGCGGCACAGGCGGGTGAGGGCCTCGTTGAAGTGGCCGACGTATTCGCCCGCTCCGGGGTCCGGGACCACGGGGAACGCGAATGGCGGAGCGGACAGCACCCGGGCGCCCAGGCCGGCGCGGTCGGTCTCGGCGAGCACCCGGTCGGGGTCGCTCATCGCCGACGCCGCGATGGACAAAGGGGTGTCGCCGAGGTACAGCTCCTCGCCTCGCGCGTTCAGCGGCGGGACCGGCGAGCCCGGCGGAAGGTCGAACAGCTCCCGGGGCAGCCAGTGGGCATGGACGTCGATGACACCCCGCCGCACCGCCGGGTGGCCGAGGGCCGTCACGCCGCCGCCTCCAGTGCCTCGAAGCGGGCGAGCACCTCGGCCTGGAGCATGGCGACGGCCGGGTCGGAGGCGCGGCGTGGACGGGGAAGGTCCACCTCGATGGTCTCGTGGATCCGGCCGCCCGGCGCCAGGACGACGATCCGGTCGGAGAGCTGGACCGCTTCGGTGACGTCGTGGGTGACGAACATGACCGTGCGCTGTGACTCGAGCCAGATGCGCTCCAGGTGTTCACGCAGGGAGCGTGAGGTCATCGCGTCGAGGTGACTGAACGGCTCGTCCATGAGCAGGATGTCCGGCTCGACGGAGAAGGCCCGGGCGATGCCGATGCGTTGCTGCTGACCGCCGGAGAGCTGGGCCGGGTAGCGGTCGCCGAGGTGGCCGAGGCCGACCAGGTCGAGGTAGTGCTGGGCACGCCGCTCCCAGCCGGAGCGGTCGCGCTGGACGAACTTGAGGTTCTGCGTGACGGTGCGCCAGGGCAGCAGCCGCGGGTCCTGGAACACGTAGCCGATCTTGGCGTCACGGTCACCGGCGCGGAGGCGGACCGAGCCGCCGCTGAGGCTCTCGATTCCGGAGACGATGTTGAGCAGCGTCGTCTTGCCGCTGCCGGAGGGGCCGACGACGGAGACGAAGGTCTCGCCGCTGATGGTGAGGTCGATCCCGTCGAGCACGCGCGTCTGCCTGCCCTGACGGTTCTGGTATTCCTTCACCAGGCCGTCGATTTCGATGGAGGCCATGGGTTTCCTTTCCAGAAGGGACACGCCGCTCAGGCGGTGCGCCAGCGGGTGACGAAGCGCTCGATCGGGCCGAGGACGATCTGGTCGGCGAGGACCAGGAAGACGATGAAGACGACGACCCAGGCGAGGAAGCCGTCGAGCTGGTTGGCGTCGTACCAGTAGCGGGAGCGCCAGCCGACGCCGGAGGTCGAGCCGAACCACTCCGCGAGGAGCAGGCCGTTCCAGGCACTCATGATCGCGAAGCGCACCGCGGCGACCGTCGAGCCGGCGACCGCCGGAGCCACGATGTGGCGGAGGACGTGGGGGCGGCCGACACCGAACGAGCGGGCCATGAGCACGAGGTCGGCGGGGACCGCCCTCACCGCCTTGGCGATGTTCACGACCACGAAGGGCAGGGCCGAGAGGAAGACCGTCGTGACCGGAGTGAGCCAGCCGAAGCCGAACCACATCGTGGTCAGGAGTGCCCAGATCACCGCCGGGGCGGCGAGCGCGGCCATGGTCAGGTCGGCCAGGGCGTACTCGGCGAACCGGGACAGTCCCATCAGCACGCCCAGGACCGTTCCGGCGACGAGCGCCGCGACGAGGCCCAGGGTGAAACGGTTCATGCTCACGGCCAGGTCGGCCCACAGGTGACCGCCGGCCGCCTCGCCGGCCAGCCGGCCGAGTGTCTCGCCGATCGAGGGGACGCGGTGTCCGTACTCGGCCGCGAGCTGCCAGACGGCGAGCATGGAGAGCAGCGAGGCGGCGAGCGCGATCACGGAGGACGACGTCGAGCGTCCGTGTCGCGACCACAGGGACGCCGCCCCGTCGGCCGGCAGGGGACGAGGTGTCGCCTCGGGCGCGGTTGCGGTGCTCATGTGAGTTCCTTCCTCCAGGCGAACACCCGGGTCTCGATCCGGGCGAGACCGCGCTCGATCAGCACCATCACGATGACGAACAACATGGTCCAGGCGAGCATGTCGGCGACCTTGAACTCCTGGTAGGCGCGCCGGATCATGAAGCCGACCCCGTTGTCGGCGCCGAAGACCTCCGTGAGGGCCTCGACCTTCCAGGCCATGGCGAAGGCGTAGCGGACGCCCACGAACACGAAGGCCGTGACGGCGGGCAGGTAGACGTGGCGCACCACGTCGGCGGGCCGCCGATCGAAGGCCCGGCACATGCGGAGCAGCCCGCCGTCGACCGAACGGACGCCCTCGGCGACGTTGATCGCGATGAACGGGACGGCCACCAGGGCCGACACCACGATCGGCCCGGTGGAGCCCACGCCGAAGATGACCAGTCCGAAGACGGCGTAGGCGAGGCCGGGGACGTTGCCGAGCACGAACAGCGGCATCGAGAAGTAGGTCGTCATGAACCGGCTGCGGCCCATGACGAACCCGATCGGCAGGCCGACGGCGAGCGCCAGCGCGAAGCCGACCCCGATCTTCACGATGCTCGCGGCGAAGTTGCCGAACGCCTCACCGGACACGACGAAGTCGGCGACGCGCCCGAAGACCTTGAACGGGGTGGGCAGGATGTTGTCATCGATGATCCACGCGACCACGGCCCAGGTGGCGAGTGCCCCCAGCAGTGCGACCGGCGAGACGAGCCACCGCGAGGAGCCTCCGGCTCCGCCGGGTCTGGGACGTCGGCCGCGGACCCGCGCGTTCGGTGAGCCCTGGCCGGGCCGGGTGATGGGCGGTTCGGTGGTGGTGGTCGGCGAAGTCACCGGCGATCTCCTGCCGTGGGGAGGAATTTCGGGTTTTTCACGTCGGCCTCGATGACACCGGTCTCGCGCATGAGGTCGAAGATCTTGCTCTCGTCGTCGGCCCACCGCTTGTCGAAGCGGATGTCCTGAACCACCCAGTCGTGTTCGGCCACGTAGCTCTTCATGAACTCCACGTAACGGGGGGACTCGACGGCGAAGTGCTGCGGGTAGCGCTCGATGATCTCGTCGCGGTGCGCGCGCCATTCCTTGAGACCGCGTGACCACAGGTCCAGGAAGGCTTCGACCTCCCGGGGGTGCTCCTCGGCCCAGTCCTCGCGGGCGACGAACACGTTGCCCATGGGACCGTCGTGGCCGGGTGCCTCCAGGTCGGCGAACAGTTCGGCGGACGACTTGCCGTCGTACAGCGCGCGGACGCCGCCCTCGCGCAGCTCGCGTGCGGAAAGGTCGGGATAACAGATGCAGGCGTCGATCTCGCCGCGGGCGAGCAGGTTGGAGAGGTTCTGGATGTCGGCGACGACGATCTTGAAGTCGGGCTTCTCGCCGGCGATGGCGAGCCTGTGCATCTTCTCCACCAGGGCGTGCCACACCAGGGTCCCGGAGACCGAGGTGAACACGCCGAGCCGCTTGCCCTTGAGGTCCACGAGGGACTTCGCCGGGTCGTCGGCGCGCACCATCAGCCGGCTCCGCTCGGAGTTGTAGCGCCCGATGATCACCGTGGCCCGCTCGGTCTCCGCCTCGAGGCCCGGCACCTCGAAGGACGCCGAGGAGATGATGTCGGCGTGGCCGCCGGCGAAGAGCCCGAACTCGTCCCAGGTCGCCGAGGTCTCGATGGAGATCCCTGTCTCCTTCTCGAAGTCCTCGATGATCCCCTCGTCGTGCATGTAGTCCCAGATCGGGTCGGGGGCGAAGGTGAACCGGATGACACCGTCGCGGGCCGCCCGGGAGGAGGCGGGACCGCCCAGGCCCGCTCCGCAGGCCGTCGAGACGAACATGGCGCCGACCGTGAGCAGAGCCGCCAGTGCTCGGGTTCTGTATTTGTTCAACCGCACGGCTTCCCTACCCTGCTTTCGTGACGCCGTGTGACGGAGGTCACCGGCCAGAACAACGATGCTCCAGGGGGAGCCGCCTCCTCAATGTTTCAGTGCTCACACCTGTGGGCTTTATAGTGTGAGTTCATACATGAGGGGGTGCCTCGACCGTGGGACCACATCATGATGAGCTGCGGCGCTGGCTGGCCGGGATCGCCGACATCGGCGCCGCCGTCAGTCGCCAGGAGCCACTCGGTGATCTCCTGAACCGGGTGGCCCGGACCGCCTGCTCACTCATGGGATACGACTTCTGCGGCGTCTTCCTGCCCAACCCCGAGGGCACCGCGCTCGTCATTCGCGGCTACCACGGCCTCTCCCCCGAGTACGTCGACCTGGTCAACGCCGAACGCCCGATCCTGCTCGGCGTCGGACGGGAGGGTGAGGCACCCACCAGCCGGGCGTTCCGCACCGGCGACATCGTCGCCCTGGAGGACATCGGCCTCGAACCACGGTTCGGCCCATGGGGGGGCGTCGCTCAGGAACAGGGCTACCGGGCACTGGTGTCCGTGCCACTGCGCCGCGCCGGTACGGTCGTCGGCACCCTGAACTGCTACCGCCAGTGGCCCCACCACTTCGACGACGCGGAACGCGAGCTCGTCGGCACCCTCGCGACCCAGGTCGCCATCGCACTGGTGACCGCCCAGTTGCAGGTCCGGGAGCGGGCGACCATCGGCGAACTGCGCGAGCTCAACCGCTCCCTCTCCAGGCAGCACGCCATGCTCCACCGGGCGGAGGAGATCCACGTCGAGCTCACCGCGATCGCCCTGCGCGGCGAGGGAATCGGCGGTGTCGTCACCGCGCTCGCGGACCTGCTCGGCTCCGACGTCCTCGCCGACGACGCCCACGGATCGGTACTGGCACGTAGCGACGGCAGGCCGCTCGAGACCGACGCGCCGCCACCGGCGGCTCTGGACCTCACCGAGGGGTCGCTGGTGGAAACGGTGCTGGAGGACGGGACCTTCGTCGTGTCGGCGGTCCTGCTCGACGGCGAGGTCGTGGGACGGATCTGGGTCCGCCGGCCTCTCGCCTCCTTCACCGGGCTCGACATCCGCGCCACCGAGCACGCGTCGGTCGTCGCGGCACTCGAACTGCTCAGGGAGCGCACCGCCGCGGACGTCGAGGGGCGCCTGCGCGGCTCCATCGTCGCCGACCTGCTCTCCGACGAGTCCCTCGACGTCGCCGCCGTCACCGAACGGGCACGCCGCATGGGCCACGACCTCACCGGCCCGCACACCCTCAGCGCCATCGCGGTACGCGAGACCGACGGCGCCGCCGGACTCCCGGCCGCCGAACGCGCGCTCGCGACCATCACCCGCCTCCTCGCGGGTATGGACCCGCTCCCGCTCGCCGCCGCGCACCGGGGCCTGGTCGTCGTGCTCTGGCCCGACCGGATCGCCTGGCGAGACGGCACGACGGACACGCCGCGCGAGGCGACCGAGCGGCTGGCCGACGCGCTCGCCAAAGCCCGCTCGGTGAAACAGGTGACCGCCGCCGTGGCGGCTCCGACGCCGGCCCTGCCGGGACTTCGGACGGCCTTCCGGACGGCGCGGGGGGCACTGGAACTGGCCGCCGAGTCGCCGGACCCGGTCGTCCTCCACCTCGCCGAGCTGACCGTCGACAACCTGCTGCTCCAGGTCAGCGACACCGACGGGCTACGCCAGTTCGCCCGGCGGGTGCTCGGGCCGGTGCTCGACTACGACCGCGAGCGCTCGACCGACCTGGTGACCACCCTGCACGTCCTCCTGGAGAACGACATGGACAGGAGGGCGGCGGCGAGGGAGTTGCACATCCACCCGAACACCGTGCTCCAGCGTATGCGCCGGATCGAGGACCTGACCGCTCTGAAGCTCTCACGTCCGCGCGACCTTCTCGAGATCACGACCTCGTTGACGGTCGCCCGGATCGCCGGTCTGCGAGAGCCGCGTCTCGGCAGGACCGGGAAGTGACTCGTCCGAAGTGCCGGTGTGCGGAAGGGAGGACCCGCTCTCCACCGGGTGATCCATAACACGGAGGCGAAAAGTGTGTCTCGTGAACATGTCAAATGGGTTACGGCGATTTTAACGTGCGCTGGTAAGGGCCGGTGATACAGGTCACAGGGCCACAAAGGAGCACGTCATGGCCGCATCCCTTCCCGCAGGTCTACTCCGCATCCTCCTCACCCTGTCGCTCGGACTGGTCGGCGCGGCGACCGCGACCACGTCCCCCGCGCGAGCCGCGTCGCTCGTCCAGGTCGGCTCGTTCGGCGGCAACCCCGGCAACCTCACCATGTTCAGCTACCGTCCCGACGGGTCGGCCGCCGGGCGCCCGCTGGTGGTCCTGCTGCACGGCTGCACGCAGAACGCGAGCGGCTACTTCGCCAACTCGGGCTGGCGCAAGTACGCCGACCAGTCGGGATTCACCCTCGTCCTGCCGCAGACCAGCAGCGCGAACAACTCGTCGAGCTGCTTCAACTGGTTCCAGACCGGGGACACCACCCGGGGCCAGGGCGAGGCCGCCTCGATCCGCGCCATGGTCGCCTACGCGGTCTCCACCTACGGGACCGACCCCGCGCGCGTCTACGTCTCCGGCCTGTCGGCGGGCGGTGCCATGTCGGCCGTCATGCTCGCCACGTACCCGGACGTCTTCGCGGGCGGCTCGATCGGCGCGGGGCTCGCGTACCGGTGCGCCGCCAGCCTGACCCAGGCCTCCACCTGCCAGTACGGTCCCGTCAGCAAGACCCCGCAGCAGTGGGGCGACCTGGTACGCGGCGCCTACTCCGGCTACTCGGGACCGTACCCGCGCGTCGCGATCTGGCAGGGACTGTCCGACTACACCGTCGTCCCGGCCAACGCCACCCAGCTGCGCGACCAGTGGACGAACGTGCGGGGCGTCTCGCAGAGCCCCACCTCCACGCGGAGCCTCACCGGCGGCACCTCGCTGAAGGTGTACGGGAGCGATGTGGTGCGCGTGTACGAGATCACCGGCATGGGACACGGCCTGCCGGTCGATCCCGGCGGCGCCGCCGACCAGTGCGGCAACGCGGCGGCGTACTTCCTCGACACCATCTGCTCGGCCTACCACGACGCGCAGTTCTTCGGCCTGACCGGCGGGACGACCCCGCCCCCGACCGGCACGCCGACCCCGACGCCCACCCCGACCGTGCCGCAGACCTGCGTCAGGGCGAGCAACTACGCCCACACCACCGCCGGACGGGCCTACCAGTCGGGCGGCTACACCTACGCCAACGGGTCCAACGACGCGATGGGCCTGTGGAACACCCTCGTCACGCACGGCCTCAAGCAGACCGGCCCCAACCACTGGGTCCTCGCCGACGGCCAGTGCTAGAGCGCCGTCGGACGACGGGAGCCCGAACGAACGACCGGCCGGCCGGCGGATCGGCCGGCCGGTCGTTCGCGAGGACGGGGCTCCGGGGCCCGTACGGAACTCGGACCCACGCCCTAAAATCCGGCCAAATCGTCCAGGCAGTCAGCCTTCCTAGGCCGAGGGGTCGAGGACTCCGAAGCTCACCAGGGCGATGATGACGATCCCGAGGGCGATCCGGTAGATCACGAAACCGGTGAACCGGTGGCTGCTGATGTACTTCAGGAACCACGAGACCGCGAGGTAACCCACGATGAACGAGATCACGGTGGCCAGGATCGTGGGACCCCACTCGGGCGCCCTGCCATCGCCGATCTTGAACAGCTCCAGGAAGCCCGCGCCCAGCACGGCCGGGATGGCGAGCAGGAAGGAGTACTTGGCGGCCTCCTCGCGGCGGTAGTCCAGCAGCAGTCCGGCGCTGATGGTGCCGCCGGAGCGGGACACGCCGGGGATGAGGGCGAGCGACTGGGCGAAGCCGTAGATGAGGGCGTGGGTGAAGCTGAGGTGCCGCTCCAGGGTGAGCCTGTTGCGGGCGGTGTGGTCGGCGAACCACAGGACCAGGCCGAAGACGATCAGCGTCGTGCCGATCAGCCGCAGGTCGCGGAAGGCGCTCTCGATGGAGTCCTTGAAGAGCAGCCCGAGCACCACGATCGGGATGGTGCCGACGATGACGTACCAGCCCATCCGGGCGGCGTGGTGGGCGCGCAGGGCCGGGGTCCACAGGGACCGCGTCCAGGTGGAGATGATCTCCCAGATGTCCTTGCGGAAGTAGATCACCACCGCGGCCTCGGTGCCGAGCTGGATGACCGCGGTGAACGCGGCTCCCGGGTCCTGCCAGCCGAAGAACGCCGACACGACCCTGATGTGGGCACTGGAGGAGATCGGCAGAAACTCCGTCAATCCCTGAATCAGTCCGAGGACCACCGCTTCGAACCAGCCGATCACTTGAGCACCTTCCGTACCAGCGCGTGCGTAACCTACGCGAGGCTAGCGGAGCGGCGGGGCAACTGTGACCCGAGCATCCACCCTTGCGGCGACTCTCGTCGGAAGGCCCGGCCATGGGCGCATCCGGCCGCCATCGTGTGGAACACCTCCCTGGCACGACCCCGGGACGACGATCGGAGAGCTGGGAATGACGGACAAGACGATCGCGGACTTCTGGTTCGACCCCTCCTGCCCGTACACCTGGATCACCTCCCGGTGGCTGGCGGAGGTGGAGCGGGTGCGGCCCGTCGAGGTGCGCCGGCACGTGATGAGCCTGTCGGTGCTCAACGAGGGCCGCGACAAGGACCCCGAGGGCGACCCCGAGGGCTACCTGTGGGTGCCCGTGCGCGTCTGCGCGGCCGTGCGGCAGGAGTACGGCCAGGAGGCGCTCGGGAGGCTCTACACCGCGATGTGGACCGTCGGACGCGCCCGCGGGGAGGACTGGGCCGGTTCCCTGCACGACTCCCTGGCCGCCGCGGGCCTGCCGCCGGAGCTGGCCGAGGCCGGGACGTCGACGGCCTACGACGAGGCGGTGCGCGCCTCGCACGCGGAGGGCATCGGCCTGATCGGCGAGCACGTCGGCACCCCGGTGGTCGCCGTCACCGGCCCCGCCACCGGTGGCGGGCGCGTGGTGTTCTTCGGCCCGGTGATCTCCCGGGTCCCGGTGGGCGAGCGGGCGGGCCGCCTGTGGGACGGGACGCTGCTGGTGGCCGCGACCCCGGGGTTCCACGAGCTCAAGGGCGTCCCGCCCGAGGTGCCCCGGCTCGACGACCCGAGCTGACGGGCCGGGGCCCGAGAGCGCCCCTGCGAAGAGGGGCCCTCCCGGGAGGGGCCTCCGGGAAGGGGCCTCCCGAGAGGTCTTCCCAGGAGCGAAGAGGTCCCTCCGGGAGCGGTCCTCCCGAGAGGACCGCTCCGAGAAGGGCTCTCCTGAGAGCGGTCCCTCCAAGAAGGGCTCTCCCGGGAGGGTCTTCCCAGGAGAGGTCTTTCCGGGAGCGGTTCTCCGGGAGCGGGTTTCCGCGAGGGGGTGCGGCCCGCGTGCCGGGCCCTCCGGAGGGTTCCGGACGGCCCGTGGAGGGGAAGGCGCGGGCCGCACCCGGTCTCGCCTACCGTCGCCGGGTCACCGTCCCGCTCACTGGCGGGTCAGCTTGACGTCGTCGACCCCGGCCTCGACCAGGGAGGCGCCGGAGGCGTCACCGGCCTCGATCAGGATGCGGACGCTCTGTCCCGCGAAGGCGGAGACGTCGACGTCGGCCGCGCCCCAGGCGCCGTTGCGGTTGGAGGCCGCGCCGAGCTGCTGGAACACCTGTGTGGTGGTGGAGCCGACGACCTTCACCCGCAGGAAGTCGGCGCTGGAGGCGTTGGAGCCGTGCGCGAGGTACCAGGAGAACGCCAGCTTGAGCGTTCCCGTCGACGGCAGGGTGACCGCCGGCGACCGGACGCTGGTGATGCCCCCGTCGATGTCGTAGTCGCCCGCCGCGGCGCCCGCGAGCCTGCCGGTGACCAGGTCGTTGCTGCCGCTCACGGTGGTGCCGAGCTGCTTGGCGCCGCTGGAGGTGGTGGCCTCGGGGTCACCCCGCTCCCACAGGCCGGAGGTGGCGGTGTCGGTGCCGGACGGGTTGGTCGTCCAGCCGGTCGCGGTCTCGAAGGTGTCCTGCCAGACGACCGTCGGAGGTACGGCGGTCGCGGTCGTCCACACCGCGTAGGCGATGGCGTCGGCGTTGCGGTTCAGCGCGGTGTCGCTGATGTTGGACGTGGTGTCGCACGCCCGGTGGTAGCAGGGGTCGAACGCCTGCCCCGCCGTACCGCCCCAGAGGGTGGCCTGGGCGCTGGACTTGACGCCCTCGGCGCCGGTGAAGGTGCCGCCCGCGGGGATGCCGACGGCGATGAACGGCCCGTAGTCGGAGCGGCCGTCGAAGTCGGTGCCCCGGGTGGCCACGCCGATCGAGGTGAAGTACGCCTGGAGCGTCGACTCCAGCTGCGCCGAACCCGCCGGGCCGGGGCCCGAGCCGACGCCGTCGGAGTTGTCGCCGTCGTAGACGAAGTAACCGGCGTTGGGCGAGCCGACCATGTCGAAGTTGTAGTAGCCCTTGATCTTGGCCCGCTCGGTGGCCGAGAGGCTGTTCACGTAGGCCTGCGAGCCGCGCAGGCCCAGCTCCTCGGCGCCCCACCAGGCGAAGCGGAGGTGCTTGGTGGGTGCCAGCGACTGGCGGGAGACCTCGAGGGCGGTCTCCAGGATGGCGGCGCTGCCGGAGCCGTTGTCGTTGATGCCCGGTCCCGCGGTCACGCTGTCGAGGTGCGAGCCGACCATGAGGATGTCGTTCGGGTCGCCGCCCGGCCAGTCGGCGATGACGTTGTAGCCGGTCGCGCCGTTGTAGGTGAACGACTGCAGGGAGGTGGTGAATCCCGCGCCGTCCAGCAGGCCCTTTACGTAGTTGGCCGAGGCCAGGTAGCCGGGGCGGCCGTGGGCGCGGTTGCCGCCGTTGGCGGTCGCGATGGACTGGAGCTGGGTGAGGTGTGCCTTCACGGCGGTCAGCGAGATGTCCGGTGGGACGGCCGCCGACGCCGACGGTGCGGTGAACGCCAACGGGATGGCCAGGATCGCCGCCATGCCCATGGTCCACAGATTGCGCATCATGCTCCTCGGGTTTGAGGGTGTGTGGGTCCCCCGAGCGGCGCGCACCCATGGCGGGTGCGCGCCGTACAGCGTGGTGGTGCGCTTGCGGAGCGGTTCCCTAGCGGGTGGCGCCCGTGGGTGCCGCGGACTTCGCCGCGGACTTGGCGAGTGCCGCGTTGCGGTCGGGAATACCGGTCAGGTCATAGGCGAAGTACGCGGTGGCGTAGCCGATGGCCTTGGAGTTGCGCTCCAGCGCGGCGGCGTTGATGTTGTCGATGCCGTCACAGGCGGAGTGGTAGCAGGGGTCGTAGGCGACGCCCGCGGTCCCGCCGAACTTGGCGGCCTGCTCGGCGGTCTTGACGCCCTCGGCGCCGGTGAAGATGCCGCCGGCCGGGATGCCGTTGGCGATGAACGCCCCGTAGTCGGAGCGGCCGTCGAAGTCGGTGCCCTCGAACGAGAGGTTGCGCTTGGCGTAGAATGCCTCGAGGCGCTTCTCGATCTCGGGGGAGCCGGCCGGGCCCGCGGGGGCGCCCTCGGCGTCGGAGTCGTCACCGTCGTACAGGAAGGTGGCGTCGTTCGGCGAGGCGATCATGTCGAAGTTCAGGTAGAGCCTGATCTTGTCCTTCTCGGACTGAGACAGGCCCGCGACGTACTGATCGGAGCCGAGCAGGCCGAGTTCCTCGGCGCCCCACCAGGCGAAGCGCACCTTGTACTTGGTCGGCACGTGGGCCAGCTTCAGCGCGGTCTCCAGGGTGGCGGCGCTGCCGGAGCCGTTGTCGTTGATGCCGGGGCCCTCGGGCACGCTGTCGAGGTGGGCGCCGACCGCGACGATCTCGCCGGACTTGCCCCAGCGGGAGTCGGCGATCAGGTTCTTGGTACGGCCGACCTCGGTCTCGGCGTCGACCTTCAGCCGGACGGTGGTGTTCGGGGCGGCGGCCAGGTCGAGGCCGACGGCCGTGCTCGCCATCACGATGGGGAAGCCGAAGCGCCACTCGCGGATGTCGAAGACGAGGGGGTCGGTCCGGCCGGGCTGGCCCTCGTTGAAGAAGATCACACCGGCCGCGCCGGCCGCCTTGGCGTTGGTGGCCTTGTCGACGAACGGGCAGGTGCCGCGCTGGATCAGCGCGATCCGGCCGGGGACGAACCCGGCGAAGTCGGAGGTCTCACAACCCGCCGTCGAGGTGTTCGGGGTCGGTGCCGGCGGGATCACGGCGTCGACGACCTGCACCTGCGCGGTGACGTCGCCTGCGCTGGAGGAGATCACGGTCACGAAGTCGGCCGGGTTGGCGTAGGTCTTCGCCACGGGAGCGGTCTGCTGCAGGACGGAGGGGCTCGCCTCCTCCCAGCTCAGGGGGAACTCGACGTCCGTTGTGGAGGTCTTGTAACCGGCCTTGCGCAGCTTGTCCTGCACGTAGGCGAGGGAGGCGTCGTAACCGGGCGAGCCCGCGGCGCGGTTGCCGCCGTTGGCGGTCGCGATCTGCTGGAACTTGTCCAGGTGCTTCTTGACGTTGCTGCCCTTGATCTGCGTCGCGAACACGTTGGCGAGGACGTCGGTGACGCCGGGAGACGTGGTGGTCGCGATGGTCGCACTCGCCGGGACGGTGAAGGCGAGAGGGAGAGCGATGGCCGTGACCAGGGTGGCGGTCTTGACCATGCTGCGTCGTAACCTCAGGCGCATAGCGCTCCTCGGGGTGGAACGGAGGGGAGATCCCCTATTACGTACATGGCGGAACGTACCGTGATCAACTGGTTTCGCCTAGATGCGCCGACGCTCAGGTGCACGAAAAGTTATCAAGCGACCCTGACAGGGTTTTCTCAGGGTCGTCCCGGGAACGGGTGAGTTCCGGTCGTTCGTTTGAAGAGACGAAGAACACCGATTCGGGGAGAGGTATCGTGCACCGTTCGAGAAACCACAAGATAATCGCCGGAGTTTGCGGCGGGATCGCGGAGACCCTCAACATGCCGCCCACCCTTGTCCGGGTGTTCTGGCTGTTGCTCTCGCTCATCCCCGGACCCCTGTGGGTCGCCTACGTGCTCATGTGGATCTTCGTCCCCAAGGCGCCGGCTGTCCGCTACTGAGTCCTCAAGGGTCCCCGAAGGTCTCCAAGGGTCCCCAAAGGTCCTCAGGGGGTCCTGAGGGGCCCCTCAAGGGTCAAGGGGTCCCCAAGGCGCTCGCGGGCCGCCGGTGAAAATAAGCTGGGGGCATGAGGCGACGCCCACTGTCCCTGGTCCAGGACGACCTGGTCGACTACGAGAAGGCGATGGAGCGGATGACCGACCTGGTCGGTCAGCGGCAGCGCGACGAGCGCTCCGACACGCTCTGGTTGCTCAGCCACCCGCAGGTGTACACCGTGGGCAGGCGAACCCCTGAGCAGCACCTGCCCGACCCCGCTCACGGCATCCCTGTCGTGAGCACGGGTCGCGGCGGGCAGCTCACGTACCACGGCCCCGGCCAGCTGGTCGGGTACCTGGTCGTCAAGCTCGGCGAGGACGAGGGGATCGTCGACTACGTCCGCGAGGTCGAGCTGAGGCTCGTCGGCGCGCTCGGCGCGCTGGGGGTCGCGGCCGAGCGCCGCGACACCCCTCCGGGTTCGGAGCTGCTGACCGGCGTGTGGACGGCCGAGACGGGACGCAAGATCGTCTCGATCGGCATGCGGCAGAGCCGCGGCGTCACCAGCCACGGGTTCGCCCTCAACGTCGACGGCGACCTGACCCCGTGGGGCTGGGCGGTGGCCTGCGGCATGCCCGACGTCGACATGACCTCCATGGGGCGGGAGGCCCCCGCCGCCGCGGCCATGGACCGGGTCCGCGCGGCGGTGGCGGAGGCCTTCGAGGCGAGCTGACCGGCTTTCCGGCCGGCCCGCCCCGGGGTGGGGATCAGCCGATCGGCTCCTTGCCGACCGGGTCGGCCGGGCCCGCCGGGTCGAACGCCTCGGCCATGTCGACCGTACGGCGCGGGCCGGTGAACCAGTGCTTCGCCGACAGCGTCCACCACAGGCCCACGGCCAGCACCATCACGCCGACCACGATCGGCGAGTAGTTGACCGCGGTCCAGGTGAAGTCGTCGCTGAACGGCACGGCGGCCGGGACCAGCGGCATGATGAAGTAGATCGAGACGATGACGATCTCGATGATGGCGATCCAGCACATGACCTTGTACTTCGGCCCCAGCGTCCAGGGCCCCGGCTCGAACCGGTCACCCATCCGCAGCCGGAGCCAGATCGGGATCGCGAAGGCGATGTAGAGGCCGATGACCGCCACCGACACGACCGCGTAGAAGGCGAGCGGCAGACCGCCGGGGGCCTCGTACAACGCGGGCAGGGTGAGGATCAGCGCGGCCGTGCAGCCGAAGACGATCGCGTTGACGGGGGTCCGGTTGCGGTCCACCTTGGACCACAGGCGCCAGCCGGGGATGGCGCCGTCCCGGGAGAAGGCGTAGGTCATCCGGGACATCGAGGTCACGCAGCTCATCCCGCAGAAGAACTGGCCGATGGTGGAGATCGCGAAGATCGCCGTGGCCAGGTTGCCGGGGAGCGCGCTGTCGAAGATGGCGCCGACGAAGCCGCCCGCCTCGTTGACCGCGTCCACGTCGGTGGCCGCGAACAGGAAGGCGAGCAGCAGGACCCAGCCGCCGATCGCCGAGTAGAAGATCGACTGCCACAGTCCCCTGGCGGCGGCGGTGGAGGCGCCCTGGGTCTCCTCGGACACGTGCGCGCACGCGTCGAACCCGGTGATCGTGTACTGCGTCAGCAGGAAGCCGAGCGGCAGCACGTAGAACCAGTACGACGAGTCGGAGAAGCCGGAGTTGTTGATCGTCTCGGTGAAGACGAACGACATCGACTGGTGCGAGTCGGGGCCGAAGACCAGGATCAGCACGACCACCGCCGCGCCGAACACGTGCCACCACACCGAGACGTTCTGCAGCGTCGAGATCAGCCGGTGGCTGAAGATGTTGATCAGGCCGTGCAGCACCAGGATCACCGCGAACAGGATGAACGCGTTGGTCAGGCTGGGGTCCCAGCTGGGGAAGAACCGGTTGAGGGTGATGTTCAGGAAGGTCGCGCAGCCGTAGTCGACCGAGGCCGTCACGGCGATCAGGCCGATGAGGTTGAACCACCCGGTGAACCAGCCGTGGATCGGCCTGCCCATCTTGGCGGCCCACCAGTAGATGCCGCCCGCGGTCGGATAGGCCGAGACCAGTTCCGACATGCACAGCCCGATGATCAGAATGAAGATCGAGATCAGCGGCCACCCCCACGCGATGGCGACGGGGCCACCGTTGTTCCAGGCCTGGCCGAACGTGGTGAAGCAGCCGGCCAGGATGGAGATGATCGAGAAGGAGATGGCGAAGTTGGAGAAGCCGCTCCAGGTTCTGGAGAGCTCCTGCTTGTAACCGAGTTCGGCGAGGCGCTTCGCGTCCTCGTCGACCGGTGTTGGCTTGGTCACTCAAGCCTCCTTGCGTGGTGGTGCGGGGGGGTGGGGAGATCCGGTGCTCGCGCCCCGGACGTCGTCGACGAGCCGTCCGAACCCCGGGTCGTCCAGGTCCCGTACGGCTTGCGAGAACTTGTCGGCCGCCTCGGCCTCGTAGTCGAAGTCGGCGTCGGCCGCCTGCTCCTTGAGCAGTCCGTGGTGCACGGCGAACCAGAGCGTCCAGGTCAGGTTGGACATGATCAGGTTGAGCCGGACCCGGGAGGTGAGTCGCCGGTCGTCGACGCCGAAGTAGGCGCGGGCCAGCCGGACGGTGAGGTCGGGGTCGTAGTCGGCCTCGGCCGCGATGTCGCCCAGCTCGAAGGCGGGGTCGTTGTTCCCGGAGAGCTGGTAGTCGACGATCCTGACCTCGGTGCCGCAGCGGATGAAGTTCTCCGGCAGCAGGTCGTTGTGGCACGGCACCGTGGGCAGCGGATCGGCGGCGAGCGCCCGTTCGATCTCCGCCGCCGCGGGAAGGCGGTCCCGGTAGCCGTCGGGTGTGGCCAGTTCGTGGGTACGGCACAGGGCGAGGAACTCGTCCAGCTTGCGGAAGATGGAGAAGTCGTTGACGAACCTGGGCCCGGCGTGCAGCCGCCGGCAGGCCGCCGCGATGGGGCCGGGGATCGTCCGCACGGTGTGGGCGTCCAGGGTGACGCCGTCGAGATACTCCAGGACCAGCGCGCCCGGCAGCCGGTGCAGCACCCTGGGGCCGACCCCCGCGTCCGCCGCGTGGAGCGTGTTGGCGATCTCCTGGTCGAGCGGTATGCCCAGGCCGGCCTCCGAGACCCGGGGATCCAGCACGCGCAGCAGCCATCGCCGACCGTCGGCCGTGGTGAGACGGGAGATCCGGTGGCTGAGCCCACCCTTGATCAGAGTCTCGGTCACGGGCTGGTCAGCCCATTTACGGACGTCCGCTAGAGGATCTGGCATGCCGCCCTCCTTTGGCCTACCTTCATACCATTGATCCGATTCTGTGGACTAGTTGTTACAGAGGGGTTGCGCGCCTTGAAACTTCCCAGCTCCGCGCGAGCCGTCGTGGTCGGCGGCGGGGTGGCCGGTTGTAGCGTTGCCTATCACTTGGCGAGGCTTGGCTGGACCGAGGTGATCCTCGTCGAGCAGCACGAACTCACCGAGGGAACCACCTGGCACTCGGCGGGATTCGTGGGCCAGCTCCGCTCCACGGTCACCCAGACCAAGATGATCATGTATTCGGCCGGTCTCTACCCCGAACTGGCCGAGCTCACCGGGCTGGACCCGGGATGGCACGGGGTGGGCGGCCTCCGCCTCGCGACCACGCCCGAGCGGGTGGAGGAGTCGCTGCGGCTGGCCGGGGCCGGGGAGACCTACGGCCTGGGCCTGGAGGTGATCTCCGGTGCCGAGGCCAAGGAGATGCTCCCGCTGCTGCGCGCCGACGACGTGCGAGCCGCACTCTGGCTGCCCGGGGACGGCTGGCTGGACCCGGCGCTGCTGGCGAGGGCGCTGGCGGCCGGGGCGCGGAAGCTGGGTGTGCGCATTCACACCGGGACGCGCGTGACGGGACTCGACGTGGCGAAAGGCGCGATCACCGGGGTCCGGCTCGCGTCGGGGACTGGGGACTCCGGGGGAACCGGCGATTTCGAGGAGTGGTCGGTCCTCGCGGAGACCGTGGTCGTCGCGGCCGGCGCGGCCAGCGGACGGGTCGGACGGCTGGCCGGGGTCGATATTCCGGTCGTGCCGATCAAACACCAATATGTCACCACCGAATCATTCGGGGTTCCGTCGTCCATGCCTACGGTGCGGGATCCGGACAACATTGTCTATTTCCGGGAAGAAAATGGCGGGATTTTGGTAGGCGGATATATTCGGAATCCGGAAATCTGGGACACGGCTGTTCCCCTGGATGAGCCGCGGACCGTCTTTCCCCCGGATATGCCGAAATTTCAGGAATCGTGGGAATCGGCGGTGCGGAGAGTTCCCGAGCTGGCCCGTACCGAGATCACGAAGGTCGTGCACGGCCCCGAGGCGTTCACCCCCGACGGCGAGTTCCTTCTCGGCGAGACCCCGGTCCGCGGATTGTGGGCGGCGGCGGGCTTCTGCGTCCACGGCCTGGCGGCGGCCGGGGGCGTGGGCAAGGTCATGGCCGAGTGGATCGTTGATGGCTCGCCCGAGTACGACATGTTCGGGATGGATCTGCGGCGCTTCGGGAGTCACGCCCGCTCCACGTCGTGGACCCGGGCCAAGGCCCTGGACTCGTACTCCAAGTACTACGACATCGTCTACCCCGGTGAGGAGCGCACCGCCGCCCGGCCGCTCCGCCGCTCGCCCGCGTGGGTGCGCCATGTGGAGCTGGGAGCGGCGTTCGGCGAGAAGTCCGGCTGGGAACGGGTCAACTGGTACGAGCCCGGCGACGGTCCCCCCGTGGACGACCAGGCCGTCCACCTCGACGGCCGGGCTGTTCCCCTGGGCGGCGGAAGTCTCCACGCCGACGGCCGGGCCGCTGACCCGGACGGCGGGAGTCCTCGCCCCGGTGACCAGGGTGTCTCCCCGGACGCCCCGGGACCCCGCCCGGACGGCTGGGCGGGCCGGATCTGGTCGCCCGCCGTACGTGAGGAGTGCCTGGCCACCCGCGACGCCGCCGGACTCTTCGACCAGACCTCGTTCTCCAAGCTGGAGGTGTCGGGGCCCGGGGCCCTGGAGGGGCTGCAGCGGGCGTGCGCCGGGCAGCTCGACAGGCCGGTGGGCTCGGTCGTCTACACCCAGCTCCTCAACGAGCGCGGTGGCATCGAGGCCGACCTGACCGTCACCCGCCTGACGGAGGACCGCTTCCGGCTGATCACCGGTACGGCTTTCGGCGTCCACGACGCGGCCTGGCTCCGCGGCCAGGGCCTCGACGTCCGCGACGTCACCTCGGCGTACGCCTGCTACTGCCTGTGGGGTCCGAGAGCGCTCGACATCCTCGGTTCCGTCTCCGGCGACGACCTGACCTTCGGCTACATGAAGGCCAGGGAGATCAGCGTCGGGAACGTCCCGGTGCTGGCCCAGCGGGTGACGTTCGTCGGCGAGTTCGGCTGGGAGCTGTACTGCCCGTCCGAGTACGGGCTGACGCTGTGGGACACGCTCATGGAGGCGGGCACGCCGTACGGCATGCGCCCGGCCGGGTACCGCGCGATCGACTCGATGCGCCTGGAGAAGGGCTACCGCGTCTGGGGCATGGACATCACCCCGGAGACCACTCCCCACGAGGCGGGCCTGGGCTTCGCGGTCGCCCGCGACAAGGACTTCCTCGGCCGCGCGGCCCTGGAGGCCGCCGCGGGAGCGGGGGTCGGTGCCGGGGCCGGTGTCAGGGCCGACGGGGGCGCGGGTGCCGGTACAAAGGCCAAGGCCGACGGCGGTGCGGGCGCGGGGACCGGTGCGTCGGCGCGGCGGCTGTTCTGCCTGGTCCTGGACGACCCCCGCCAGGTCTGCCTCGGCGGGGAGCCGGTCCGCGCCGGTGGCCTGCCCGTCTCGCGGGTGACCAGCGGCGGGTACGGCCACCGTGTCGACCGCTCGATCGCCTACGCCTACCTGCCGGAGGGCACCGCCCCCGGCGACCGCGTGGAGGTCGGCGTCACCGGCACCTGGGTGGGCGCCGCCGTCGCCGCGGAACCCCTCTACGACCCGTCCTCGGAACGCGTCCGGCGCCTGCCGTCCTGACCCGTCCCCGGAGGGGCTCCGCCGGATCCCGGAGGGCGCCGTGAGGCCGGTCGGCCGGGGGCCGGCCGGCCTCACGGCCCATCGCGGTCCCTCACGACCCTTCGCGGCCCCTCATGGCCCCTCGCGGGTCCGGCGGCGAGGGATCGACACCCGTCCCTGATTTCCCATAGGTCCCGTCGTGGGCCTGCGTATCGGCCATCCTGTGATCTGGAGACCGGCGTCAGGTATACCCCCCTGGGGTTGCCGAAAAGGTGGTGGTGTGGCACTGTGGTCGAGCGAACGTATACCCCCTAAGGGTATCGAGGAGGGATGGTCGAGATGAACGGCGCGATCAAGGTGGGGGCGTACGCGCTGGGGCTGGCCGTGGTGTTCGGCGGAGCCCTGGGGGCGGGGCGGCTGGCCGGTCCGGTCGGGCCGGTGGGGAGCGCGGCGGCCGAGAGCTCTCACGGCACCGGCACCGAGCGGGGCGCGGGCGAGGACGCCGGGGCGGGCGCGGACCACGGCGGCCATCAGGATGCCGGGCAGGAGACGGCGGCCGCGAGGACTCCGGCCCTTCCCGCGGGACTCCAGGTCGCCCAGGGCGGATACATGCTCATGCCGGAGACCGACGAGGTCAAGGCGGGCGAACGAACCGATTTCCGCTTCTCGGTGATCGGCCCCGGTGGATCCCCCGTCACCGGCTTCACCACCCAGCACGACAAGAAAATGCACTTCATCGTGGTCCGCCGCGATCTGACGGGCTTCCAGCACCTGCACCCCACCCAGCTGGGAGGCGGCGTCTGGTCGGTCCCGCTCGAACTCCCCTCCGCCGGGGAGTACCGCGCGTTCGCCGACTTCGCCCCCGAGGGGGCGCAGCCCCTGACGCTCGGCATGGACCTGTCGGTGGCGGGCGACTACCGGCCCGAGCCGCCCGCCGTCCCGGCCGAGACCGCCGAGGTGGGCGACTACACCGTCACCCTCACGGGAGATCTCATCCCCGGCCGCACCAGCATGCTCACGCTCTCGATCGCCAAGGACGGCGAGCCGGTCACGGACCTGCAGCCCTACCTGGCCGCGTACGGACACCTGGTCGCGCTGCGCGACGGTGACCTGGCCTACCTGCACGTGCACCCCGACGGCGCGCCCGACGACGGGCGCACCGCGCCCGGCCCGAACATCACCTTCTACGCCGAGGTGCCGAGCGCGGGGACCTACGGGCTCTACCTGGACTTCAAGCACGCCGGGACCGTGCGCACCGCCGTGTTCACGGCCGCCACTAGCCCGGATCCCGAGGGGAGCACGGCCACGGCGCCGTCCGGGGACGGCCACGGGCACAGCCACCAGCCGTGAAATACCCCGTAGGGGTTAGGTGTTCTCATAACGAGGAGAGATACATGCCTGGACACACCCATCGCGGGGTCGACGCCCCGCTCCGGGTCGGGGGACGGGCCCGCCCCCGGGGGGCGGCGAGGTCGGCGGCGAGGTTTCCGGCCCCGGCCGGTCGGCCGATGACGGCTCCGGCCGTCGGGACGGTCGAAGGCGTCGCGATGATCGGAGACGCCGAGACGGTCGAAGGCGCCGAGACGGCGACGGCTCCGGGCCGCGTACGACAACGCCGCGTACGACAGCGGAGACGACACGTACGACGACAGAGACAGAGAAGGCACGAGGAGAGGCCGTGACGTCCATGACCACCGGCGAAGCACCCGCCCACGGTGAGATCGAGCTCGCCATCGGCGGCATGACCTGTGCCTCCTGCGCGGCCCGCATCGAGCGCAAGCTCAACAAGCTGGACGGCGTGACCGCGACCGTCAACTACGCCACCGAGAAGGCGAAGGTCGTCTACCCCGCAGGCGTCACCCCCGACGACCTGGTCGCGGAGGTGGAGAAGGCCGGATACACCGCCGAACCGCCCGCTCCGCCGGTGTCCACCGAGCGGAACGGGACGGACGAGGAGGAGGAGGAGAGAGAGACGGAGCGCGCCGGGCTCGCTCCCCTCAGGCAGCGCCTGATCACCTCGGCCGTGCTGTCGGTGCCGGTCGTCGCGATGGCGATGATCCCGTCGCTGCAGTTCGACAACTGGCAGTGGCTCTCCCTCGCCCTGGCGGGCCCCGTCGTGGTCTACGGCGGGTGGCCCTTCCACCGGGCGGCCTGGACCAACCTGCGGCACGGCGCCGCGACCATGGACACGCTGGTCTCGCTGGGGACGATCGCCGCCTTCTCCTGGTCGCTCTGGGCCCTGTTCCTCGGCACGGCGGGCATGCCGGGCATGCGGCACGGCTTCGAGTTCACCCTGTCCGGGGGCGACGGCTCAGGAAGCATCTACTTCGAGGCCGCGGCCGGGGTGGTCACCTTCATCCTCGCGGGCCGCTACTTCGAGGCCCGCTCCAAGCGCCGCGCCGGTGCCGCGCTCCGCGCGCTGCTGTCGATGGGCGCCAAGGACGTCACGCTGGCCTCCGGGGAGGTCGTCCCGGTCGGCGGGCTCACGGTGGGCGACCTCTTCGTCGTACGGCCGGGGGAGAAGATCGCGACGGACGGCGTGGTCGAGGAGGGGTCCTCGGCCGTGGACGCGTCCATGCTGACCGGCGAGTCGGTCCCCGTCGAGGTGCGGCCGGGTGACGCGGTGGTCGGCGCCACCGTGAACGCCGGGGGGCGCCTCGTGGTGAGGGCCACCCGGGTCGGCTCGGACACCCAGCTCGCCCAGATGGCCAGGCTGGTGGAGGACGCCCAGAACGGCAAGGCCGCCGTGCAGCGGCTGGCCGACCGGATCTCCGCGGTGTTCGTGCCGATCGTGATCGCGCTGTCCGTGGCCACCCTCGGCTTCTGGCTCGGTACCGGCTCCGGCGCCGCCGCGGCCTTCACCGCCGCCGTGGCGGTGTTGATCATCGCCTGCCCCTGCGCCCTGGGCCTCGCCACGCCGACCGCGCTCATGGTCGGCACCGGCCGGGGCGCCCAGCTGGGCATCCTGATCAAGGGCCCGGAGGCGCTGGAGTCGACCCACGGCATCGACACCGTGGTCCTGGACAAGACCGGCACCGTGACCTCGGGCACGATGACCCTCAAGGACGTCTTCCCCGCCGCCGGTGAGGAGCGCGAGGAGGTGCTCCGGCTGGCCGGGGCGCTGGAGGGCGCCTCCGAGCACCCCGTGGCCCGCGCCGTCGCCCGCGCGGCGAACTCCACCGCCCAGGTCGAGGACTTCACGAACGTCGAGGGTCTCGGCGTCCAGGGCGTCGTCGACGGGCACGCCGTGCTCGTCGGGCGGCCCCAGCTGCTCGCCGACTGGTCGCAGCACCTGCCGCCCGAGCTGGAGGAGGAACTGGAGCGGGCACGGGCACGCGGGGAGACGGCCGTCGCGGTCGGCTGGGACGGGAAGGCCCGCGCGGTGCTCACCGTCGCCGACGCGATCAAGCCCACCTCGGCCGAGGCGGTCGCCGCGCTGCGCGCGCTCGGCCTGCGCCCGGTCCTGCTGACCGGCGACAACGAGACGGTGGCCCGTACGGTCGCCGAGGCCGTCGGCATCGAGGAGGTGATCGCCGACGTGCTGCCCGCCGACAAGGTGGAGGTCGTCAAGCGGCTCCAGTCCGAGGGCCGTACCGTGGCCATGATCGGCGACGGGGTGAACGACGCCGCCGCCCTCGCCCAGGCCGACCTCGGCATGGCGATGGGCACCGGCACCGACGTCGCGATCGAGGCCTCCGACCTCACCCTGGTCCGGGGCGACCTTCGGGTGGCCGCCGACGCGATCAGGCTGTCCCGCCGCACGCTGCGCACCATCAGGGGCAACCTGTTCTGGGCCTTCGCCTACAACGTCGCGGCCATCCCGCTGGCCGCGCTCGGGCTGCTCACCCCGATGATCGCCGGGGGCGCGATGGCGCTCTCCTCGGTGTTCGTGGTCAGCAACAGCCTGAGGCTGCGCCGCTTCAGGTGAGGGGCGCCCTCACGGCGGGCACGGGCGTTATGGTGGAGTCCGCGCGGCAGGGCGCACCCGGTCCGCGGGAAGGGCAGAGCCCACCTGAGCACCACACTGCTCGTCGGCCGACCTCCTTTTCGGCCCGATCACGCGGACGTCGGGCGTGACGAAAGGGAGGCCCCCGTGCCCGTTCGCCGTCTTCCCGACAACCCCAGCCTCGAATACCTGAGGAACCAGGCCAAGCGCCTCAAGAGGGCGGTCCGTGCCGCCGACACCGCCGCGCTGGAGCTGGTCGCCGAGTTCCACCGCCGCCCGTTCCCCGGTCCTCCGGCGCGGCCGGCGGCGTCGCCGCAGGTCGATGGCCCGCGCCCGCTCCCCGGGTTCCGGGCGCGGCCCGCCGGGTCGCCGGGCGGGGGAGACCCGCGTCCGCTCCCCGGGCTCTCGGCGCGGCCCTACGGATCGCCGCCGGCCGAGGGAGCCCCGCGCCCGGCGGAGGGGTTCACGCTGGCCGACGCACAGCTGACGGTCGCGAGGTCGTACGGCTTCGCGAGCTGGCCCCGGCTCCGCGCCCACCTCGACATCCTCGCGTTGCACTCCCGCTCACCCCACCTGGTGCCCCGGAGCGCGGACCCGGTCGCGGAGTTCCTCCGGCTGGCCTGCCTGCCGTACGGGAACGACGACCCGTCGCGCCGTCGCGAGGCGGCGCGGGCGCTCGCCCTGGACCCGGGACTCGCGGTCGCGAGCGTCCACACCATGGCCGCGACCGGTCAGGTGGAGGCGATGGCCGCGACGCTGGCGGCAGACCCGGGCCAGGCGCGGGCCGAGGGCGGGCCGTACCGGTGGGAGCCGTTGCTCTACCTGGTGTACTCGCGGGTCGAGGGCGGCGACGCGCCGGAGACCGCCCGGCTGCTGCTCGCACACGGCGCCGATCCGGACGCGGGATACCTGTGGGACGGGCTCACCTCGCCGTTCACCGCGCTCACCGGGGCCTTCGGCGGTGGCGAGCGCGGTGAGCCGCCGCACCCGCGCTCCGCCGAGCTGGCCAGGCTCCTGCTGGAGGCGGGCGCCGATCCCAACGACAGCCAGACCCTCTACAACCGGGGGCTCTGCGGGTTCGGCTCCGACGACACCGAGCACCTGGAACTGCTCTTCGAGTACGGTCTCGGCCGGGGGGACGGCGGGTCGTGGCACCGGCGCCTCGGTCCCACGCACGCGACACCGGAGCAGATGCTCCAGGACGAGGTGTACGCCTCGGTCATCAGGCGGCGGCCCCGGCGCCTGAGGCTCCTGATCGAGCACGGCGCGGGCCTCGACGGCCCCGGCACGGGCCATCCGGCCTTCGAGGGCCGTACACCCTACGAGCTGGCCGTGCTCGGCGGGCATCCCGAGCTGGCCGGAATGCTCGCCGAGGCCGGGGCGAGGATCGCGCCCTGACGCGCCGACCGGTGATCGCCGGTCCCTCGCGTCGGGAAACGCGATCCTCCGACGCCCGGAACAGCGGAAACCGGGAGGCGGCCGGTCACCGCGTCGCCGGTCCGCAGGGTCCGCCGGGTCCGCCGCGTCCGCGGGGTCAGAAGATGGGACAGGGCCGATGATCAGGGTCCGGTACGGGGTCTCCCGTGCCGGACCCCTCGCGTTCCGACAACTGGAGGATCTCCCCGACCGCGGCCTCGTCCGCGGTGTAGATGTGCGGCACGTCGACGAACACCCTCATCGACCCGCAGCCCACCGTGAGGTCGTCCGCGACCTCGCTCTGGATGCCGCGCAGCGGTACGTAGTTCAGATAGGAGGTGAACACGTTCTGCGACCGGAAGGCGGCGGTCATGACCAGCCGCCCGGCACGAAGCCTGAAGGCCAGGCTGGTCAGGCAGGGCACCGCGTCGGGAGGCTCGCCGGGAGCGGTCAGCGAGATCCAGCCGCTCTTGGTGTACGGCTTGGCGCGCAGCACGTCGGCGATCCAGCCGAGCTGGTCGACGCCGAGGAACTGGCGGAGTCGCCCTCCGTAGCTGTACTTGAACGGCGGGACGACCGAGCGTTCGCTGAACTTGCTGGAGTACAGCGGGATCTTCCCGGCGTCACCGTAGCATTTCAGCACCGGATCGTCCCAGGCCAGGCCGGTGACCTCGAACAGCACCGCCGGAGCCTCGATGATCGGGCCGCGGTCGTCCAGGGCGGGCCCGCCGTTGTGTGTCACGTGTCGCATCAGCCAGATCCACGTCTCCCCACAAGACGCGAATCTGAGGAGGTCGGACATTCAGGTCTCCACGTTGGGGAAATGGAAGGGGTTGTGTGGGAGCCGGCGTTGCCGGGAGACATTGGCGCGAACGTAGTAGACGAAATAGTGGACCAGCGCGAGCAGGCCGATGATCACCAGCAGCAGGGCCGTGGCCGGTGCCGCCCCGACCATCCCGAGCACGCCGACCGCGATGTAGGAACTGTTGACCAGGGCCAGCATCATCACGTTGATCCCCGGCCAGGCCATCGGCGCGTACGTTTCCGGATAGCGGGGGTCCACCGGCAGGTTGGGGGTCCAGCCGAGGGCCGAGAACTGGTCCTTGAGGTGGACCGTGTAGAGCAGGCGGAAGTTGTTGATCGCCCGCGCGGTCCTCATGTGCGCGTTGACCGCCTCGATCAGCCGCAGGAAGGGCAGCACGCTGAGCAGCCCGAACGCGGCGACCATCGCGAACAGGTGCCAGGGGACGCTGTGCCAGGTGGTCAGCATGGCAGGACTGACCACCTTCGCGCTGGCCAGCGCGACCGCGGCGGCGAACGGGGCGGCGAGCAGGCTCATGGACAGCCGGGTCATCTTGATGCGCTCGTCCTTGGCCGCCAGGTAGACCTGGTACGTCCCGGTGAAGTCCACGGACACGAGGGCGAGGAATTCCCCGGGTGCCACGGGCAGCCCGTCCAGCGTCTCGGGTAGTGCTTCCGCGGTCATCCGCGGCGACATCTTCCGCATCGGGACCCCACTTTCGCCGGATAGTGGATTTTCCCGTAAGAAGATATTGACCCACTTGTCAGGTGAATGAGTGCGTTTTAACGACATACGTCTCAGACATCTATGCGGCGTCTTCCGCAGGCGCGGTCCCACGTATACGTCACCCCTGGGTACGGATGCGTCGCCCTTGGATGCCGCCGTGGGCTGTCTTCCGAGAGGTGTCTTTCGAGAGGTGTTTCCCGTGGGTGCCTTCCGCGAGGTCGCCTCCCGTGGACGGGGACGACCACTCCGCCGGTCGTTGCGGCCGAAGCCGGTTCACCGACCCCGGAGTCGGCTCGTCAGCCCCGGAGTCGGTTCGTCGATCCGGGACCGCGAGCTCCGCCCCGGGACGGCTCTGGCTCGGGACGGCTCTGGGCCGGGACCGCTCCGGCTCGGGACCGCGAACTCCGGCCCGGAGAGTCCGGAGGGTGAGGTCCGCCTCACGACCGCGAGATCCGCTTCACACCGGAGCACGGAACCGCCGTCCGCCGCGCGTCAGGGCCCCTCCGCCGTCCTGAACCCCTCATCCAGCAGGGCCTCCTCCACGGAGGCGGCCATCGTGAAGTAGGTCAGGAGCCCGGTGATGGCCATCATGTGGCGCAGCGTCCGGCTCGCCCCGGCCAGCACCAGGCGCGTCCGGGTCTCCTGGCTCCTGCGCAGGAGCCACAGCAGTTCCGCGAGCCCGGTGGAGTCGCAGAAGGTGAGCCCCTCCAGGTCGAGGATGAGCCAGGGCCCGGCCTGGGCACGCGTGTCCTGAGACGCCTCCAAGGACTCGAAGGAGGAGAGGACCTGCGGCGGTGGAGAGAGCGAGGCCGTCGTGGAGAGCGATGGCTGTCCGTCCGATGGCTGTCCGTCCGATGGCTGTCCGTCCGATGGCTGCCCGTCCGGTGGTGGTCTGTCCGGGGAGAGGGGAGAGGGTTCATCGGGGAAGAGTGGTGGCGGGTTTCCCGGGGGCGGCGGGCTTTCCGGGGAGGGGGGAGGCGGACTCCCGGGAAAGAACGGGGAAGGCGGCTCGGGCGACAGCGGTGACGGTGGCTCCGAGGGGAGCGGACCTCCTGAGGCGAGCGGGACGTTCGAGAGGAACGGCGTCTCCGGGAGAAGCGACGTCTCCGAGAGGAACGGTGTCTCCGGGAGAAGCGGTGGCAGGCCGGAGAACGCCGCCGGAAACGCCGGGAACTCGGACGGTGGTTCGAGTGGCGAAGAAGCCGGGAACCCGGACGGTGGTTCGAGTGGCGAAGAAGCCGAGAGCTCGGACGGCGGGTCGAGCGACGACGGGGGCGTCAGTTCGGGGGCCGAGTTGAGCGACGAGGGGGATGGTAGCTCGGAGGGCGAGTCGCCGGCGCTTATGCTCCAGGCCCGGATGATCTCTCTCCGGAAGATCGGCGCATAGTCGTAGTCGAGCTCGCCGATCGCCCGGACCACGATGGCGCTTCCGCGTACACCGGCCGATATCGAGAGCGTGTTCACACCTTCGGGTGGCATGGAAAGACTCCTTAGACCCGCAGTTCACAGGGCGGGCGTTCCCTCCGTCTTACCAGGTATGCAGTTCTGGTCGCCCCGGTGGCGGGGAATTACAGTGTACTTGTGCGACTTCGTCCTATCTGGCGGATGGCCGGGGGAGAGTCGCCCGCTCGAAGCCCTGACCATCGGACCTTCGCCCCGGACGGCGCGGGACGGGCCGTATCGGGTGGACGTCCCCGCCGCGCGGGACGGGCCACGTACTGAGCGGACAGTCCCACCCCACCCCACCCCGCCGGGCCCGGCCAGACCGGAACGGGACGGTCCTGAGCGAGTCGGCGCGGGCGGGAAGGGGCCGGAAAACCGGCAGGCCGGCCCCTCGGTCGAGGGGCCGGCCTGCGCGCTCCGGTGACACCGGGGCCGGATGGATCGTGCGGGACGGCCGGATCAGAGGCCGGACCGCGGGCCCGAGGTGATCTGGACCGACGTCACCGGCTGGACCGCCGTCACCGGCTGGGCCGCGCGGGCGGATGGGTGAGGTTCCGTACGGGATCGTGCCGCTTCTCCTGGTATCCCCGCCCTTCCCGCCCTTCCCGATGTTCTCGGCGTTCTCGATGCCGGACGCCGGCGCATGCCCCGTTCGGACGCCGGGCGTGGTCCGATCTCCTTGCCGAGGCCCATCTGGTGGAGAAGCCACCCCAGGGCACCTCCCAGGACCACGACCCCCGCGCCGATCCAGAAGAAGGGGACGCTGGCGGCCACCATCGCCACCCCGGAGATCGCGAAGCCGGTGATGCAGACGATCGAGCCGGTCCAGCCCGCCACGGTGTGTCCCATGTCGTGCTCTTCGTGGATCTCCGCCAACTCCGCGAGGTCTTTCCTTATCCCCACGATGTCTCCTCCGTCTGGAGCGTCGCCCTCCGCCGCCCTTCGCCGCTCTCCGCGGGCCGTGGCGGATCGCCGGATGGCGGGCGCTAGGTTGAGTCCGCCCGTATCATTTATCTCACGAGCTAAGTTTCTTAGATGGTAAGGAGAGTTTGTGGTGGAACGCAAGCCGGACGCAGGCACCTCGCCGCTGGAGGTCCTGGCCCGGATGGACCAGCTGATCGCGTTGAGCCTGGTCGGGCAGCACACGCTCGCCGAGCGCCTCGGCATCAACGTCACGGACCTGACGTGTCTGGGCTTCGTCCTCGGTGCCGGGGAGGAGGCGCTCACCGCGGGACGCCTCGCCGAGCTGGCCGGTCTCACCACGGGGGCCGTCACAGGGGTGGTCAATCGCCTGGAAGGTGCCGGTTACGCCCGGCGCGTTCCCGATCCCGACGACCGCCGTCGTGTCCGGATCGTCCCGGAAAAGGATTCGGCCGCCCGCATCGCGGTGGCGTACGAGCCCACCTACCGGCGGCTCACCGAGCTCTTCGAGAGCTACGGTCCGGAGGAGCTGGCCGCCATCTCCGACTGGTTCACGCGCGCCGCCGACGCCATGCGGATCTCTCTGGCCGAGATCCGCGAATCTCCGGCTCCCTGAGGCCGGAGGTCGTGTCCGAGCCTGGTCGCCGTACCCGCGGCCTTATGTGCTCGCCGCTCGGGAGGGAGGGGAGAACGGATGAAGGGGGCGACCCGGAGGGCTGGTGCGGCGCACGGGCGAGCTCGCGGCCGGTTCCCGTCGAACGTTCATCCTCCGTCGCGGCGCGCGTTCTGCTTCGCGATCCCCTGGAGGACCTCGGTGACATGGGGCGCGCAGACCGGATCGCGGGAGTGCCTGCCGGAGAACCAGCGCGTTTCGATCACGTAGTCGGCCGGATGACCGCAGAGACACTTGCCGGGAGTTTCGGCGTCTGCCGGCACGACCGCCGTGCGGTGAGTCACCATGAGCTAACTTTAAACTCTTTTGACGCTTTTATGATATTTCCTCGCTCTTTTTACTAATAAATCAATTTACGTGGGCCTGGAGCCGCTCCGCCTTCCGAGAGGGAGGGCTCCCCGGACCGGAACGACGGGTGCGGGCGGAGGTTCACCCGACGCCGGCGGGCAGCGGCTCCGCGATCCGTGCCCCGGCCAGGTCGGCGCTGACGGCGAACTTTCCCGACAGCCCGCTGACCTTCAGTAGCCCGCGCACCACCGGTGTCGGCGCGATCAGCCGCAGCGTGCCGCCGTGCCGTACGGCCCTGCGCAGGGTGGAGAGCAGCACGGCCACCCCGCTGGGGTCCATGGCGGTGACCATGGACATGTCGAGAAGGAGCCGGTATCCCGGACGGCCCAGCGCGGCCAGCAGGTGCTCGCGGAGCGCGTGGGCGGTGAAGATGTCGATCTCCCCTGCGACGTCGCAGACCATCCAGTCTGGGTGGGCGTGCGTGGACAGGTCCATATGGACCTCCGATCGGCGGCCGCGGGCATCGGCCCGTGGAGCGTCCGTTGAAATGGGGCGGGCGGTGTGACCGATCGACGCCGCTGTGGCGATGTCGAAAGTGTGCCACACCAGGGTGTGTTTCCGTGGTGCCTGTTCGCCGTCACCGACGTTTCCGGTACCGGCGGGTCCGCGTGTCACCGGTGCCCGGCCCGGTGAATTCGCTTTCAGCCGGGCTCCGATCCGGCGGATCCGTCTTCCGGGAGTCCTCGGTTTCCGCCGGGGCTCACTCCGGCCCTCGGATTTCCGCTTTCCGCGGGGACTCACGTCGATCTTCGGGTTTTCGTCAGGGTGTGCGTCGGTTCTCGGGTTTCCGTCGGGCTTGCATCGGCTCTCGGGGCTCCGCCGAGACCGACGCCGTTCCTCGGATTTTCGTCGGGCTTGCGCCGTTCGTTGGGGCTCCGCCGAGACCGACGCCGGTTCTCGGGGGTTCCGTCGGGGCGTGCGCCGGTCTTCGCGCCTTCGGGTCTTCGGGCTTTCGGGGGGATCCACGTCGGCCGGTTCGTCGTACGCGGGCCTCACCCGGTCGCCGGGGGGCCGGACCCGAGTGCCGCCAGCGCGGCGGCCACCGCCGGGGGGCCGAGGGTCGCGGCCGGCACGTCGGCGAACTCCACGGTGCAGTCCGAGAGCCCGCCGATGGCCACGACCGCGCGGGCGCGGGCGGCCAGGTCGGGATCCGGGCCGAGCAGCAGGGCGATGAGCCGCCGCCGCCAGTTGCCCATGCGGGAACCCAGATCGAGGTGGGCCAGGGTGGACAGGTCGCGTACCACCATCACGGTCACCTCCCGGTGCCGGAAGGTGATGTCGAAGTAGCCCTGGAGGAGATCACGAGGGCTCTGCGGCGCGTTCGCCTCCGTGTCGGCCAGGAAGGCGTCGACGTCGTCGATCAGCGGCTGGACGATGCTGAGGAGCAGGTCCTCCCGCGAGGTGAAGTGGTAGTAGAGCGCGGGTTTGGTGATCCCGAGCCGGTCGGCGATGTCGCGCAGACTCGTCTGCTGCACGCCCTTCTCGGCGAACAGCTCCCGTGCGACCGCCTGGATGCGCGCCTTGGTGTCGGACGGCCTCGCCACCTGTTGCCCTCTCCTGTCCTCGCGCCGGACCTTCCGTATGCGCCGGGGTCCTCGTGCTCGGACCAAGGGTACCGGCACGCCGAAGGAGACTGACTTAACGATAGGTAAGTACTTGTGTGAGGACGCCCGATGACTTACCTTCCGTTAAGTAAAACGGTCTGAGAGGGAGGGAAGACACCAGCCTCGCGGTGGTCGGCGCCTACGTCCTCGCCGGGGAGCTGGCGGTGGCCGGCGGCGACCACGAGCGGGCCTTCCGCGCGTACGAGAGCGAGCTGGGCGAGTACGTGAGACACAGCTGGAAGATGGGCCGCAGGATGGCGGGGACCCTCGTGCCGGACAGCCGGTTCCAGCTGTGGACCACCCTGCGGGGCACGTGGCTGCTCGCCCACCTTCCCCACGGCGTGATCCGCGCCCTGACCAGGCTCCGGCGTACGGGCGTGCGCCCGCACGACACGATCGAGCTCAAGGACTACGCGGCCACCCCGGCAGGCCCGGGACGCTCGTTGTCCTCCGGATGAGAGTCGCGTTGGTCGAGAGCCACGCCGGAGGGCTCTCCGCCGGGCGCGGGCGCGACCGGCGGTCCGTGCGGGTGTCAGTCGTTCTTGAAGGGGTCGTGCTCGGCCAGCAGTTTGTCCAGCCTGGCCTGGTCGACGCGGCTGACGACGGAGGCCTCCTCGTTCCGGTCCCGGACGCACTTGGCGAGCGTGAACGTCGACGTCACCACGTAGAGCAGCCCGAGCCCCATGAAGGACCGGACCCAGGTGGTCACGGGCAGGTAGGCGATACCGATCCCCAGGGCCGCCACGGACAGTCCGAAGGAGATGACGGCCTGCGCGTAGAAAGCGGTCGTCGTCGTGTTTTTCGCCGGTCGTGTCATACGCACCATCGTCGCGACGATCCGTTCCCGGATCATGAGCGCCGCTACTTAGTTACCGGTGAGTACGACAGCCTGCGGCCCTCGGAGGCGAGGCGGGTTCTCAGCGGTGAGACAGGCCCTGGCGTGAGGTGGCCCCTGGTGGTGAGACGGGTCATCGGGCGTGGGCCCCCGGCTCGCGGCACCGGGCCCCTGGCCGAGCGGTGGGCCGGTGGGGCCGGTGGGCGGTACCCGTCAACCGCCGGTGGCGGTCGCGCGGGCGAGGAAGAGGGCCCGCTCGCGCTCGTTGCGGGTGAGCCCGGTGGCCCGTTCGAACTCCTCGCCCGCCTTCCCCACGGCGTGATCCGCGCCCTGACCAGGCTCCGGCGTACGGGCGTGCGCCTGCACGACACGATCGGGCTCAAGGACTGTTCCCGCGGGGAACGGGCCGGGCGCGAACAGGCGTGAGGCCGGGCGGCCCTGGTCATCCGAACCGCCAGCGTGTCGCCGTCCTGCCGTCCGCGCCGTAACCGAAGGCACGCGTGGGCGTGACCCGGTAGAAGCCGTATTCCGGGGAGCCGGGAAGGCCGTCCTCGTGGACGGAGCCGTCGCGTACCGCGAGCTCCCACTCGTACTTCGTCCCGAAGGCGGCGGCCACCCGCCTGAGCTCGTCCTCGTCCCGTGCCCGGGTGGCGTTCCCCTCGACCACGAGGTCGAGCGTCTCGCCGGCGACGGTGATGACGCAGTGGGGGTTGACGGCGAGGTTCCTGGCCTTGCGGGACGTCGGGCGGGTGGTGATCCAGGGCGCGTCGCCGGCCCAGACCAGCAGCACGGGTACGGCGTGCGCGCGGCCGTCGGGCCACACCGTCGAGAGCCAGGCCTTCGGCGCGGACTCCAGGCACGCCCGCGCCTCGTCCCATGGTTTGACCGTCGCCTCGTCCGTGCTGAACGGCGTCGCGTCGGCCTCGCCGAACAGAAGTTCGGCGACGGGGGTCGTCTCGGTCATCGCGGACCTCCTCGTCCTCGGAGCCCCGGCCCCTGCCGGGCGAGGGCCGGTCGGGTGGTGCTCACACCTCGTGCCTGTCGTACTCGTCGTGCAGGCGCCACCACGCGTAGGGCTGGGTCTGCTGCCGGCCTTCGGGGGAGTCCTCCCAGGTCTCCTGGCGGCCGAACGGCGTCAGGTCGAGGAAGGTCCAGCCGCTGCCGAGCCGTTCGACTCCTCGCCCCGCGGTGGAGTAGGTGCGGTAGACGGCGTCGCCGTCGCGCAGGAAGACGTTCAGCGCGAACCCGTCGCCCGCGTCCATGTCGTCGTTGAAGTCGTTGCCCAGCGAGGAGAACCACGGAATCGTCCAGCCCATGCGCTCCCTGAACGGGGTGATCTCGGCCAGTGGGCCGCGGGACACCAGCACCAGGGAGGTGTCGCGCGCGTGGAGGTGGCTCAGGTGCCCGATGTTGTCGGTGAACATCGAACACCCCGAACAGAAGGTGTCGCCGCCCAGCCACATGAAGCTGTAGACGATGAGCTGGCGCCGCCCGTCGAATAGGTCGACCAGGCTCGCCGGCCCGTCCGGGCCCTCGAACACGTACCCGCCGCCGTCCCCCTCCTCGCCGTCTCCTCCGATCCGGACCATCGGCATCCTGCGCCGTTCGGCGGCCAGCGCGTCCAGCGCGCGGGTGTGCTCCTTCTCCTTCACCAGCAGCGCTTCCCGCGCGGCCCGCCAATCCTGGGCCGAGACGACCTGGGGATGGTTCATGACGTGCTCCCTCCAACGAGTTCCCTAAAGGAACTTACTGGGGAAACGGTAACAGGGGATCGTTCCTTAAGGGAACCCTCTCGCCTAGACTGCTCTCATGCAGCGAACCCGATTCGGTGACATGGCCTGCTCGATCGCCCGCACGCTGGATGTCATCGGGGAGCCGTGGTCGCCACTGATCCTGCGGAACATCTATGTCGGTATCAGCCGTTTCGACCAGATACAGCAGAGCCTGGACATCTCACGCAAGGTGCTCACCGAGCGGCTCAAGTGGCTGGTCGAGAACGATGTGCTGGAGCGGCGGGAGTATTCGAGCCGGCCACCCCGCCACGAGTACACGCTGACCGCCAAGGGCCTGGAGCTGTGCGACCTGCTCCTGGTGATGGTGCGCTGGGGCGACCGGTGGACGGCGGGCGAGGCCGGTCCGCCGGTGCTCTACCGCCACCACGCCTGTGGCGAGATCAGCCACGTCGAGCTGCGCTGCTCGGTGTGCGACCGGCCGATGAGCGCGGCCGACGTCGACGTGCTGCCCGGCCCCGGGGCCGGGCCCCCGGCCGCCTCACACGATCGGACCGGCACGGACCGGTACGAACACACTGACTCCTGAGACGTGCGCCTGCCCCCTGGGCGCCGGACGCGGCCGGTCGCCGGTGAGGTGGAGTCCCTGCTCGCGGTGTGGCGAGGCCTGTCAACCGTCCGTGGCGGTCGCGCGGGCGAGGAAGAGGGCCCGCTCGCGCTCGTTGCGGGTGAGCCCGGCGGCCCGTTCGAACTCCTCGCGTGCCTCGTCGAGGCGGCCCAGCTTCACCAGCAGATCACCTCGTACGGCCGCCAGCAGCGGATAGCCCCTGAGCGCGCGCTCCGTCACCAGCCCGTCCACGATCTCCAGGCCGCGCTCCGGGCCGTAGGCCATGCCCACCGCGACCGCGCGGTTCAGCTCCACCACGGGTGAGGGGGCGACGTGGGCGAGCACCCGGTACAGGGCGGCCATCCGCTCCCAGTCCGTGTCGTCGGCGGACGGCGCGCGGGCGTGGCAGGCGGCGATCGCGGCCTGCAGGCCGTACGGCCCCAGCGTGCCGAGCCCCTCGGCGCGGGCGAGCGAGTCGAGCCCGCGGCGGACGAGCAGCCGGTCCCACAGCCCCCGGTCCTGGTCGAGCAGCAGGACCGGCTCGCCGCCCGGTCCCGTCCTGGCGCGCGTGCGGGACGCCTGGATCTCCATCAGGGCGACGAGGCCGTGCACCTCGGACTCCCCCGGCATGAGACCCGCCAGGATCCGGCCCAGGCGCAGCGCCTCCTCGCAGAGCGAGGGACGCATCCAGTCGTCACCGGCGGTCGCCGAGTAGCCCTCGTTGAAGATGAGGTAGACGACTTCCAGGACCGACGAGAGCCGGTCGCCCAGCTCGGCCGGGGTGGGCATCTCGATCCGTACCCGCTTCTCGGTGAGGGTGCGCTTGGCCCGGAAGATCCGCTGTCCGACGGTCGGCTCGGGCACCAGGAAGGCGCGCGCGATCTCCTCCGTCGTCAGGCCGCCGAGCAGGCGCAGGGTGAGCGCCAGACGCCCTTCCGTGGACAGTACGGGGTGGCAGGCGGTGAAGAGGAGGCGCAGCACGTCGTCACCGATGTGATCGTCGAGGGTGTCGTCCAGCTCTGCCTCGGCCGACTCCTGGCGGATCTCCATGTCCCGGCCGACCTCTTCGAGCTTCTGCTCGTACCGGCTCCTGCGGCGCAGCAGGTCGATCGCCCGGTGCTTGGCGGTGAGCATGAGCCAGGCACCGGGGTTGTCCGGTACGCCCGTCCTGGGCCACTGCTCCAGCGCGATGACCAGGGCGTCCTGCGCCAGCTCCTCGGCCAGTCCCACGTCGTGCACCATCCGGGCGAGCCCCGCGATCACTCTCGCGGACTCGATCCGCCAAACCGCCTCGACCACCCGGTGAGGGCTCCCAACCGTCATGCTCCCCGATCCAAGCACTTCGTCCCCGCCCGCGACACCGCCCTGCCCCTCCCCGGCGTCCTTCCCGGCTCCCTGGCCGTCCTTTCCGGCGATCCTTCCCGGCGCCCTTCCCGGGCTTTCCTGGACGAGCGGGGCGGGGCCGGGCCGGAGTCGGGGAGGACGCCGGGGAGACGCGAGTGCCCCAGGCGTGAGACCGGTGAAGCCGGGCGTCTGGCCGCCTGGCCGCCTGGCCGTCTGGGCATCTGGGGTGCCGTGCAACGCGACGCCCCGGCCGGGGGTCCCGATGGGACTTCGGCCGGGGCGGCGACGGTTTCGGACGTGGCTTCGGACGTGGCTTCGAGTGACGGCTTCGGACGGTGGCTCTACGCGGGGGCGGCGAAGTCCTCGGGGCCGAAGACGCGGTGGAGGTCGCTCTCGCCCTCCCAGCCCTCCCAGTGGTCGCGGTGGAGCCTCATGAAGCGGGAAGCCCACTCCACGGCCTCCTCCTTCGACCGGACCTGGTAGACGGCGTAGCTGATCAGCTCCTTGGCCTCGGCGAACGGGCCGTCCGTGACGCTCAGCCTGCCGCCGGTGAGCTCGATCCGCGCGCCTTGCGTGCTCGGCGCCAGCCCGGCGGTGTCGAGCAGCACACCCGCCCTGGTGGCCTCCTCGCCGAGTTTGGCGATGGCCTCCATCAGCTCGGCGGGCGGCGGGGTGTCGGGCTGGTGGGTGACCTTGAGGGTGGCCATGTATCGCATCGTGTATCTCCTTTGTCCTGTGTTCTGTGGTTTGTTGAACGGTCTGGTCGGGTCAGGCGTGCTGGGACGCGGTGCGCCGGTAGAGGTGGAGCGAGAGGGCCGAGAGCCAGCCCCAGATGACCACGATCCCGGTGACGAAGGCCAGGTTGGCCCAGACGGCGCCTCCGCTGCTCGCCATGGCGGCGAAGGTCACGAGGAACAGCGCACCGGCGAGTCTTGAGAGGACGGCCCATCTCGTACGGCCCTCCGCGGCGAACCGGCGGCCGATGACGAAGCAGGCGACGATCACGCACAGGAAGCCGACGGCGCCGCAGGCGAAGTGGAGCATCCCGTGCCAGCTGACCGGTCCCGGGCCCTCGGGCGTCCCGGCGGGGAAGCCCATCCCCGGGTCCGCCCGGAAGATCCCCGCGCCGACCAGGCTCACCCCGTACGCGCCGACGAGCCGGGGAGCCCAGGTCGCGCCGCGTCCCGGGGCCAGCGCCCGGCGCAGGCCGACCGCGCACGCGATGCTCGCCAGTCCGGCGACGACGAGGTTGGCGATCTGGATCCAGCCGAGGCCGCCGTTGGCGAGCATGCTCCACGCGTGGCGGGTGAGATCGAAGCCCTCGCGGGTCAGCGCCTGGGCGAGGGACACCGCGATGTACACCGGCCCGGCGATGACGCCGTAGCCCAGGAGCGACCTGGTGACGCTCGTCTGCGGGTCGCAGGTCACCGTGTTCGCGGTGCTCGTCGTCTGCTGGACCATGGCCCTCTCCTCACGTGTCCCGGGCCGGTTCCCGTGTTCCTCCCGGCCCTCTGACTACGCTTCGAACGGGCCCGGCCCGATTCGACACGGCGGCCGGATTTCTTTCGAGATTTTTTGAGCCGATGTCTTCCGAAGGACCTCTGCCGCTCTGAGCTGCGAGAACAGTGGTTCGGGTGGGCGGGCGCGGGCGGAGCGATCGCGATCCGCGGCGGGGGAGACGCCCCGGGGCTTCGGAGACACGCGGCGGTGGCGCGGGCGCGAACCGCCGTGGGCGCCGGACTTCGTACCGCCGGGGTGGCGTGGGATGATTTCCTCATCATGCCCGCGACGCTGCCCTTCCGCCTCGCCCGCGCGGCCGCCTTCGCCGCGGTCTGCCTGGGGCTGAGCGTGATGGCGCACGTCCTCGCGGGAGGTTCGGTCTCCGTGCCGACCGCGACCGTGGCCCTGGTGCTCGCCTTCGTCGCGGCCCTCGCGGCCTCGGGGCGCGAACGGACGCTGGCGGTGATCCTGCCGCTGCTCGCGGGCGTGCAGGCCGGGGTGCACGTGCTGTTCTCCCTCGCGCACGCCGCGTCCCCCGCCGAGATGGCCGAGATGATCGGGCACGTCCACTCGGGGTTGCTGCCCGGCCTGGGCATGCTGGTGGCGCACGGCTGGGCCGTCGGGCTGACCGCGCTGTGGCTGGCGCGCGGCGAGGCGGTGCTGTGGGCACTGCTCCGGCGGCTCGGTGCCCGGTTGCGCCGCGTGCTCGTCGTGGTCGTGACCCCGGCGTACACGTCCTTCCTCACCGCGGGCGCGATCGAGCCGGGCGTCCTCCGCTCGGCCGCGTTGCGCCACGTCGTCAGCCGGCGCGGCCCTCCCCGGATCGTCACCGTCACCTCCGGCTGACCGCCCAGGTCACCCGGGGGCGTGACTCGTTCCCGAACCCGCGCGCACGCACGCGCGGGCCCGCGCCGACGCGGCCTTACGGCCGATCGGCGGACCGAATCAGTGTGACAATCCCGGCCGCGTGTCCGGCATGGCCCTGTCGAGGCGGCGTTCCGCCGCGGCCTGCCGGTCCGGCCAGAAGAAAGGCGTCAACGTGTCTGCTCGTCGTGTCAACCATGCCGGAACCGACCTCGCCGTGATCAGCCGTCACGGAGTCAGCCGCGCCGGAACCGGCCTCGCCGTGATCAGCCGTCGCGGAGTCAACCGCGCCGTAGTCCGCCGTACCGCACCCGCGGGCGTCCTGATCGCGGCCGTGATGGTCCTGGGCGCGTGTGGCTCCCAGGGCGGTACGGCACCGGCCACCGCCCCGAGTGTCGCCGCGCCCGCCACCTCCTCCGCCGCCACCCCCTCCACGGCCGCCGCCGCCGGGTTGACGATCACCGATCCGTGGGTGAAGACCGCGAAGAAGGGGATGAGCGCCGCCTTCGGCACCCTGGTCAACAACACCGACGCCGAGGTGACGGTCGTCTCCGGCGCCTCGCCGCTGTCTCCGAAGATCGAGCTGCACGAGGTCGTCGACTCCAAGGGAAAGATGATCATGCGGCCCAAGGAGGGCGGGATCGTGATTCCCGCGAGGGGCACCCACCACCTCCAGCCCGGCGGCGACCACATCATGCTGATGGGCATCACCGAACCGGTGAAGCCCGGCGCGCAGATTCCCTTCACCCTCACCCTCAAGGACGGCAAGACCATGGAGTTCACCGCGGTCGGCAAGGACTTCGCCGGGGGCAAGGAGGACTACCAGCCCGGCATGGACATGGGTGACGACAAGGGCATGGACATGGGCGAGGGCAACGGCTGAGCGGGAAGCGGGAAACGGAGAAGAACCCATGCGGGAACCCCGACTCAGCCGTAGGGGACTGCTCGCGGGAGGCGCCGCCACCGCGGTCGGCGCCCTCGCCGGGTGCGCCCCCGACCAGGCTGTCCCCCCGGTCGCCCCCCGAACCGATCCCCAGGCCGCCTCGGCGGCGTCCCCCGTCTCCGGAGGTTCCGGCGGAACCGGCGGTCCCGCCGGTTCCGCGACGGAACCCTTCGACGGGATCCACCAGGCCGGGGTCGCGACGGCGCCCCAGACGTACGGGGTGTTCGTCGGCCTGGATCTGCTGCCGGACACCGGCCGTGAGGCGCTGGTCCGGATGATGCGGCTGCTCACCGACGACGCCCGGCGGCTGACCCAGGGCAGGCCGGCTCTCGCCGACACCGAGCCGGAGCTGGCCGTCCTGCCCGCCCGGCTCACCGTGACCTTCGGGTTCGGCCCCGGCCTCTTCACGGCGGCCGGGCTCGCCGACCGCCGTCCGGAGGCGGCGGCGCCGCTGCCCGCCTTCGCGGTCGACAGGCTCAGGAAGGAGTGGAGCGGCGGGGACCTGCTGCTGCAGATCTGCGCCGACGACGCCCTCACCCTGACCCACGCCCTGCGCATGATCGTCAAGGACGCCCGCTCCTTCGCGAAGGTCCGCTGGACCCAGCGGGGCTTCCGGCGCGGCGCGGGCACCCAGCCCGCCGGGCTGACCCAGCGCAACGTCATGGGCCAGCTCGACGGGACCGTCAACCCGGCACCCGGCGCCCCCGGGTTCGACCGGGCCGTGTGGGTGAGCGACGGCCCCGAGTGGCTGCGCGGGGGCACCACGCTGGTGCTGCGGCGCATCCGGGTGGAGATGGAGACCTGGGACGCCGTGGACCGGGTGGCCAAGGAGTTCAGCGTGGGCCGGCGCCTGGACAACGGCGCCCCGCTCACCGGGCGCGACGAGCATGACGTGGCCGACTTCGAGAAGCTCAACGCGATCGGCTTCCCCGTCATCTCCGAGCAGGCCCACATCCGCCGGGCCCATGTCGCCGACCCGAACCTGCGGATCCTGCGCAGGGTCTACAACTACGACGAGGGGCTCACCCCGGAAGGGCACGCCGACTCCGGGCTGCTGTTCGCCTCCTACCAGGCCGACGTCTCCCGGCAGTTCGTCCCGATCCAGCGCAGGCTGGCCGAGGCCGACCTGCTCAACGAGTGGACGACCCCGATCGGTTCGGCCGTCTTCGCCATCCCGCCGGGCTGCTCCCCCAACGGCTGGATCGGGGACAGCCTCCTCGCGTGACAGGGGCCGCCGTACGCCCGTGACACCCGTGATGCCCACGGCCGTCACGGGCGTACGGCGGCCGTCCCGCGTTCCGCGGGCCTCCCCGGACCCGGAGAGCCCGTTCCTCGAACCACCGGGAACCGGTCAGCGGCTCAGGCTGGATGACCGGGAAGCGACCGCCCTGAGGGCCTTCGAGCAGTGCGAACCGTCCCGCCGGGATGTCACGGGGCGCCACCGTCACCGTGCCGCCCAGCTCGGCGGCGCGCGTCGCGACGGCGTCACAGCCGGACACCGTGAAGGCGGCCGTCCGGCGGGGCGGGGTCTCGGCGGGCCACCGCTCGTCCATCCGGGTCATCCACCCGGCGGGCGTGCCACCGGGCGTGCGCCACTCCGCGTAGAGGGCGGGGCCGGTGTCGCCCTTCCAGCGGAACAGGGCGGTGCAGAAAGCCGTGGCGGTCTCCGGATCGGGCGCCATGGGGTCCGCCCAGCAGAACGTTCCCGGCTCGTACGAGCTTCTCCCCGGCATGGCCGACTCCCTTCCTCCGCATGCCGCGCTCGCCCGGTGACGCACGCGCGGACTGGGACGACCCCCGGACGCTACCGGGCGAGGCTTCCGGTTCGCGGGGTCATGTTCTGGGACGGGTGCCTCGCGGGGTCACGTACCGGTGTGGATGGAGAACCACGTCACCCACCGCCGTTGCCAGGGTGTCTCGACCGCGCGGTGGTGGTAGTGCTCACGTGTCCACTCGACGGCCTGTCGAGGGGGCAGGCCGGTGAGGGTGGCCAGGCAGGCCATGACGGTGCCGGTCCTGCCGACCCCGCCGCCGCAGGCGACCTCGACGCCGAGCCCCGACCTCGCCTGGTCGTGCAGGTGGACGATGGAGCGGGCGGCCGCGTGCCGGTCCACGGGCAGCAGGAAGTCCGGCCAGCGGATCCATTCGTGCGGCCACGGCAGAGCGCTCTGGTGGCGGCGCCGGAGGCGTGCCGAACCGAGATAGAGCGCGAAGTCGGGGGCCGGGCCGGTGGGGGTGGCATCGCGCAGCCCCCGGCCGCGAATCCGGACACCGTCGGGGAACCGGACCGCGCCGGTCAGTGATGCCGTCATGAGGTGATTGTCGCTCACGGATGCCGGCCGGTCGCGGCGGAACCCTCGTCCCTCCCGTCAGGTCTGCCCTGCGGGAGGGACGAGGGCCAGGTCCGCCGGGTTCCCTCCAGGGACGAGGGCCAGGTCCGTCGGGTCCGCTCCAGGGACGAGGGCAGGCTCATCGGCTCCGCTTCAGTCCTGCTTCGGCCTGCTCCGGCCCGCTTCAGTCCTGCTCCGCCCCCCTCAGGCCCGCTTCGGCCGTGCGTGACGGTGAAGGTGGTCCTCCTGGTCAGTAGGGGTCGCCCGGACGGCGAGGGCTATCGGTACTGGACGAAGACCGGGTTCGAGTAGAACCACAGGTCTTCCCAGGGGCTCTCCTTGCCGTCGGCGAGCGGCTCGGCCTCGTCGGTGCTCGTGCCACGTACGCGGGCGTAGAAGTCGCCCTGCACGTCGCGCAGGGTGTGGCGGATGACGTACTCGCGTCCCGACCTGCGCCAGTCGCGCGGGCCGAACCGGGCCACGACCTTCGTGGTGGGGTTGGTGTCGGCGTCGAGGTTGCCGCTCGGGCCGGTGATCTGACCGGTGATCAGGTCGACGCGCCGGACCTCCGGGTGGTCGCCGTTGGCGTTCTTGCCCTCCAGCGGCCGGAACCTGATCTCGATGTCGACGTCGGTGCGGTTGCGGCGGCTCACGGTGAGGGTCTCGCCCGTGGTGGCCTGGCGGCCCTGGGTGCTCGCCGTGACGTCGAGGCTGGTGATCAGGTCGCCGGTGCCGACCCAGATCCGCCCGTTGCGGAGGCCGTCCATGATGTCGGCGTAGTCCTGCCTGGCCAGCACGTGGGTCTTGCTGTACTCGCCCGGCCAGAAGTCGGAGCCGCCGCGCGTCCAGTGCACGTGCGAGTCCGAGGTCGCGGTGATCCACCAGCGCCGGCCCTCACCGAGCAGCGAGTCCCAGAGACCGCCGACGCGGGCCGTCATCTGGTCGAAGCCGCCGTACGTCGGGTGGTTGCCGTACCCTCCGCGCGCGCCGCCGTTGAGCGGGCCCGCCTGGTGGCCGGGGGCGCCCTCGAAGCCGACGTAGATCTCCGGTGCGGCGTTGTTGCCGTTGCGGAACTCCCGGGGGGTGTCCTGCCCGTAGACGCCGAGCCCGGGCGCCGACCGCGAGGCGTGGTGGGCGATGACCAGCGGCTTCTGCCGCATGCCCTTCGCGGCCTTCAGGAACTCCACCATCTTGGCCTCGGTGTCGCGGCCGGGGTCGGCGGGGAACGCGTCGTGCTTGGCGAAGCGGCTCTCCAGCTCGAACAGCTGCTGCGCCTCATCGGAGTGGTGGGGAATCATCAGCGTGTGGTGGTCCAGCGCCGGGGCGTCGAACTCCATCCCCCAGAACTGGAGGACCTCGGGCACGAGGACACGCGAGCGCAGCAGGTCGGGGTAGGCCTGCTCAAGGTTCACCTTCGAGTGCGTCGGCCCGCCGTGGTCGGTGCACATCGCCCAGCTCAGGCCGAAATACTTGGCCATGATCGCGTTGGTGACGATCGGGTACACGGCGTCGGCGCCCTTGTGGAACTTCGGCGGGTTCGTCGAGGTGTCGAACTCGCCGCTGTACTCCGAGTGCACGTGGTGGTCACCGGCGCGCCACACCCGGTTGCGGGAGTTGCCGCGGTTCTCGCTCGCGAGCTCGGGGTTCTCCTCCGCCCACGCCGCGTTGCCGGTCGCCAGCGGGCTCGCGGCGACGAGCGTCGCCCCGAGGCCGGCGTACTTGACCAACCGGCGCCGCGAGAGCGACGAGCGCTCGGGGTCTTCGATGTTCTGGTCCTTCACGAGGAAGCCTTTCGGTCATCTGCAGTTGGGTGCCAATCCGCGAGTCTCGAAGGCCGTGCTGAACGCAGCGTGAACAGGGAACGGGACAGTAAAGAACAACTGCCTCAGAAGGTTATAAATCATCTCCGTGTGGCATCCGCCGGCCGCGTGGCACCGTGACGGCTCCGGACCACGCGCGGCGCCGTGACGGCTCCGGACCACGCGCGGCGCCGTGACGGTTCCGGACCACGTGGGGCTTCGGAGTTTCGGGGCTTCGCCGGACTCTCGGGTCGAGGCACGCCGGAGTTGGCGCAGAGCCGGGCACGGCCCAGGGGGAGGCGCGGTCGCGTGTTCTCACCCTGGGCCGACAGGCGTTACCTGCGGTAGTTCTTCCCCGGAGCCTCGCCGGGGATCGGCTTGGCGATGAGAGCGACGGGGATGAAGAAGCAGATCTGGGCGATCGCCAGGGTGAGTGTCCAGAGCGCCGTGTCGTCGTAGTGGGCGCAGGCTCTGGCGTACAACTCGTCGGGGACGCGCTCCCCGGACGGGTTCGGGGTGAGGACGGCCTCCACGAGCTCCAGCGCGACCCGTTCGGCGTCGGTGAAGTAGGGGGCGTCCCGCCAGGACGCCACGGCGGTGATGCGCTCCTCCGTCTCCCCGGCCTCGCGGAGGCCGCCCGTCTGCCGGACGGTGTGGTAGGTGCTGCCGGCGATCTGCCCGGCGCGGAGTTGCACCAGGCCGACGGTGGTCCGCGGGATCGAACCGTTCAGGGTGGCCTTGGCCATCGCCCCGGCGATCGTCGCCGCCTCGGGAAAGAACTGGGCGGGGTCGGGCAGACGTGACCGGAGGTCGTTCTGCTCGGTCGTCGTGGATGTGGACATCACGAGGTCTTCCTCTCTCGATATCAGCGGTGCTCTCAAGGCTCGCGACCCGGTGGGGCGGGACCGCCGTCACGAAGTGGCCGCCCACGGGGACGGCCACACGTCCCGGCGCGGGTTCTCGACGGCGATCCGCGTACGGCCCGGGGTCGCCGGGCCTTCTCGCGTGCTGGACGGTGTCTCAGGAGTCCGACGACACGACCGCCGGGAATGTGAGGCGGCGCGCCGCCTCACAGTTCGGGGCGCTGTCTCGTCGAACGGGTGAGGGCAGCCGCGACCGAGGGAGCCGACGACACCATGACCACCCCATCCGGGCCGGGAGACGACCGGCTCGATCCGGGCCTGAGCGCGATCGTCAGCGAGCGGCGTCAGCTGATCAATCTCGCCTACCGCCTTCTCGGCTCCCTGGCCGATGCCGAGGACGTCGTCCAGGAGACCTACGCCCGCTGGTACGCCATGTCCCGGCAGCGGCGGGAGGCCGTCGAGTCCCCGGGCGGCTGGCTGACGACGGTCGCCAGCCGCGTCTGCCTGGACCTGCTCGGCTCGGCACGGGCCCGTCGCGAGCGCTACGTGGGTGAGTGGATTCCCGAGCCGCTGCCCGATCGCACCGAGTGGATCAACGGGCGGCCGGGCGGCACCACGGCGGACCCGGCGGACCCGGCCGACCGGGTCACTCTCGACGAGTCGATCAACATGGCCTTCCTCGTCGTGCTCGAATCGATGACCCCGGCCGAGCGCGTCGCGTTCGTCCTGCACGACGTCTTCCGCTACCCCTTCGCGGAGGTGGCCGAGATCGTCGGCCGTACCCCGGCGGCCTGTCGCCAGCTGGCCTCCTCGGCCCGCCGCCGCATCCGCGCCTCGCGGGCTCCCGCGACTCCCACGGCCCAGCAGGCCGAAATCGTCAGGGACTTCAAGCTGGCCTGGGAGGCCAAGGACATCAACGCCCTCATCGGCCTGCTCGCCCCCGGCGCCACGGCGGTCACCGACGGCGGCGGCCTGGTCAGCGCGGTGCTCCGCCCGGTCGAGGGCCGCGAGAGGATCGCGCGCTACGCCGTCGACATCGTCGACATGGTGCCCAGCCTGACGATCCTGGAGCGCACGGTCAACGGCCAGCCCGGCCTCGTGGCCCAGCGGGACGGCGTCACCGTGACGGTGATGGCGTTCCATGTCGCGGACGACCGGATCACGCGCATCTGGGCGGTACGCAACCCCGAGAAGCTCCGGCCCTGGACCGTGGGGCAACAGCACTAGGAGCGGCCGGACGCGGCCGAAGCCGCTGCGCCACGCGCGCGACACGCCCGGCCGGGGTCCCGATCCTCCCGATTCTTCTGGTCCTCTCGACCCTCCCGACCCTCCCGACCCTCTCGACCCGAGCACGACGAGGAGGGCCGCGCCGATCGGCTCGTCGGCCGTCGTCGCCATCTTCACCCGTCCCGTAGCAGTCAAGGAGACACCCGTGTTCCTGCGTGTCGCGGTCACCCTGCAGACCCTGGCCCTCTTCGCCGCACCGATCACCGCAGGACTGTTGCTGTCCTCGCCCGGCGGACGAACGCTGCACAGCGTCTCGGCGTACGGGGTGTTCACCGTGGCGGTGTCGCACCTGGTCATCGCGATCCTGCTGTGGCGTCCCGGTGGCGGTTCGCCCAGGCCCATCCTGTACGCGGCCGGGTTCCTGGGGCTCGTACTGGCGCAGATAGCGCTGGGCATCGCGCAGGTGAAGACCCTGCACGTCCCGTTGGGCGTGCTGTTGTTCGGCCTGAGCGTCCTCCAGCTCAGCCAGGTCTCGGCGGGCCGCCGCAGGGCGCAGGGGTGACGACGTCCACGCGGCACCCGGCCGTCCTGGTCATCGCCTGTGGGCCGGACGTGACGACGACCCGGCGATCGCGGTCAGTCCTCTCCGCGGAGGGGACGGCCACTCGCCCGCGCGAAGCCGAAAACAGCTTTTACTTGAGTTTGTAAACATTGTAAAGAGCTGCCGTTTACGAATATCGGCGCCGATGTTGACGAAGATCTGTTCCGGCGTCACCGGATATTTCGCCTCATTGTTAGGCCGTGGCAGACTCCTGCCGCGAGAGGTCACCCCCCGGACAAAGGCAGAGTCCATGGTCAAACGCGCCCTCGCAACCGTAGCCCTCTCTCTCCTCGCATTGCTCGGGTTAACGCCGCCCGCCCACGCGGTGACACTGGAGCAAAAGCTCGCCGCACTTTCGAGTTTCAGCCAGCCCACGGCGGCCAGCGCCGCCAGCTGGCTGTCCGCCTGGCAGAACCAGGGTGCCTGGGGGGACTACGCCTTCGACTGGTCGACCGATCTGTGTTCGAGCAGCCCCGACCAGCCGCTCGGCTTCGACTTCAGAATGCCGTGCCGGCGCCACGACTTCGGCTACCGCAATTACAAGGCGGTGAGTCAGTTCCCGGCGAACAAGGCGCGCATCGACGACGCGTTCTACTTCGACATGAAGCAGGTCTGCGCGGGATACTCCACCATCCCCAGGGGCACCTGCAACAGCCTCGCCTGGACCTACTACCAGGCGGTCAAGGAATTCGGCACCCTCAACGTCACCGGGGCGCAGATCGAGCGGATCCGCCAGGCCGCGGAACGGGCCAACCAGGACGCGGGGGTGTGATCCGTCCCGCTGCTCCTCGCGGACGAGGGATCGTCGCGTCCCGCTGATCTCTCGTTGATCTCCTGCCGACGTATGCCGGGCCGGTCTCGTACCGGCCCGGCTTCGCGCTTGCCCGGGTTCGCGCTCACCCGGGTTCGTGCCGGTCGGGTTCGTGCCGGTCGGCGGCCACGGCCTTGGAACCACCCCGGGGCGTGGCCGGATCCCCGGTCGGCGCGCGCACGCTCCGTAGGGGGATCTTGCTCACCCTCCCCGTCACATCCCATATGATGGGGCCGCGAGTGATAGGGCAAAAGGGAGATCAGACGTGATAGGTGACGACGACATCTCCGGGTGATACCGGAAGTGATCGGCCACCGGCCGGCGCGTAGAAGCGCTGTCGCCGTGGCCCTGTCGTCGTTTCACCGATTCCTGTTCCCCGGCTGGGCGGCCTTCGCGCGCCCGCATCCCACACGAGGTTTTCTCGCATGTCCGATGCGTTCATCATCTGCTCGAACCTTTCCTTCTCCTGGCCCGACGACACCCCGGTCTTCCAGGATCTCTCCTTCACCGTGGGCGGCGGCCGTACGGGCCTCGTCGCCCCGAACGGAGCCGGCAAGAGCACCCTGCTCAAGCTGATCGCCGGCGAGTACCGGCCCGGCGGCGGGACCGCGTCCGTCCAGGGCGTGCTCGGCTACCTCCCGCAGAGCCTGCCGCTGACCGGTGACCTGAACGTGGCCGAGGTGCTGGAGATCGCTCCGGTGATCAGGGCCCTGGACGCCATCGAGTCCGGGGACGCGAGCGAGGAGCACTTCACCACGATCGGCAACGACTGGGACATCGAGGAGCGCACCCGTGCCCAGCTGGACCGGCTCGGCCTCGGGGAGCTCTCCTTCTCCAGGCGCCTGGAGACCCTCAGCGGCGGCCAGGTCATCTCCCTCGGCCTGGCGGCACAGCTGCTGAAGCGGCCCGACGTCCTGCTGCTCGACGAACCGACCAACAACCTGGACCTGGACGCGCGCCGCAAGCTCTACGGCGTGCTGGAGGACTGGAACGGCTGCCTGCTGCTGGTCAGTCACGACCGGGCGCTGCTGGACCGGATGGACCGCATCGCCGAGCTCGACCGGGGCGAGGTCCGCTCCTACGGCGGGAACTTCACCGCCTACGAGGAGGCCGTGCGCGCCGCTCGGGAGGTCGCGGAGAAGAACGTCCGCAGCGCCGAGCAGGAGGTCAAGCGGGAGAGGCGGGAGATGCAGCAGGCCCGGGAGCGGGCTGCGCGCCGGGCCGGCAACGCCGCCCGCAACCTCAAGGACGCCGGGCTGCCGAAGATCTTCGCCGGGACGATGAAACGCGACGCCCAGGAGTCGGCGGGCAAGGCGAACGAGATGCACGCCGCGCGGGTCAGCGACGCCAAGGCCCGGCTCGACGAGGCGGGCCGCGCCCTGCGCGACGAGCAGAAGATCACGCTGGAACTGCCCGGGACCAACGTCCCTGCCGGACGCACGGTCTTCCTCGGTGAGGGGATGCAGGTCCGCTACGGTGAGCGGGCCCTGTTCGCGGGAGAGGGCGCCGACCTGACGATCCGGGGGCCGGAGCGGATCGCGCTGACCGGCCCCAACGGCGCCGGCAAATCCACCCTGCTGCGCCTGGTCAACGGCGACCTGGAACCGGAGGGCGGCCAGGCCAGGCGGGCCGACGGCCGGGTCGCCTACCTGTCCCAGCGGCTGGACCTGCTCGACCTCGGCCGGACCGTGGCGGAGAACCTGGCCGAGTTCGCCCCGGGGATGCCGCAGGCCGACCGGATGAACCTGCTCGCCCGCTTCCTGTTCCGCGGCTCCCGCGTTCACCTGCCGGTCGGAGCGCTGTCCGGCGGTGAGCGGCTGCGCGCCACCCTGGCCTGCGTGCTGTACGCGGAACCGGCGCCCCAGCTGCTGCTGCTGGACGAGCCCACCAACAACCTCGACCTGGTCAGCGTCGGCCAGCTGGAGAGCGCGCTCAGCGCCTACGAGGGTGCGTTCGTGGTGGTCAGCCACGACGAGCGCTTCCTCGCGGAGATCAAGATCGACCGCTGGCTACGGCTCTCCGAGGGCCGGCTGCTGGAGACGGGAGCCCCGACGGCGACCGAGGCACCCGGGGACGGCTTCGGGCGCGGATGACCTCGCCGTGGCGTACGAGCGGGCCGGGAGGCATTCGTTCACGACCTCGGCGGGAAGCTGGAGCTGAAGGCCCCGCGGTACGCGTTCGCGGAGCTCTGTCTCGACACCGACGCCTGCCGGCGCCGCTCCCAGTCGGCCCGGGTGAGTTCGTACTCGACCTCGCCGTGCTGGGAGCCCTCGATCGCCTCCGGCCAGTCCTCGGTGAAGCTGCGGACGAACGACAGGCCGGCCTTCTCCATCACGCGCCGGGATCGCGTGTTGACGGCCATGGTGTTCGCGGTCACTCGTTCCACCCCGAGGTCCGTGAATCCCTTGTCGACCAGGGCGAGCGATCCCTCCGTGGCATGGCCGACGCCCCAGGCGGCCCTGTTCAGCCGGTAACCGAGTTCGGCCACGGCGGGGCTGTGGTCGGCCAGCGGCCGGAACTCGAACCAGCCCAGGAAGGTGCCGGTGGTCCTCTCCTCAGCCGCCCAGTAGCCGCGGGTGCCGAAGCACGGGTGGTCGTGGAGGAGGCGCGGCAAGGTGTGCGTCCGGATCGCCACGCGGCTCGCGGGGCGGCCGCCGTTGATGAAGCGCATGACGTCGGGGTCGTCGTCCAGCGCGAGCAGGTGGTCCGCGTCGGCCTCGGTGAACGCGCGGAGCACGAGCCGGTCGGTCTCCAGGAAGATACGCATGCCGGAATCCTCACCACCGGCGGCCGGGACCGCCACGGGATTTCCACTCGACGAGGGGCGACGGGGATCCGGCTGTGTGGTTACCCGGTTGTGTGGTTACCCGGCTGTCCGGGGGATTGTCACAGGTCCGGCCGGGTGGTCAGCCGCGGTCAGGGTTGTGCCACTTCTCGAAGGGAGGAGCGGGCGACCGGGTGAGTTCCAGGAACTGCTTCGCCCTGTCCAGGCAGTCGGGACAGACGGGCTCCTGGACCGATCTGGCCGTCGCCTCCGGTGTCGGTTCGCGGAAGGTGGCCAGCACCGTCATACCGGGAGGAAGGCCGGTCTGGGGGTCGATCGTGACTGTCGTGACGCTCGCCGGGATGAAACCGAAGGTGCGCTTGCATACGTAGCATCTGCCGATTGTCGTAATCCGCTCATCTGCCATATGGCGTCTGCCCTCCTCCCCGGCACCGTACCTCCTGGGCGGTTTCCCCCGACATAGTGCTGCTCCTCCTGCGCTCGCGGGCGCCGCGGCGATCGAGCGCCCCGCATCACGGGGTACGCGCTCGGTCATCTTCCGAGGCGCTCGTCGTGCCCGCCGCCGTGCTCGACGCAACGGCCGGAAGACAGCGGATCGGGAGACGGGTCTGAGCCGCTCCGGCCGGGTGACGACCGTTGCGGGCGGCGGCGCTCGGCGCCCTGCCCTGCCCTGCCCCGCCTCGGCTTGGCCCGGCTTGGTCCGGCCCGGCCCGGCCCGAAGAGAGCAGCGAGGACCGGGCCCGCGCCGCCGAAGGGCAGGTCGGCGCGCTGATGCCCCGGCCGGCCCGGGTGTCAGCGCCGGGCCTCGGCCAGCTTCGCGCGGAGCGCCGCGCCGTCGAAGGGCACTCCCGGAGACTCCCAGAAGTTCTCGATCCCACCCGCGTAGACGAAGCCGTACGCGGGGGTTCCCGGCTGGAAACGCCACCCGTCCGCGAGTGCTCCCGCGTCGACGGTGTCGTAGCCGATCCGGTCGAGGAACGCGGTCGCCTCCCCCTTCGCGCCGACGTCGTCGCCCGCGATCGCCAGGGCACTGCGGTCCGCCGCGCCGGGGGGCCGGGCCAGCGCCCGCAGGTGCTCGAAGTAGATGTTGTTGAAGACCTTGACGACCTTTGACGCCGTCAGGTGCCGCTGCAGCAGCTCGCTGGACGTGGTGGATCCGGCGTCGAGCTCCGGGAAGGTCCCGTCCCGCTGGGGATAGTAGTTGTTGGTGTCGAGGACGGTCTTGCCGGCGAGCGGCTCCACCGGTACGTCGAGATAAGCCCGGAGCGGGACGCTGACCACCACCAGGTCACCGGCCTCGGCGGCCTCGGCGGAGATCGCGGCACTGGCCCTCGGCCCGAGCTCGTCGACCAGTTCCTTCAGTGTGTGGGGGCCGCGTGAGTTGCTCAGCACCACGTCATAGCCCGCCGCGACGGCGAGCCGGGCGACCGTGCCGCCGATGTTTCCGCTGCCGATGAGTCCAATGGTTGTCATGACAACCACCAACTTCCGCGCCGTACCCGGCATTCCCCGCCGCCTCCCGCGGCCGAGCCCGCGGTTCCGGCCACCGCGGACGACTTGACGGTCTTTTCCTCTGTCGTCTCGGGGACCATCTGCTCGCCCTGCCGTTCCGAGCTGAGAAAACGGAGGATGTCCGGGCAGGTCGGGTCTCCCGCCGACGGCACGACGACCGCAGTCCGGTCAGGCGCGCCGGCCGGGATCACGGCCCCTGAGGGCCGTACCGCGCCGGTCAGGAGTAGTGGACCTCAGGGGCGGGCCAGGCCCCGTCCTCGGTGAACTGCGATCCCCAGTAGAACGGGTTCACGTCGCGAAGGGTGCGAGCGCCCCATCCTGTGGCGCTGGAGTCGTCGGGCACACCGACCTGGACATCAGGCCCCCACAGGGCCAGACGTTCCTGGCAGATGCCGCACGGAGGAAGGACGAGGACGCGCTCGCGTCCGGGGTCCCGGTACACGCACACGGAGGCGGTGATCTTCTTGTCGAGAGTGTAGGCCTGGCAGATGGCGCCGGTCTCGTGACACAGGGACACCCCGCCGTTGAGGTTGTCCAGGCCGACGCTGGTGAGGATGTGCCCGTCATCCAGGTAGACGGCCGCGGCGCCCCCCTGCTCCCCGGGAGGCCATCGCCGATCCATTTGCGCGATGGCCGCGTCGACAAGATTCTGATCGAGCTGCATGTGGGAATCGTGGCACACCACCGTCCCTCGGCCCGCACCGCCATCGGTCCGACGGAATGGGTGACGACGTCATGCGTGTCGCGCGATCAGGGTGCGATCCTCGGCCGCCGCCGCGATGTGCTCCCGCCGCGATGTGCTCCCGCTGCGATGTGCTCCCGCTCCCATGCCCGCTCGGTCGGCTCTGCGGCTCGCGAGCGGCTCACCCCGGCACCGGTGCCCAGCGGGTAGGACGATCTCGCGCGCCGGGTGCTCGATCTCGCCGAGGTCGGTTCGGGACACCGCCACAGTGCGGCCCCAGGTCATGAGGCATGACACCGGGAGTGTCGTGGTTGTGCGACCGCCCGTGTTCGCGGAGCCGTCACGACGGCTGTCTCACTCGTGTGCGGCCCCCGATCGTATGGGACAGTCGGGAGCATTGTTATCTATACGGTTTCGAAGCGGGAGCTATGGCAGCGGAGTTTCAGCTCGACGATTACATCCTGGTGCAGGACGGCAGGACCCTTGAGATCTTCCACCGGGGTCTCTCCGAGAGCAGTCGTTACCACGTCGCGTTTCTCGGGGTGGACGTCCAGCCGCACGGCGACGGGTTCAAGGTTCGGCTTGGTGCCAGGCAGGGCGACGATCAGGTCGTGGGTGGGGTGAGACTGAAGATGGACCGGGCGGAGTTCGCGCGTTTTCGTGACTTCATCGCCCTGGCTGTCGCGGCACGCGACAGGGTGAGCCCTCCGAACGAGTCCACCTCGCCCTGAGCCGTGAAGGCTTCGAATTCCCCTGAGTGACCGTGGTTCCCCGCCTGTTCCGGCATGGGGCCGCCCTCTGGAGTCCCCGGCCGTGGGCGGCGGACGGCCACGGGAAGGTGATCGTCGGCCCGCAGTGGTGCGACGGTACACGGCCGGTCCGAACGACCCGGTGTCCTGGTCTCCGACCCGGCGTCACAGCTCACGTCACACCGCGTACGGCACCGACGTGAGGTTGGTCGCGCCGCGAACGAGCGCCCGGCCGATCACCCCAGAGATAAGACCTTAGGGGTGTCCCGCGCATCACGGCCGTGGTTATCGTCGGATGTGTCAATCCCCCGCACGCACTTTTTCACGGGGATCACCAGAGGCGACGCATCCGCCTATTCGTCGTGCTCGGGAAGGGGAAGACAATGCTGAACACCATCGAGATCGTAGTCGGTCTTTTTCCAGGTCAAGGCGCCTATGCGCCGAATGCTCTACAGCGGCTGAAAGCATATGGAAATGGCCCGGCCGAAGCGATTGAAATCATTGACGACGTAGCCAGGGGAATGCTGGGCAAAGGGCTGGATCGCGCTTTGTCCGGCGATTCCCTGGAGCGGCTGCTGGACGAGGCGCCGGACGTCCTGCAACTGGCCGTGTTCGCCGCGTCCACCGCGGCCCACCGTGCGCTCACCGAGGAGGGGGCGCGGTTCAGCGTGCTCGTCGGGCACAGCCTCGGCGAGATCGCGGCGCTGGTCGCCGGTGGCGCGCTGAACGTCGCCGAGGGCGCGGAGATCCTCTGCCACCGCGTCATCGCGCTGCGCGAGCACGACAGCAGCGGCGGCGGGCTGCTGGCGCTGGGCTGCGCGGCGGAGCGGGCCCAGCAGATCCTGGACCTGCTGCCCACCTCCGGGGCCGTGATCGCGGTGGACAACGGGCCGGAGCAGACGGTGGTGTCGGGACCGGCCGACGCGCTGCGGCGCACGTCCGCGATCGCCGACGCCGTGGGCCTGTCCGCCACCGCGCTGCGCGCGTCGCATCCGTTCCACAGCCCGCTGCTCGCCGCAGCCGGGCAGGAACTGGGCCGCAGGCTCACCGGGTACGGGCGGCGCGGGCTGGACGTGCCCGTCTTCTCGCCCATCCTGGGCCGTTACTACCGTGACTCGGACGACCTCGGCGAGCTGCTCGCCTCCCATCTCGTCACGCCGGTGCGTTTCGGCGCCGCCGTGGAGCGGCTGCACCGTTCCGGTGCGGGCGTCTGGGTGGAGGTGGGCGCGGGGCGGGCGCTGACGTCACGGGTGCGGTCGGCGCACCGGACCGCGTCCGTGCACACGCCGCTGCTGCCGGACGTGGACACGTTGCGGGAGACCGGACGTTTCCTCGCCCCCGCCGCCACCTCTCGGTCGGTGACCGTCGAGAACCCCGCCTCCCGGTCGGTGACCGCCGAGGACTCCGCTCTCCGGTCGGTGACCGTCGAGAACCCCGCCCCCCGATCGGTGGCCGTCGAGGACCCCGCACCTCGGGCGACTCCCACCGACGGCGCCATCACCCGGGTGGTCACCACTGGCGGCACCACTGCCACCACTGCCACCACTGCCACCACTGCCACCACTCAGACGGTCCTCGCCGAGAGCCTCAATGTTCCCGCTGTCCCCGTTGAAGCCGAAAGCGCCGTCGCGCAGTCGAGGGAGGCGATCGCCGCCCGCGTGCGCGACCTCTACGCCACCACCCTGGAGTACCCGGAGGAGGTCTTCGAGGACCACGCCGAGCTGGAGGCCGACCTCGGCGTCGACTCGGTCAAGCGCGTGGAACTCATGAGCCGGCTCAGCCTCCTGTTCGATCTGGGCCCGCGCCCCGAAAACCTGCGGATGTCCGACTACCGCACCTTCGGCCAGGTGGTGGACTTCGTGGTCGACTCGCTGGCCAAGGCGGACGCGGCATGACGGCGTTCGAGGGCCGGGTGGCCCTCGTCACGGGCGGCGCGGGCAGCGTGGGCGCGCACCTCGTGCGCTCGCTCGCCGAGGCCGGCGCCACGGTGGTGCTGAACTGCTTCCACTCCTACGACGCGGCCAAGGCGCTCGCGGCCGAGCTGGGCGGCGGCGTCCGGGTGATCAGGGCGTCGGTGGCCAAGCAGGACCAGGTGCGCCGGATGTTCGACGAGGTGACCTCGGCGTACGGACGGCTGGACCTGCTGGTCAACAACGCCGCCGCGGGGACCTTCGTCGGCTGGGACGAGCTCACCGAGGAGCACCTGGATCAGGCGTACGAGACCAACGTCAAGGGCGCGCTGTGGTGCGCCCGCGCCGCCCGTCCGCTGCTGGCGCGCTCGGACGCGGGCTGCGTCGTCAACGTCTCCTCGGTCGGGGCGTTGTACGCGCCGGCGAACTACCTGCCGGTGGGGCTGTCCAAGGCGGCGCTGGAGGCGCTGACCCGCTACCTGGCCGCCGAGTTCGCGCCCGACGGGATCCGCGTGAACACCGCCTCCGCCGGGCTGCTGGACAACCCGGTCGGGCGGATGTTCCCCGGGTTCGACTCGATGAGCGCGAACGCCGTGGCCGCGACCCCGATGGGCCGGCTCGCGACCCCGGCCGACCTGGCGGACCTGGTGCTGCTGCTGGCCTCGCCGGGCGCGGCCTGGGTCACGGGGCAGACGGTGGTCGCGGACGGCGGCATGTCGCTGCACCGTGCGGCACTGTCACCGGACCCCGTACCAGAACACGCGCCAGGGGCCGTACCGGAGTCCGCGCCGGAGTCCGCACGGTCGCGGCCTGTGTCCGCGCCCGAGCCCGCACCTACGTTCGCGTTCGCGCCCGAGCCCGTGTCTGAGCCCAAGCCCGAGCCCGTGTCTGAGCCCAGGCCCGCGTTCGCGTCTGAGCCCGCGCCCGCGCCCACGTTCGAGCCCGTGTCCGAGGCCGCGCCCGAGCCCGTCCCTGAGCCGCGTACGGAGCGGATCCAGGGCGTGGACCCGATCGCGGTGGTCGGCATGGGGCTGGCCGTGCCGGGCGCGGCCGACCCCGAGGCCTTCTGGCGGCTGCTCACCGACGGTGCCGACCTGTTCGTGGACGTCCCGCCGGACCGCTGGCCGCTGGCGAGCTTCCACGACGACGATCCCGGCGCCTCTGACAAGACCTACCAGCGCCGCTCCGGCTTCATCACCGACTTCACCCCGCACCCCGCCCTGGCCGCCGAACGCCCGGACGCCGGGCTCGACCACACCACGCTGTGGCTGCGGCACAGCGTCCACCAGGCGCTGGAGGGCGTGAGCAGGCGGGACACCGACCGTTTCACCGCCTGCTTCGGCTACACCCCCGACGGCAGCCAGCACCTCCAGGAGGCGCTGGTGGACCGGGAGCTCGGCGGCCCCGGCGTGCTGCCGCACGGCGACACCTCCCGGTCGGAGCCGTTCCCGCACCGGGTGGGCGCGGGCGCGATCGAGGGCCTGCTCCCGGCGGACACACGGCTGCTCATGGTGGACACCGCGTGCTCCTCCTCCCTCTACGCCATCGATCTGGGGCTGCGCGACCTCCTGGCGGACCGGGCCGAGGTCGCCGTGTGCGGCGGCGCGTTCGCGCTGGCCCCCGGCGGCTCGGTGCTGTTCTCCAAGCTGCACGGCCTGTCGCGCGGCGGCGAGGTCCGCGCCCTGGACAGGAGCGCCGACGGCGTGCTGTTCTCCGACGGCGCAGGCGTCGTGGTGCTGAAGCGGCTGTCGCGGGCGCTGGCGGACGGCGACACCGTGCACGGCCTCATCGCGGGCGTCGGGCTCTCGGCGGACGGCAAGGGCAAAGCGATCTACGCGCCGTCCAGCGCGGGCCAGGAGCTGGCGATCGCCCGAGCCTTCGGCAAGTCGGGCGTCGGCGCCGACGACGTCGACTGGGTGATCGCGCACGCCACGGGCACCCCGGCGGGCGACGAGGCCGAGTTCCTGAGCCTGCGCGCCGCCTACAGCGGGACCCGCCAGGTGCGGGTGACCTCGAACAAGTCGCTGATCGGCCACACCGGCTGGGCGGCGGGCGTGGTGTCGGTGATCCACGCGCTGCTGGGGTTGCGGCACGAGATGATCCCGCCCCAGCACCGCTTCTCGGCCGCGCCGGACGCCTTCGGCCTGGAGACGTGCAATCTGACCATCCCCACCCGGCCGGTGCCGTGGCCGTCCCGGCCGGACGGGCCGCGTACGGCCGCCGTGTCGGGGTTCGGCTTCGGCGGCACCAACGCGCACCTGCTGGTGCAGGAGTTCCGGCCCGCCCGGCCCGCCCGGCCCGCCCGGGCGGGTTACGGGGCCAGGAACGGAGAGCCCATGGTGATCGTGGGCTGGTCGGCGCACGTGCCCGGGGCCGAGGACAACGAGCAGGTCGGCGCGTGGGCGCGCGGACGGCACCTCCAGCCGGACTCGTTCGGCGACCGCTATCCGCATCCGCCGTTCGCCCGCCTGCGGCTGCCGGCGTCCACGATCCGGGCGACCGACCGCACCCAGCTCATGATCATCGAGTGCATGCAGCGGCTGGAGCCGCGCGTCCGCGAGTTCTGCGCCCGTCACAGCCGCACGACCGGCGTGGTCGTGGGGCACACCGGGCCCACGCGCAACGCCGTCCTGTACGCCGTGCGCGCCTACCTGGACGAGCTCGACCAGCTGGCGGGCGAGCGGGCGGCGGAGCTGCGCGAGCGCGTGACGGGGCTCATCGGCCCGCCGGACGAGGACGCCTTCCCCGGCGAGATGCCGAACGTCATCGCCGCCCGGCTGAGCGGCTACTTCGACCTGCGCGGGCTCAACATCGCCGTGGACGGCGGCGCCGCCTCGCTGGCCGACGCCTTCGACCTGGCCGGACGCTACCTGGACTTCGGCGACGTGGACGTCGCCCTGGTGGCGGGGAGCAACGGCAACAGCCTGCGGTCGTGGAGCGACCTGCTCGGCTGCGGGCCGATCGGCGAGGGCACGTTCCTGTTCGCGGTCACCCGCGAGTCGCTGGCTCTGGCCGAGGGGCTGCCGGTGCTGGCCGAGGTGTCCGTCGAGACGGTCACCGAGGAGAGACTGGAGGCCACGGCATGAGCAGGGCGAACCTCCTGGGCGCGCAGGGCGCCCGCGAGCTGATCGCGTTCCTGGAGGGCGGCGGCGACGGGACGATCGAGCTCAGGCCCGATCCCGGCACCGGCGCGCGCCTCATCACCCTGAGGAGACCCACCGCAAAGGACACACGACCTCCCGGACCCGCCACGCAGGACACACGACCTCCCGGACCCGCCACGCAGGACACGCGACTTTCCGGACCCGCCACGCAGGACACGCAGGACACGCGACCTCCCGGACCTGCCGTGGGAGACGCGCGGGAGGCCGAGTCCGCCGCGCAGGACGCGCGGAAGGTAGAACCCGCCGCGCAGGACGCGCGGAAGACCGGACCCGCTGCCCAGAACACGAGACCCCTCGTACCCGCCGCGCAGGACACGCGACCTCCCATGCCTGCCGCGCGGCACGAGCCGGAGCGGCTGCTGGACCGTCACGTGTTCGAGCTCGCCCCCGACCCGCGCCGTCCCGTCCGCGCGGCCCCGCCCGCGATCCCGCCGGACGCCGTCGTGCTCACCAACGCGCCGCGCTTCAGGGCGGGCCGCGACGACGGCGTGTCCGCGCACGTCAGGGTGATCGTGGACGCCACCGACCCCCGCCTGCGCGCGGCTCGCTGGTCGGAGGCGGTCGATGACCTGCTCGGCCTGCACGAACGCATGTTCCTGAAGGCCAAGGAGTGCGCCGCCCACCTGGACGGCGGCTCGTTCGTGGTGAGCGTCGTGGGCGGCGTGACGGCGGCGGGCGTGCCGCTGCCGTTCACCGGCCTGTTCACGGGCCTGGTCAAGAGCCTGGCGCTGGAGTTCCCCGGCGCCGACGTGCTGGCCACCGTGCACGAGGACGTGCCGCTCGACGAGGTGCTGGCCACGGTGAGCGCCGAGCTGGGCGCGCGGCGGCTTATCCCGGTGACCTATCACGCGGGGGGCCTGCGGCTCACACCGAGAGCGGTGCCCACCCCGGCCCCGCGACCCCAGGCCCCGCGACCCCAGGCCCCGCGATCCTCGGTCCCGAGCCCCTCGGCCCCGCAGTCCCAAGCCTTGCCGTCCCCGGCCCGGCAGTCCCAAGCCCCGCCGTCCGCGACCCCATCTCACGGGGAGGAAGCGGTCCCACCTCACGGCGGGGAAGCGATCCCGTCGCTGGGCGAGGACGCGCTGGTCGTGGCCGCCGGAGGGGCGCGGGGCATCGGCGCCCCGGTGCTGGAGGCGCTGGCCGCGCGCCACCGTCCGCGCCTGGTGATACTGGGCAGCTCCGAGCTCCCCGACGACGCCGACGAGGAACTCGACCGCAGCGCGTTCATCCGCGCCCAGATGCGGCAGGGGGCCTCGGTGCCGGAGGCGAACGCCCGGTACGACCGGCTCGGCGAGGCGCGGCAGATCCGGCGCACGCTGGCCGGGCTGGAACGGCTGTGCGGGCCGGGGCGAGTCCGCTACCTGCGCTGCGACCTGCGCGACGGCGACGCGGTCAAACGGGCCCTCGCCACCGTGGACGGCCCCATCGACCTGCTGCTCAACATCGCGGGTACGAACCGGGCCTCCGACGTCACCGCCAAGTCCGTCCAGGACTTCCGGGTGGTGCGCGACCTCAAGGTGCGCACGTACCTGAACCTGAAGGAGGCGACCCGGGGCCGCGAGCCGCGCCTGTGGTGCAACTTCGGCTCGTTCATCGGGCTGACGGGCCAGCGCGGCGAGACCGACTACGGCGCCGCCAACGACTTCCTCAACACGGCCGCGATGAACGCCACCGGCGAGTTCACCATCGGCTGGACGCTCTGGCGCGACATCGGCCTCGGCGCGTCGCCGCTGATGCGCGACTTCCTGGAGGGCAGCGGAGAGTTCACGCCGACGCCGACCGAGGAGGGCGTCGAGCACTTCATGGCCGAGCTGGCAGCGGCCCCGGACGCGCCCGTCACCGTGTTCTTCGGCGCCAAGGAGCGGGCCGCGATCAGGGCCGCCGTGCCGGAGTTCCTGGAGTTCTCGGCGGGCGTGACGCGGCCCCTGCCGTACATCGACCGGGTGCTGCGCCGCGACGCCGCCGAGCTGGTGGCCGAGCGGACGTTCTCCCTGGACCGGGACGGATACCTCGACCTCCACCAGGTCCGCGGGTATCCGACGCTGCCGGGCACGTTCGTCCCGGAGCTGGCGGCACAGGCCGCCGTCTCCCTCGTGCCGGGCCGGGTGCCGGTCGTCTTCGAGGACCTGCGGCTGGAGTCGTTCCTGCGCATCTACCGCGCGGACCGGCCGGAGGTGAAGCGGCTCACCGCCAGGCTGCTGCGCGCCGACGAACGCGAGTCGGTGGTGGCCGTTCGGGTGCTGGGGGACGTGGTCGCCCCGAACGGCGTCACGGTCGCCCGCGACCGGCTGCACTTCTCGGTCACGGTACGGCTGCGCGACGCCCCGGTGCCCGGCCCCTCGTGGACGCACTGGGACGAGCACGGGAGCAGGCCGCTGCGCGACCCGTACCACGTCCCGGGGTCGGACGTCCTGCTGCGCGAGGTGTTCGAGTCCACGACCGGCACCCGCACGCATCCGCTGGGACGGCGCGGCCGGCTCGCGCTCGACGCGCCCGCGCTGCGCCGCTGGTTCCCCGACCTGCTGGTCCCGTCCGTGACGCTGGACGGCCTGGTGCGCGTCGCCGTCCTGGAGCGGGTGGCGGGCCGCTGGACGCCGGTCGCGATCCCCCGCTCGATCCGCCGCGTCGACCTGTACGGCGGGCACACCGACCTGACGCTGGCCGCGCTGACCGAGCCGGTGGAGCTGTACGTCACCCCGGTCGACCTCGACCTGGAGGACCCCGAACCGGACAACCGGGCCATCGCGGTCGCGTCGAGCGGCGAGGTACTGCTGCAGGTGAAGGACATCATCGGCGCCATCGTCGGCTACGTGGACCAGGAGACCGGCGAGTACGTCGACAGAGAGAGATTCGACGAGCGATTCGACCGCGAGGAGCGCCGATGAACCCCGAAGGGACCTGCCCGGTCGCCCACGGCCCGCGAGGGCTGCCGGTGATCGGCGACGCCATCCCCTACTTCAAGGACCCGCTGGCCTACACGCTGTCCATGCAGGAGCGCGACTCGCTGGTGTCGGTCCAGCTGCCCATCCCGTTCGTCCAGGTCACCGAGCCGGAGGCGATCGAGCGGGTGCTGCGCGTCAACCCGGACAACTACCAGCGCGGCACCCTCTACCAGGGGTTCTTCGGCATGATGGGGTCGGGCCTGCTGACGCTCGACACCGACGACTGGCGCGGCCCGCGCAAGGCGGTGCAGCCGGCCTTCACCCCGCGGCGGGTGACCGGCAGCGCCCGCGAGGCGGTCACCGCCACGGAGAAACTGCTGCGGAGCTGGTCGGAGCACGCCGCCTCGGGCGCGGTCGTGGACGTCGCGCCGGGCCTGATGGACGTGTCCGCGCGGGTCATGGGCATGGCGCTGGTCAGCCGTGACCTGTCGGGCACCGACTACACAAGGGCCGCCGCGATCGCCAACAAGGTCATATACACCAGCACGATCAAGGGCCTCTCGGCGCTGATCCCGTCCTTCGTGCCGACGCGCTACCACCGCGACCGCAAGTGGTCGGAACGGGTGCTCGACACCATCATCCGCGAGGTGATCGAGGAGCGGCGGGCCGCCGGAGAGCACGGCACGGACGCCGCCGGGCTGCTGCTGGACGCCGGACTGTCCGACACGGAGGTGTCGGACAACCTGCGCACGCTGCTGCTGGCCGGCTCCGACACCACCGGTCAGGCGCTGGCCTGGACCATGTACGAGCTGGCCCGCCACCCGCAGGCCCGCCGCGCCGTCGAGCGCGAGGTGGACGAGGTGCTGGCCGACGGGCCGCCCGACCTCGAACGGCTGGGCGAGCTGCCCCAGACCACGGCCGCGGTGAACGAGGCGCTGCGCCTGCACCCGCCGGTCTGGCAGTTCCCCCGCGACGCCGTCGAGCCGGACACCCTGGCCGGGCGGCACGTCCCGGCGGGCACGACGGTCCTGCTCAGCGTGTACGGCACGCACCGCTCGCCCGAGCACTGGGCGGACCCGGAGGCCTACGACCCGCAGCGCTTCCTGGGCGACGCCCAGGACCAGCGGCACAAGCACGCCTTCCTGCCGTTCGGGGGAGGGCGGCGCATGTGCGTCGGCAAGGGACTGGCGATGGCGACGCTGGTGACGGCGGTGGCGATGCTGTCGCGGCGCTACCGGCTGCGGCTGCCGGGCGCGCGCCAGGTGAGCAGCGGCCACTACATCACTCTCTTCCCCAGCTCGGGGCTCCCGGCGGTCGTACAGGAGCGGGCATGACCGCGACGGCGGTCCGGCCGCACCTGGTCTCGTTCGAGACCGGCTCCTTCGTGCGGCCCGTGCGCCGCATGGTCTGGGAGCCGGTGCCGCACCCGCTCCCGGCGCCGTCCCCCGTGGCGCGGCGGCTGCTGGTCGTCGGCTCGGACACCGACCTGGCCGTACGGCTGGCGAGCCGCCTCGGCGCCGACGTGTGCGCCCCCGGCCGCGAGCCGGAGCACGACGACTGGGACGGGATCGTCGACCTGAACGTCACCGGCGTCCCGTACCGGCTCGGCGGCGGCGAGTGGCGGGACGCGCTGGCCAGGACCACCCGCATGGTGCAGCGCCGCTACGCCTCCTGGCAGGCGGAGTCGCGCGCCGACCGATGCTGCTACGTCGCGGTCACCCACCTGGGCGGCCTGATGGGCTACGACGACGGGCCGATCGACACGCCTCTGGGCGGCATCTGGGCGGGGTTCGCCAAGTGCCTGCCCCGCGAGCTGCCCAACCTCGCCGTGAAGGTACTGGACGTCGACTCCGCCGACCCGGACGGGCTCGCCGGGCTGCTGGAGTCGGAGCTGGCGGCGTGGGACCTGTTCGAGATCGGCTACCGGCGGGGCGTGCGCCACGCGCTCACCGCCCTGCCGAGCCTGGAACCGCCGCCGCGCCTGGACCTGGACGCCGACGACCTGGTGCTGATCTCGGGAGGCGCGCGCGGCGTCGGCTTCGCCCTGGCGCGCGGGCTGGCCGAGCGGTTCGGCTGCCGCGTCGTGGTGACGGGCCGCGACGAGCTGCCCGCCGCGGACTGGCTCACGCTGCCGGACGACCGCTACGACGGCCACCGCCGCGCCAGGATCGCCGCCGCCCGCACCGCCGACGCCCTGCGGGAGACGCGGGCGGCGCTCAAGCGCGAGTCGGAGCTGCGCCAGGTCGCCGCCAACCTGGCCGCCGCCGAACGGGACGGCCTGCGCATCGCGTACGAGGCGTGCGACTGCGTCCGGCAGGAACAGGTGGACGCCCTGTTCGCCCGGCTCCCCGCCCCGGCCGTGGTGGTGCACAACGCGGGCATCGACCTGCCGACCAGGCTCGACGGGAAGACCACCGAGGAGGTCGTGCGCACCGTCGAGGTGAAGGTGTCGGGGTTCGCGTCCCTGACCAGGGCGGTGCTCGCCACCCCGGAGCGGCGGGCGGCGCTCAAGGTCTTCTGCAACGTGGGGTCGCTGGCCGGGCGCATGGGCGGCATGATCGGTCAGATCGACTACGCGGCGGGCAACGAGGCGCTGTCGCGGCTGGGGTTCTGGGCGCGCAACACGTACGGGCTGCCGACGCAGACGCTCTGCTGGCCGACGTGGGAGCGCCTGGGCGTGATCGCCAACTACGACGCGGCGGTCCGTTACGTGTCCACCCTCGACCCCGCCGAGGGCGTACGCCGCTGGATCGACGAGCTGCGCTCCGGCGGCACCGGCGAGGTCATGTTCATCGGCCAGGTGGGCGGCGCGCTGGTGCCCACCCAGCTGCGCGGCTTCTGGCTGTTCACCGGCCACCCCGACCTGCCCCGGCTGCACGGCCTCGCGCATTTCCTCGGCGAGGTCGAGGACTTCCGCCCCTTCCGCTCACTGCGCGGCTCGATCGTCCACCGGCCCGGCTCCCACCCCTGCCTGGCCGACTTCACGGTGGACGGCCGACCGGCGCTGCCGGTGTCGGTACTGCTGGAGCAGGCGTGCTCGGTCGCCGACTGGGTCGTCCCGCCCGGCTGGCCGCTGCAGCACCTGGCCTCGGTCCGTGACATACGGGTACACCCGTCGGCGCTGGTCCTGGACGGTGGGAAGTTCCCCACGTCGGCGGTGGATGAGACGGCGCCGGTCCTGGACGATGGCCGGTTCACCACGTCGGCAGTGGGTGAGATGACGGACGAGGGCTGGACGGTCCACGTCACGATCACCGCCGCCGACGGCGCGGTCGCCGGTTCGATGCGCCTGCTCTACCAGCAGGAACCCCCCGAGCTCCCGCCCCTGCCCCCCGCCCCGCCCGTCGTCAAGGAGCACAGTGCCCCGTTCGTCGTCGAGGCGCACGGGGGCGGCCGCCTGGCCTGGTCGGGGCTCGTCCTCGGGACGGCGAACGACCCGCTGCCCGCCGTGACGGCCGCCGACCTGTGGACGACCCCCTTCCCACCCGCCCACGGCATCGCGCCCGCCGCCCTGGAGGCCGCCGTCCGCGCGGCCGGCCCGGTGACCGGCGACCTCCTCACCATCGACCGGATCGTGCCCCGTCCAGGGGCGCAGCACGTGGACCGGCTGCTGCCCGTGGAAGGTGGGTGGTCCGGATCGCGGGCGGGCGAGCCCGTCCTGTTCATCGCGCGGGTGGAACAGGGGAGCTGACGACCTGTGACGTACATGCCTGTGACTTTTCCCCTGTCCCGAATTGTCGGCGGAGCTCCGTAGCGTCCGAAGCCACTGTGGTGAAGGGATCACCATGGCGACGGCAAAGTCACGCGACGGCACACGGATCGGATTCGAACGGACGGGGACGGGACCAACGCTCGTGCTGGCCCCCGCACTGGCCGAGCTCTTCCTCCACGAGGCCGCCAGGGGCGTACCGTCACGATCATCTACCCTGAACGACCGTGGAGTATTTCGTGTACGGCCGTGACCGCCCCGGTTCCTTCGGGCTCAAGATGAGCCTGAACGGCGAGCACTGGTCCTTCATGGACGGGTACGGGGAACTGCTGGTCGCCCGCGGTCCCACGCTGACCGGCCATGGAGACGACGCCGAGTCGACGGGCAGCCTGCACATCGTCGATCTTCCTGACGAGGAGGCCGCCCGTACCTTCGCCTACGAAGAGCCGTACTACCGCGCCGGCGTCTTCGAGTCGGTGCTGCTGTGCCGCTTTCACAACGTCCTGGGCCGCACCATGTGGGACTTCACCGAGGCCGTCGACGGCTACGGCCGGTTCCTGGTGATCACCACGGGCGGGTCCGGCCCCGCGCCGGCCCCGTCGAAACACCTGATCGTGTACGGCGAGCTGCTCTCCCTCGACGGCGAGACACGGATCGGCCGGGCGGCCATGGTGGAGGCGCCGGACCGGGAAGCCGCCGCGACGCTGCTGCCTGTCGGCGCCGACGGCCGTACGGAGTCGCATCCCTGGCGCTTCGGCGGCAGACCCGGCAAGACGCCCATCAAGTGATCATCGAGTTGACGACCCACGGAGACCCACGGAGATCCGAACGTCCCTGGAAACGACCAGGACCCAGGTGGGAACCCATCCCCGACCTGGGCTTTGAAGCGTGGAGCGGGTGACGGGAATCGAACCCGCGCTGTCAGCTCGGGGATCATCTACTGACCCTGCCATCCTGAGCAGGGAAAACAGGGGTGCGGGTCAGGATGATTCCGCAGGTCGGTGCACGAAGATCAGCGTAGCCAGGACCTGCCTCAAAGTCGTCGCGCGGCAGGGCATGTGGCTTTGAGACAGCCGCTAGTCGCGCTTGGGCCAGATCGGGCCCTGGTCGGTCCAGGTGACGCCCTTGTTGCGGCACAGGCAGAAGGGGTGGCCGATCGGGTCGGTGTAGATCCGCCAGCCGTAGCCGTTGGGTCCGATGAAGTCCTGCCGCAGCGTCGCGCCGAGGTCGAGGACGCGGCGCTGCTCGGACTCGATCTCGTCCACTTCGAAGTCGAGGTGGAACTGCTTGGGGTGCTCGCTGTCGGGCCACTGCGGAGCGCGGTAGTCGTCCACCCGGATGAAGGCCAGCTCGACCTCGCCGAACTTGATGCCGGCCCAGCTCTCGTCGCTGCCTTCCTTGACCGGCCGTCCCGTCACCTCGGAGTAGAAGGCCGCCAGCTTCATCGTGTCCGGGCAGTCGATGATGAAATCGGTGAGTCGCAGCATCCCACGATCTTTTCACAAGCTCCTCGATGGAGGCATTGCCCGCGATGCGGGAACCGGGTGGCCACAGGAGCCTTGCCCGAGCTGCCTTCTGGGGGGACGCGGTAGCGGGGTCGTCGACGGCGTGTCCTTGGTCGGTGGATGAGGCCGGGTACGGCGGGTGCCGCGTACGGCGGGCGGTCCGCGTTCCCGCCACACGGCCCGCCGACCGGGACCGGCGCCCACGCCGCCTCACGGAGCATGCCGAGCTCTTCGAGGTTCCCGCAGTTGTTCTGGATCATCGCCGCCGGTCCAGTCAGGGAACATCGGATCCAGCCACCCGGCGGCGAAAACATGCCGTGGTGGAGAAGGACACCGGAGCCGGTGAAACCGCCACGTCAGCAGCGAAACCAGCGTGAAGCCGTGACGAAGCCGGCAACGCGGAAGCTTTCCTCGGACGCCGGGAGATACCCGGCGGAGAGAGGAGACGCGCCATGGCGGACCTCAGCGCCGTCCGGGCCGACAGTTTGGTCAAGACCTTCGGAGACTTCCGGGCCGTGGACGGAATCGACCTTCACGTACGGCAAGGCGAGATCTTCGGAGTCCTGGGCCCCAACGGGGCGGGTAAGACCACCATGCTCCGGATGCTCACCACCCTGCTCCCGATCGACGGCGGCCATGCGGAGATCTTCGGTGTCGACGTCCGGCGGGAACCTCACCGGATCCGGCAGCTGGTAGGCGTCACCGGCCAGTATGCCTCGGTGGACGAGGATCTGACCGGCCGGGAGAACCTCTGGCTGTTCGCCCGCCTGCAGGGCCTGACGAGCACCCGAGCCAAGAGCATCGCCGGTGACCTGCTCGAACGCTTCGACCTCCAGGAGGCGGCCGACCGTCCCCTGGCCCATTTCAGCGGCGGCATGCGCCGCCGGCTGGACCTGGCGTCGAGCCTGATCACCCGCCCGCCCCTGATCTTCCTGGACGAGCCCACGACCGGCCTCGACCCGAGAACCCGGGGCCAGATGTGGGACACCATCCGCGAGCTGGTCACCGACGGTTCCACGATCCTCCTCACCACCCAGTACCTGGACGAGGCCGATCAGCTGGCCGACCGCGTGGCCGTGATCGACCGAGGCCGGAAGGTCGCCGAAGACACCCCCGACGCCCTGAAGACCCAGGTCGGTGACTCGACCCTGCAGCTCAGGCTCGCGGACGGCTCCGACATCGCCCTGGCCGCGAGCATCGTCGGCCGACTGCTGGGTGAGGACCCGGTCCTGTCCCCGGAATCAGGACGGATGAACATCCCTCTCCCCGACCCCGACCGGGCCGCGGACGTCCTGATCGGCCTGCGAGAAGCAGGTCTCGGCATCTCCTCGGTAAGCGTCGCCAAGCCGACGCTGGACGAGGTCTTCCTGGCGCTGACCGGCCACAGCGCCGACGAACCCCAGATGGAGGCGGTCCGATGACCACGAGCACCATGACCCCGACCACCCTCGACCCCCAGCGCATCGACCCGTCTGCCGTGGTCGCCCGCACCACGTCCCGCAGTTCGCTCCAGGCGACCTGGGTCCAGGTCCTGGCGATGGCATGGCGAGCCCTGAAGAAGATGCGCCGCAAACCCGAGCAGTTCTTCGACGTCCTCATACAGCCCTTGCTGTTCACCGCGATGTTCGCGTTCATCTTCGGCGGCGCGATCTCCGGCAGCGTGTCGAACTACCTTCCGACGCTGATCCCCGGCATCCTCGCCCAGACGGCCCTGACCGTCTGCATGGCGACAGGCGTGCAGCTGCGCGAAGACATGGACAAGGGGGTCTTCGATCGCTTCAAGTCCCTGCCGATCGCGAGGATCGCCCCCCTGGCCGGCCCGATGATCGCCGACCTGATCCGTTACGGCATCGCGTCGGTGCTGACGCTCGTCACCGGCCTGCTCATCGGTTACCGCCCTGGCGGCGGTGTGCTCGGCTGCATCGGGGGCATCGCGCTCACCGTGATCGCGGGCTGGTCGCTGGCGTGGATCTTCACCTGGCTTGGCACGATGGCGCGTTCGGCGCAGAGTGTCCAGGGCATCTCGATGATGATCATGTTCCCGCTCACCTTCCTGTCCAACGTCTTCGTCCCCGCCAAGACGCTGCCCGGCTGGCTGGAGGCGTTCGTGAAGGTCAACCCGGTGTCGCACGTCGTCTCCGCGGTGCGCGACCTGCTCAACGACGGAGCCGTGACGGCCGAGGTGGGCTGGGCGGTCCTCGGCTGCGTGGTCATCGTCGCGATCTTCGCTCCACTGGCGGTTCGCTCCTACTCCCGCAAGATGTAGGCGGTGTCAGGCCACCCGCTCCAGGACGGTACGGGCCTCGGCCAGCAGGCCGGGGCCGCGTCGTTCTCCGTATTCGGCCTCGATCCGGGAGATGGCGCCGGGGGCGACCCGTTCGGCGTGCGCGGACAGCACCGACCACCGCATCGTCGGGGTGAACCGGTTGTAGGCGAACCGGTCGGCGAGCACGAGCAGCCGGACCGCCTCCTCGGCGGGCAGCGCCCCCTTCCGCAGACCCCAGATGCCCAGCCCGGCGAACACCATCCCCAGCACCGGGAGGTCCCGGAAAGCCTGGTCCAGGTCGGACGCGGCCAGGACTTCGGCCCGCAGCGACTCGAAGAGGTCCGCGCCGTCGTCGCCCTCGCCGTACTGTGCGAAGGCGGCGAGCGTGATGACCTCGCTCAGGACGGCCCACGGTGGGAAACCGTCCGGAGTGCCCGGGCCGCGCAGGTTCCGGAGCATCTCGGCGGTCTCGCGGTGCCTCCGCAGCCCTCCGGCGATGTCGCCGTCGGCGAGGGCGAGCTCGGCTCTGGCGGTGGCGATCGACAGGACCGCGCCGTAGGCGCTCTGGGAAGTGAGCGTCTCCAGGTGGTCGATCATCCGTGCGGCCTCGTCACGGCGCCCCTCGGCGAGCGCCGTCATGGCGAGGGCGGCGCGGATCTGGACTGCGTCTTCCACCGCCCCGAGGCGTTCGAGCACCGGGAGCGCCTGGGTGGCATGCCTGGACGCCGACGCGGAGTCATCGAGGTGCGCGTACAGGCCGGCCAGCTGGGTGTGCAGCACCGCCCGGTGCCAGGGGCCGCCGTCGTCGCCGGTGAGTTCGAGGGCGGCTCGGGCGGCTTCGATCGCGCCGGCCGGGTCGCCGACGTTCTCCCGGCCGTGGCTCAGCCAGTGCAGCGCGATCCGGCGGATCAGCGGATCGGGATCGGCGGCCAGCTCGTCCAGGCCGCCCTCGGGATCCGACACCATGGTGAGCAGGGTGGTCACCAGCGCCCGGACGGCCGGGTTCGCCGAGTCGACGCCCAGCCCGGACAGCAGCCGCGTCAGTGTCCCGGACCCTTCGAAGGGGAAGACGACGGTGCCGAACAGCGCGATGCTCAGGGCCAGCCGGGTCCGGTCGAGGAGCCGGGGCGGAGGCGCCCAGCCGCTCAGCGCGGCGGTGACGGCCGGGGTGAGGACGATGCTGCGCGGGTGGTCCCCGCGGATCGTCCAGTAGCCGCCCAGCGCGGAGAACAGCACCACGACCGCTTCGGGGTCGGGCTCGGTGAGTGCCTCTCGCAGGATGTCGGCGAGGTTCGTCTCCTCCGGACGCAGCCGGTCCATCGCGTCGACCTGCTCCGGCGAGTACAGCCGGACACCGTGCCGGTCGGCGTACCCTACGGCCCACCCGCGTACGGCGGCGCGCGCCCCGACGGTCTCGCCTGCCGAGTCCAGCCGCATCCGGCCGAACTCGCGCACCGTCTCGAGCATGCGGTACCGGACACCGTCGGCCGTCTCCACGACGGTGAGCAGGGACTGCTCCACGAGCTCCTCGACGTCGCCGAGAGCGTCGTCGCCGAGTACCTCCTCCGCCGCGTCGAGGACGAAGCCGTCCGGGAAGGCCGAGAGGCGGCGCAGGGCCCGGCGCTCCCGCTCGCCGAGGAGGTTCCAGGACCAGTCGATCACCGCCAGCAGCGTCTGGTGCCGGGAGGGGGCGCTCCGGTCGCCGCCGCGCAGCAGCGTGAACCTGTCCTCCAGCCGGCGGGCGATCTCGGCCGGTGACATCACCCGCACCTTCGCGGCGGCCAGTTCGATCGCGAGCGGCAGGCCGTCCAGGCGGACCACGACGGCGCGCACGTCGTCCTCGTCGAGGCGCACACCGGGCCGGGCGGCGGTCGCGCGGTCGTGGAACAGCTCGACGGCCTCACGGGCTCCCAGCTGGGGCAGCGGATAGACGCGTTCGGCGGCGATCGCCAGCGGCGAGCGGGTTGTGGTGAGGACGCGCAGCTCCCGTGTGGTCGCGGCCAGATAGGCGACCAGGTCGGCGACAGCCTCCACCAGATGCTCGCAGTTGTCGAGCACCAGCAGCGTGGGGGCGAGATCGAGCTGCTGGGCGATCCGCGCACGGATGTCGGCGCGCTGTCGCGGGGTGAGCGTGCGGCGTCCGGTCACCGAGTCGCGGACGCCGAGCGCCGAGCCGACCTCACCGACCAGGTCCTCGGGCGCGGTCACGCCGACCAGCTCGACGAAGTGCACCACCGGTTGCTGGGCCTCACGGGCGATGGCATGGGCGAGCCGGGTCTTGCCGAGCCCTCCCGGACCGAGGATCGAGACCACCCGGGAGGTGGCGAGCAGTGCCCGCACCCGTCGGAGGTCGTCGTCGCGGCCGAGCAGCGGGGTCGCGTCGAACCGCACGCCGGCACGCACGGGGCTGTCGAGCGCCAGCAGCTCACGATGGATCCGCCGCAGCTCCGGGCCGACGTCGGCGCCGAGCCGGTCGCGCAGGTCCGACCGGTAGCGCTCGAAGCGGTCGAGCGCGGCGCCCGTTCCGCGCACCGCCGCCTCGCTGTGCAGGAGGTCGGCGAGCAGCCCCTCGTCCTCGGGGCGGACGCGCACGGCCTCCTCGAGCTCGGGCAGGGCGGGGCCGTGGTCGCCGCTCCGGCTACGGGCCCGGGCGAGCACGACCCGCGCGGACGCCAGGTCGCGTTCCGCGCACCGGCGCACCTCGGCCAGCGGGCCGTCGCCCTCGGGCGGCAGCGCCCCGATGCCCAGCGCGAGCGCCTCCTCCGCCGCCACGATGGCGGCGGCCGGATTCTCGACGAGCAGTCTCGGCGCCCGGTCCGCCAGACCGTGGAGCCGACCGGCGTCGACCAGGTCGCGCGGAACCTCGAGCCGGTAGCCGCCCCCTTCCGTGACCAGCGCCTCCGGCCCCACGATCGACCTGGTCCGGGACACCAGGACCTGCAGCGCCTTCGTTGGATTGGCCGGTTCGCTGTCCGCCCAGACCTCCGCGACGAGCTGGTCCGCGTTCACGGTCCGGCAGGCGAGGGCGAGGGCTGCGAGCAGCGCCTGAGCCCTTTCGCCGACCACCGGCTGCCCCCGCCACCGCACACCGTCGAGCAGGCTCAGGTAGATGGGCATGACGTAAGTTTAGGCTTCACCGAGCCCTCCACCCGTTCTCGCTCTTGACCCGCGCCCCTTTGACCCGCGCCCCTTTGACCCGCGCCCCTTTGACCCGCGCCCCTTTGATCCGCGACGCGCATACCAGCCCTCAGGCAAGAAGATCCATCGGGATCGGGTACGTAACGGGCGCGGAAGACCGACATGGCCCTGAAAACAATCAAGGCCCGGATCGGAAAACCGTCTGTTACCTGGTCCTTTTCGTCTGGAGCGGGTGACGGGAACCGAACCCGCGCTGTCAGCTTGGGAATCGGCTGCTGATGTTGGCGGGCTGAGCTGGGAAAGCAGGTGTGTGGGTAGACGAGGTGTGGTTCCCCGTGAGTCCCTGTGGATGACTGGTGTTCTCCGCCTGTTCTGGCACGGATCAGGCACGTGATCAACGCCGCCCAGGAGACCTGGACGAGTAACCAAGATCGAGAAGTGGATGCGGGACAGACCTGGTGCTCATTCCCGCTGGGTGCGGCCATCGCTGCCAGGGGCATAGAAGGTAGGATAGAGAGTATGAGTGAGCCTACCGGCAAGTATTCGATCACCATGCCGCGTGACATCGCGGAGGCCGCACGGTCCCGGAGCGGCCCTTCCGGTCTCTCTGCCTACGTCGCCGCCGCCGTCGCCCGCCAGATCGAGCGCGACAACCTCAGCGAACTCATCCAGGTCGCCGAGGCCGAGCATGGCCCCATTGCCGACGACGAAGTCCAGGCCCTGCGCGACCAACTCAACCAGGCCCGGCAGGGGCAGGCCCAAGGTGGGGCGGACGCTGCATGACCCGTTCTCCCGCCACCCCCGGCGGCACGCTGGTCCTCGACAGCGAGGGACTGGCCAAAGTCGTCCTGCGTGACCGCACGGTCACCACATGGCTCGCCCTCGCCCGCGCCGACGACCTCCGCGTCATCACCTCCGCCGCCACCCTTGTCGAAGTGGTCCACCCCCGCATCAACCGGCCGGCTCTGGAGTGGTCGCTGTCCCGCCTTGTCGTTGAACCGGTCACCGAACCGATCGCCCGCCACGCCGCCACACTTCTGTCTGGCGCCGGCCTGCACGGGCACAAGTACGCCATCGATGCGATGCTCAGCGCAACCGCCCTCGCTGCCCCCGGCCCCGTTACGGTTCTCACCTCCGACCCGGAGGACCTCGCCGCCCTGTGCGGCGGACGCGTCATCGTCATCAAGGTCTGAGCTGCGCGCGATGACAAGCATGACGGAGCGGTGGGAGCAACGAGAGCCAATGGCCCGAGAAGATCGAACAGCCCTGGAAACAACTAAGGCCCAGGTCAGGAATCCATCCCTGACCTGGGCCTTGAAGTGTGGAGCGGGTGACGGGAATCGAACCCGCGCTGTCGGCTTGGGAAGTGCATCGAGCACGGCAGGTGAGACGGCTGAGCTGGGGGTTCGACTGGTCGTGAGTGACCGTGGTTGCCCCCTCGTCACCCTGTCTAATTGCACGCTAATTGCACGGCTGTCGCCCCGACTCCACCTCACAACATGGGCGGAACCTGCCAATTCGATCAAGGCAGTTAAGTTTGGCTAATTCTGTGTCGGCTTCTCTGTGGTGTCCTTCTGGTTCTCGTTCTTGGGCTTGTTGATCCACCCGGGACCAGGCAGATCGGGCGGGGTGGGGGGGGCCGTGCCGCCGGTGGTGTGGCGTCCAGGGTGAGCGGCTTGAGCGGCGGCCAGGATGACGGCCCACCGATCGCGGACGGCGACAGCGCGGCCGTAGTGCACGTCAACCGGGCGGTGACAGCCGACCCCGGAGTGATGGTGCTCGTGGTTGTACCAGGCGTAGAACTCCTGGCAGAACAGTCGGGCATCCTCGACGGAGCCGAAGCCGGGGAAGGGGGAAGTCGGAACACCATCTTTGTTAAGGCGGGATTCGTAGAAGCCCGCGCCGAGGTCGTGAAAGCGGGCGTCGGGGTCGGATAGCAGATGCCATGCGATGGTGAGGACGGAGTTGCCGACGGCGACCAAAGCTCGGCGTTTTCCTCTTCGTTTGGCGATTCTGCGATATCGCGAGCCGAGGAAGGTGTCGGTGCGTGCGACACCGATGCCGACCTCGCCGAGGGCTCCGCTCAGCCAGGGGGAAGCCCCGTCTGCCGGTGGTGTGGTCGGTGCGGCGGCGTTTGATCTGGATGGCCTGGGCGGCATGGGGGAAGGGCAGGCCCGGGCGGACGGCGCAGATCTTCATGCGGCGGATCTCGCGGTGGCCGTGCCCGGTCTCGTCGGTGCGGTCGTTGAGGATGGCCTCGCGCCAGGGCAGAGCCTTGAGCCGGCGCAGCAGCGCGGACTGGTTGTCCGTGACGATGAACAGGTAGTGCCCTCCGGCCGCGACGATCTGCCGGGCGTGCTCGTGCTGGGTGTGCAGGGCGTCGGCGGTGCTGACCCCGCTGGTGAGGTCAAGCCTGGACAGCAAGAGCGTGAACGCGGGGATCTCATTGCTCTTGGCTGCGACCACCAGCGGGCGCGAGACTGGGGCCGGAGTTCAGCCGCAAGCAGGCGCCAAGCACAACAACGCCCATGCGGTCGATGTAAGCCCACTTCCATGGTGGGGACCGTCGGTTTGACCATGCCCTTAGGGCACGGATGAGACTCGTTGCCATGAACACCGTGAATGAAGCCCCCATGAACCAGAGCCGCCGCACGCCCGCCCGGCCCGGCTGGCCCGAGCTCGGCGTCGCCGTGCTCGCGGCCGCGATCCTGTACGGGGTCGGGGCGACGATCGCCTACCTGCTGCCGGCCGGCTCCCCGGTCTCGCCCGGCCAGGCGAACTTCCTTGTCTCGGGCCTCGCGCCGCTCGGAGCGTTCGCCGTCGCCGTGCTCATCCGCATCCGCGACGTCCGCCCGTTCGGGATGCGGCGCGTTCATCCTGGTTGGCTGCTCGCGGCCATCGCGATCGGCCTCGCGTGCTTCGCGCTCAGCTGGCCGGTCTCGGCGATCTTCGACCCGTTCTTCCCCGGGTCGGAGAGCCTCCAGGAGGGCTATCGCGACGCTGCGCGCGCGGGCGCGCTCTCCCTCGTGGTGACGATCGTGCTCGGCGGCCTGCTGACGCCCTTCGGCGAGGAGGTCCTGTTCCGCGGCGTGTTCGCGAGCTTCCTGTTCCGCTGGGGCACCTGGATCGGCGTGATCGTGAGCGCGGCGGTCTTCGCCGTCGCGCACGGCGTCAACAGCATCATGCCGATCGCGTTCGTCGTCGGGCTCGGCGCCGGGCTGCTGTTCCGACTCTCCGGCTCGATCTGGCCGGCCGTGGTCATCCACGTCGTCCACAACAGTGCGAGCTTGCTGTACCACAGCATCGGATACTGAGCCGTTCGACGAGCCTCCCCGCGGTCGAGATCTCACGCATGAGTGCCGCGATCTTGTCGGGGACGGGGTCGATCGCCTCTTACCGCTGCGTGGCCGTACGCGGTCCTGGTGCGTTGATGGCACCGGCGAGCGCGACGATCACCGGCTGTAGGAGAAGGACGGGCACTCCACGTGAGCCTGGCGGGGCTTGAAGAGGTTCACGGTTCCCGCCTCCCTGGCGGCTCCGTCTCCTCGATCAGCGCTTGGGCGCGAGCGAGTGCCTTCAGCTGGGCGGCGTTGAACAGCTCGGCGAAAGCGGACCCGATCGCGGCCTCGGTGAAGCCCGGGCTGTGCGTCGCCGCGGAGCCGGGGTCCGCCATCCAGGGGAACCGGGCCTGGCTCCGCCGGATCGACTCGGCCAGATGGCGCGCGACGGCCTCGATCGTCGCGTCGTCGGCGTCCGCTGGGAGGTGGTAGAACTCGTCCTCGGCCTTGCCCCCGGTGACCTCTGTCATCAGCTGACGGAGGTCGTCGAGCGCGTCGTCCTTGAGCACCCCCGAGAACACGGTCAGCAAGGCCCGGTCCCGCTCCGACAGTCCTTCGGCGACCGGGCCGAACGGCACCGGGGTGTCCAGGGGGACCCGGTACTCGAGGATGACCGCCAACTCCGCGCGGATCCGTTGCAGGCGCTCGATCGTGCCTGCCAGTTCGGCGTCGAGCACGCGGATGGCTTCGTCGGGCTCCTCGTCCGCACTCCCCATCGCTCGGATCTGGGCGAGCGACAGTCCGAGCTCGGTCAGCCGCTTGATCTGAAGCAGCCGGACGAAGTGCGTCGTCTGATACTGCTTGTACCCGTTGGGCGCTCGGTCGGGCAGCTTGAGCAGCCCCATTCGGTGATAGTGCCGCACCGTCTTGACGGTGGTGCCGGCGAGGTCGGCGAGCTGTCGCGTGCTCCAGGCCATGCCCAGGTCCTCCTCTGATGTCGCGCCGGATCGTCCTGGATCGAGCCCAGCTCATGCCCCAGGGGCACGCTCAACCGCCGGGTCGTCGATCCTCGTTGCAAGACCAGACGACCATCATCATGCTCGTCGAAGACACAGGCGACCACGCTCGGCCAGATCTTTCCGGGGCAGCGTCCCGGAACCTGTCAATTTGATCAGGGCAGCTGAGCTGGTCTAATTCTGTGTCGGCTTTTCTTGTTCGTCCTTCTGGTCTAGGTCGTTGGGCTTGTTGATCCATGCCGGTCCGGGCAGGCCGGGCGGGGTGGGCGTGCCGCCGGAGGCGAAACGCTCGGGATAGGCGGCCTGGGCACTGGACAGGACGTGGGCGCGCCGATCGCGGACCATGCCGGCCTTGCCACAGTGCACGTCGGCGGGATGGTGATAGCCGATCCCGGAGTGGTAGTGAGTGAAATCCGTAAGCGCCGAGGCTTGTCTCAGAAGGTCGTAGCGGAGCGCTCCGGGATGTCACAGCCCGCCCTGTCTCGCATCGAGGGCGGTGGTGGCATTCCGGATATAGCGACACTGCTGCGCCTTGGGGCGGCAATGGGGGTTCGGTTCCGCGTCGAGCTCGTCGTCGACGACGACACCACTGAAATCGAGCCCCTAACAGTGCATCACCGACAGCTCACGAACGCATAAGTCGCAGGCGTAACTTCGAGGCTCAGACCGTAGGCTTCCGCTGTTCCTTCCGCGGTAGCGGTCTTCAGCCGTTAGAGGCTTGCTCGGGGAGTCGCCGGCGCCAGGGGAACGAGGAAGGGCCCAGCTCCAGATCACATTCTTGAGCCGGGCCTTCGGTCTTGGAGCGGGTGACGGGAATCGAACCCGCGCTGTCAGCTTGGGAAGTCTCTATTACCCCTGGCTGCTGAGCTGGGAAGACGCTGACCTGCGGGGGAGCGGGGCGAGTACCCGTGGTTCCCCGCGAGTCCCCCTTGTTCCACCCTCCTGACGGGCACGCAACGGGCACGCCTGGAAGACTCTCCATCATGAGTGAGGTCATCAGAGATACACCCTTCCCGTTTCCTGATGACAGGTTCCCTCCGGAGTTGGGAGCAGTGGTTCAGCGCACGGTTGTAAGTGGTGAGTTTCCTGTACTCATCGTGATCCACGACGAAGAGAACGACTGGATGATTGGCGATGGCGTCACGGATGCGAGCGATCCGACGGCCTCGATCATCAGCCATGTTCGCCATGTCGTCGAGCTGGATCCGACCGTGGAGGAGACAGCAAGCTTGCCTTGTGGCTACGTCGCCTACAGGTCGTCACGGTTTGGGTCGCGTCCTCGGAGCGGTGTAAAAGGCTCGACGAGGTAGGTGCCGCGGGCTGATCTTAGGCGGCTGCCGTTTCGGGCGTCGAGTCGGTGGCCGG